>CAYMIU010000009.1:0-93240 GCA_964390515.1 uncultured Stakelama sp.
CCGGGCATTCCGGCTCGCACACGCCGCAGTCGATGCACTCGCTGGGGTTGATGACGAGCATGTTCTCGCCCTCGTAGAAGCAATCCACCGGGCACACTTCGACGCAATCCATGTACTTGCAGCGGATGCAGGCGTCGGTGACGACATAAGTCATGGCCGGTTCAACTCCCCTCGATCGGCGACGTGAAGGCGCTGCTATGCCTCGCGCCGGCCATCGTCAATTGCCCTCGCCTTCCTGCGAGACGTTCGCGCTACTCCTGACGCCATCTGCGTCCCGCCCGGAGCCCGGCCCGGGGCCCGGCCCGGCGCCAGCCTCCAGCTCGCGATAGCAGCGCTGCGCCTCGGGCGCGGGGCCGCGGCGCACCGGCAGGATCTCCACCCGCACGACGCGCACGTTGCCCGCCTTGACGAAGGTCAGGATGTTGCCGATTCGCACCGCTGCGTGCGCGCGATCGATCACCCGCCCGTCGATCCGCAGCCGGCCCTCGGTGGCCATGGTCTGTGCCGCGTCGCGCGTCTTGGCGAGGCGCGTGAACCACAAAAAGCGATCGAGCCGCATCGTCGGCCCGGCATCGCGCGCCTCAGCCACGGCCAAGCGCCGCCAGCGCAGCAAAGACATTGTCGGGCCGCGGCGCCACCGGCTTGGCCGGCGGCCGCCCGCGCCAGGCCCAGCGCCCCTCGGGCAGCGGCCGGAAGCCAAGCTCCGCCATCAGCCGCGCCACCGTCGACGCTTCCAGCCCCATGGATGTCGCCAGCGCCGGATCGGGCTGGAAGGCACCACGCCCGCCGCCCTTCTTGGGCCGGGCATCATGCGCCGCGTGCGCGATTCGCTCGACCAGATCGACGCGCACCGCCTGCGCGCCGAGCGGGCGATAGCCCGCGGCCAGCGTCGCGCCCGCCGCCGCCAGCAGCGCCTCGCGCCACGGCCGCGCCCTCGCCTTCAGCAGCCGCGAATCGAACAGGTCGAGCGCGCCGATCGTCACGCCCGCACGGCGCAATCGGTTGCGATCCTCCGGCGTCAGCGCCTCCACCGCGGCGCGTGACGGCAACCGCGCGGTCATCCCGCCGCCCGCCTCCAGCGCCGCCGCCACGCTGCGCAAGGGGGAGGTCGCCCCCGGATCGCGCGCCAGCGCCGCCAGCGCCGCGATCACCGGCACGTGCCGCGCCACCGCGCCGTCCACCCAGCGCTGCACGCGCTCGCCGGCCGCGCGCCGCAGCACCGGGTCGAGGCAGTCGAGCGCCGGATCCAGCACCACCGCCGGCCGCCCCAGCGATCGCCCGCGCGCCAGCCGCGCCACTTCGTGGCCCGCCCACACGATCGCGCCGCCCCCGCCCAGCGTCAGCGCTCTATCCTCCGCCGCCACCAGCGCCTCGCCGCGCGCGCGCCGCTCGCGCACCAATTGCTTCTCCGCCGTCGCCAGCAGCAGGCGCTTGTCCGCCGCCCGCGCCTCGGGCGCCACGACGAAGCGGAAGCCCTCCAGTCGCCCGATCGCATGCGTGTCGATCGTCACTTCGCCCTGCGCGCCGATCTCCACCGGCAGCGCGCCGGCACCTGCGCCGATCTGCTTCATCAGCACGCTGGTGCGCTTGTCGACGAAGCGCTGCGTCAGGCTGGTGTGCAGCGCGTCGGACAATCGCTCCTCCACCGCCAGCGTGCGCGCCGCCCAGTGCGCCGGGTCCGCCAGCCAGTCCTTGCGCTGCGCGATATAGGCCCAGGTGCGCACCGCCGCGACGCGCCCCGCGATCGTCTCCACGTCGCCGTCCACCCGGTCCAGCCGCGCGACTTCGTCGGCGAACCATTGGTGCGGCAGATGGCCCTCGGCGAGATGCCCGAACACCCGGCTGACGAAGCGCGCATGCGGCTCCACGCCAAGCTTCTGGAAATCGGGAATGCCGCACGCCGCCCACAGCCGGTCGACCTGCCCGCGCGCCCGTGCCCGGATCGCCGAATCGTCCGCCAGACGACGCAGCACCGCAAGGTCCACCGATTCCGGCGCCGCGCGCAGCGTCTCGTGCTGCGGCGGCGCGGAAAGCGAGGCGAGCAGCGCGTCGACGCTCGACAGGTCCGGATCGCCGTCGCGCCAGAACAGGGTGTCGAGCGTCGGGAAGCGATGCCCCTCGATCGCCAGCACTTCCTCCGGCAGGAAAGCGTCGGGGCCCTCCTCGGCCACCGCGCCGAACGTCCCGTCGCGCTGGTGCCGCCCGGCACGCCCGGCGATCTGCGCCATCTCCGAAACCGTCAGCCGCCGCCGCCGCCGCCCGTCGAACTTGTGCAGCCCGGCAAAGGCGACATGCGCCACGTCCATGTTGAGGCCCATGCCGATCGCATCGGTGGCGACCAGATAATCCACCTCGCCCGCCTGGAACATCGCCACCTGCGCGTTGCGGGTGCGCGGGGAAAGCGCCCCCATCACCACCGCCGCGCCACCGCGCAGCCGCCGCAGCATCTCGGCCACGGCATAGACTTCCTCGGCGCTGAACGCGACGATCGCGGATCGCCGCGGCAACCGGCTGATCTTCTTCGCGCCCGCATAGGAGAGGTCGGAAAAGCGCGGCCGCTCGATGATCTCGACGCCCGGCACCAGTGACTTCACCACCGGCTTCAAGGCGGCAGAGCCAAGGATCATCGTCTCCTCGCGGCCGCGCGCATGCAGCAGCCGGTCGGTGAAGACGTGCCCGCGCTCCGCGTCCGCACCCAGCTGCGCCTCGTCCAGCGCGACGAAGGCGACGTCGCGCGGCGTATCGGATGCGGCTCCGGCGAAAGCGCCGCCGCCCAGCGGCATCGATTCGGCCGTGCACAGGAACCAGCGCGCGTCCTTGGGCACGATCCGCTCCTCGCCGGTGATCAGCGCCACCCGCTCCGGGCCCTTCATCGCCACCACCCGGTCATACACCTCGCGCGCCAGGAGGCGCAGCGGGAAGCCGATCATGCCGCTGGAATGCGCCGCCATCCGCTCCACCGCCAGGTGAGTCTTGCCGGTGTTGGTCGGCCCCAGAACCGCGGTCACGCGGGGATGATCATGGGCGGGCATGGTGCGGTGAACATCGTGGCCAACGCGTTGCGAATCAACCGTTCCGTTTCGCCGCATCCGGCAAACGCTTCGGCGCAAGGCGCGTCATTGGCGCGGCGGGTTAATTTGACTTTAGTACCTTGGCCCCACAACGCTTCGACCCGCGCCGGGGGTGGATCGGCGACGTGTTTGGCGTTTGGGGGCGCATCACCCGCCGTGTTTCTGCGCGAGCAGCCAGGACTGGAACTCGCCGGCGCTGCCGGCAGCCGCAGCTTCGGCCGCGCGGTCGCGCCGGTGCGCGAACTGCCGCTGGGCGAGCGGCTGCGCGCCACGCTTCTGCAGGTGGATTGGGTGCCTGATCTTGGCGCCAGCATCGGCAGCGGCACGTGGTGGCGCGGCCTTGCCACGTGCACCGGCCTCGTCGCCGCCGCCGTCCTGACCGCGCCCGGCATCCGCCCGGTGCCAGGTTTCGTCGCCACCAGCATGACCGCGGCGGAGCGCGAGGAAGCGCATACGCTTTCGATCGCGCCGCTCGGCCTTGGTGCCTCCACCGGCCGGCGTATGGCCGCCAACGATCTCGTCCGCCCGCTCGCCGAAACGCCCGAGCGCCCGATCATCGAGCTTACCGCCTCGATCGGCAATGGCGACACGTTCGGCGGGGCCTTGCAGCGTGCCGGCGTCAGCCGCGCCGATTCCGCCCGTGTCGCCGATCTCGTCGCTGGCGAAGTGTCGCTGAAGGATCTGAAGCCCGGCACGATGCTGGATCTGACGCTTGGGCGCCGCCACGATCGGCGCACCGCGCGCCCGCTCGAAAAGCTCGCCTTCCGCGCCCGCTTCGATCTCAACCTGTCGCTTCACCGCACCGAAGACGGGCTGTCGCTCGAACGCCATCCGATCGCCATCGATCGCACGCCGCTGCGCATCCAGGGCCGCGTCGGCTCCAGCCTCTATCATTCGGCGCGCGCCGCCGGCGCCCCGGCCAAGCTGGTCGAGGCCTATATCAAGGCGATCGCCACCCGCACGTCGATCGGCGCGATCCGTGCCGACGACCGGTTCGACATCATCGCCGATCACGCCCGCGCCGCCACTGGCGAGGTTCAGGTCGGCCAGCTGCAGTTCGCCGGCCTCGATCAGGGATCGAAGAAGCTTCGCCTCGTCCGCTGGGAAGAGGGCGACGGTAACGGCGGCCAGTTCTGGGATGCCAATGGCCAGGCGAAGCGTCAGGGCTTCATGGGCATGCCGGTGTCGGGCCGCATTTCCTCCACCTTCGGCATGCGCCGCCATCCGCTGCTCGGCTTCCTGCGCATGCACAAGGGGCTCGACCTCGCCGCCCCGCACGGCACGCCGATCTATGCGCCGATCGACGGGCGCGTGGTGATGGCCGGCCGCAACCGCGGTTACGGCAATTTCATCAAGCTCGATCACGGCAGCGGCATCTCGAGCGGCTATGGCCATATGAGCCGCTTCGCCGTCTCCTCGGGCCAGCGCGTCTCGCGCGGCCAGGTGATCGGCTATGTCGGCTCGACCGGGCTGTCGACCGGCCCGCACCTCCATTGGGAGGTCTGGAAGAACGGCACGATCGTCAATCCGCGCTCGATCTCGCTGTCCAGCGTCGCGACGCTCTCGGGCCCGAAGCTGCGCGCCTTCAAGGCCAAGGTCGCAAACCTGATGGCGGTGCCGACGGCCAGCTGATCCGGCCGCGGTCCGGGGCTTTCAGGCCGCGGTTCCCGCCGCCCAGCCGCTCGACCAGGCCCATTGGAAGTTATAGCCGCCAAGCCAGCCGGTCACGTCCACCGCCTCGCCGATCACGTACAGGCCGGGCACCTTCTTCGCTTCCATCGTCTGCGAAGACAGCTCCGTGGTGGAAACGCCGCCCACCGTTACTTCCGCCTTGGCGAAGCCTTCGCTGCCGTTGGGCTCGAACCGCCAGCCCGCCAGCATCCGCTCCGCCGTCGCCAGCTTCGCGTCGGCCAGGTTCGCCAGTTCGCCGGCAAGCCCCAGCTCGCGCACCAGCACCTCGGCCAGCCGCTGCGGCAGCGCGCCCGCCAGCAGCTTCGCGACGCCCACCCGCGGCGTCGCCCGCTTCGCGTCGCGCAGCCAGCCTTCGGTGCGGCCCGGCAGCAGGTCGACGATGATCGGCTCGCCGTGCCGCCAATAGGATGACACTTGCAGGATCGCCGGGCCGGAAAGGCCGCGGTGGGTGAACAGCATCGCCTCGCGGAACGCCGCCTTGCCCGCCTTGGCCACCACCTCGGTCGCAACGCCCGCCAGCGCCCGGAACGGATCCTCGCCACCCAGCGTCAGCGGCACCAGCGCCGGCCGCGGCTCGACCACCTTCAGCCCGAATTGCCGCGCCAGATCGTAGGCAAAGCCGGTCGCGCCCATTTTGGGGATCGACGGCCCGCCAGTCGCGATCACCAGCGCGCCAGCCGTCACCGTCTTCCCGCCAAGATCGACCGAAAACGCGCCGTCATTGTGCGTCACTGCACGGATATTTCCGCCGCATCGCACCTCGACGCCGCCCTTCGCGCCCTCCTCCAGCAGCATCGCCACGATCTGCCGCGCGGAACCATCGCAGAACAATTGCCCCAGGGTCTTCTCGTGCCAGGCGATGCCGTAACTGTTTACCAGCGCAAGGAAATCCGCCGCGGTGTAGCGCGCCAGCGCCGATCGCGCGAAATGCGGATTGCTCGACAGGAACCGCTCCGGCGCGGCGCCGATATTGGTGAAATTGCACCGCCCGCCGCCGGAAATCAGGATCTTTTTCCCTGGTTTCTCAGCATGATCGATCACCAGCACCCGCCGCCCGCGCTGCCCGGCGGTCGCGGCGCACATCAGCCCCGCCGCGCCGGCACCCAGCACGATCACGTCATAGTCGTGGGACACCGGCGTCAGTGCAGCTTGGCGATCGACAGCCCGTCGCGCTTCGCCTGCTCCTTCACCGATTCCTCGCTTCGGGTCAGCGCCTTGGCGATCGCCTTCAGCGCCATGCCCTTCTTCGCCAGCGTATGCAGCTTCTGGATCTCATCCGTGCGCCACGGTTGGCGGTGTCGTTCAAAGCGTTCGGCCATTCGGGTGATGTAGTCGTTCCGCGCGCTTATCGCGAGAGGCCGCGCGCCAGCATTCCGGCAATCGTGTCGCCGATGTCGGCGATCGCGGGATCCTCGTCCCACACGCCGTATCGCAGCCCCAGGAACACGTTCATGCCCATGATCGCCCAAGCATGGACTTCGCCCACATCGTAGCGCAGTTCGCCGCGCGCCGCCGCCGCCTTCAGCCGCTCGGCGATCCGCTCGGCGGTCGAGGCATAATGCCGGCGGAAGCTGTCGGGATCGACGAACTCCGCCTCGTCGATCACGCGGTAGATCGCCTTGTGCCCGCGCACGAACTCCAGGAAGCTGACGAGGCCCGCCCGCTCCGCCGCGATCTGGTCCGGCGCGGCGCGAATTGCGGGGCTCACATGATCGCGCACCTGATCCGACAGGTCGCGCACCAGGGCGCGGAACACCGCGTCCTTGCTGTCGAAATAGGTGTAGAAGCTGCCCAGCGCCACGCCGGCGCGGCGCGTGATCGCGCTGATCGACGCCTCGTGGAAACCGCGCTCCCCGAATTCGCCCATCGCTGCATCAAGAATGGCGCGCTGCGTCTTGCGGCCACGGGCGGTGCGCGGCGTCTTGACGGTGCCCGCTTCCGCCGCCGTCCCGTTCCCGGCTGCCCCGTCCTCCGCTGCCCCGTCCTCCGCTGCCCCGTCTGCCATGCCCTCCCTTTCCAAGTTGAAACCTGGTTCAACTTTCATTATTGCGATCGGCAGTGTTTCACAACCCGGCCTAGACCGGGCGGCGCCGCGATGGCGCCGATTTCATTTGGGGGGGATATCCCATGACGTTGCGCTCGTCCGCTTTCCGCCGCCTGTTGCTCGCCTCGAGCCTCCTCGCCGCGGCACCCGCTTACGCCCAGACCGGCGAGCCCGCGCCCGCGTCGCCGGAAGTCATCTCCGATGACATGGGTGACGAGATCGTCGTCGTCGCCCGCCGCCGCGAGGAGCGGCTGGTCGACGTGCCGATCGCCGTTACCGCACTCTCCGCCGATCAGCTCGCCAAGAGCCAGGCGCTCGACATCTCGGGCATCCAGGGCGCCGTGCCGAACGTGAACCTCGTCCAGGGCCGCGGCACCTCCACCAACGCCAACATCTTCATCCGCGGCATCGGCCAGCCCGATGCGCTGCAGACCTTCGATCCCGCGGTCGGCATCTATGTCGACGGCGTCTACATCAGCCGAATCCAGGGCGCCTTGTTCAACCTGTTCGATGTCGAGCGGATGGAGGTGCTGCGCGGCCCCCAAGGCACGCTTTACGGCAAGAACACGATCGGCGGCGCGGTCAATATCGTCAGCCGCAAGCCGGACCTGAACGATTTCCGCGCCAGCGGCAGCGTCACTTACGGCAGCTACGACCAGTGGCTCGTCAACGGCTATGTCTCCGCGCCCATCGTCACCGATCGCGTCGCGCTCAGCGTCGCCGGCGTCTATGACAAGCGCGACGGCCTCGTCACCGATCCGGTCACCGGCCGCAAGTTCAACGATCGCGACACGCTCGCCGGCCGCGCGATCCTGCGCTTCCAGGCGACCGACGATCTCGATTTCAGCCTGGCAGGTGACTATACGCGCATCCGCACGGCCCCGACGCTCGGCCAGGCGACCGCGCCGCTGATCGCGACCAGCTTCACCACCGGCACGCGCGTCCTCGCGCCCGCCTATCCGCTCGGCCGCCGTTTCCGCTACGAGGCGCGCAGTTCGCTCGCGCCGGGCCAGGGCCAGGATCTCGACCATGCCGGCGTCTCGCTGACCGCGAACCTCAACCTTGGCGGCGGATTCACCCTCACCTCGATCAGCGCCTTCCGCGATCTCGATTCGGACGCCTTCATCGATATCGACGCGACCGAGTTCGAGCTCGGCGACGTCTTCGTCGGCGTGCGCCAGCAGCAGTTCAGCCAGGAACTGCAGCTGAAGTACGCGGGTGACCGGCTGAACGGCGTCTTCGGCCTCTATTACCTGCGCGAGGACGTGAGCTCGCATCAGGAGGCGTACGCCGGTGACCTGTTCGAACTGACGCCAGCGACGCAATTCACCTTCACCCGCTTCATCGACGACGATCAGCGGCTCGACAGCTACGCCGCCTACGGCCAGCTGACCTATGACCTGACCGATCGCCTCTCGCTGACGGGCGGCCTGCGCTACACGCGCGAAACGAAGCGCTACGATCGCTTCACCCGCACCGTCTCGACGCTGCCGGCGCTGAACGGCATCACCTTCTCCTTCCCGGATGATCTGCCGGCGCCCTACAATGGCACCAACAAGGTGACGTTCGACGCCTGGACGCCGTCCGCGACGCTGTCGTTCAAGCCGTCGCGCGACACGATGCTCTACGCCTCGGCCTCCCGCGGCTTCAAATCGGGCGGCTTCAACGGCCGCGTGAACTCGCTGCTCGACGTGACCGAGGTGGTGGACGGCCAGGTCGTGCTGCGTCCGTTCTTCAAGCCGGAAACGGTGTGGACGTACGAGACCGGCGCGAAGGGCACCTTCCTCGGCGGCCGCGTCAGCCTGTCGGGCGCTGCCTTCTATTCGGATTACAAGAACTTCCAGGCGCGCGTCGGCGCGGGCAATAACACCGGCACGAGCGGCGGCGCGCTGCCGGTGCTGAACGCCGGCAAGCTGCGCATCTGGGGCCTCGAGGGCGAACTGGCGGTGCGCCCCGTGCAGCAATGGTCGATCCGCTCCAGCTTCGGCTACCTCAACGCCAAGTATCTCGAGTTCGACGATGCGCGCCGTGCGCCCGCCGCCAGCTTCTCGTGCAACCCGACCGGCGAGGCGATCGTCTGCAAGCCAGCCTTTGCGCCGCCGATCACCTTCAGCCTGGCGAGCGATTACACCGTGCCGCTGGGTGACGCGGGCAGCATCACCTTCGGCGGCGACGCGCGCTTCGTCGACAAGCAGTTCCTGTCGGTCGACAACCGCGCCGGCCTGTACGAGGACGGCTACATGCTGCTGAACGCCTTCGTTCAGTACGAAGCACCGGGCGGCCGCTATTACGTGCGCGGCGGCGTGAAGAACCTGACCAAGGAACTGTACAAGACGGACGGCCAGGAATTCTCCAGCGTCGGCAACATCCAGACCGTCTATTACGGCGATCCGCGCACCTGGAGCCTGACCGCCGGCTTCCGGTTCTGACGGCCGAAGGCGCCGTTCCACGAGCGGCGCCGGTGCCCGCCAGACGGGCATCGCGCGTCACGGCCGGCGACGGCGGCTTAGCCGTCGTCGGGCTCGCGAGAAGAGATCACCTGAAACGCAAACCGCCGCCCCGGACATGTTCCGAGGCGGCGGTTTCCGTTTGAAGCCGTGTTCGGGAGCGCCTTACCGCTCGCGCGTCGCTGCGAAATTCACCTTTGAATAGCGCTCCGCGATATACCCCACTTCCCAGGCGCTCTTCGCCAGGAACACCGGGTTGCCGTCGCGATCCTTGGCCAATGCGCCGCGGTTCAGGTCCATGAAGTCCTTGAGCGCAGCGGGATCCTCCGCCGAGATCCAGCGTGCCGTATCGTACGGGGATGCCTCCAGCCCCGCTGCGACCTTATACTCCGCCTCCAGCCGCGACAGCAGCACGTCGAGCTGCAGCTGCCCGACCACGCCGATGATCCAGTTCGATCCGATTTCCGGATAGAAAACCTGGATCACGCCCTCTTCGCTGAGGTCATCCAGCGCCTTGCGCAACTGCTTGGTCTTGGTCGGATCCTTCAGCGCGACACGGCGCAGGATTTCCGGCGCGAAGTTCGGCAGGCCGGTGATCCGCACCCCCGGCTTCTCGCTCAGCGTGTCGCCGACGCGCAGCGTGCCGTGGTTGGGAATGCCGATGATATCGCCCGGAAACGCCTCGTCGGCGATCTCGCGATCCTGGGCGAAGAACAGGATCGGCGAATGGACCGCGATCGGCTTGCCGTGCCCCGTCGGCGTCAGCTTCATGCCGCGCTTGAACGTGCCCGAGCACAGCCGCATGAACGCGATCCGGTCGCGGTGCTGCGGGTCCATGTTGGCCTGCACCTTGAAGACGAAGCCGGTGACGTCCTTCTCGTCGGGCTGCACCGGCGCCGGCTCGGCCGGCTGCGGGCGCGGCGGGGGCGCGTATTCGGCCAGCGCGGCGATCAGCTCGGCCGGGCCGAAATCCTTCAGCGCCGATCCGAAATAGACCGGCGTCAGGTCGCCGGCGCGATACGCCTCGGCGTCGAACGCGGCATAGCCCGCCTGTGCCAGCTCGATCTCCTCGGCGATCTCGGGCGGCAGTTCGGGCGCATCCTCGACACGGCCCTGGAACGTGCGGCTGTCGCCATCGGGGCGGCTGATGCGGTTGGTCTTCAGGTCCAGCACGCCTTGGAACGTGCCGCCCATGCCGACCGGCCAGCTCATCGGGCACACGTCCAGCGCCAGCATGTCGGCAATTTCGTCGAGCAGCTCGAACACCGGCCGCCCCTCGCGATCGACCTTGTTGACGAAGGTGATGATCGGCACATTGCGCAAGCGGCATACCTCGAACAGCTTGCGCGTCTGCGCCTCGATGCCGCGCGCGGCGTCGATCACCATCACTGCCGAATCGACCGCGGTCAGCGTGCGATACGTGTCCTCGCTGAAATCCTCGTGCCCCGGCGTGTCGAGCAGGTTGAAGAACACCCCGTCCTTCTCGAACGTCATGACGGAGGACGTGACGGAGATGCCGCGCTGCTGCTCGATCTTCATCCAGTCCGATCGCGCGCGCCGGCTCTGCCCGCGTGCCTTCACCTCGCCGGCAAGATGGATCGCGCCGCCGACGTACAGCAGCTTTTCGGTCAGCGTGGTCTTGCCGGCGTCAGGGTGCGAGATGATCGCGAAGGTGCGGCGGGGCGATGGCATGAGATAATCCTGAGACGTAAAGGGCGCGATCAGACCGCCCCGTTCGTGTTGAGCCTGTCGAAGCACGTGCCGCAATCGGCGCCGTGGCTGACACGCCCTTCGACAAGCTCAGGACGAACGGGAAAGGGGTTCGCGCTACCCCCGCGGAGTGGCGCGCTCCGCGATATAGTCACTCACCGCCGCAAAGGTAGCGTCGAGTGTATCGAACGCTTCCTCGCGCTCGAACAGGTCGCCCATGCGCGGCGGCAGGATCGCGCTGGTCCCGGTCGCGCGCTCCACCGCTTCGGGGAACTTTGCCGGATGCGCCGTCGCCAGCGTCACCATCGGCGCATCGACCGGAACGCGCCGCGCGGCCGCCAGGGCGATCGCCGTATGCGGATCGATCACTTCGTTCGCCCGCTCCTGCGCCCAGCGCATCGCCAGCGCCATGCCATCCGCGTCGATGCTGGCGCTGGTGAACAGCGCCGCGGCCCCGCCATGCTGCGCATTGGTCAGCCGCATCGCCTTGTCCGTTTCGAACCCGGCCATCTGCGTCGCCAGCGCTGCGCCGTCACGCCCGCCAAGGTCAAACAGCAGCCGCTCGAAGTTCGACGATACCTGGATGTCCATCGACGGAGTCGCCGTCGGCATCACCGTTCCGGTCGAATAATCGCCCGCCGACAATGCCCGGTGAAGGATGTCGTTGACGTTGGTGGCGACCACCAGCTTCGCCACCGGCAACCCCATGCGCGCGGCGACATAGCCGGCAAACACGTCACCGAAGTTTCCGGTCGGCACGCTGAACGCCACGGCGCGCTCCGGCGCCCCCAGCCGCACGGCCGAATAGAAATAATAGACCACCTGGGCCATCAGCCGCGCCCAGTTGATCGAATTCACCGCTCCCAGGCGGAAGCGGCCGGCGAAAGCGGCGGAATTGAACATCGCCTTCACCAGCGCCTGCGCGGTGTCGAAATCGCCGCGGATCGCGATATTGTGGACGTTGGGCGCCAGCACCGTCGTCATCTGCCGGCGCTGCACCTCGCTCACACGGCCTGCCGGGTGGAGCATGAAGATGTCGATGCCCGCACGCCCCGCAACGGCGTCGATCGCAGCCGATCCCGTGTCCCCGCTCGTCGCGCCGACGATCGTCAGCGGCCCTTCAGTGTCGCCGGTCAGGAACCGCTCGAACAACAGGCCGAGCAGCTGCAGCGCCACGTCCTTGAACGCCAGCGTCGGGCCGTGGAACAGTTCCAGCAGCCACTGGTCGTGGTCCAGCTGCTTCAGCGGCGTCACTGCGGCATGGGCAAAGCGGCCATAGGCCTGCTCGCACAGCGCGCGGAGCTCCTCGCGGGTCAGGCTGTCGCCGATGAACGGCGCCATTACCGCCACGGCGGTATCGACATAGGAGAGGCGGGCGAGCCCCGCGATCTCGTCCTTCGACAGCGTCGGCCATTGTTCCGGCACGTACAGGCCGCCGTCCGATGCCAGCCCGGCCAGCGTCGCGCCACGGAAATCGAGCGTCGGTGCCGCCCCACGGGTGCTGATATAGCGCATGGGCCTGCCGGTTAGCCGCGCGGCCGGCGCGAGACAACCACGCTCTGCGTGGCGCGGCGATAGCCCTGCTATCGCTCCTGCCGCGGGCCCCCGACCGGCCGGCCCCGCCGACGAAGCGCCAGGACGTAAATCACCGCCGCCACCGCCGCGAAGAAGAACCACTGGCCGGCATAGGCCAGGTGATTGTTCGGCACGAGGCTGACGTTCGGCCGGCTGTTGGCGGCAAGGCCCCCCGCCGGGCGATCCGCCACCAGCAGCAACTCCCGCGGCGCCGGCTTGAACAGCTGCGCGCCGAGCGGCGTCGCATCGGGTGCGTGGCTGATCCAGCCGCTCACCGGCCCGCCCGGCCAGGAGACTTCCTTCACCGGATCATGCGTCGTGCCAAGCTGCACCTTCGCGGTGCCGCCCGGCGTGCGGCATAATGCGATCAGGCGGTAACCGGCGGCGCCAGCCCCCGCGCGGGTGATCGCGGTCACCTCCGCGCAATCGAGCGTGCTGCGCCGGAACAACAGGCTATCGTCCGGCGCCATCGGGAAGGCGATCGGCGGGCGCGACGGGTTCGCCGCCAGCTGCGCCAGCTGCGCTTCCTTCTGCGGCAGCCTGATCAGCAGCTGCCACAGCCCAAGCCCGATCATCATCGCGACCGCAAGGGCGACCAGGATCGTCGGCAGGATCGGCACGCGCCTCATGGCTGGATCAAGCACGTCATTCTTCCCACAAAAGCGAACGGGCGCGACTCACGAGGAGCCGCGCCCGCTTCATCCGTCGCTGCCGGCGGCAGCGTCAGGCGATCAGCCGTGGACCGGCGCGCCCCAGCCGCCCCACACGTAGATCGAGACGAACAGGAACAGCCACACCACGTCGACGAAGTGCCAGTACCAGGCCGCCGCTTCGAAGCCGAAGTGCTGCTTGGGCGTGAAGTCACCCTTATAGGCGCGGATCAGGCAGACGATCAGGAAGATCGTGCCGACGATCACGTGGAAACCGTGGAAGCCCGTCGCCATGAAGAACGACGCGCCATAGGTGTTGCCCTTGAAGGGGAACGGCGCGTGCATGTACTCATACGCCTGCACCGCGCTGAAGATCAGGCCGAGCACGATCGTCAGCCACAGGCCCTTCAGCACGCCGTCGCGGTCGCCCACGCCGATCATGCCCCACAGGCCGGTCTTCTCGCCGCCACGCTGGCCATGGATCAGCGCATGGTGCGCCCAGGTGATGGTGGTGCCCGAGCACAGCAGGATCAGCGTGTTGAGCAGCGGCAGCTCGAACGCGTTGATCACTTCCAGGCCCTTGGGCGGCCATTGCGCGGCGATCGCCACGGTGTCACTGGCCCTCTCCACCGCGCCATCGACGAAGGCGATCGCATCGGGGAACAGCGCGAAATCGAAATAGGCCCAGAACCAGCCAACGAAGAACATCACTTCCGAAGCGATGAACAGGATCATGCCGTAGCGGAAGTGCAGCTGCACCACCGGGGTATGGTCGCCAGCGCGACCTTCGCGGATCACGTTGCGCCACCAGCTGAACATGCACAGCAACACCGCGGCGAGGCCGACGAAGAACAGGATGCCGCCCCCGTTCGGCTTACCGACATGGCCGCCGTGCATCCACATGATGGCGCCCACAGCCATTGCCAGGGCCGAGAAGGAACTGGCCATCGGCCAGATATCGGGCGGAAGGATATGGTATTGGTGGTTCTTGGCGCCTGCCATCTGGCTATCCCCGTTGGTACGCGTTTGCGTCCGCTTAGCTTGGGCTTTTGCCGGAATCCACCGGGTAAAACGTGTAGCTGAGCGTGATCGTGTCGATATCGCGTGCGTCGGGATCGTCGCGGATCTTCGGATCCACGAAGTAGATCACCGGCATGCGCATCGATTCACCGGGTTGCAGCGTCTGCTCGGTGAAGCAGAAACACTCGATCTTGGTGAAATACTTGCCCGCCTGATCCGGCGTCACGTTGAACGTCGCGGTGCCCGTCACCGGCACCGCCGCGCGGTTCGTCGCGGTGAAGAACGCCATGTTGCGCGCGCCGATCGTCACGCGCTGGTTGGGCTGTTCGGGCGCGAAGCGCCACGGCAGGCCCTTGCCGGTGTTCGCGTCGAAGTCCACCTTCACCATCTGGCCGACGATCGCGCCGGGCGCCTCATCGGCGCGCTGCGTGGTGCCGTTCAGGCCGGTCACCTGGCAGAACAGGCGGTACAGCGGCACGCTGGCGAAGGCGAGGCCGGTCATCAGGAGAACGCCGAGCACCGCGAGCGCCGCGGTGCGGCCCTTGCTCGAAACCGTCGCGGTCATGGGTTGGGCATCCCCTCGCGAATCTTCACCAGCGAGATCAGGAACACCAGGATCACGAACGCCCCCAGCAGCAGCGCCATCACGATCGCACGGCTCTTCTGCCGGCGCCGGATCAGATCCTTGTCATCGTTCTTCATGCTACCCACCGATCGACGACCAACGCGCCGAACATTACGAAAAGATACAGGATGGAATATTTGAACAGCGCCTTTTCCGGCAGCATCGCGTCCTCGGCACCGGTGGTGCGATAGGCGACGCGCGCCGCCAGCAGCGCGAACCAGCCGGTCATCGCGACGGAGACGACGCCATAGACCGGCCCCACCAGCCCCAGCGGCCACGGCGCAACCGCGGCCAGCGCCATCGGAATGGTGTAGAGGCCGATCTGGTGCCGGGTGGTCTTCTCGCCCGCCACCACGGGCAGCATCGGCACGCCGGCATTGGCGTAATCGGTCTTCACGAACAGCGCGAGCGCCCAGAAATGCGGCGGCGTCCACAGGAAGACGAACAGGAACAGCAGCACCGGCAGCAGCGCGATCTCGCCCGTCGCCGCGGCCCAGCCGATCAGCGGCGGAAACGCGCCCGCCGCCCCGCCGATGACGATGTTCTGCGGCGTGCGGCGCTTCAGCCAGACGGTGTAGATGAGGACGTAGAACAGGATCGAGACGGCAAGGATCGCCGCCGCCGTCACGTTCAGCGCCAGCCCCATCAGGATGACGGAAAAGGCCCCCAGCCCGACGCCGAAGTGAAGCGCCGCCTGCCGATCCATCCGCCCCGCGGGCAGCGGCCGGTTGGCGGTGCGCTTCATCACCGCATCGATATCCGCCTCATACCATTGGTTGAGCGCGCCCGCCGCACCGGCGCCAAGCGTGATGCACAGGATCGCGGTGAAGCCCAGCACCGGATGGATGCCGACGGGCGCCGCCAGCATCCCGCACAGCCCCGTGAAGACGACCAGCGTCAGCACGCGCGGCTTCGTCAGCGCGAGGAAATCCCGCCAGTCGGCAGGCGGCAGAAGGGGCGTTGCAGGAGTCATCGGATGCGCGGGCCATACCCGCATCGTGCGCGCGGGGAAAGGGCGCGCGGCGCCCCCTCAACCTCGCGCACTTCTGCGAAAAAAACGGCTCAGCCGTGCAGCACGTGGTCCTTGTCGCGCACGGTGCGCGCGCTGTTCGCCGGATGCGCCGGATCCTCATAGCCAAAGGCAATGCCGAACAAGAGCTTCTGGTCGTCGCCCACACCCAGCTCGCGGTGCACGATCTCGGCGTGGTGGCTCAGCGCCCCTTGCGCGCAGGAGGCAAGGCCGTTCGCGGTCAGTGCCAGCATGAACGACTGGGCATACATGCCGCAGTCCGCCGCCTCGCGCATCCCCGCCCAGGCCGGGATGAACAGGAACATGGCGTGCGGCGCATCGAAGAAGCGGAAGTTGCGCAGGAACGATTCGGTCCGCGCCGCCACATCCTCGCGCGCCACGTTGGTCGCTGCGAACAGCGCCTTGGCCGCGTCGATCTGCCGCCCGCGATAATGGCCGGGATAGGCGCCGGTCAGCGGGAAATCGGGCGTCATCCTGGTGCCGCTCTTGGCTGCATCGTGCAGCACAGTGCGCATCCGTTCCGCCGCCTCGCCCGACACGACATGCGCGGTCCACGGCTGGACGTTGCAGTTGGAGGGCGCCAGCTGCGCCATCTCCATCACCCGCTCCAGCACGTCGGCGGGCACCGGATCGGGCTTGAACCCCCGCACCGAGCGGCGCTCGCGCAGCAGCCGCTCCAGCGTCTCGCTGTCGGAAGTCGTGGTGGTCTGCTCGATCGTTGCGGTTGCCTGCATCTGCCGTCCTCTCGTTCTCTATGGAGAATGTTGTTCTTCCACGCGAATAATCCTTGCCTGATCCGCGCGGCGAAGTCACCTTCGCGGGAAATACAGCAAAAGGAGAGGGCGTCATGTACGACCTGGTCATTCGCGGCGGCACGATCGTCGATGGCTCCGGCGGCGCGCCGTATCAGGGCGATATCGCCATCACCGGTGATCGAATCGTTGCGATCGGCACTGCGACCGGCGCCGCGCGCCGCGAAATCGACGCCACGGGAAAGCTCGTCACCCCCGGCTGGGTCGATATCCACACCCATTATGACGGCCAGATCACCTGGGCCTCGCGGATGGACCCGTCCTCGACGCTCGGCGCCACCACCGTCGTCGTCGGCAATTGCGGCGTCGGCTTCGCCCCCGTCCGCCCGCAGGATCACGACACGCTGATTCGCCTGATGGAGGGGGTGGAGGACATTCCCGGCGCCGCGCTTCACGAAGGATTGTCGTGGCAGTGGGAAAGCTTCGGCGAGTATATGGATGCGGTCGACCAGCTGCCGCACGACATCGACGTCGCCGTCCAGGTGCCGCACGGCGCGCTTCGCGTGTACGTGATGGGCGAACGCGGCGCGAACCGCGATCCCGCGACGCCGGAGGAGAATGAGGAAATGCGCCGCCTCACCGCGGAGGCGATCCGCGCCGGCGCGCTTGGCTTCTCGACCACCCGCACGATGGTCCACCGCACCGCCGACGGCGATCTCACCCCCACCGTCCGCGCCGCGCGCGAGGAGATGGAGGCGATCGCCCGCGGCATCGCCGACGCTGGCTCGGGCGTCCTCCAATGGGTCTCCGATTTCCAGGAAATGGACGAGGAGTTCAGCCTCGTCCGCGACCTGACGAAGATCGCCGGCCAGCCGCTGAGCTTCTCGATGGTCCAGGCCGATGTCGTACCCAACCAGTGGCGCGAACTGACCCAGCGGCTCGATGCCGCCGTCGCCGAAGGGTATCCGCTGAAGGCGCAGATCGCCGGCCGCCCGGTCGGGCTGATGCTCGGCCTGCAAGGCTCGGTCCACCCCTTCATCAGCCGGCCCAGCTACCGCGAGATCGCCGATCTGCCGCTCGACCAGAAGGTCGCGCGGATGCGCGATCCCGAGTTCCGCGCGCGCCTGATCGCCGAGGCACCGATGAAGGATCATCCCTTCGTCAATTCGGTCGCCGGCGCGCAGCACAAGATGTTCCGCATCACCGATCGCGTGGATTACGAGCCCGACCCCTCGACCAGCCTCGCCGCCGAGGCCGAGCGGCGCGGCGTCCACCCCGATGAACTCGTCTATGATGCGTTGCTCGAGGACGAGGGCCGCGCCTTCCTGTTCTTCCCGATGCACAATTACGTCGAGGGCAATCTCGACAACGTCCACGCGATGATCACCAACCCGAACACGCTTTCGGGCCTGTCGGACGGCGGCGCGCATGTCGGCGCGATCTGCGACGTCAGCCTGCCCACCTTCATGCTGACTCACTGGTGCCGCGATCGTACGCGCGGGCCTCTGCTGGACCTCGCCGACACGGTGAAGCAGCAGACCCGCGACACCGCGCTCGCCGTCGGGCTTGCGGACCGCGGCCTGCTCGCGCCCGGCTATCTCGCCGACGTCAACGTCATCGATTTCGACCAGCTCGAACTCGGCAAGCCGTACATGATCTACGACCTGCCCACCGGCGCGCGCCGCCTGATGCAAAAGGCAAAGGGCTATGTGGCGACGATCAAGTCGGGTCAGGTCATCTATCAGGATGGCGAGCCGACCGACGCCCTCCCCGGCAAGCTGATCCGCGGTCGCCAGCCGGCGCCCGCCCCTGCCCCTGCCCCTGCCGCTGGCGCGGGCCGACAGGCGGTCGCTGCCTGATGCTCACCACCTCCCCGGCGACGGCGGAGTCACGCTTGTCGAACGGCGCACGGCACACCGATGGGCCGGGGCCTGATGGCGGGCGGATCTGACATGCCGCCGCTCATCATCGAGGCCGCGCTGAACGGCGCGACGCCGAAATCGCGCAATTCCAACGTGCCGGTCACCCCGGCCGAACTCGCGCATGAGGCGCTGGCCGCGATGGAGGCCGGCGCCGCGATCGTCCACACGCATATCGAGCGGATGGACATGACCGGCGACGCCGCGGTCGATCGCTATATGGCGGCCTATGCTCCCGTGCTGGCCGCGCGCCCCGACGCGATCCTCTGGGGCACCGTCGCCACCGGCCCGGATGTGGAGGCACGCTTCGGCCATTACCGTGGCCTCGCCCGCGCCGGCGTTCGCATGGGCGCGTTCGATCCCGGCTCGGTCAATCTCGGCACGCACGGCCCCGATGGCCTCCCCGGCGCCTCGGTCCTCTACGCCACCACCTATCGCGACATCGCCTGGCTCGCCGATCTGCACGAACAGGAAAAACTCGGCCCCGCCATCGCCATCTACGAACCCGGCTGGCTGCGCACCACGCTCGCCTATGAACAGGCCGGCCGCCTCCCCGCCGGCACCTTCGTGAAGCTCTATTTCGGCGGCCGCTACAATTTCCTCGACGGCAAGCGCAGCAACGTCACCTTCGGCCTGCCGCCGACGGAGAAGGCGCTCGATGCCTATCTCGAACTGCTCGACGGCTCGTCGCTTCCCTGGGCCGTCGCCGCGATCGGTGATTGCGTGGTGGACACCGGCCTTGCCAAGCTCGCGATCGAACGCGGCGGCCACGTCCGCGTCGGGCTGGAGGATTTCGGCGGCGAGCGTCGCCCAAGCAATCTGGAGCTGATCGCCGAAGTGGTCGAGCTCGCCCGGCAGGCGGGCCGCCCGATTGCGTCGCCGGAGCAGGCCGCGCAGATCCTGAACCTCCCGCGATGAGCGCCGCCGCCCTTGCGACGCCCCTCGACCGCGCAAGGGATGGCCAAGCCGGCGACACCCCCGACAGCAACGTGCGCGAACTCGCCAAGCCGGTCGGCGCGGTCATCGCCGCGGTCGCGATCCTGCGCTGCCTCGGCCGCCACCGCACGCCGCTTCGCCTCGCCGACATCGTTCGTGAGGAATCGCTCAACACCTCCACCGCGCTCAACATCCTGCGCACGCTCGATCATGAAGGCCTCGTCGCCTTCGATCGCGCGACGAAGCGCTACACGCTGGCGCAGGGTCTCGCCGATCTCGCCGCCCCTTTGCTCGATCATGCCGATCCCGCGCGCCGCGCCGCGGCCGCCATGGCGGCCGCGGCGCAGGAGCTTCACGCCACGATCGGCCTGTGGCGCCGCGTCGGCGACGAAGTGGAGCTGATTCATGTCGCGGACAGCTCGGCGGCGATGCGCGTCGCCTTCACGATCGGCCGGCGGCTGCCGATGATGCTCGGCGCGATGGGCCGGCTGGTCGCGGCGCGCGGCGGCTTCGATGCCGATGCGCTGCGCCGCGGCTTTGACGCCGTTCCCTGGGCCAACGCCCCCGATTACGCCGCCTGGCTTGCCGACGTCGCCGAAACCGCACGGAGCGACGTCGGGCTCGATCGCGGCCACGTCAATGCCGGCATCCTCGGCGTGGCGGTGCCGGTCGAAGTCGACGGCCCGCTGCGCCACATCCTCGCCGCCGCGATGTTCGACGCCGGCCCGCACCCCGACGCCGCCGTGATCGCCGAACGCCTCCGCGCCGTTGCCGCCGCGGCGGACGGCCGATGATCACCCGAACCAGAACAGATACTTAGGAGAGCCTGCGATGTACGACCTGCTCGTCAAGAACGGCACCATCGTCGACGGCACCGGCGCCGCTCGCTTCAGGGGCGATCTCGCGGTGGAGGGCGACAGGATCGTCGCCGTCGGTGAGGTGTCGGGCACCGCGCGCGAGACGATCGATGCCGACGGCTGCATCGTCACCCCCGGCTTCGTCGATATCCACACCCATTATGACGGGCAGGTTTCGTGGGACAATGTCCTCGCCCCCTCCTCGATCAACGGCGTCACCTCCGCCGCCATGGGCAATTGCGGTGTCGGCTTCGCGCCGGCCCGCGCCGACAAGCATGATTGGCTGATCCAGCTGCTCGAGGGTGTAGAGGACATTCCCGGCACCGCGCTCGCCGAAGGGCTGACCTGGAACTGGGAAAGCTTCCCCGATTATCTCGATGCGCTGAGCGCCCGCGAGTACACCATGGATCTCGGCGCCCACATGCCGCACGCGGCGCTGCGTGCCTATGTCATGGGCGATCGCGGCGGCGATCACATGGAGCGACCGACGGCGGGTGAGGTCGATCGCATGGCCGCGCTCACCGCAGAGGCGATGGACGCCGGCGCGCTCGGCTTCTCCACCTCGCGCACCCATGCCCACCGCAGCCGTGACGGGCTCAACATCGGCACGCTGACGGCGGAGGATCCCGAACTGCTCGGCATCGCGGCCGCGCTGCGCCGGACGGGCAAGGGCGTGATCCAGCTGATCTCGGACGCCTATCTCACCGCCGACGACGCCTTCGCCACCGCCGAACTCCAGCTCATCCGTCGCCTCGCAGAAACCAGCGGCCGCCGCGTCTCCTTCACCGTGCAGCAGACCGACGACGCACCCGATCGCTGGAAAAGCATCTACCGCGAGATCGATCAGATGGTGGCGGACGGGCTTCCCGTCAGCGCGCAGGTCGCACCGCGGCCGATCGGCGCGATCCTCTCCTTCGCCTCCACCACCAATCCCTTCATCGTCGCGCCCACCTATCGCCGCATCGCTGCGCAAAGCGCGACCATCGACGATCGTCTCCGCGCGCTCGCCGATCCGCAAGTGCGCGCCGAGATCCTTGCCGAACACGCCGCCTTCCACGCCAGCGAAGGCTTCATCGCGATCATCACGCGGGGCTATTCGCGCATGTTCCGCATGACCGATCCGGTCGATTACGAACCGCACGAAAGCCAGTCGATCGCGGCCGAGGCGGCCCGTGCGGGTCAGGATCCCGCGCCCTACGTCTATGACGCGCTGATGGAGGAAGGCGGCCGCCGCCTGCTCTACATGCCGCTGATCAATTATGCCCGCGGCAACCTCGATGACGTGCACGGCATGATGACCGGCGATCACGTGCTCTACGGTCTGTCCGATGGCGGCGCCCATTGCGGCACGATCTGCGACGGCAGCTTCCCGACCACCACCGTCGCGCTGTGGTCGCGCGGCAACAAGGCCGGTCTCTCCGCCCCGATCGAACGGCTCGTCCACGGGTATTCGCAGAAGAACGCCGCGCATGTCGGCTGGCACGATCGCGGCGTCCTGGCGCCGGGCTATCTCGCCGATCTCAACGTCATCGCGCTCGACGAACTGTCGCTCGCCCCGCCCGAGATCGTGCAGGACCTCCCCGCAGGCGGCACGCGCCTGCTCCAGCAGCCGCGCGGCTATCGCTGGACGGTGAAGTCGGGCGTGCCCACCTTCGAGCGCGGCGAATGGACCGGCCGCACGCCGGGCCGCCTGCTGCGCGGCGCCCGCACGCTCGCCTGACGGCAAGCAAGGGCGGCAGGCACGCGTTTCGCGCCTGCCGCCCTCGTACTTACTCCTTGCCCGTGCCCGGCTCCGCCATGCCGCGGTGCATCTCGGCCAGTACCGATTGCGGCATCACGCCCGAACCCAGTACCTGAAGCTTGTTCGACAGGCCGGACACGATGTGCCCCTTGCCCTCGATCAGCGCTTCCCAGCCGTCCTTCGCCACCTTCTCGGGATCGGCCTTGGAATCGCTCTGCCCCACGGACGTGTCGAGCATGTCGGCCCGCGCGAAGAACTCCGTATCGGTCGGCCCCGGCATCAGCGTCGTCAGCGTCACGCCCTCGACATCCTTGATCTCGTTGCGCAGCGCCTCGGTGAAATTGTCGATGAACGCCTTGGTCGCATTGTAGATCGCGTTGAAGCTGCCGGGGATGTAGCCGGCGATCGATCCCGTCACCAGGATCTTGCCGTCGCCGCGCGCCACCATCGCCTTCAGCACCTTCTGCAGCAGATAGACGGTGCCCGTCACATTGGTGTCGACCGAATGGCGCCAGGCGGCGACATCCAGGTCGAGGAAAGGCCCGCCGGTGCCGATGCCGGCATTGGCGCAGACGAGGTCGATCGTCCGCCCGTTCGCCGCCGCCAGCATCCGGTCGACGCCCTCGATCGTGGAAAGGTCCACCTCGACCGGCTCGACGCTGGTGCCGAACCGTTCGAAGTCCTTTGCCGCCGCCACGATCAGTGGCTCGTCCGCGGCGACGATCAGGTCATATCCCTCGCGCGCGGCGATGGTGGCGAGTTCGAAGCCGATGCCGGTCGACGCGCCCGTCACGATGGCAAGCTTGTTGGCCATGCTGTTTCTCCTAGAGGTCGAGGCGATCGAGGCCGGGCTTCAGCACCACCTTCGTCACGTCATTCTGTTCGTCGTGGAACATGCGATAGCCGTCGGGCGCATTCTCCAGCGGCAGCGTGTGGCTGATCAGGAAGGTCGTATCGATCTTCTCTTCCATGATCGCGGTCAGCAATCCGGGCAGGTAATGCTGCACATGGGTCTGCCCGGTCTTCAGCGTCAGCCCCTTTTCCATGAAGGCGCCGAGCGGGAACTTGTCGACGAACCCGCCATAGACGGCCGGCATCGAGACGCGCCCGCCCTTGCGGCAGGCGATGATCGCCTGGCGGATCGAATGCGGCCGATCGGTGCCTAGGAAGGTGGACGCCTTGATCTGGTCCACCACATTGTCGACGAACAGGCCGTGCGCCTCGAGGCCCACGGCATCGATGCATGCATCCGGCCCGATCCCGCCGGTCATCTCCATCAGCGCTTCATAGGTCGCGCTTTCCTCGAAGTTGATCGTTTCGGCGCCGAACTTGCGCGCAAGCTCCAGCCGGCGCGGGAAATGGTCGATCGCGATCACCCGCGCCGCGCCCATCAGGAACGCCGATTGCACCGCAAACAGGCCAACCGGGCCGCAGCCCCACACCGCCACCGTGTCGCCCGGCTCGATGTCGGCATTCTCCGCCGCCATCCATCCCGTCGGCAGGATGTCGGAAAGGAACAGCACCTTCTCGTCCGGCACGCCATCGGGCACCACGATCGGGCCGACATCGCTGAACGGCACGCGGACATATTCCGCCTGTCCGCCCGAATAGCCGCCGGTCATGTGGCTGTATCCGAACAGCCCCGCCATCGGCTGGCCGTACAGCTCCATGGCGATATCCTGGTTGTCGGCCGGCAGGCCGTTGTCGCAGGCGGAATATTGGTGCTTGCTGCAATGGAAGCAGGATCCGCACGAGATGGTGAACGGCACCACCACGCGCTGCCCCTTCTTCAGCGTCGATCCTGCGCCGACCTCGACCACCTCGCCCATGAACTCATGGCCCAGGATGTCGCCCGCCTGCATCGTCGGGATATAGCCGTCGTAGAGGTGAAGGTCCGATCCGCAGATCGCGGTCGAGGTGATCTTGATGATCGCGTCGCGCGGGTTGAGGATTTCGGGATCGTCGACCGTGTCGACGCGAACGTCGTGCTTTCCGTGCCAGGCCAGTGCTCGCATCAGCGCAGCTCCTCTACAAAATGGATCGCTCGCATCAGTTCTTTCCCTCTTCCAGAAGGCGGCGGTTGCGCGCCCCGGTGGCGATCTCGCCGGTTTCCATCAGCTGCTTGAAGCGGCGCAGGTCGCGCCGCGCCTGGATCGCCGGCTCACGCTGGAACATCTTGGCCACCAGCTTGCCGATGATGCCGAACGGCGGATCGTACAGGATCGTCGCGGTGACGATCGTGCCGCGATCGCCCTGCGCATCGCGAAAGTCCACGCGGCCGCTGTTGGGCACTTCGGCGCCTTCCTCCGATGTCCAGGCGATATACTCGCCCTCGCGCTCATCGGTGATCCGCGCGGTCCACTCGACGGTGCCGCCGCCGGGCGCCTTCACCACCCAGTGCGATCGCTGGTCGTCCAGCATCTCCACCCGCTCGACATTCTCCATGAACGTCGCGAGCTTGGGGAAATCGCGCCAGTAAGCATAAAGCTCGGCACGCGGCCGGCGGATCGTCACGGTGCGGCCGATCAGCGTGTCGGCATTGCCGTCCGCCGGCGTTCCGATCATCCCGCTGGTGGCGGAATCGACGGCGGCGGACCGATGTTTGGCGGTCGAAAGTGGGGCATCGTCCGCGCGGGCGGGGTCGATCGTATCGGCCATTCCATCCTCCTGGTGAATGGCTTCCCAACGATGCGTGTCGCTCGCGCGTTCCGGCAAAAGCGCCTAACCGCCCGAAGCGGCGTCGAAACTTTGCCTTTATTGATGCAGGTTAAGACGCCTCAGCCGTACAGCGCGCGGCGCAGCGCCTCGCGGCTGTCGCGGTTCGCCTGCTGCGCCACCCGCGCACCGGCCACCAGCGTGAAGGCGTGGAACGCGCCCGGATAGACATGAAGTTCGGTCGGCACCCCGGCCGCCACTAGCCGCCGCGCATAATCCAGGTCCTCGTCGACGAAGAGGTCGAGCGCGCCGGTGGAAATGAAGGTCGGCGGTAGTCCGGCAAGATCCGCCGCACGCGCCGGCGCGGCATAAAGGGACACGTCCTCGCGCCCCGGCTCATGGCCCAGCAGCGCCGTCCAGCCGAAGACGTTCTTCGCCCGGTTCCAGATGAACTCGCCCGCCGTGGCATGCGGCGTGCCGGTGCAGGTCCGATCGTCCAGCATCGGATAGATGAGGTGCTGGAACGCCAGCCGGTGCTCGCCCCGGTCGCGCGCCAGCAGCGCCAGCGCCGCCGCCAGCCCGCCACCGGCGCTCTCGCCCATCACGCCCACCCGCGCCGCGTCCAGCCCCAGCGCATCCGCCTCGCGCATCACGAAATCGAGCGCGGCGTAGCAATCCTCGACATTGCCGGGAAAGCAGGTCTCCGGCGCCAGGCGGTAATCGGCCGAGACGATCGCGCATTTCAGATCCTTCGCCATCACGCGGTGCGCGTCCGCTAACTCACTCGCCTTTCCCGCAACATAGCCGCCGCCATGCAGGTGAAGGATCGTCGGCAGCGGCCCTGCCACCCCATTGGCGCGATAGACGTGCAGCGGCACCGCTGGCGCGCCGTCGCGTCCCGGCGCTTCCATCCGGTCGAAGCGCACGTCCACCGGCGGCATCGGCGGGCGCGGCAGCGATCGCGCACGCACTGCCGGCAGCGCCTCGACGGTCAGGTCAAAGGTCGGCCAGGCCTCCAGCAGCGGTAGCAGTTCGCGGTCCACCAGATGCCGCGTGCCGCTCCAGGCCATGTGCCGATCCTCTCTTCTGTCGTCTCTGTCGTTGGCGCCATCCTTTCATCCGCGCCCGGCCGGTGCAAGGCGGCGCGCGATGTGGCAAAGGCGCAGCCCATGGCCCGCCCCCACATCCTCGTCGACGCCGATGCCTGCCCGGTGAAGGAAGAGATCTACCGCGTCGCCTATCGGCTGGAGGTGCCGGTGACCGTCGTCAGCAACGCGCACCTTCGCGTGCCGCAGCATCCGCTGATCAGCCGTCAGGTGGTCGATGCCGGCTTCGATGCGGCGGATGACTGGATCGCGGAACATGCCGGCGCCGATACGGTGGTGGTCACTGCCGATATCCTGCTCGCCGATCGCTGCCTGAAGGTTGGCGCCACCGTCGTTGCGCCGAACGGCAAGCCCTTCACCACCAGCTCGATCGGCAATGCCGTGGCGGTGCGCGCGATCATGAGCGATTTGCGCGCCGGCGGCGATCGCATCGGCGGCCCGCCGCCCTTCGCGAAGGAGGATCGCTCGCGCTTCCTCTCCGCGCTCGATGCCGCGCTGATGAAGCTCATCCGCCGCCCCTGAAGCGCAGCCGGCCGCGCACGATAAGTCACGGAAGAATCGCCGACTCGTGCCCGTTCGGCTAAGGCGCGCCCTCTCCCACCGCCATCTTCTCAAGTGCCAATTTCCGAAGGAACGATCATGATCCTCACCCCCGGCTCCGTATCGCTCGACGGCTGGAAGGCGATCTATCGCGGTGCCGCGCCGCGGCTCGATCCGGCGAGCATGGATGCGGTGGCGGCCAGCGCGGCGGCGGTCGCGCGGATCGTGGAGCGCGGGGATCCCGTCTATGGCATCAACACCGGGTTCGGAAAGCTCGCGCATGTCCGCATCGAACAGGCGGATCTCGCAACGCTTCAGCGCAACATCGTGCTCAGCCACGCGGCGGGCGTCGGCGATCCGATGCCGATCCCGATCGCCCGACTGATGATGGCGCTGAAGCTCGCCAGCCTCGCGCGCGGCGCCTCGGGCGTGCAGCCCGCCACGGTCCAGCTCCTGGAGGCGATGCTCGCCCGCGGGCTCACCCCGCTCGTCCCGGCGCAAGGCTCCGTCGGCGCCAGCGGCGATCTCGCCCCGCTCGCGCACATGACGGCGGCAATGATCGGGGTCGGCACCATCTACATGGATGGCGTGCCGCGCGACGCGGCCGAGGCACTCGCCGCCGCCGGCCTCGCGCCGCTGGTGCTCGGCGCCAAGGAAGGGCTGGCGCTGCTCAACGGCACGCAATTTTCCTGCGCCTATGCGCTCGCCGCGCTGATCGAGGCGGAGCGGCTGTATCGCAGCGCGCTCGTCACCGGCATCCTCTCGACCGAGGCGGCGAAGGGCACCGACGCGCCGTTCGACGCCCGCGTTCACCTGCTGCGCGGCCACGCCGGCCAGATCGAGACAGCGGCGGCGCTGCGCGATCTCATGGCCGATTCCGCGATCCGCGCCTCGCACCGTGTCGACGATGCACGCGTCCAGGATCCCTATTGCCTGCGCTGCCAGCCACAGGTGATGGGCGCCGTCCTCGATCTTCTGCGCCAGGCCGCAACGACGCTGCTGACCGAGGCGAACGGCGTGTCCGACAATCCGCTGATCTTCGCCGATACCGACGAGGCGCTCTCGGGCGGCAATTTCCACGCCGAGCCCGTCGCCTTCGCCGCCGACATGATCGCCATCGCCTTGTGCGAGATCGGCTCGCTGTCCGAACGGCGCATCGCGATGCTGGTCGATCCCGCGCTGTCCGGCCTGCCCGCTTTCCTCACGCCGCGGCCCGGTCTGAACTCGGGCTTCATGATCCCGCAGGTCACCGCCGCCGCGCTCGTCAGCGAGAACAAGCAGCGCGGGACGCCGGCCAGCGTCGATTCGATCCCCACCTCCGCCAATCAGGAAGATCACGTCTCGATGGCGGCGCACGGCAGCCGCCGGCTGATGGCGATGGCCGCCAACGTCGATTCGGTGCTCGGGATCGAGCTTCTCGCGGGCGCGCAGGGCTGCGATTTCCTCCTGCCGCTGCGCTCCAGCGCCCCGATCGAGGCGGTCCGTGCGCTGCTGCGCGAACGCGTGCCGACGCTCACCGAGGATCGCCACATGGCCCCCGACATGGCGCTGGCCACCACGCTCGTCGCGCACGGCACCCTGATCGCCAGCGTCCCCCCGCTTCCCGGCGTCGCCTAGCGGCGCCTCACGACAAGGCGGGTCTCCTAGCGGCGCCTCACAGCCAGGCGCGCACGCCCAGCACGAAGGAAAAGCCGCCCGTCCCTTCCCCGTCCGCATGGGCATAACGCGCCGTAGCGCCGAAGCGCCGCTCCCACGCTACGCCCACGTAGGGCGCGAACTCGCGCGCCGCTTCGTAACGCAGCCGAAGCCCAGCCTCCGCCTGAGACAATCCCGCCCCGATCCGCTCCGCCGGCATGTCCTGCGCCGCGAGATTGAACTCGGCGCGCGGCTGCAGGATCAGCCGCTGCGTGATCCTTTGGTCGTACCACGCCTCCGCCCGCGCCAGCAGCTCGCCCTTGTCGGACAGGAACAGCGCGCCCTCGACGTCGAACCAGTACGGCGCCAGCCCTTCTACCGCCACGGTCGCATAAGTGCGCCGCGGCCGCGGCCCCAGATCCTGCCGCACGCCCACCTCGAGGTTCCAATAGGGGTCGATCGCGCGCGCATAGAGCGCCTGCACTTCCGCCGCTTCCACCGGGCCGCCGAACGTCCCCTCGCCCTCGGACTTGATCACCACCCGGTCGACATCGCCGCCGAACCAGCCCTCGCCGTCCCAGGCATAGCCGTTGCGCCCACGCCGCGCCTTCGCCTCGGCCAGGTTGAACAGCACTTGCCCCGTCCGCATCCCGCCATGTTCCGCACGCATCGCCCGATCCGCCGCCGCCATCGCCGCCGGATCGTAGAAGCGCGCCGCGGCACGATCGCTCGGCGGTTTTGGCGGCGGGGCGTTCCCGGCCGGCTGGTCGGTGCCCGCCGGGCCCGCCGCCTTGCAATGCCCCATCGCCGCATGCTCGGGCGGGCACGGCTCCGGCGGCGGCGCGGCCTTGGGCATGGTGCAGTGGCCCATCGCGGCATGTTCGGGCGAGCAGCGTGCCACCGGGGCCGGGGCGGGGGCCGGCGCCTGAACCGGCGCGGCTGGCGTGCAATGCCCCATCGCGGCATGTTCCGGCGCGCACGCCTGCGACGCCGCGGCGAGCGCCAGGCCAAGCGCGATCACGCCGCCGCTCCCTCAACGGTATCAGGCCGCACCGTCACCACCTGCATCATGCCGGCGTGCATGTGGTACAAAAGGTGGCAGTGGAACGCCCAGTCACCCACCGCATCGGCGGTCAGGTCGAAGGTGACGGTCCCGCCCGGCGCGACGTTCACCGTATGCTTGCGCGGCGCATGATCGCCGTGCCCGGTCACCAGTTCGAAGAAATGGCCGTGCAGATGGATCGGGTGCGCCATCATCGTGTCGTTCACCAGCGTCACGCGCACACGTTCGCCTTCGCCGAACGGAATCGGCGCCTTCACCTCGTTCAGCTTCACCCCGTCGAACGCCCACATATAGCGCTCCATGTTGCCGGTGAGGTGGATGCGCAGCTGCCGCGAAGGCGCCCGCACGTCCGGGTTGCGGTTCGCCGCGATGAGATCGCGATAGACCAGCACGCGGTGCCCCGCATCGCTGAGCCCCTGCGGCGGCTCACCCATGCGATCCACCGGCATCGGCGCGATCGACTGGACGGTGGGCGTGCGCGCGACCTCGGGCGCATTGGCGAAATCGCGCATCGAATGATCCATCGCGACGCCGCCCTCATGGCCGCCACCATGGCCACCATGCGCACCATGACCGCCGGCAGCAGGCATGGCGTGGTCCATCCCGCCCATGCCCCCCATCCCCATGTCCTTCATCGTCGCCAGCGGCCGGCGGCGCAGCGGCGGCACATCGGCCACCATGCCCGCGCGCGGCGCCAGCGTCGCGCGGCCCATGCCCGACCGGTCGGACGCTTCCGCCACCAACGTATAGGCGCGCGCCTCCCCCGGCTCGACGATCACGTCATAGGTCTCGGCCACAGCGATCTGGAACTCGTCCACCGTCACCGGCCGCACGTCCAGTCCGTCGGCCTGCACGACAGTCAGCTTCAGCCCCGGGATGCGCACGTTGAAGATCGTCATGGCGGAGGCATTGACGAAGCGCAGCCGCACCCGCTCGCCCGGCGCGAACAGCGCGGTCCAGTTGTCGCGCGGCCCGTAACCGTTGACGAGATAGGTGTAGGTCGAACCCGTCACATCCGAGATGTCGGTCGGGTCCATCCGCATCGCGCCCCATTGTGCGCGCTCCCCCGCCGGCTGGTCCCGCCCCGCCAGCAGCGATCCCAGCGTCTGCTTCTGGTAATTGAAATAGCCGCCCTGCAGCTTCAGCCGGCGGAAGATCGCGTGCGGGTGCAACGGCGAATGATCCGACAGCACGATCACATGCTCGCGATCCGACGCGATCGGATCGTCGCCCGCCGGGTCGATCACCAGCGGGCCATAATGCCCCATCTGCTCCTGCAGCCCCGAATGGCTGTGATACCAATAGGTACCCGCCTGGATCACCGGAAATTCATAGGTGAAGCTGCTGCCCGCCGGGATGCCGGGAAAGCTGATCCCCGGCACGCCGTCCATCTGGAACGGCAGCAGCAGGCCATGCCAGTGGATCGAGGTATCCTCGTCCAGCCGGTTGATCACTTTCAGCCGCGCATTCTGCCCCTCGCGCAGGCGGATGAGCGGCGCCGGCACCGTGCCGTTGATCGCGATGGCGTGGCTCGGCCTGCCGTCCACCGTCATCATGCGGTGCGCGACGGTCAACTCCACCTCGGGCCCCGCCAGCACCGGCAGCGGCGCGGCGATCCCGGCGGACACCGGCTGCGCCCACGCCGGCATCCACGGCAGCGCCACCCCGCCGGAGGCAAGCCCCGCCTGGCGAAGGAATTGTCGACGGGTCCGGCCGCTCATGGCCACGCGCTATCTCCCTTCACCTTTCCGCTGCCTGACTGCGTGCGCTCAGCCGCCGCGGTTGATCTTCTTGATGACGCCGGAAAAGCTCATCACCATCGCGCCCTCGTCATCGATCAGCCCGCGCACGAAGATCAGGCTGCGCCCCGCCTTTATCACGTCGCCGCGCGCGGTGAGCAGCCGATCGGGCCGCGCCGCGCCGACGAACTCCGCGTTCAGCGATGCCGTCACGCCATGGAATTCCGGCAGCTCCGCCGATGCGATCATGAACAAGGAGAAATCGGCAAAGGTCAGCAGCGCGCCGCCATGCACGTTGCCGCCGCCGTTGCGGTTCTTCGCTTCCGGGCGGAAGCCGCAGACGAGCTTGCCGTTCTCGGGCCGCGCGAAGAACGGCCCGGTGTGATCCTCGAACGGGTCGGTGCCCGGCCAGCGCAGCCACCCCGCCCAATCGCCTTCGGTAACCGGGATCAGGCGCGTGCCGGGCGTGGTTGTCGTGTCCAACTATCTGCCTTTCGCTTCGTGAAGGTGTCAGCGCGCCGGCGCGCCGACGTTCGGCAATGTCGCCTCGTCGGCCCGCGGCATGCGGCCGAACAGCGCGCGATCCTCCGGCCCGAATGCCCAGCGCCACAGGATGAACAGATACGTCGCCGCAATCGCCGGGATGCCGATCACCACCTCCGCCCATTCGAAATGCGGCGGCAGTGCGGTGAACAGCGCGCCGACGCCGCCCGCCGCCAGCACCGCCCACAACAGCGGCCAGCGCAGCGGGGAAACGGGCGCGCCCAGGATCTTCCCCAGCAGCCGTGCCTTGATCAGCGACGTCAGCGCCAGGCTCGTCATCAGTGCCAGCGCCGGCCCGGCCGCCTGATATTCCACCGGCCAGCCCCAATTGCGCATCAGCAGGATCAGCCCAAAGCTCAGCGCCACCTGGAACGTCAGCATCACCGCGGAGATCAGGAGGTTGCGGTGCCGCGCGGTATAGACCAGCGCCGTCTCGCACACCGCCCCGGTGGAGGCGAGCACCTCGGCGGTCAGCAGGAAGGCCAGCGCCGCGGTGCCGGCCACGAACTGCGGGCCGACGACGCCCATCACCGCTCCGCCCGGGATCGATCCCATCAGTGCTAGGCACGCCTGCGCGGCGATGATCCAGAACGCCACCTGCCGCACCTGCCGCGCGATCGCCAACCGGTCGTTCACTGCCAGGCTCTGCGTGATCACCGGGCCCAGGATCGGGTCGAACGATGTCTTCAGCTTCTGCGGCAGGCTCGCCACCTGCTGCGCCATATAATAGATGCCGACGATCTTGGGCTCGAACATCACGCCCAGGATGAACCGGTCGACGTTGCGCGTGCCCCATTCGAACGCATCCGCGCCCGCCAGCGGCACGTTGTCGCGGATCATCGCCAGCAGCCCGCGCACATGCGGGGACCAGCCGCGCGGCAGGCCGTAACTGCGCACCAGCGGCACGATCGAGGCGATCAGCGCCGCGATCATCGACGCGACATAGCTCAGCACAAGGCCATCGCGCGTGGTGAAGAAGGAGAAGATCCACGCCGCGATCGAGATCGTCCACGGCTCCACCACCGCCCGCGCCGTCACCGCCGCCTTCACATTATGGCGATAGGCCAGCGCCGCGAGGCTCACGTCGGACCAGGCGATCGCCAGCACGATCAGCGGCAGCCAGCGGTCGAGGCCGACGATGGGCGTATTGGGGTACATGACCTCGGGGAAGGTCCACAGCACGGCGCTCGCCAGCAGCGACAGCAGCGCCGCGACCACCAGCCCGTCGGCGACGACATGCACGTGTGGCCGGTCGGTCCGGCTCAGCGCCTGCGCCAGCCCGCGCTTCAGTCCCAGCGTTGCCAGCAGCGCTGCCAGCTCCACCACCACCACCGCGATGGCGAACCGCCCGACGAGCTCCGGTCCGTACAGCCGCCCGGCGATGAACAGGAACGGGATGCGCGCCGCCAGCCGCAGGATGAACCCCGCGACATTGGTGCGCCCGCCCTTGGCGAGCTGCGCAATATCCTTCGACGTTTCGGTCACTGGGGCGGCCCGCCGGCCCCGCGCTGCCCGCCGGTCAATGCGCCGCCCCCCAGCTTGCGCCAGTGCCGATCTCCACCGCCAGCGGCACATCCAGCTTCACCGATGGCTCGGCGGCGGTGGCCATCACGCGCTCGATCACCGGTTTCGCCGCCTCCACTTCGTTCTCGGGTACTTCGAACACCAGTTCGTCGTGCACCTGCAGCAGCATGCGCGTGCCGGTCAGCCCGGCTTCCGCCAGTGCCGGCTCCATCCGAGCCATCGCGCGCTTGATGATGTCGGCGCTCGTGCCCTGGATCGGCGCGTTGATCGCCGCGCGCTCGGCGCCCTGCCGCTCGTGCTGCACCTTGCTCCTGATCCGCGGGAAATGCGTCTTGCGGCCGAACAGGGTGGTGGTGAAGCCCTGCTCGCGCACCGCTTGCAGCGTCTCGGCGATATAGCGGTTGATGCCCGGGAAGCGCTCGAAATAGCGGTCGATCATCGCCTGCGCCTCGTCCGGCGTCACGTCCAGTCGCCCGGCAAGCCCCCAGCGGCTGATGCCGTAGAGGATCGCGAAGTTGATCGTCTTTGCCCGCCCGCGCGTGTCGCGATCAACCGTTCCGAACAGCTCCTGTGCGGTCAGTGAGTGGATGTCGTCGCCCCGCGCGAACGCTTCCTTCAGCGCCGGCACGTCGGCCATGTGCGCCGCCAGCCGAAGCTCGATCTGCGAATAGTCCGCCGCCAGGATGACATTGCCCGGCTCGGCGACGAAGGCGTCGCGGATCTGCCGGCCGATCTCGGTGCGGATCGGGATGTTCTGCAAATTCGGGTCGGTCGAGGACAGCCGCCCGGTCTGCGCGCCGGTCAGCGAATAGCTGGTATGGACTCGCCCCGTCGCGGGATTGATCTGCTCCTGCAGCGCATCGGTATAGGTGGATTTCAGCTTTGACAGCTGGCGCCAGTCAAGCACCCGCGCGGCAATCTCCTTGCCCGGCGAGTCTTTATCGGCCGCGATCCGCTCCAGCTCGTTGACGTCGGTCGAATAGACGCCGCTCTTGCCCTTGCGGCCGCCCTTGATGCCCATCTTCTCGAACAGGACATCGCCCAGCTGCTTGGGGCTGCCGATGGTGAAGGGCGCGCCGGCAATGCCGTGGATCACGCCCTCCAGCTCCGCCATCTGGGCGGCGAATTCCTTGGAAAGCCCGGCCAGCCGCTCGCGATCCACCTTGATGCCGTGCCGCTCCATCCGCGAAATCACCGCGACGAGCGGCCGGTCGACCATCTCGTACACCCGCGTCACGCTTTCGATCGGCAGCCGCGGGCGGAAGCGGCGCCACAGCCGCAGCGTCACGTCCGCATCCTCCGCGGCGTAGCGGGTCGCGGCCTTCAGATCGACTTCGTGGAAGCCGATCGCCTTCTTCCCCGTGCCCGTCACCTCCTTGTAGGCGATGCAGCTGTGCGACAGATGCGTCGCGGCCAGCTCGTCCATGCCGTGCCCGTGAAGCCCCGCATCGAGGTCGAAGCTCATCACGATCGTGTCGTCATAGGGCGCAAGCCCCAGCCCCAGCCGACCCAGCACGTTCAGGTCATATTTCAAATTGTGCCCGATCTTCAGGACCGACGCGTCCTCCAGCAGCGGCTTCAGCTTGGCCAGCGCCACGTCGCGATCGAGCTGCGCCGGCTTCTGCGCGAACATGTCGCTCGCCCCGCCCTCGCCGACATGGCCCAGCGGCACGTAGCACGCGCGGTTCGGCGCCAGCGCGAGCGACACGCCCACCAGTTCTGCCAGCATCGGGTCCTTCGCGGTCGTCTCGGTGTCGATCGCCACCCAGCCCTGGTGCCGCGCCGCCGCGATCCAGCTGTCGAGCGCCGCTTCGTCGATGACCGTCTCGTATCCGTCATGGTCGCACGGCGGATCTTCCTCGTGCGGCACGCCGGCGGGCTCGGGCGGCGTCGGGTCCACGCCCTCGTTCTGCTCCGCCGCCAGCTTCGTCAGCAGCGATTTGAAGCCATGATGCTCCAGGAACGCGCGAAGCGGGGCCTCCGGGATGCCGTCGAGCGCCATTTCCTCCAGCGGATGCGGCAGCGGCACATCACACGCGAGCTCCACCAGCTTGCGGCTCAGCCGCGCCATCTCGGCATGCTCGATCAGATTGTCGCGCAGCTTGCCCTTCTTCATCTCGGGCGCGGCGGCCAGCACCGCCTCGACGCTGCCATGCTCCAGGATCAGCTTCGCCGCGGTCTTGGGGCCGACGCCCGGCACGCCCGGCACGTTGTCGACGCTGTCGCCCATCAGCGCCAGCACTTCGCCCAGTTTGTCCGGCCCGACGCCGAACTTCTCCACCACGTCCTCAGGGCCGAAGCGCTTGTCCTTCATCGTGTCGAGCATGTCGATGCCCGGCTCGGTCAGCAGCTGCATCAGGTCCTTGTCGGAACTGACGATCGTCACTTGCCAGCCCTGCGCCAGCGCCGCCTTGCTGTACGACGCGATCAGGTCGTCCGCTTCCCAGCCCTGCTCCTCTATGCACGGCAGCGAGAAGGCGCGGGTCGCATCGCGGATCATCGGGAATTGCGGCACCAGATCCTCGGGCGCCGGCGGCCGGTGCGCCTTGTACTGGTCGAACATCTCGTTGCGGAACGTATGCTCGGATTTGTCGAGGATCACCGCCAGGTGGCTCGGCCCGTCGGCCTTGTGCAGGTCGTTGGCGAGCTTCCACAGCATCGTCGTATAGCCATAGACCGCGCCGGCCGGCTCGCCATGCTTGTTGGTGAGCTTGGGCAGCACGTGATAGGCGCGGAAGATGAAGCTCGATCCGTCGACGAGATAGAGATGCGGCATGATGCGCCGCTTAGCCGATCGGCGCGCATGGAACAAACGGTGATACCTTTCGCCCGCCAAGGCGTGCCACCGCGTCGCTGTTCCGAACCATCGTCAACCATCGGCGCGCATCACGCGCCACTCCGGCGCCATTGCGGCACGCGATTGTACGGCTTTTTAGGGCTCAGCTTTCCGGATCGTCGCTGTCGCGCGCCGCGATCGTCGGCGCGCCGCGATAGCCGCTGACGGTCGCCGACACCGCCTGGATCAGCTGCTGGCGCTCGCGCATCGGCCGCATCGTGTCACCGATCATAACCGCCACGGCATAGCGCCGCCCGTCCGGCGCGGTCAGGATGCCGACGTCGTTGAACCCGGCATTGCGCGGCCCAAGCTCCTGCCCGGTCCCCGTCTTGTGCGCGAGCCCCCAGCCCGGCGCGAGGCCCGCTTTCAGCCGCGCCCGCCCGGTGCGGCTCGCTTCCATCGTCGAGATGAGCAGCCGCGTCGAAGTTTCGGACAGCAGCTCGCCGCGCGCCAGCCGCGACAGTGCATCCGCGATCGCCAGCGGCGCCGCGCCATCGGGCGGATCGGTGATATAGGCCTGCAGCGCCGCCGCGCGCACCGCTGGCGACAGGCGTGATCGCATGATCTGGAACGTGTTGCCGACGCTCATCGACTGGTTCCACGTCAGCCCGGCGGTGCCTGCCTGCAGCAGCCGCTCGCCCGGGCCGAAGCGGATATCGCCCAGCTGCTTGCGCTCGATGAACGCCCGCACCGCGCTCGGCCCGCCGACCAGCGTCAGCAGCCGGTCGTTGGCGGTATTGTCGCTCTGCGTCAGCGCGCGGTTGAGGAGGTTGCCGACGGTCGTGTTCCACACCCCGCCTTTCACCAGATAGGCGCTCGGCTGGTGGAACAGCGTCAAGTCCGCCGGCGTCACGCTGATCGGATCGTCGAGGCGAAGCCGGCCGCTGTCGCGCTGGTCCAGCACTGTCATCGCCACCCACAGCTTGCTCACGCTCTGCTGCGGCAAGCGCTGGCGGCCATTGGCGTGGACGGTCCATCCCTCGTCCACCGCGCGCACAGCGACGCCGGCAGTGCCGGGGAACTCGCGCACCAGCTGCTGGATCGCGGTCTGGATCGGCCGCGGGGCGTTGTTGGCGGGCAGCGGGCGCGGCGCCGGAACCGGGATGGCGACGACGTAAGCGGGGGCGGGTGCCGGCGCTCTGGATGTCTGCGTCGGGCGCTCTTCCACCCCGCAGGCGGCGAGCGAGAGCACGCCTGCCACGGCGGCCAATCGCCTCATCATCCGTCCGTGTCCGCCCCGCCCTGTCATGGGAAGACACGCTATAGGGAAAAGCGCCATTGAAAACGGGGCCTTACCCGTTCTGCGATGAACGGCGCCTCACGCGCGATGGATGCTCGCCAGATCATGGAACGAGGACGGTATCCACCGGCGTTTCCGATGTTTCGGGCCAATCCAGCGTGAAGTGCAGGCCGCGACTTTCGCGCCGGTGAAGCGCGGATCGCACGATCAGGTCCGCGGTCTGCAGCAGGTTGCGGAGCTCGATCAGGTCCGGCGTCACGCGGAAATGGCCGTAATAATCCTCCACCTCGGCGGTGAGCATCTTGATGCGATGCTGGGCGCGTTCCAGCCGCTTGGTCGTGCGCACGATGCCGACGTAGTTCCACATGAAGCGGCGGATCTCGGTCCAGTTCTGCTTGATCACCACTTCCTCGTCGGAATCGGCGACCCGGCTTTCGTCCCACGGCCGGATCTTCGGCACCGGCGGCAGCGCCTCCCAATGCGCCGCTATATGCTGCGCCGCCGCCTCGCCGAAGACGAAGCATTCCAGCAGCGAGTTCGACGCCAGCCGGTTCGCGCCATGCAGCCCGCTCTCGGTGCACTCCCCTGCGGCATAGAGGCCGGGCAGGTCGGTGCGCCCATCGCGGTCCACGATGATCCCGCCGCAGGTATAATGCTGTGCGGGCACGACCGGGATCGGCTGCACGGTCATGTCGATGCCCAGCCCGATCAGCTTCTCGTAGATGTTGGGGAAATGCCCGCGCACGAAATCCGCCGGCTGATGGCTGATGTCGAGGTGGACGTAATCCAGGCCGTAGCGCTTGATCTCGGCATCGATCGCCCGCGCCACGACGTCGCGGGGCGCTAGTTCCAACCGCTCGGGGTCATAATCCACCATGAAGCGGTGGCCGTTCAGCGGGTTGATCAGCCGCCCGCCCTCGCCTCGAACAGCCTCGGTAATCAGGAAGTTCTTGACGTCGAGGTTGTAGAGGCAGGTCGGATGGAACTGCATCATCTCCATGTTGGAGACGCGGCAGCCTGCGCGCCATGCCATGGCGATCCCGTCGCCGGTCGCACCCCGCGGCGCGGTGGAGAACAGATACGTCCGCCCCGCGCCACCGGTGGCCAGGATCGTCGCACGGGCGGTGTAGAGGTTCACATGCCCGCTCTTGCGATCCACGGCATAGACGCCCCAGACGTTGCCGGCCCCGGAATAGCGCTCCTCATGCCGGCTGGTGGCGAGGTCGATCGCCACCTGATCGGGAACCAGCGTGATGTTGGGATGCGCCTCCGCCGCGCGCTGCAGCGCCTCCTGCACTGCCCAGCCCGTCGCGTCGTCGACATGGACGATGCGCCGATGCGAATGCCCGCCCTCGCGTGTCAGGTGCAGCGCATTCCCGTCCTGCGCGAACGGCACGCCCAGCTTCTGCAGCCGCTCGATCGCAGCCGGGGCATTCTCCACCACGAACTCGACGATTTCGCGGTCGTTCAGCCCCGCGCCCGCCACCATCGTGTCCTCGACATGGTTCTCGAACGTGTCGCCCGGCTCCAGCACCGCGGCGATCCCGCCCTGCGCCCAGGCGGTGGAACCTTCGTTCAGCGCCCCCTTTGCCAGCACGGTAACCTTGAAACGATTGGCAAGGTTGAGCGCGGCGGTCAGCCCCGCGGCACCCGATCCGACGATAAGCACGTCCGCGCTCGTCATGCGCGGCTCTGGGGAGGAAGAACCATCCCGGCTGCATGGCACGAAGCGCCGGCATCTGCCATATCGGGCGATGATGTTCCCACGCGGCACCTGACCCGGTGAGGTGGCCGTGGGTTGGTTTGCAAGGAAGCTCCATGTCCACCTACTCCGCCCGTCTCGCCGCCCTCCGCGAGCAGCTCGCCCGCCAGCAGCTCGACGGCTTCGTCGTGCCGCTGACCGACGAGCATATGAGCGAATATGTCGGCGCCTATGCGCAGCGGCTCGCCTGGCTCACCGGCTTCCAGGGGTCGGCCGGGACCGCGGTGGTGCTGCCGGCGGAAGCGGCGATCTTCATCGACGGGCGTTACACGCTTCAGGTGCGCGAACAGGTTTCGGCGGACGACTGGCAGTTCGTCGGCGTGCCGGAAACCAGCGTCTCGGGCTGGCTTGCCGGCCATGTGAAGCAGGATGCGCGGATCGGCTACGATCCCTGGCTCCACACGCGCGCCTGGGTGGACGAGGCGACGAAGGCGCTCGCCACCGTCGGCGCCACGCTCGTCCCGGTCGATACCAACCCGGTCGATGCGGTCTGGCCGGATCAGCCCGCGCCCTCGGATGCAAAGCTCAGCGTGCATGACGACACGCACGCCGGCCGCTCGTCCGCTGACAAGCGCGCGACCGTTGCCGACTGGCTGGCCGAGCAGAAGGCCGATGCGGTCGTCCTCGCCTCGCTCGAATCGATCGCCTGGCTGCTCAACGTGCGCGGGGGTGACGTTTCGCGAACCCCGGTCGCGCTGTCCTATGCGGTGGTGAACGCCGATGGCACCGCGGACCTCTTCATCGCGCCCGAGAAGATGACCGACGAGGTCGCCAAGCACCTCGGCAATGCGGTGCGCGTCCATGACCGGCGCGAGTTCGCACCCGCGCTGCAGCGGTTCGCCGGCAAGCGGGTCGCGGTCGATCCGTCGCTGTCGGTCGCCGCCATCCCGCTCGCGATCGAGGCGGGCGGCGGCACGGCGGTGGCGCTGCGCGATCCCACCGTCATCCCGCGCGCGACCAAGAACCCGGTCGAGCAGGCGGGCCACCGCGCGGCCAGCGTGCGCGACGGCGCCGCGCTGGTACGCTTCCTGCGCTGGGTCTCGATCGAGGCTCCGAGGGGCGGGCAGACCGAGCTTTCGGCGGCGGCGAAGCTGGAGGAATTCCGCCGCGAAACGGGCCTCCTCAAGGACCTCTCGTTCGACGCCATTTCCGCCACGGGCCCGCACGGCGCGATCCCGCACTATCACGTCACCGGGGAATCGAGCCTGCCGATCAAGCTCGGCGAGCTCTATTTGATCGATTCGGGTGGCCAGTACGCCGACGGTACCACGGACGTGACTCGCGTCGTGCCGATCGGCGCGCCAACGGCCGAAATGCGGGATCGCTTCACCCGCGTGTTGAAGGGCCATATCGCGCTTGCCACGGCCGTCTTCCCGCACGGCACGACCGGCGCGCAGCTCGATGCGCTCGCGCGGCTGCCGCTATGGCAGGCGGGGCTCGATTTCGCCCATGGCACCGGCCACGGCGTCGGCAGCTACCTTTCGGTGCACGAAGGCCCCGCGCGGATCGCCAAGCCAAGCTACCCCGGCGGCGGCCCGTCGGAGCCGCTGCTGCCGGGCATGATCCTTTCGAACGAGCCGGGCTATTACAAGGCGGGCGAATACGGCATCCGGATCGAGAATTTGCTGCTCGTCGGCGAACGCCAGATCCCGGGCGGCGAGGCGGTGATGCTCGGCTTCGAGACGCTTACCTTGGCGCCGATCGACCGCGATCTGATCGAACCCGCGCTGCTGACGGTGGAGGAGCTGTCCTGGCTCAATCGCTATCACGCCCGCGTCGCAGCAACGCTCGGCCCGGTGCTGCCCGAGGAGGATCGCGACTGGCTGGCCGGCCGCTGCGCGCCGATCGGTCTCGCCTGACCGCGGTTTTCCCTCAACCTCAATTAGTCACCCCGGGCCTGGCCCGGGGTCCGGCTTCTTCCTTCTGCGATCCCCGGATCAGGCGCTTTTCGGCTCCGAGGGATTTGGCTGATCCGCCGGCGCCACAGCCTGGCCGCGCGCCTGCTCCTTGCGCCGCTTGAGATTCGCCCTCAGCGCAGCGCCCAGCCGCGCATCGCGTTCCGCCTTGCTTTCCATGTTGTTCGCTATTGCGTGGCGGCAACGCCTTGACAATCCATCGCGGCTCGTCTCTAGGGCGCCCTCCGCCAGCGGCCATGTCGTCGCCGGCCAGTGCTGCCGTAGCTCAGTGGTAGAGCGCATCCTTGGTAAGGCTGAGGTCGTGAGTTCAATCCTCACCGGCAGCACCACTTTCTCTCCCGATCCCTGAACCTCCCCTCTCCGGGGGCCCGACTGCGCGACTCAGAAGCGCATCGCCAGCGAAATGCCGCCGCTCTTGGTATCGCCCCATGGCACGAGCGAGACATTCGGATTGAGCTTGCGCGTCAGCAGCAGCCCCGATGCCTCGCCGATCGCCGCCCCCGCCAGCACATCGCCCCAGCGGTGGCGCTTGGCCTTCACCCGCGACACGCCGACGAACACCGCTACCGCATGCGCCGGCAATCCGATCTTCCAGCCGTAGCGATTGTTCAGCGTCGCAGCCGACGCAAAGGACATGGAGGCGTGGCCCGAGGGAAAGCTGTCCTTGTCGCTCCCGTCCGGCCGGCGTGACGATATCGTCTCCTTCAGCGCGGTAGTGACGAGGAAGGCGCTGCCGATGCTGGCGATCGCCTGCACATCGCCCTTCCAGTCCCCTTTGATCGCCGGCACGCCGAGCGCTGCGACGACCAGCACGTCGCGCGCGATGCTGCCGCTGTCATCCCAGCCGTTCCGGTCCCCCGCGACTGCCGGACATGACAAGGTCGCGCCCGCGACGCACAGCAGGACCCGGTTTGGCGCGCGCATCATGCCTCTCCTTCTCGGCAATGCGGCGTGATCATGCCTCCGCCTGCACCACCCGGCAATAAGGCACTGCCCGTGCACGTGAGCGCGTGGGCACCGGGATCCCTGGTGCTTGTGTTACGAAGACAACCCCGCCGCGCCATCGCGCAACGCCGCTGCAACCCCGTGCGCCGCAAAAGGACCGCCCCATCGCAGCCGAAATGCTCCATCCGTGAAAATCATCGTCACCGCGCCGCCGTTCGTCGGCCATCTTGCCCCCGTCCTCGCGCTCGGCCGCTCGCTGGCGGATGCCGGGCATGAGGTGGTTGCCTACGCGTCTGCAGCACACTGCACCCTGGTCGAGCGGCAGGGCTTGGATTTTGCCCCCTATCCGGCGGAAGCAGACGTCGACTTTTCCGACATGGGCCGCTTCTCCCCGCCGCCGAACGCCCCGCCGCACCGCTTCGCGCAGCGCCGCCGCGGGTGGGAGATGCTGTTCGTCGGCCGCATGGCGCACGAATATCGCGGCCTGTGCGATCTCCTCACCCGCTTTCCCGCGGATCTCGTGATCGGTGAAGGCATGGGGTTTGCCACTCTGCCACTACTGATGCGGCCGCACGCGGACCGTCCGGCAGTGGCGCATGTCGGCGCCACCTTCCTGCAATGGTCGCGGGAGGATTTCGCGCCGATCTTCTCCGGCCTGCCTCCGGCCGGCACGACGGAGGAACATGCCGCCTATCGCAACCTTTTCGATCAGGCGAGGGCGGAGTGGTTCGATCCGATCGACGCCCTCATCAACGATATTCTCGCCGATCTCGGTCTCCCACGGCTGCCGCTCCCCTTCTATGATGCGATGATCGCGCTGCCCGATCTCTTCCTTCAGATCGGCGTTCCCGCGCTCGAAATTCCGCGCCGCGCGCCGCCGCCGAACCTGCGCTTCATCGGCAGCACGCCGCCGCCCGCGGCGCTGCGCGATCTTCCCAACTGGGCCGACGAACTCGACGGTACGCGCCGCGTCGTCCTGGTCACGCAGGGCACCGTCGCTAACGCCGACCTGCGTCTCATCCGCCCGACGATCGAGGCGCTTGCCGACGAACCCGGTGTTCTGGTCGTCGCCACGCTCACCGGTCAGCCGGCGGACAGCCTCGGTCCGCTTCCCGCGAACGTGCGCGTCGCGCCGTTCCTGCCGTTCGACTGGCTGATGCCGCGGCTCGATCTTCTCGTCACCAACGGCGGCTGGGGCGCAGTGACGATGGCGCTCAGCCATGGCGTGCCCATGGTCCAGGCGGGGCTGAGCGAGGACAAGCGCGAGGTGGCGATGCGTATCAGCCGCGCCGGCGTCGGCCTCGCGCTCGGCACCGATACGCCGGACGCGCCGCAGATCGCCGCCGCCGTACGCCACGTCCTCGCCACGCCCGAATATGGCCAGCGCGCAGCGGCAATGGCGGCCGACTTCGCCTCGCACAGCCTCAACGGACGCGTCGAAAGCCTGTTCGCCGGCATCGTCCAGCCGGCGCTCTGCCCCGCCTGACATCCGGCAAATTTCGTCTGCGAACGTGCCGGCGCACGCCTTGCTATGCGCCGGCCGCTGCCCATGTTATCGGCAGCCATGCCATTTTCCAGTTTACCCGCGCCGCTCGCCGGCGCACTCGCCGCGCGCGGCTATGAAAAGCCTACTCCGGTCCAGGCCGCCGTCATCGAGCCTGAAGCCGCCGGACGTGATCTCGTCGTTTCCGCCCGCACCGGTTCGGGCAAGACCGTCGCCTTCGGCCTCGCCATGGCGCCCGAACTGCTGGGCGAGGACGATCGCATCATTCCCTCGCGTGAGCCGCACGCGCTCGTCATCGCGCCGACTCGCGAACTCGCGCTTCAGGTCAGCCGCGAGCTGATCTGGCTCTACGGCCCGACCGGCGCGCGCATCGTCACCTGCGTCGGCGGCATGGACGCCTCCAAGGAGCGCCGGAACCTCAATCACGGCGCGCATATCGTCGTCGGCACCCCGGGCCGCCTGCGCGACCATCTCGAGCGCGGCGCCCTGGAGCTTTCCGCGCTGAAGGTCGCGGTGCTCGACGAGGCGGACGAGATGCTCGACATGGGCTTCCGCGAGGATCTCGAGGAAATCCTCGACGCGACGCCCGAGACGCGCCGCACGCTCCTGTTCTCGGCCACCATGCCCAAGCCGATCGTTCAGCTGGCCAAACGCTACCAGAAGGACGCGCTGCGCATCTCCACGGTCGAGGAAGATCGCGGCCACGGCGACATCAGCTACCAGGCCGTCGCGGTCAGCCCGTCGGACATCGAACATGCGGTGATCAACCTGCTGCGCCTGTACGAGGCGGAAACGGCGATCCTGTTCTGCGCCACGCGCGACAATGTCCGCCACCTCCACGCCAGCCTCGTCGAGCGCGGCTTTGCCGCCGTGGCGCTGTCGGGCGAGCACAGCCAGAACGAGCGTAACGCCGCGCTTCAAGCGCTGCGCGATCGCCGCGCCCGCGTCTGCGTCGCGACAGATGTCGCCGCGCGCGGCATCGACCTGCCGAGCCTCAGCCTCGTCATCCACGTCGAGCTGCCGCGCGACGGCGAGACGCTGCAGCACCGTTCGGGCCGCACCGGGCGCGCAGGGAAAAAGGGCACCGCCGTGCTCATCGTCCCGTACCAGCGCCGCCGCTGGGCCGAATCGATGCTGCGCAACGCCAAGATCCCGGTCGAATGGGTCCCGGCGCCGACGCCAGAGGACGTGCGCGCCAAGGATCGCGAGCGGCTGCTCGAACAGCTGCTCGCCCCGGTCGAGGTGGAGGAAGAGGATCAGGCGCTCGCCGAGCGGCTGATGGCCGAGAAGACGCCGGAGGAAATCGCCGGCGCCCTCGTCCGTGCCTATCGCGCCGCCATGCCCGCGCCCGAGGAAATCGTCGCTGCGACGCCGGAGGCGCATCGCGCCGCCCAGCGCGAGAAGCACCGCCCCGGCTTCGATGACGTGGTCTGGTTCCGCATGAACCTCGGCCGCCGCCAGAACGCCGATCCGCGCTGGATCCTGCCGCTGATCTGCCGCCGCGGCAATTTGACGAAGAACGATGTCGGCGCAATCCGCATCGGGCCCAACGAAACCGCCTTCCAGATCCCCCGTGCGCTGGCTGCGAAGTTCCAGTCGGCCGTGGCAAAGACCGCGAGCCCCGAGGACGACGTGCTGTTCGAGGTGTCGGACCGGCCGATGAGCGACGGCACCGTCCCGCCCCCGGCTGGCGCGCGCCAGTATCAGCGCGGCCCGGCACGTAGCGGTCCTTCGCGCGGCGGCCCGGCGAAGGGTGGCCCGCGCCGCGGCAACGATCGACATTGATGACGCTGGCGCCCCGCTGACCCGCGGGGCGCCGCGGATCCTGTCGTTCGCAAGTTAATCGTGTCGACTTAATTCTCGTTGCACGCGCCTGCCGTCACCTCTACCCCAATCGCAAACGGCCTTCAGTGCCATGGGGAGAGACAAGATGCGCACGATCCAGTTGCAGAAGCCCGGCGGCCTCGATCGCCTTCAGGTCACCGAAACGCAGCGGGTTGCCCCGCGCCGCGGCGAGATCGCGGTCCGGGTCCGCGCCAGCTCGCTCAACTTCCACGATTATGCTGTCGTCATGGGCATGATCCCCACGCCCGATGGCCGCGTCCCCATGTCGGACGGCGCCGGCGAGGTGATCGAGGTGGGCGATGACGTCACCGAATTCGCCGTCGGCGACAAGGTCGTCTCCACCTTCTTCCCGCACTGGATGGATGGCGAGCCCGAACGCGAGGTGATGGGCGATGTGCCCGGCGACATGGCAGACGGCTTCGCCCGCGAATATGTCACCAATGCCGCCACCGCCTTCACCCGCGCCCCTGCCGGTTATTCCGATGCCGAGGCGGCGACGCTCACCTGCGCCGGCCTCACCGCGTGGCGCGCGCTGGTCGTCAATGGCAACGTCAAGGCCGGCGACACCGTGCTGGTCCAGGGCACCGGCGGCGTCTCGATCTTCGCGCTTCAGTTCGCCAAGGCGGCGGGCGCCCGCGTCATCGCAACGTCATCCTCGGACGAGAAGCTCGAACGGCTGCGCGGCATGGGCGCCGATCACCTCATCAACTACAAGACGCACGAAAATTGGGGCGAGCTCGCGCGCGGCATGACGGGCGGTCGCGGCGTCGACCATGTCGTCGAGATCGGCGGCTCGGGCACCATGCCGCAGTCGATCATCGCGACACGAACCGGCGGCCACATCTCTTTGATCGGCGTGCTTGCGGGCGTCGGGGGGCATATCCCCACGGTGATGGTGATGCACAACAACCAGCGCATCATCGGCCTCACCGTCGGCGCGCGGCGCCATCAGCAGGACATGGTCCGCGCAATCGAGGCGAACGGCATCAAGCCGGTGATCGACCGCCACTTCCCGCTGGAACAGATCGCCGACGCCTTTCGCCATCAGGAATCCGGCAAGCATTTCGGCAAGATCGTCCTCGATATCTGATACGCGCTCAGCCGGGTGGCGGGATGATCCGCCGCTCGGCCAGCCGGCCAAGCCACTTGGCGAACATCGCCTCGGTATCGATGCACCCGCCAAAGCCGGCCTGGCGCAGCTTGATCGTGCTCACCAGCACCGGTGCCCGCGCCGCATTGGCCGGTGCGTGAACGCCGAACAGCAGGTCGGCATAATGATGCGATTCGCCCATCAGGTCGCGCAAGGGGCCGGCGCGCAGGCCATGGCGCTCTACCAGCCGATCCCATACGTGCTCATGCTCCAGCAGGAAATCGACCAACGCGAACGGCTCGCCATGGGCGGGCTCCAGCCCCACCGCGCGCGCGATCGCCGGCCATGTATCGGCCCAGGTGAACACGTCTCCATTGGTGATGTTGAAGGTCTGATCCCGCGCCGTCTCGGCCTCGCCCGCCCATAGCAGGGCATCGGCAATGAGATCCGCGTCAACGGCTTCGCTCAGCCCACCCGGTCGGCCCGGATAGGCGAACGGCACGCCAAGCTCGCGGCAGATCGCGGCATAGGCGCCAAGCACCGGCACGATGTTCATCGCCACACCCGTCGCGCCGCCGAACACCACTTGCGGCCGCCAGATCGTCAGCCCCCAGTCAGCCGCGGCACGGCGGGCGCGCATCCAATCCTCCTGCAGCCAGTAGAAATTGGCATGTGGATCGCGCGGCCAGCTTTCCCGCGCCGGCACCGGTATCTGGTGAAGATGCGCGCCATAGGCCTTGGTGCCCTGGAACACGCTGACGTGGCGCAGCTCCTGCGCGGCTTCCAGCAGCGGCGTCATCAGGTTGCGCATCATGGCGAGGTTCGTGTCCATCTGGTCCTGCTCGAACCAGCCGGCATAGAGCCCCGGCTTCTCGTACAGCGCGGCGTACACGACATGGGTGACGCCGGTGAAGCGCCCGGCGGCCGCACGGCAGGCGTCCTCGTCCATCAGGTCCAGCGGCACATGCTCATATGGCGTATTCGGCGCCACGTCCGCCGCCCGTCGTGACACGCCGATCACCCGCCAGCCTGCCGCCGCGAACCGCGCCACGGCCGACTGGCCGATCACTCCGCTTGCGCCCGCGATCAGCACCACCGGCTCGCTCATCGTCCCTCTCCCTGTGCAATCGCCTGCTGTTCGCAGAGTCATCTGCGGCATTGCCATTGCAACGCGCGAAGGGATAGTGCGGCAATATTCTTGCCGTTTCTGGCCGTTACCGGGGGTTCCATGAAGTTCTACGCCGCGTCGTTCGTTTCCCTTATTGCGCTCGCGGCACACGGAGTGCCCGCCCAAGTCTCACCGCAGGCCTCGCCCACCGCGCAGACGCAGGCGCCCGAAGACCGCAGCGTCCAGCAGGCGCCGCCCAGCGACGTGCTCCCCACGCCGGTTGCTCCTTCAACGGCGGCCGTCGCGCGCAGCCAGCCCGCAGCGGCGGGCAAAACCGCGAAGTGGGACGTGAACGCTCCTGCCGGCGCCACCATCCGCCAGGTGCCGATCCGCACCAACGAGGGCAGCTGGATGGACGTCGATGTCAGCCCCGATGGGCGCACCATCGCCTTCGCGCTACTGGGCGACATCTACACCATGCCGATCACCGGCGGCACGCCGACGCGGATCGCCGAAGGCCTCGCCTATGAGGTGCAGCCACGCTTCTCGCCCGATGGCCGGCACATCGCCTTCACCTCGGATCGCGGCGGTGGCGACAACATCTGGGTGATGAACACCGACGGCAGCGACAAGCGCCAGGTGACGCGCGAGGATTTCCGCCTCCTCAACCAACCGAGCTGGAGCAAGGACGGCCGCTTCATCGTCGCGAAGAAGCATTTCACCACCGGCCGTTCGCTCGGCACGGGTGAAGTGTGGATGTATCACGTCTCCGGCGGCGCCGGCGTCCAGCTGGTGAAGCGCCCGAGCGAGGCGCACCAGAAGGAGCTTGGCGAGCCGATCTACGCCGCGGACGGCAAGTCGGTGTTCTACACCAAGAACGTCACGCCCGGCCCGATTTTCGAATATGCGCAGGATTCGAACACCGGCCTGTTCGATATCGAGCGCTACGATCTCGAAACCGGCGAAGTCAGCAAGACCGTCACCGGCGCCGGCGGCGCGGTCCGCCCGACGCCGTCGCCCGATGGCAAGAAGATCGCCTTCGTTCGCCGCGAAGCCACCCGCTCGAAACTTTACGTCAAGGATCTCGCCTCGGGTGAGGAGCGCAAGATCTACGGCGATCTCGATCAGGATTCGCAGGAGACCTGGGCGGTCACCGGCGTCTATCCGAACATGGCGTGGCTGCCCGACAATTCGGGCCTCGTCTTCTGGGCCAAGGGCAAGATCCGCCGCATCAACGCCGACGGCAGCAGCGCGCGCGAGATCCCGTTCACGATCAACGACACCCGCGGCGTGATCGATGCGCCGCATCCGCAGATCGCGGTCGCGCCCGATCGCTTCACCACCGCCATGCCGCGCTTCGCCAGCGTCTCGCCCGATGGCCGGCAGGTCGTATTCGAAACGCTCGGCAAATTGTGGGTAAAGCCGGTCGCCGGCGGTGCGGCACGTCGCCTGACGCGCGGTGATGAGGGGTTCGAACTGTTCCCCAGCTGGTCGCGTGATGGCAAGAGCCTCGTCTTCGTCAGCTGGAGCGACGATGGCCTGGGCCGCATCCGCCTGGTCGGCGCCGCCGGCGGCACGCCGCGTGATGTGACGAGCCAGCCGGGTCACTACGCCCGCCCGCGCTTCTCGCCCGATGGCAAGACGATCGTGTTCGAGCGCACCAGCCATGGCGGGCTCACCAGCCCGAAATGGGCGGAGGATGCGGGCGTTTACCGTGTCGCGGCCACCGGCGGCGCGATCAGCCGCGTTGCGCTCGGCGCCGCTTCGCCGCAATTCGGCGCCAGCGGCGATCGCATCTTCATGCTGGAGGATGAGCGCAAGGACGGCAAGTCGGTGCGCCAGCTCGTCAGCACCGATTTGTCGGGCCAGGCAAAGCGCGTCCACGCCAATGGCGAGCTTGCGACCGACTATATCGTCTCGCCCACCGGCGAGTACGTCGCCTTCCGCCAGAATTACGCCGCTTATGTCGTGCCGCTTATGCCGGGCGGCCAGTCGGTCGGCCTGTCGCCGGACGCCAAGGCGCTGCCGGTCACGCGTGTCAGCGCCGGCGGCGCGGATTACATCCACTGGTCGAACGACGGCACGCGCCTCCACTGGAGCCTCGGACCGACGCTCTACACCGTCGATACCGCCCAGCTCTTCCCCGCCGCGCCGCGGCCTGAGGGCGCGCCCGCCTTCACCCCGCCGACGGCGGGCGTCAGCCTCGCCATGGAGCAGGCAGCGGCAAAACCCAGCGGCGCCGTCGCGATCACCGGCGCCCGGCTCGTCACCATGGCGGCCGAGGATGGCGGCATCATCGACGATGGCGTCGTGGTGATCCGCGGCGACCGCATCGTCGCGGTCGGCCCGCGCGCCTCGACCGCGATCCCGGCCGGGGCCACCACGGTCGACGCCGCCGGCAAGACGATCATCCCCGGCCTCGTCGACGCGCACGCGCACGGCCCGGCCGGCAGCGACGAGCTGGTGCCGCAGCGCAACTGGTCGATGATGCAGAACCTCGCACTCGGCACGACGACGATCCACGATCCGTCGAACCGGTCGAGCGAGATCTTCACCGCGTCGGAATATCAGCGCGCCGGCCTCATCCTCGCGCCGCGCATCTTCTCCACCGGCGAGGTTGTGTACGGCGCCAAGGCAGCCGACGTGTACGCTCAGATCGACAGCCTCGACGATGCGCTGTCGCACGTCCGCCGGCTGAAGGCGCAGGGCGGCCATAGCGTCAAGAACTACAACCAGCCGCGCCGCGACCAGCGCCAGCAGGTGACCGAGGCGGCGCGCCGCGAGAACATGCAGGTCGTCGCCGAGGGCGGCTCGCTCTACGGCCTCGACGTGACGCACATCGTCGACGGCAATTCGACGCTCGAACACAACATCCCGCTCGAGACCTTCTACGACGATCTGCTGCAGCTCTTCTCGCAGTCGAAGACCAACTACACGCCCACCCTGGTCGTCAGTTTCGGCGGGCTCGCCGGCGATCCGTACTGGCGCCAGGAGACCGACGTCTTCGCCCATCCGCTGCTCCAGGCGCACACTCCGCCGGCGCGGCTGCGCGCCGACAATGCCCGCCGCATCAAGGCGCCGGAGGGCGACTATTTCGACGACGACAACGCTCGCGAGGCGCGCAAGCTCGCCAAACGCGGCGTGCTCGTCTCGATCGGCGCACACGGCCAGCAGGCCGGCATCGGCGCGCACTGGGAGCTGTGGTCGTTCGTGCGCGGCGGGATGACCCCGCTGGAGGCGCTGCGTGCCGGCACGATCGTGCCTGCCCAGTCGCTCGGCATGGCGAAGGACATCGGCTCGCTCGAAGTCGGCAAGCTCGCCGACCTCTTGGTGCTCGACGCCGATCCGACGACCGACATCCGTAACAGCGACAAGGTCGCGCAGGTGATGCTCGGCGGCCGGCTCTATGACGCCAGGACGCTGAACGAAGTCGCCACCGGCACCGCCAGGCGCGGCCGCTACTTCTGGGAAACCAGCGCGAACTGATTACCGTCTTCGCGCTCGCCCGGCCCCTGGGCGAGCGCCCTTCCCTTTGAGGAGATCTTGAATGGATCGTCGCACTTTCCTCGGCAGCACCGGCGCTGCCGCGCTCGCCGCCACCATCCCCGCTGCCGCCAGCGCTGCCGCGACCGCCGCCGCCGGCACCAATCCTAGCGACGCGAAGCTGCGCACGCTGCTCGATCGCATCTTCTACGATCGCATCGATGCCAGCCCCGAAGGCGCCACCGCGCTCGGCCTCGACGAGGGCGCCCGTGCCCCGCTCAAGAGCAAGCTCAGCGACGTCTCGGCCAAGGGCGCCGCGGCCGAGCTCGCGCAGGCGAAGCGGGAGCTGGCCGAACTGCGCTCGATCAACCCCGCCTCGCTCTCGCCCGCGGCAAAGCTCGATTACGAGGTCGTCCTCTACGAGCTCCAGCGCAGCATCGCGGGCGGCGAACGCTTCACCTACGGCGCCAGCATGGGCCGGTTCGCGCCCTTCATCGTGACGCAGCTGACCGGCGCCTATCGCGAAGTGCCGGACTTCCTCGATGCGCAGCACCGCATCAAGGATGCTGCCGATGCCGACGCCTATGTCGCGCGCGTCGCCGCCTTCGCCGCCGCCATCGACCAGGATACCGAACGCCAGCGCGCCGATGCGGCGCGAGGCGTGTTCGCGCCCGATTACATCCTTGATACCACGCTGAAGCTGATGGGCTCGCTGCGGGATCAGCCGGCCGCCGCCACGGTCCCGGTCACCGCGCTCGCCACGAAGCTCAAGGCCGCGAACCTCCCCGACGCGCGGGTCGCGGAAGCGACGAAGATCATGAACGATCAGGTCTTCCCCGCGCTTGATCGCCAGCGCGCGCTCGTCACCGAGCTGCGCGGCCGCGCCACGCATGACGCGGGCGTATGGCGCCTGCCCGACGGCGAGGCTTATTATGCCGCCAGCATCGAGGCCGCGACCACCGTCGCCATGTCGGGCGAGGAGGTCCACCGCCTCGGCCTGCAGCAGGTGGCCGACATCAGCGGCCGGATCGACACGATCCTCAAGGGCCAGGGCATGTCGCAGGGAAGCGTCGGCGAGCGACTCGTCGCGCTCAACAAGCGCCCCGATCAGGTCTATCCCAACACGGACGCCGGCAAGGAACAGCTGATCGCGCAGCTCAACGCGCAGATCATCGCCATGTCGAAGCGACTGCCCGAACAGTTCGGCACGCTGCCAAAGGCGCCGGTCGAGGTGCGCCGCGTACCCAAGTCGATCGAGGCCGGCGCCCCCGGCGGCTATTATCAGAATGCGACGCTAGATGGCTCCCGCCCCGGCATCTACTACATCAACCTGCGCGACAGCTTCGATCGGCCGAAGTTCGGCCTCGCCACGCTGACGCACCATGAGGCGGTGCCGGGCCACCACCTCCAGGTGATGCTCGCGCTCGAATCCGAAAGCATCCCGCTCCTGCGCCGCAACGGCGGGTTCAGCGGCTACACCGAGGGCTGGGCGCTCTACACCGAGCAGCTGGCGGACGAGATGGGCATGTACGAGGGCGATCCCCTCGGCCAGGTCGGCTATCTCCAGTCGCTGCTGTTCCGCGCGACGCGCCTCGTCGTCGATTCAGGCATGCACCACAAGCGCTGGAGTCGCGAGAAGGCGACCGACTATTTCATCGCCACCACCGGCATCGCCCGCGGCCGCAGCCAGAACGAAATCGATCGCTACACCGTCTGGCCGGGGCAGGCGACGAGCTACAAGATCGGCCACACCGTCTGGGCCCGCCTGCGCGATGCGGTGAAGGCAAAGCAGGGCACGGCCTTCGACCCGCGCCAGTTCCACGCCGTGCTGCTCGACGGCCCCGTCCCCCTCACCATCCTCGAACGCATGGTGACGGAGCGCATGCTGAAGGCCTGACGCCAAGCTTCCAGTCCGCTGCGCGGGCGCTCCCCTCACACGTGCGGGGGGCTGGGGGGAGGGCTGTCGCCAACACCTCCCCCCGCCAAAGCGCCATCGCCTGCAACCCGTATCTCGACTACGCTCGCCACGAACGGTGAAGAAACCGGATCGCAGTGAGAGAGGTACGAATGAAAACCTACGACGATGTCGTGAACGGCCGCCGCAGCATCCGCGGCTTCAAGCCCGATCCCGTGCCCCGCGCGCTGATCGAGGAGATCATCGCGCTGGCCTCCCGCGCGCCTTCGTCGCTCAATACCCAGCCGTGGAACTTCACCGTCGTCACCGGCGAACCGCTCGATCGCATCCGCCAGGGCAACACCGAACGCAATCTCGCCGGCGTCCCGGATTCGCGCGAATTCCGCAAGGGCGAGAATTACGGCGGCGCGCATCGGGAGCGGCAGATCGAGATTGCCAAGCAATTGTTCGGCGCGATGGGCATCGCCCGCGACGACAAGGAAAAGCGCCACGATTGGGTGCTGCGCGGCTTCCGTCAGTTCGATGCGCCCGTATCCATCGTCGTCACCTACGATCGCGTGCTCCTGGGCAGTGACATCGCACCGTTCGACTGCGGCGCGGTGGTCAACGCACTCGTCAACGCCGCCTGGTCGCGCGGCCTCGGCTGCGTCATCAACAGCCAGGGAATCATGCAGTCACCGGTCGTGCGCGAACATGCCGGCATTCCCGACGATCAGGTGATCCAGACCTGCGTCGCCATGGGTTGGCCCGACGAAAGCTTCCCCGCCAACGCCGTCGTCTCCCGGCGCAAGCCCGTCAGCGAGGCCGCCCGCTTCGTCGGTTTCGCCGAGTAACCACCCCGACGCCCCGGCCATGCCGGGGCGCGACGCGATGCGCCCTCCCCGCTCGTCCCACGCACCGTCGTGGGGCCCGCGGCGAGGCATCTCAGCCGGTTTCGCCGCCCGCGAAATCATAAACGCCGCCCACCTCCGCCGCCACGAACCGTTCGGGCGCGATCCCTGCCGCTGCCAGTGCTTCGCCCAGTGCCTCGCGCGGCGCCTCGCGCGCTTCGTCGGTCAGCTTGAACGTGCCCCAATGGATGCCGAGCCCCCGTCCCACGCCGGCGGCCGTGAAGATCCGCACCGCTTCCTCCGGATTCACATGCTGCGGCGCCATGAACCAGCGCGGCTCGTACGATCCGATCGGGATCAGCGCGACGTCAGGCCCGCCCAGCCGCTCGCGCACCGGTGGAAAGATCGCCCCGTCGCCATAGCCGGTGTCACCGACGAACCAGACCGTGCCCACCGGGGTCGACAGATAATGGCCGGCCCACAAGGCCATCCTGACGTCGTTCAGCCCGCGGTTCGCCCAATGGTACGCCGGCGTCAGCGCTGTCGCGAAGCCGTCGAACAACGGCAGCCCGTCCCACCAGTCCCCGGCGACGCAGCGCGCACCCGGCACCGCCGCGCGCACGATCGTGTCATTGCCCAGCGGCATCGCCATCACCGGCGCATGCAGCGCCTGCAGCCGACGCAGCGTTGCCACGTCGAGATGATCGTAATGGCAATGGCTGATCAGCACCGCATCGATCGGCGGCAGATCCTCGAACGAAATGCCGGGCGCCGTCACCCGCTTCGGCCCGATGAAGCGGAACGGGCTCGCCCGCTTGGACCACAGGGGATCGGTCAGGATGTTCCGCCCCGCCGCCTGGATCAGCAACGATGCATGGCCGACCATCGTCACGCGCAGGCCGTCGACATGCGCCTCGGGCTTTGCCTGCGTCACCGGCACGTGCGGCGCCCACGGCACCCCGCTCCCGTCGCGTCGCCAGCGCAGAATATCGCGAAAAGCGCGGTCGTTCGGCGGCTGGCTCGGATTGAAGAAGCGGACGCCGTCGAAATGGTCGCTTGCTGGCCCGGCATAATATCGGTTGCGCGTCATTGCCCCCACCTGTCCCTCCGCCCACGCATCAGCGTGCCATGACGCGTGAACCGCCCGCGCCCGTCGCTCGTTCCCGTCGCGTGCCCGACGAGCAACCCGCCCCGCGCCTCTTATTCACGGCCGACACGCATTTCGGCGATCATCGCACCATCAACATCCAGCGCCGACCCTTTTCCTCGGTCCAGGAAATGGACGGCCTGTTGATCGAGCGCTGGAACGCGGTGGTCGCGCCTGATGACGTGGTGTGGCACCTTGGCGATGTCGCGCGCCGCCCGGCGGATGTTCCCGCGATCCTCGCGCAACTCAACGGCACCAAGCACCTGCTGCGCGGCAACAACGATCCCGATGCGACGCTCGCCGCCGCCGGCTGGGCCAGTGTCGGCGATTATGCGGAGCTCGAGGTGGACGGTCGCCGCCTCGTCCTGTGCCATTATCCCTTCCGCTCGTGGAACGCGCAGGGCCGCGGCGCGCTCAACCTTCATGGTCACAGTCACGGGCGATTGAAGGCGATGCCGCTGCAATATGACGTCGGCGTTGACACCCAGGATTTCGCCCCGGTCACGCTCGCGCAATTGCTCGCGGGCGGCAGAAAGGAAGATCGCAATGGCAGATGATCGGCGCGGTCGGGCCGTCCCCAGCGGGCGCCTGTCGCGCTTCGGCAGTTTCGGGCGGCTTGCCGGCGGCGTCGCTGGCGGGATGGTGGCGGAGGGCGCACGGCGCCTGGCGGCCGGAGAGCGCCCGCGGGTCAGCGACATGCTGCTCACCCCCGCCAACGCCACCCGCGTCGCCGATCAGCTCTCCAACCTGCGCGGCGCTGCGATGAAGCTCGGGCAGATGATCTCGATGGACGCGGGCGATCTTCTGCCCGCGGAACTCACGCAGATCCTTTCGCGGCTGCGTGACAATGCGCATCACATGCCGCCGCAGCAGCTCGATCGCGTGCTCACCGGCGAATGGGGCCGCGACTGGCGCCGCCGCTTCCGCCATTTCCAGGCACATCCCATCGCCGCCGCCTCGATCGGCCAGGTCCACCGCGCCGAGCTTCCCGACGGCCGCGTGCTCGCGATCAAGGTGCAATATCCCGGTGTCGCCGAAAGCATCGACGCCGACGTCGATAATGTCGCCACCTTGCTGCGCGTCTCGGGCCTGCTTCCGCGCGAACTCGATATCGCGCCCCTCCTCATCGAGGCGAGGCGGCAGTTGCATGAAGAGGCCGATTACATCCGCGAACGAACCATGCTCGATCGCTATCGCAGCCTGGTCGATCAGGATCCCGCCTATGTCCTGCCCGCCGCCGCGCCCGAACTCAGCACGTCGCGCGTGCTGGCGATGGATTTCATTCCCGCCGAACGGATCGAGACGCTCGAAGACGCCCCGCAGGAACAGCGCGATCGCGCCGCGGAGGCACTCATCTCGCTCGTCCTGCGCGAATTGTTCGAATGGGGCGTCATGCAGACCGATCCGAACTTCGCCAATTATCGTTGGCAGGCGGACAGCGAACGCCTGATCCTGCTCGATTTCGGCGCGACACGGCAGGTGCAGCCCGAAACGCAGCAGGGCTATCACCGCTTGCTGATGGCCGCGCTCGATGGTGACAAGGATCGCATCCGCCAGGCGGCGATCTCCGCCGGTTTCGTCGGCGCCGCCGCCGCCGAACGCCACCACGCCATTGTCGATCGCATGATCGACGTGTTCCTCGCCGAACTGTCCCGACCCGGCCCGTTCGACTTCGGCGACCGCGCCTTCGTCGCCGTGCTGCGCGAGGAAGCTGCCGTCATGGCGCAGGACCGCGCCACCTGGCACTTGCCCCCGATCGACACCTTGTTCGTGCAGCGAAAGGTCAGCGGCACCGCCCTGCTCTGCGCCCGCCTGAAGGCGAAGGTCGACATAAGGACAATGATCGAGAAGTTTCGCCTCGCCTTCTGATCCGCCGGAACGCCCGCGCCGCTCGTTCGTCGGGCTCTGCGACACAAGAGGAGCTAGCCATGGCAATCTTCAACAAGGACATGATCGAACTCGCGACCAAGAACACCTTCTGGCAGAAGGAGGTCTATCGCGATCGCAAGATCCAGATCGTGCTGATGAGCATCCCCGCCGGTGAGGAGATCGGCATGGAAACCCATTCGGCCGATCAGACGACCTACATCGTCGCCGGTGAGGCGAAGGTCGTGATCGACGGCCATTCCACCACGGCCGGCGCCAACCACCTCGTCGTCATCCCAAAGGGCGCAGAGCACAATGTGATCAACAAGGGCTCGGGCGAACTGAAGCTCTTCTCGGTCTACGCGCCGCCCGCCGAGCCCGAGGGCGCAGCGTTCAAGACCAAGGAAGAGGCGGAGGAAGCCGAAAAGGGCTTGCTCGCCAAGGCAGCCGAGAAGGTGAAAGAAGCAGTCGGCCGATGAGCGCTGCCACGCCCCGCCGCCCGCTGCGCGTCGTCATCACCGGGGCCTCGAGCGGCATCGGCGCCGCGACGGCGCTCGCCTTCGCGCGCGAAGGAGCAACGCTGGTGCTTGCGGCGCGCGGGATGGCGGGGCTGGAAAGCATCGCGCGCAGTTGCCGCGGCGAAGGTGGCGCGGCCGAGATCCGCGTGCTCGACACGACCGACGCTGAAGCCGTCGCGACCTTCGCCGCCGAGGCGCGCGATCAGCTCGGCGGGATCGACCTGTGGTTCAGCTGCGTCGGCGTCGGGGTGGTCGGCAAATATCATGAGGTGCCGATTGCCGATCACGCGCGCGTGATCGACGTGAACCTCGTCAGCCACATGAACGATGCGCATGCCGTGCTGCCGATCTTCCTCGCGCAGGATCACGGCATCTGGGTCAACATGATCTCGGTCGGCGGGTTCATCGCGACGCCCTACGCCGCGGCCTATTCCGCCAGCAAGTTCGGCCTGCGTGGCTTCAGCGAGGCGCTCCGCGGCGAACTGTCCAAGAAGCCGCGGATCCACATCTGTGATGTCTATCCCACCTTTGTCGATACGCCCGGCATTGATCATGCCGGCAATTACACCGGCACGCGATTGTCGCTGCCGCCGGGTGCGCTGGCACCGGAAACGGCCGCCAAGGCGATCGTCCGCCTCGCCCATCGCCCGCGCAACACCACTGCGGTCGGTGCGCCGGCGCTGGCGCTCAAGCTCGGCGACTTTGCTGTCCCCAACCTCAACGCCGCGATCATGAACGGCTTCATGGATGTGTGGTCGAGAAAGGCGGAGCGTGCGAACGACAGCAGCGGCGCGATCTTCGATACGCCCGACGATGCCAGCGGCGTCGACGGCGGCCGGCGCCGCCCCGATCAACGCCGCGCCGTCGCGGTGACCGCGGGGGCAGGGCTCATTGGCGCAGCGGCTCTGGGCGCATTTCTGTGGCGCAAGAACCACCGCCCGTAACGCGGGACGGCCGCTACATCGTCGTGCGCGGCCGTCTATGGCGCCGCACCAACCCCAATCTGCCGGACAGCGAACGCGCGCATCTCGTGCAGCAGCTGATGGCCGCACGTCGCGGTGTCGGGGCGGCGAAGAAACGCGGCGACGAGGCGGCACTGGCAAGCGCCCGCGCCGCCGTGGACGCCGCCAAGATCGCGCTGGGCGAGCGCGGGCCGGTATGGTGGAAGGATGGCGCGCCCGATCTGAACCGCCGCCTCGCCTGCAACACACCCTACGCCGCCTGGTATGCCGCGCTTACGCCGCCCGACTGACGATCATTGCGGCAACAAGCGCGGAAACTCGGCCGCCAGCTCCCGCGCCAGGAACCCGACCGGCCCGCGGGTGGTCGCCAACCGTCGCCCGCCGTGGCCGTGCAGCCATACGCCCCAGCCGGCCGCCACCAGCGGCGGCGCACCGCGCGACGCGAGACCGGCGATTGCACCCGCAAGCACGTCGCCCGACCCACCGGTCGCCAGCCCGATACCCCCGCCGCCATAATGAAGCAGCGTGCCGTCAGGCGCCGCCACCACCGTCCTGCTGCTCTTCAGCACCACCACGGCGCCGAACTGCGCGGCCACCTCCCGGGCGACCGCGTCGGGATCAGCCGCAATCTCTTCCTCGTTCCGCCCGGTCAACACGGCCATCTCGCCATGATGCGGCGTGAAGATGGCGCGTCCTTTGAAGTCGGCCAGCGCCGTGGTCAGCGAACGGGCGCAGCCGATCGCCATCGCATCAATCACCAGCACCGCTTCGTCGGAAACCGCGGCAAGCGCCTGCCCCAACAGCCGTTCCGCCGCGTCCGGATCGCCAATGCCGGGCCCGATCACCAATGCGTCGCAGCCTTGAATTGCCTTCTCGAAGTCCGAGCCCTCGAGTGCCGTGATCTCGCCGCCCGCGTCCTCCGGCAAGCCAAGCGCCGCGGCCTCGGGCACCAGCACCCCCACCATGAGTGCCGCCGAGCTGACCGTCGCCATCTGCAGCTTGCCCGCGCCCGCGCGCAGCGCCGCTTCACCGGTCAGCCGGATCGCGCCCGGCACTCGGCGCGATCCACCAATCGCCAGCACGCGCCCGCGGCTGTTCTTGGTCGTGCCGTCACCATGAACCGGGGGCGGATTGGCGGCGATCCACGCACTGTCGAGCGCGACCGGATCCTCGCTCATCCGCGTACTCCCTTGGTTCGCTCGGGCTCCGCGGTCACTTCAGCCTCTTCCTGGCGCTCAAGGTGAGTCACGTCATTGTAGCGCACCAATACCAGGCCGCCGTCGCGCCCCTCCTCGGGATCGAAGCGATATTCGGTGATCGAGCAATTGGCGACGTCGCCCGCGCGGTCGATCGCAAGGATCTCCTCCTCGGATAGCTTTTCGATCACATAGCGCAGGCACAGCACCACCACCTGATGCGCGACGATCATCACGCGCCTGCCGGCATAATGAAGCGCGATCGTGTCTAGCACCGCGCGCAGGCGGAAGATCACATCGCACCAGCTCTCGCCGCCGGGCGGGCGGTGGTAGAATTTGCCGAGCAGCCGGCGGAACTCCGCCTGATCGGGGAAGACCGACGCGACACCGCCGGTCGTCAGCCCGTCGAGGATGCCGAACTCTTTCTCACGCAACCGCTCGTCGATGCAGATCGGTTCGTCCGGCTCGCACCCCCCTGCCTCGCGAAACAGGCGCGCGGTGGCCTGCGCACGCAGATATGGCGAGGCGAGAAGCACGTCGGGCTGCTCCGCTTCCTCGGCACGCGCGAACCACGCGCCGAGTGCCCAGGCCTGCTCCTCCCCGCGTTCGGAAAGCGGAATGTCCACGTCTCGCGCGGTCAGGTCGATCCGCTCCGCGCCGCTCGCATGCGCCGCGTCGCGTGCGACGTTGCCCGCGCTCTCGCCATGCCGGATGATCCACAGCCGTTCGGGCCAGCGGGCCGGCGTCACGGGCCGGCCCGCTGGCGGCGCGTTACGCTCAGACCTTTGCTTCACTCGCGCCCTGCGTCGCGTAGAGGTCAGCATAGCGGCGCGTCACCATTGCCAGATTGTCGTCGATCCACTGCGCCATCGCCTGCTCTTCGCCAAGCGACTGCTTCAGCAGCGGGAGTGCCTGCGAGAAGCCGCCGTCCTCTGCCATCACCAGCAGCGACTTGTACGCGGCGATCTCGAAATGCTCGAAAGCATAATTGGCGAAGCTGTTCTTCACGATCTCGTCGCCGGCCACGGTGTGCGCAATCGCAGCCATGCTGCCGGACATGCTGAGGCCCAGGTCCTTCATCGCGGAGTTGCTGGTGCCGAGTTCCGCCAGGATCTCGTCGAGCCGTTCGATCTGGCCGTTCGTTTCCTCGATGTGCGCGCGAAGCCGGTCGGCCACCTCGGGATAATGCTCGATCCGCCCGACCTGCGGGGTCATGATCGAAAGCGCCTGCTTCTCCACCGCATGCGCGTTCCTGAGGCCCACGATGAACAGGTTGCGCAGCGTATCTTGATTCGATGCCATGCTGATCTCCTCCTGATGAGGGCCAAAGTCCGGTGCCCCGCCGAAGGTTCCCGCCGATCGTTTCCGGCGCGGCTTCCCTTTGTCGTCAAAGGTGTCGCGACCCAGCGGCAATCCATTGAAGAAGATGCTTCAAGGTATCCCGCCGATCATGCCCTTCTTCGACGGCACGCCACGCGCACAAATCGCCAAAAACAATGGTATTGATCTAGGGCAAGCCGGTTCAGCAACTAAGGAACTTCCCCTACATGCCAGTGTTGCCGTCTGATCAACATGGGAAGGGACATCATGATCAAGACTTTCGGCGCGTGTATCGCACTTGCTCTTTCCACAACCGCCATCGCCCAGACGCCGCCCCCTCCGCCGCCGGCAGCGGCCAAGGTGCAGGCGCTCCCCTATGTGACGGCGGCGGGAAAAAGCGATCTCTATGAGATCAACTCCAGCCAGATCGCGGTGCAGAAGACGAAGAACCCGGCGGTCCGCAGCTTTGCCCAGACGCTGATCGACCATCATCAGAAGACCACGGCGGCGACGATGAAGGCCGCACAGGCCGCGAAGCTGAACCCGACGAAGCCCGTGCTCGACGCTGGCGCAGCCGCCTCGATCACCGAGTTGCGCAACGCCTCGGCGAGCGATTTCGACCGTATCTACCTCGCCCAGCAGATCCCGGCGCACCAGGCGGCGCTCGATCTTCACCGCAGCTACTCGACGGGCGGCGACACGCCAGCGCTGCGCACGTCGGCCAAGTCGGCGATCCCGATCGTGCAGCAGCACCTAGACACGGCGATGAAGCTGCAGGGCGGCGGAAGCCACAGCGGCCACAACATGTGAGAACGGCTGCCGGCTCGCTCCCGAAGCGGGCCGGCATCGCCGTTACAGCGCCCGGAAAAGCCCCGCCGGCGCGCGCGCCTCGATGATCCCCGGCTCGTCGACGATCGCCCCCGTACCGCGCCGGAAGCGCTTGGCGCGGTAAAGCGCCGCATCCGCCGCCTTCATCGCGGCCGATCGATCCATGTGCGCGACATCGATCCGGCAAACGCCGATGGTGGTCGATACGCTGATGCTGCCGTCATCCGCCGGCACCTCATGCCGAAGCTCGTCGAGCAATTGCGCGATACCTGACGCCAGCAGATCCCCGGCATGCCGCCCGCGCAGCAGCAGGACGAACTCGTCGCCGCCGAGACGGGCCGCGTAATGATCACCAAGGTATGTGACCGCGCGCAGCTTGGCCGCCTTCAGCCGCAGCACCTCGTCACCCGTCGCATGGCCCAGCCGGTCGTTCACTTCCTTGAACCGATCGAGATCCAGGATCGCAACCGCCAGCGGCGTCCCGTCCGCTGCGCTCGCCGCCAGCGCCGCGTCCAGGCGCTGGTTGAACGCGCGTCGGCTGGCGAGCCCGGTCAACTCGTCGGTGTGCGCCACTTCGTGCAGCCGTCGCTCGTGCTTGTAGCGATCGGTGATGTCCTGGATCACGCCCATCAGCGCGACGACCCGGCCGTCACGCACCTCCGGCTCACCGAGCGTGCGGATCCGCCGCATGTCACCGCTCGCCGTGCGGAAATCGAGCTCCATGTCCCACGGCTGCCCGCGCTCGGTGCAAAGCGTCACGGCCTGTTCCACCCGCTCGCGCTCGCCCGGCGGGAAAAACTGTATCGCCAGCTCAAGCGACACCGGCTCTCCTGGCGCGATCTCGTGAATGGCATAGGTTTGCGTCGACCAATGCGTCTGCTGGTGCTCTAGGTCGACGCGCCACGATCCGATCCGCGCCATTCGCTCGGCATGCTGCAGCAGACGTTGCGTCCGGCCCATCTCCACCAGCACGTCATGCCGTTCGATGGCAAGCCGCATGCTCTCCTGGTTCGCTCGGCGAAGCTCCAGCAGGGCCTCGATCACCCGCGCCATGCCGCGCAGCATCTCGAGCTTGTCGGGGGAGGGATCCTGCGGCTGATCGTCGACCACGCACAAGGTGCCCACCGGCTGCGGCGTGCCGCCACGTCGCATGCTGATGCGCAGCGGTACGCCGGCATAGAAGCGGATGAACGGATCCTCGGTGACGAAAGGGTTATGCGCGAACCGCGGGTCTAGCCGCGTGTCCGGCACCACCAGCATGTCGTTCGTTGCGATCGCATGATCGCAGATCGCTACATTGCGCGGCGTCTCGGTGTCTTCGAACCCGCAGCGTGCCTTGAACCACTGGCGCTCGGCATCGATCAGCGAGACGAACGCCATCCGGCACCCGAACAGGTGCCGCGCGCCTGCCGCGATGGCGTCGAATTCCTCTTCCGGATCGGTATCGAGCAGATCGAGATTGCGGAGCGCGCTCAGGCGTTCGTGTTCATCCGCGAGCGTCATCAAGCTCCTGTCTCTGGTCAAGGGTTAGTCAAAGGTTAACGTCGCGGCAAAGTGATGCCGGCCGTCGATGCGCCTCAACGCATCGGCTTTTTCTCGAGTTTCCGCGCCAGCGTCCGGCGGTGCATGCCGAGCCGCCGCGCGGTTTCCGAGATGTTGAAGCCGGTTTCGGCAAGCGTCTCGTTGATCCGCTCCCATTCCAGCGTCTTGATCGACGTCGACCGTCCGTCGATCGGCACCGCCGCGTCACCCGTCGCCTTCTCGAATGCGGCTTCGATGTCATCGGTGTTCGATGGCTTGGCGAGATAATGCGAGGCGCCGAGCTTGATCGCCTCGACCGCCGTGGCGATGCTGGCGAAGCCGGTCAGCACCACGATCAGCATCGCGGGATCGAACGCGCGCAGCCGCTTCACGCAGGCGAGGCCGGAAGCATTGCCGAGCTTCAGATCGACTACGGCAAACCCGGGGCGCGCTTCCCCCAGCAGGTCGTCCACCATGTCCGGGCCATGCGCTACCCAGACGAGATACTCGCGCCGCTCGAATGACCGCTGCAACGTGCGCGCAAAGGTCGCGTCGTCCTCGATGATCAGCAGCCGGCGTGGCTCGTCCATCAGTTCCGCTCCTCGCGCGGCGTCGCCAGCGGCAGCACCAGCCGCACCTCGGCGCCGCCGCGCGGGCGGTTCATCGCTTCCAGCCGCCCGCCGAGCCGGCGCGCAACGTTGCTGGCCAGGAACAGGCCAACGCCATGCCCTGCGCCCTTGCTCGAATGGTAAGGCTTGCCCACCGTCGCCAGCTGGCCTTCACTGAAGCCCGATCCCTCGTCTACCACAGCGATCGTCAGGTTCTCCGCGTCCCGCTCCGCGATCAGGCCGACGTTCCACGGGCAGGCCTCAGCAGCATTGTCGAGGAGATTGCCAATCGCCTGGCGGAGCGCAGGGCCGGCGACGACTGATGCATCGTCCAGCCCGTCGAGCACCACGTCCAGCGGCACGCCGGCGTTGTTTGCGCGCCAGTCCGCCACCACCTTTTTCAGGAAATCCGCGGCTGCGACGCTCTGCATCGCTTCACCGCGCGGCTCGCCGGCGGAATGGAGGATGTCGGTGACGATCGCCTTGCAGCGCTGGACCTCGGCCTGCATCTCGTCGATCTCGCCGGCTAGCTCGGGGTCACTGGCGAGCTTGGGCATCCGCCGCCAGTCGTTGAGGATCACCGACAGGGAGGCGAGCGGTGTGCCCAGTTCATGCGCTGCGCCGCTCGCGAACAGGCCCATGCGCACGATGCCGTCTTCCTCCGCCGCGCGCTGGCGCAGATCGGCGAGATAGGCGTCGCGTGCGCGCAGGTTGCGGCTGATCCGCGTGACGAACATCGTCAGCAGAACACCGCTGAGGGCAAAGCTGATCCACGCACCAAGCGTGTGAAGATCATTGATCAGCGGCACGAGCCCGGACGGGTACGCCAGTTGCTCGCTGTTCGCCGACAGGCCGGCATAGCAAAGCGCGGTCACGCCGAAGATCACCCAGACTGACCAGGTCTCGAGCAGAATCGCGCCCAGCACCACCTGAAGCAGGTAAAGCGAGATGAACGGATTGGTCGCCCCGCCGCTCAGCGACAGCTGCGCGGTCAGCGCGCCGACGTCGAACAGCAGCGCAAGCAGCATCTCGATATTGGTCACCCGGTGGCGCGTCAGCAGCAGCGCGCTCGCCGCATTGGCCACCGCAAGCAGCGCCACCACCCCCAGCATCGGCGCCAGCGGCAGCGCCACGCCAAGCACGAAATCGACCACCAATATGGTGACGAGCTGCCCCGCCACCGCGATCCAGCGCAATTGCACCAACTGGCGCATGTTCTCCGCGGCGGTGGTCTCCTCCGCCGGGTTGGCGGAAAAGGGCGATCCCCGGGTTAGCGCGAGCAGCGGCGCGTCCATCATCGCCGCTTCCGCGATCGCAGCACGATGAACGCACCGGCAATGCTGAGCGCGGCCAGCCCGAACCAGGTGATCGCATACATCAGGTGATTGTTGCGGAACGCGATCACGGTCTTGCCTCCCACGGGATAGCCGCCGGGGTTGGGCGTCGCATCCGCATCGATGAAGAAGGGAGCGGGATCGCTTAGCCGTCGCGCGGTCGCAATCGCGGCGACATCGCGCGAATACCATTTGCCCGCCGCGGGGTCATTGCTGCGCAGGAAACCGCCGCCCGGCTCGCTGTCGCGCATCAGGCCGGTGATCGTCACCTCGCCACTGATCTGCCCCTGAGGCCGAGTGGCGGGATCGGCGCGATCGTTGGGCACGTACCCGCGGTTGACGAGGATCGTCGCCGCCGGGCCGTCCCGTCCGGAACGGACAAGCGGCGTCACCACCCACCAGCCGGGCCCGAGGTTCGTCACCGCCTGAACCAGCGTCTCCTTGTCGTGCAGGAACCGCCCGGTCAGGCGCACGCGCCGATAGGCATTATCGCTCGTCCATTCCGACGCCGACGGCAGCGCCGCCGGCGCGGCGTGGATCCGCTGCTCCACCTTGTCGATCAGGTCGAGCTTCCACGCGCGGCGCTCGACCTGCCACACGCCGAGCGCCGCAAAGCCGGCCGCCAGCGCCAGGCACAGCGCCGCAAAGGCGCCGCGGATCACTACATGCCCACCATGTCGTTGCCCATCGGCATCATGTTGTTGTTCAGATGGTACATGATCCACAGCGATCCGGCGATCACGATGGCGACGATCACCACCGTGAAGAGGAACGCCAGCAGCGTCCATCCGCCCTCCGCCTTCCGGTTCACGTGGAGGAAGAAGAAAGTGTGGACGATGATCTGAACGAAGGCGAGCGCGATGACGATCACGGCGGTCGTCTGCGTGCTTCCGATCGCCCCGCTCATCACCAGCCAGAACGGGATCGCCGTCAGCACTGCCGACAGCAGGAAGCCCGTCAGATAGCTGCGGCGCGTGCCGTGGCCGTGGCCGCCGTCCGGCGGCGGGGCGTCGTGATGGCCGTGGTCATGGCCGTGCGCTTCCCGACCCCCATGGGCAGGGGCATCGGCATGGGCGGGCGAAGCGCTCATCGCAGGACTCCGAGCAGATAGACGAAGGTGAAGACGCCGATCCAGACGACGTCGAGCAGGTGCCAGAACATACTGAGGCACATCAGCCGGCGGCGGTTCTCCGGTATCAGCCCGCGCTGGCCGACCTGGATCAGCATCACGACGATCCAGATGAGGCCGCTGAACACGTGCAGGCCGTGCGTGGCAACCAGCGTGAAGAAGGCCGACAGGAACGCGCTACGCATCGGCGTCGCGCCCTCGTGGATCAGTTCGGCGAACTCATACAGTTCCACCGCGACGAACGCCGCGCCGAACAGGCCGGTGATCGCAAGCCACAGCTGCGTGCTGCGCGTCTTGCCTTCCTCCATCGCGATCATCGCCATGCCGCAGGTGATCGAGGAGATCAGCAGCAGCGCAGTGTTGAGCGCGACCAGCTTCAGGTCGAAGATCTGGCTGGGCGCCGGGCCACCGGCGTAGCTGGTGCTCAGCACGCCATAGGTCGCGAACAGCGTGGCGAAGATGAGCGCGTCGCTCATCAGGTAGATCCAGAAGCCCAGCATCGTCCCGCCGGAGCTGTGATCGTGATGATCAGCCTCGGTCTGGTAGAAGATGGGCGGGGCGGCATCCGCCGCGCCCATCTGCTGCGCTTCCTCCACGGTGGGGGAATGGGTCGTCATGTCAGGCTCCCGCCAGCGCGTGCTTGCGTTCGTCCTCAGCCACTTCCTCGGCCGGGATGTAGTAATCGCGGTTGTAGTTGAACGTGTGGTAGATGCCGTAGCCGATCATCGCGACGAAGCTCGCGGCGGCCAGCCACCAGATGTACCACACCATCGCGAAGCCAAGCACCGCGGCCAGTGCCGACAGGATCACGCCTGCTCCGGTGTTGCGCGGCATGTGGATCGGCCGGAAGCCGCTGGTAGGCCGCTTAAAGCCACGCTCCTTCATGTCGTACCAGGCGTCGAGGTCATGCACGACCGGCGTGAACGCAAAGTTGTATGCCGGCGGGGGCGAGCTGGTCGCCCATTCCAGCGTACGGCCGTTCCACGGATCATCGCCGACGCGCAGCTTGTCGCGATTCTTGATGCTCACCACGATCTGGATGACGAACGCGGCGATGCCGATCGCGATGATCACCACGCCGACGGCGGCGATCAGGAACAGCGGCTGCAGCGTCGTGTCGTCCAGGTGCCGCAGGCGCCGCGTCACGCCCATCAGGCCAGCGACGTACATGGGCGTCCACGCGATCCAGTAGCCGATCACCCAGCCCCAGAAGTGGATCTTGCCCCAGAACGGATCGAGCTTGAACCCGAAGGCCTTGGGCCACCAGTAATCGATGCCGGCGAACAGGCCGAACACGACGCCGCCGATGATCACATTGTGGAAGTGTGCCACCAGGAACAGCGAGTTGTGCAGCACGAAGTCTGCCGGCGGGATCGCGAGCATCACTCCCGTCATGCCGCCCACCACGAAGGTGAGCATGAACGCGACCACCCACTGCATCGGCAGCTCGAACCGGATCTCGCCACGATACATGGTGAACAGCCAGTTGAAGATCTTCGCGCCGGTCGGGATGGAGATGACCATCGTCGCGATGCCGAAGAAGCTGTTGACGCTGGCGCCGGAGCCCATGGTGAAGAAGTGGTGCAGCCACACCAGGTAGCTCAGGATCGTGATGACGACCGTGGCATAGACCATCGACGAATAGCCAAAGAGCCGCTTGCCGGTGAACGTCGCCGCGATTTCCGAATAGATGCCGAACACCGGGAGGATGAGGACGTACACCTCGGGGTGCCCCCAGATCCACACCAGGTTCCAATACATCATCGGGTTGCCGCCGAGATCATTGGTGAAGAAGTTGGTGCCGACGTAGCGGTCCAGCATCAGCATCGCGAAGGCGGCGGTCAGCACCGGGAAGATCGCGACGACCAGCACGTTGCTGCACAGCGCGGTCCATACGAACACCGGCAGCTTCATCATCGTCATGCCCGGTGCGCGCATCTTGATCACGGTCACGACCATGTTGATGCCCGACAGCGTCGTGCCGATGCCGGCTATCTGCAACGCCCACAGATAATAGTCGGGCCCGGTATCGGGACTGTTCTCGATGTTAGCGACCGGCACGTAGTTGAGCCAGCCCGCGCGGCTGAACTCGCCGACGAACAGCGACACCATCACCAGCATCGCGCCGGCAACCGTCAGCCAGAAGCTGAAGTTGTTGAGGAACGGGAAGGCCACGTCGCGCGCGCCGATCTGCAGCGGCATCACATAGTTGATGATGCCCACCACCAGCGGGATCGCGACGAAGAAGATCATGATCGTCCCGTGCGCGGTGAAGATCTGATCATAATGGTGCGCGTTGAGATAGCCCTCGTTCGCGCCGAACGACATGGCCTGCTGCAGGCGCATCATCACCGCATCGGCAAAGCCGCGCAGCAGCATGATGATGCCCAGGATTATGTACATAATCCCGATCTTCTTGTGGTCCACGCTGGTGAACCATTCGGTCCACAGATACCCCCACAGCTTGTACTTGGTGATCGCGCCGACGATGCCGAGGCCCAGCACGACGACGACGCCGAACGTCACGAGCAGGATCGGCTCGTGCACGGGGAAGGATTCCAGGCTGAGCCGGCCGAAGATCGTCTTCAGGATGGTCTCGTTGAACATGGTAACTCCGGCGGCTCAGCCGCGGGCCGCGCGGGCATCGCCCGGCACGGTCAGCAGGAAGGACATGTCGCGGTTGCGGATCGATCCAGGATCGGTCTTCCCCGGCGGCTGCTGCGGTGGCTTGGTGACGTTGGGCACGGTCTCGATCTCGTCCGCATCCTTCATCAGCGCGCCTTCGGGCTTGCCGTGCGCCGGCATCGAGCCGCGTCCCGCCGGCATGCCGTCGCCAACCTTCATCGAATGCGGATGGCCACCGCCGACGGCGCGGTCGCGTGCCATCACTTCGCTCATGCACGGCGTGCCCGGCACGACGCAGCGTTCGTAGATCCGCTGGAACAGCGCGGGCTGAACGCTGCTGAAGAACATCGGCGGCACCTGCTCGCTCGGCTTTTCGAGCTTGAGATAGTTCGCCGTGTCGAGCGCATTGCCGCTCGCCTTCACCTTGGCGACCCAATCGTCGAACCCGGCCCGGTCGAAGCCGAGCAGGCGGAACCGCATGTAGGAGAAGCCGGCACCACTGTAGTTCGCCGACATGCCTTCATATTCGCCGGTCTTGTTCAGCACCGCGTGCAGCGTGCTGCGCATCGCGGGCATGGTATAGACCATGCCGGCCAGCGTCGGCGCGTAGAAGGTGTTCATCATGTTGGTCGACGTCATGTCGAACCGCACTTCGCGATTGATCGGCAGCGCCAGCTCGTTGACCGTGGCGATGCCGTATTCGGGATAGATGAACAGCCATTTCCAGTCGAGCGAGACGACCTGGATCACCATCGGCTTTTCGTTCTTCGGCACCGCCTGGGTGGCCGAGATTCGGTTCAGCGGGCGGAACGGATCGAGCAGGTGCGTGCTCGACCAGGTCAGCGCGCCAAGCGCGATGATGATCAGCAGCGGCGCGGACCAGATGACGAGCTCCAGCGTCGTCGAATGGTCGAAATGCGGATCGTAGGTCGCGTCCTTGTTGCCCTTGCGATAGCGCCACGCGAACACCACCGTCAGGATCATCACCGGCACGATGATCAGCAGCATCAGTGCGGTGGAGATGTAGATCAGGTTGCGTTGCTGGAGCGCCACGTCGCCCGCAGGGTCGAGCACGGCCCCCGAACAGCCTGCCAGCAGCGCCAGCAGCGGAATCAGGAGGGGACGGGACAGCCGTCGCACAATGGGCGTATGTTCGCGCATGTCGACCCTCCTAGGGTGAGTCTGCAGGACGCTACATTGGACAATTTGTCCAATCCCGTCACTGGTGTAGATTGGTCAAAGTAGGTTTAAGTTCGGCATGGGCTGTGGGCCAAGCCCTTATTCCTACGCCGCTGGCCGGAGCATAGCGAATGAATGCAGCCACCACTGCGCCCGACTCGACAGCACTGGAGCGCGATGCCCGGCTGGTGAACGCGCGCGAGAAGAAGGTCGCCCCCGGCGAAATCGCGATCGGCGTCATCATCGGGCGCACAAGCGAGTTCTTCGATTTCTTCGTGTACGCGCTCGCGTCGGTGCTGGTGTTCCCACAGCTGGTGTTCCCCTATGCCGATCCGCTGACGGGCACGCTCTATTCGTTCGCCATCTTCGCGCTGGCGTTCATCGGCCGCCCGTTCGGCACGTTGCTGTTCATGTGGATCGATCGCATGCATGGCCGCGGCACGAAGCTTACCATCGCGATCTTCCTGCTCGGCGGCTCGACGATGGCGATCGCGCTGCTCCCCAGCTACCAGCAGGTCGGCGCGCTCTCCGCCGTGCTGCTGGCGCTGTTCCGCTTTGGCCAGGGCATGGCGCTCGGCGGCGCGTGGGACGGATTGCCCTCGTTGCTCTCGCTCAACGCGCCGGAGGACAAGCGCGGCTGGTATGCGATGATCCCGCAGCTGGGCGCCCCGCTCGGCCTCCTCGTCGCGGTCAGCCTGTTCGCCTATTTCCTGACGATCCTCTCGCCGCAGGACTTCCTCAGCTGGGGCTGGCGTTATCCGTTCTTCGTGGTGCTGGCGATCAACGTCGTCGCGCTGTTCGCCCGCCTGCGACTCGTCGCGACGCCGGAGTTCCAGCGCCTGTTCGAAAGCCGCGAACTTCAGCCCTCGCCGGCCTTCCAGACATTGTTCCGCGAACGCCGCACGATCCTGCTCGGCGCGCTCGCACCGCTCGCCAGCTTCGCGCTGTTCCACCTCGTCACGGTCTTTCCGCTCTCCTGGGTGACGCTGTTCGCTGGCGAGCAGCCGGTGCGCTTCCTCGCGATCGAGGCGGCTGGCGCCGTGGTCTGCATCCTCGCGATCCTCGCCTCGGGCCTCGTCGCTGACCGCGTCGGGCGGCGCGCGGTGCTCGGCGTCTCGGCGGTGCTGATCGCGGTCTACAGCGGCTTTGCCCCGCGCCTGCTCGATTCGGGCAGCGTGGGTGAGGCGATCTACATGCTCGGCGGCTTCGTTCTGCTCGGCCTCGCCTTCGGCCAGTCCTCGGGCGTGGTGAACAGCGCCTTCCCGCCGGAAACGCGCTACACAGGCGCGGCGATCGTCGCCAATTCGGCGTGGCTGATCGGCGCCGGCTTCGCGCCGCTGGTCGCACTGTTCGTCGCCAGCCGCTTCGGCCTCTGGTCGGTCGGCGTGTACCTGTTGTCGGGCGCGGCCTGCACGCTTGGTGCGCTGGCAATCAACAAGGATTGGGCGAGAAAGGCGGCCTGAGCCGCCGGCGGATCACTGGTCCTGCCGCTCGCCCACATGCTTCTCGCCGCGCCGTTCGGCGAGAAGCACCTGCCGGTGCCGCTCGGCATAGCTTTCACGCTGCCGCTCGTCGCGCGCGTCATGGCATTGCGGGCAGCTGACGCCCTCCACGTATAGCGCGGAGGCGCGCTGCTCGGGGCTCACCGGCATGCGGCAGGCCCGGCACAAGACATGGCTGCCCGGCACCAGATCATGGCCCACCGCCACCCGCTCGTCGAACACGAAGCATTCGCCGTCCCAGCTGCTGCGCGCCGCCGGCACCTTTTCCAGATAGTTCAGGATGCCGCCTTCCAGGTGATAGACGTCATCCACCCCTTCCGCCTTCAGGAAGGCGGTCGCCTTCTCGCAGCGAATGCCGCCCGTGCAGAACATCGCCACCTTGTTCACGCCCTCGCGCAGCAGCGCCTCGCGATTGGCGCGGAACCAGTCGGGAAATTCGCGGAAGGTCCGCGTGCCCGGATCGATCGCGCCGGGAAAGCTGCCGATCGCCACCTCGTAATCGTTGCGCGTGTCGATCACGATCGTGTCCGGCCGCGTGATCAGATCGTCCCATTCCTCCGGCGGCACATAGGTGCCGGCGTTGTTCGCCGGATCGACATCCGGCTCTCCCATCGAGACGATCTCCTGCTTCAACCGCACTTTCAGGCGGTGGAACGGCATCGTCTCGGCAGCAGCGTTCTTCACCGGCATGTCCGCGCATCCCGGCAGGCTGCGCAGGTGTGCCAGCACCCGCTCGATCGCCTCATGCGTGCCCGCGACGGTGCCGTTCACGCCCTCTTTCGCCAGCAGCAGCGTGCCCCGGATGCCGTTCTCGCGGCACAGCGCCTCGATCGGCCCACGCAGGGCGGCAGGATCATCGAAGGTCGCGAAATGGTAAAGCGCGGTCACGCGGATGGGGGAAGTCATAGGCGCGCGATCTAGGCGCTCGCCCGCGCGGAACCAAGCCGCTGGTCGGCGCGGTTGTCCGGCGACACCGGATGAGGGAACAGGCATGGCCGAAGCAACCTGGGGCGACGCCGCGGCGCCCGCGATCGACTGGAAGATGAGCGCGTCGCTCGAAAACGTCACCCGCGGCGATGCCGAGCTTCCGGAGGTTACCAACCTCGAGGCAGCGGTGCGCGCCTGGCAGCAGCTCGACCCGGCGCTGAAGCAGGACGCCGTGCTATCGCTCGAGCGCCCGGTGATGCTCGACGGGCCGATGCCGCTCGATCATTTTGTCGGCGAAACGATCCAGGATCTCGCCAAACGCTTGCCTGAATGACGGAACATCGCGCAGGGCAGCGTCTTCTACCGCCGATTCATTCTTGAAAGGACACCCGGCATGGCGGCCAGCCAGATCGAGATCGACGACAGCAGCCTGCTCGACAATATCGACGCCGAACAGGTCGAGTTCACCGCCGAGGTCGATGGCGACGATTACGAATTCGTCGTCCAGTACGACCTGCTCGAGGCGCTGAGCGGAGACCGGCCGGACGGCGACGCGATCGACACGTTCAATCGCTTCATCGACCAGATCGGCGACGCGGCGCTCTCCGCCCTGTCGCGCAACTCCGATGCGAACCCGGTGATCGTCAGCGAAAACGACCTCGAATAGGTCGTAAGGCCGATCCTGCCCCGCCACGCCGGCGGGGCAGTGATCCCTGTTCAGCGCGCCGCGCCGCCCGTGCGGGACCAGGCGCGCTCACCCCCGATCCAGGTCTGCTCCACCTTCGTCCGGCGCAGCGCCGTGGCATCGCCAGCCAGCGGATCGCGATCGACGATGATGAAATCCGCCTTCTGCCCCGGCTCCAGCGATCCGAACTTCTTCTCCGCAAAGCCGGCATAGGCCGCGCCGCCGGTGAATGCCCACCACGCCTGATCGCGCGTCACCGCCTCCTCGGGCCGCCAGCCGCCGACCGGCTCGCCATTCTCATCGGTGCGCGTGAACGCCGCCGCCCAGCCCGCCCAGGGGTCCGGCCGCTCGACCGGAAAGTCCGATCCGAACGCCAGCTTCGCACCATTGGCCAGCATGGTCTTCCACGCATAGGCGCCGGTCAGCCGCTGCGGCCCCAGCCGCGCCTCCGCCATCGTCCGGTCGCTGGTGGCATGGGTCGGCTGCATCGAGGCGATCGTGCCATAGCGGCCGAAGCTCTTGAGGTCGGCCGGGTCGACTACCTGGGCATGTTCCACGCGCCAGCGGCGATCGCCCGTGTACGTGTCGCTCAGCACCTGGATTGCGTCGAGCACATTGGCGTTCGCGCGGTCACCGATTGCGTGTACCGCGACCTGGAAATTGTCCATCGCGGCACGGCTCATCTGGTTCTGCAGCTGCGTGTCACTCAGGAACAACAGGCCCTTCTCGCCCGGCGCATCGGCATAAGGCGCCTTCAGCGCCGCGCCGCGCGATCCCAGCGCGCCATCGTCGTAGATCTTGACGCCGCCCATGCGCAGGCGATCGCTGTACAACCAGGGCGTCGGCCCCTTGCCCCCGATCCGGCTCGCCGTGTCGATCCCGGCTGCGTAGCTCATGATCCGCACGCGAAGCGCGCCAATGTCGCCCATCCGGCGATAGCTTAGCCAGTCGTCGATCGTGGTGCCCATGTCGGCCACCGCGGTGATGCCGTTCGACAGCAGCACCTGCTGCGCCTCCAAGAACGCCGCATCGCGCTCCTTGGGCAGCGGCTGCGGCAGCGCCTTTTCCACGAGCTGCATCGCCGCATCGACGAACACGCCGCTCGGTGCGCCGCCGGCCTTCTCGATCCGCCCGCCCGCTGGCGCCGCGGTGCTGGCGGTCACGCCCGCCTCGCGCATCGCGGCGCTGTTCGCCCAGCCGGCGTGGCCGTCGGCGCGCTCCAGCCAGACGGAGCGCCCCTTCGACACCTCGTCGAGGTCGGCCGCGGTCGGGAAGCGGCCAAGGCCCCAGGCTTCCTGGTTCCAGCCGCGCCCGACGATCCACTGGCGATCCGGATTGGCCGCGACATACGCCGCCACCATCGCCTTTGCCTCGTTCAGCGACCGTGCCCTGGACAGGTCGAGCGACAGAACGCCGAAGCCGAGCCCCATCACATGGCCATGCGCATCGATGAAGCCGGGCATCAGCGTCTTGCCCTGCATGTCGGTACGCCAGTCATACAGCGGCTTGCCCGCGTTCTTCTTCAGCTCCTTGCGGCTGAGCTTCGGCGGCTCCTCGCCCGGCGGCACCAGCCGCGTGACCTTGCCGTCCTTGTCGATCAGCAGCGCCTTGAAGCGGATCACGCGGCCATCGCTGCCGATCGTGATGCCGTTGACGTTGTCGACGATGCCGTCGGCCAGCGCCGGGGTGGCCACGCACGCAAGCGCCAGCGCGAGGAGGCGCTTCATCGCGGCAGCCTCCGCACCAGCGCGCTGGTATCCTGCCGGCCAGCACCCATCTTCTGCACCTCTGCGTAGAATTGATCGACCAGCGCAGCCGCCGGCAGCACCGCCCCGTTGCGCTTCGCCTCGTCGAGCGCGAGGCCCAGGTCCTTGCGCATCCAGTCGATCGCAAAGCCGAAGTCGAATTCGTCCTTCGCCATCGTCGGCCAGCGGTTCACCATCTGCCAGCTTTGCGCCGCGCCGCCCGAGATCGCCTCGTAGACCTTGTCGAGGTCCAGCTCGCTCGCCTGTGCGAAGCGAAGCGCTTCAGACAGGCCCTGCAGCACGCCCGCGATGCAGATCTGGTTGACCATCTTGGTCTGCTGCCCGGCGCCTGCCGCACCGACATGAACGATGCGCGCGGCATAGGCTTCCATTATCGGCCGCGCGGCAGCCATTGCTGCCTCGCTTCCACCACACATGATCGAAAGCGCGCCATTTTGCGCCCCCGCCTGCCCGCCTGACACCGGCGCATCCACCGCCAGATCACGCGCCGCGGCGAGGCGGCGGGCGATATCGGCAGAGACAGTGGTGTGGTCGATGAACACCGCTGACTCGCCCATCGTACCGAACGCGCCGTCGGTGCCGAGAGTGACCGCCGCAAGATCATCGTCATTGCCGACGCACGTCACCACCGCATCGGCGCCTGCCGCCGCTGCCGCCGGCGTATCAGCGACGGCCAGCCCGGTCGCCTCCGCCTTCGCGCGCGTGCGGTTATAGACGGTCACGTCATGGCCGGCGCGGGCAAGGTGCCCTGCCATCGGGGCACCCATCACGCCGGTGCCGATGAAAGCGATCTTCATGTTGTCGGCGGATAGGCGCTGTTTGCACCGCGCGCCAGATGGTCCTAGTGCGCGCCTGCGAACCTGGATCAATGATCCCGTTCGGGCCGAGCCGGTCGAAACCCCTGCCCTTCTTCTCCGAAGAAAAGACAGCCGTTCGACCGACGTGGCGCGAACCGGCCTTGGGATTTGGAAGATGGCGACTGCGGCACAGACCTCGACCGAGCTTCTCCCTGTCAGCATTGCTGACGTGCGCGCGGCGCATGAACGGATTCGCGAGTCGATTGTGCGCACGCCCACTCTGGTCAGCAAGACGCTGTCCAATCTCACCGGTGCCACGGTGTATCTGAAGTTCGAAAACCTTCAGTTCACCGCCGCCTACAAGGAGCGCGGCGCGCTCAACACGTTGCTCTTGCTCAGCGACGAGGCAAAGGCGCGCGGCGTCATCGCCGCCTCGGCCGGCAATCATGCGCAGGGCCTCGCCTATCACGCCAACCGCCTCGGCGTTCCTGCGACAATCGTCATGCCCACGAATACGCCGACGGTGAAGGTGGTGCAGACGGAAGGCCATGGCGCCACGGTCGTCCTTCACGGCGCCACCTATGACGCGGCCTATGCCCATGCGCGGGAGCTGGAGAAGGAGCGCGGCTACACCTTCGTGCATCCGTTCGACGATGCGCGCGTCATCGCCGGCCAGGGCACGGTCGCGATCGAGATGCTGCAGGACGTGCCGGGGCTCGACACGCTCGTCGTGCCGATCGGCGGCGGCGGCCTCATCTCCGGCATGTCGACTGTCGCGCGCGCCGCGGATCATCCGATCGAGGTGGTCGGCGTCCAGGCCGAGCTTTACCCCTCGATGTACAACAAGCTGCGCCGTACCGAGCTGCCCTGCGCCGGCGACACCCTCGCCGAGGGCATTGCAGTCAAGGAGCCGGGCGGGATCACCGCCAGGATGGTCGAGGCGCTGGTCGACGACATCGTGCTCGTCTCCGAACGCAGCCTGGAGGAATCGGTCAGCCTGCTGCTGCAGATCGAAAAGACGGTGGTGGAGGGCGCCGGCGCCGCCGGCCTCGCCGCGCTGCTCGCCAACAAGGATCGCTTCGCCGGCAAGACGGTCGGCATCGTGCTGTGCGGCGGCAATATCGACACGCGGCTGCTCGCCAACGTGCTGCTGCGCGATCTCGCCCGCTCGGGCCGCCTCGCCCGCCTGCGCATCCGGCTGCAGGATCAGCCGGGCGCGCTCTACAATGTCGCACGCATCTTCGATCAGGAACGCGTCAACATCCTGGAGCTCGCGCACCAGCGCATCTTCACCAACCTGCCGGCGAAGGGCCTCAGCCTCGACGTCGAATGCGAGACGCGCGATCGCGCGCACCTTGATCGCCTGCTCGCGGCGCTCGGCACTGCCGGTTACGAAGTGAAGCTGATCGAACTTGCCTGATGAGTGTTGGTCACGGCGCAGCTTAGAACGCGCCGTGGCCAGTTACACGGCCTGCGACAACTGCCCCGTAACGGGGCACTGTTGCCCGCTGGAAAGAATTAGCGGGGCGGATTAAGCCTTTATGGTGACGTCATCGCTTCCCAAGCCCGGATCCGGCACTCATATCCTATGTTCAGGGTGCGCACAGGCGCATTCGTCCGGAGGTACGTCGCGGTGACCGCGCCCTTTCGCTTTCCTCGCTTCTTCGTCACCAGCCCTGCGCCCTGCCCGTATCTTCCCGGGCGGCAGGAACGCAAAGTGTTCACCGAATTGTCCGGCGCGCACGCGAACGAACTGAACGACGCGCTGGGGCGGATCGGCTTTCGTCGCAGCCAGTCGGTCGCCTATCGCCCGTCCTGCGTCGGATGCAATGCGTGCATCTCGGTTCGCGTCGTCACCCGCGATTTCCGCGCCAGTGCGACGCAGCGCAAGCTCATCCGCCGCAATGCCGATCTGGAGGTCACCGCGTGCCGCCCCTGGGCGACGGACGAGCAATATCAGCTGCTTCGCCGCTATCTCGGGCATCGCCATCCCGGCGGCGGCATGGCCGGCATGGACGATCAGGATTATGCCGACATGGTCGAACAATCGCCGGTCAATTCGGTGATCGTCGAATATCGCGAGCCATCGGTGGATGGCGTGCCCGGCAAGCTGATCGGCGCCTGCCTCACCGATCAGCAGGGCGACGGGCTGTCGATGATCTACAGCTTCTTCGCGCCCGAGGCGGATGCGCGCCAGGGGCTCGGCAGCCTCATCATCCTCGATCACATCCTGCGCGCCCGCGCAGCCGGCCTGCCCTATGTCTATCTCGGCTATTGGGTGAAGGGCTCGGCCCGCATGGCGTACAAGACGCGCTATCGCCCGCTCGAACTGCTCACCGCGCGCGGCTGGGTCCTGGCCGGAGACGATGACATCTCCCCCTCCGAGGTCGCCGAGCGCGCCCGCGAACTCGCCTAGGATCCCGGCGCACCGCTTGGCCGGTCACTCCTCACCCTGCACCGTCACGTCCACGTCCAGCCGCTCCTGCCCGTCACCCAGTCGCGAGCCCTGCACCGGGGCCGCGCCCGCCGCCTCCAGCGCGATGGCGACGCGCACGTGATGCTCCTCGGGTGTCAGGCCAAGCAGCGGATCGAACCCGATCCAGCCACAGTCAGGCACGAACGCCTCGGCCCAGCCATGCGGCGTCGGGCGATGGTCACCCGCAAGGTCGCAATAACCCGTCACGTAACGCGCCGGCGCACCCAGCGATCGCGCGCCGGCAATGAAGATCTGCGTCATGTCGCGCGCGGTCAGCGCCGGGCGGGCAAAGGCCGCCGCCGCGGTCAGGCCCTGTACGGGCCGCCCCGAATCCGCGGCATAACGCTCATGGATCGCAAGGTTCAGCCGGTGCAGCCCCGCAATGTCGGCGGCTCCGCTCGCCTCCTGTGCGAAGGCAGTGATCGCCGCATCGGCCGCGGTGGCGGGCGTCGCACGCAGGAACAATGACGGCGGCAGCACCTCGTGAGATCCCTGCACGATCCCGCCGGACGAACTCGTGACAACATCGCCGGTGACGGTCAGCTCGATCTCCTCCACCGGGCCGGCGCAATACAGCATGGTCGTCGCATTGCCGAAGCCGTCGCGATGATGCGTCATGCGCGCGTCGCAATCGACCGCGATGTGCCAGTCCGCCACCGTCTGGTCATAGGTATTGTCGGGCGTCATGCGCAGCATCTGCACGACGCGCCCCTGCGGGGCGGTGAAGCGGTAGGTGGTGCGATGCTCGATCGAGAGCCGCATCAGAGGAACTTGAACTGCCGGCCGATGGCGGTGTGCAACTGGTCGTTCTCGGCGATCAGTGCCTGCAGGTGCTGGTGCAGCCCGGATACGATCACTTCGCTCGTCCGCGTCCGCGCGATCCGGGCGTGGCGCGCCCGCGCCATCCGGTCCGCCTCGCCGTGCGCGCCGGTACGCTTCGCCAGCAACGTCAGCACCTCCACGGTCTCCTCGCTCGCGGCGGCAATGCTGCGCGGCAGCTCGGCCCGCGCCAGCAGCAGGTCGATGACGTTCGCCGGCACCAGCCCGTCATTGTAGAGCCAGCGATAGGCGGTCACGGCGGAGACGGTCTGCAGGATCGTCGTCCACTGGTCGCGATCCACCGTCCCGCCGACGCTCTGATCCTCGGGCAGCAGGATGTGATATTTCACGTCCAGCAGCCGCGCCGTATTGTCCAGCCGCTCGGTCGCCTGGCCCAGCCGGATGAACAGCGTCGTCTGGTTGCGCAGCATGCGGTGGATTGCGCCCTCGAAGCCGCGAGTCTCGGCCTTCACGGCGTCCACCAGCGCCAGCGTGCGATCCGGATCGGCCCGCCCCATCCTCTTGTCGAACACCAGCCACGCGCCGTTGATCGCCTGCCACGCCTCGCGCGTCAGCGCCGTGCGCACTGCCTTGGCGTTCATCCGCGCCATGTCGAGGCAGCGCACGATCGATCCGGGGTGCGAGCTGTCACTGGTCAGGAACCGCGCCACCGCCTCGCGAGTCAGGCTGCCGGCGCTGGCGGCAAAGGCAGCATCCGTCTCCGTCACCGTCAGCGCGGACAGCCATGCCGCCTCGCCGGCCGGCCGCGGCGACAGCACGTCGAGCCGGACGGTCGCCTCCACCAGCCGGGCGATGAAGTCGGCGCGCTCCACATATCGTCCCAGCCAGTATAGCGAGGACGCGGTCCGGCTCAGCATGCGCGGCCACCCGCTGCGGTTCGCGCGTCGCCGATCGTGCGGCCGCTCACGCCGATTGCTCCTGCACCATGCCGCCCATCATCTGGATTTGCCGCTTGCCGCCATCGAGCAGAACGAACGAATCCTTCGTGCCGCCACCCTGCGACGAATTCACCACCAACGATCCTTCGCGCAGCGCCACGCGGGTCAGGCCGCCCGGCACCACCTGCACGCCCTTCGATCCGGTCAGCACGAATGGCCGGAAGTCGACATGCCGCGGGCTGAGGCCGCTATCCGCCAGCGTCGGCACGGTCGACAGCGCCAGCGTCGGCTGCGCGATATAGCGATGCGGCTCCGCCTCCAGCGCGCGGCGGAAATCGGCAATCTCCGCCTTGGTCGCGGTCGGCCCGACCAGCATGCCATAGCCGCCCGATCCATCGACCAGCTTCACCACCAGCTGATCGAGATGGTCGAGCGTATATTTCAGCGCCGCCGGCTCTCGGCAGCGGAACGTCTCGACATTCGGCAGCTTCGCCTCGCGCCCCGAATAGAAGCGCACAATCTCGGGCATGTAGCTGTAGATCGCCTTGTCGTCGGCAATGCCGTTGCCCGGCGCGTTGATGATCGCGACATTGCCCGCGGCATAAGCGGCGATCAGCCCCGGCACGCCCAGCATCGAATCCGGCCGGAACACGAGCGGGTCGAGAAAGTCGTCGTCTACGCGGCGATAGATCACGTCCACCTTCACGCGCCCCGCGATCGTGCGCATGTAGACCGCGTCATCGTCGACCACGAGATCCGCCGCCTCGACAAGCTCGATTCCCATCGAATCGGCGAGGAAGCTGTGTTCGTAATAAGCGGAATTATACGGCCCCGGCGTCAGCACCACGCAGGTCGGGTTCTGCCCGCAGCCGCGCGGCGCCACCGATCGCATCGTCTCCAGCAGCCGGTCGGGGTAGCTGTCGACGGCCGCCACGCGGAACTGCTCGAACAATTCCGGGCACAGCCGCACCATCGCCTCGCGGTTTTCCAGCATGTAGCTGACGCCCGACGGGGTGCGCGCATTGTCTTCCAGAACGAAGAATTCGTCCGGCCCGGTGCGCACCAGATCGATCCCGCAGATATGCGCCCACACGCCGTGCGGCGGGCGGATGCCGGCGATCTCGGGGCGGAACTGCGGATTGTGGAAGATCAGATCCTGCGGCAGCACGCCCGCCTTCAGGATCTCCTGCGCGCCATAGATATCGTCGAGGAAGGCGTTGATCGCCTCCACGCGCTGGATCAGCCCTTCGGACAGGCGGGTCCATTCGTCGGCCAGGAACACGCGCGGCACGATGTCGAACGGGATGATCCGCTCGCTCGCATCGCTGTCGCCATAGACCGCGAAGGTGATGCCAAGCTGGCGGAACGTGGTCTCGGCGGCTTCCTGGCGGCGGCGTAGCTCGTCGGCCGGCGTATCGACCAGCCAGCGGCCAAGATCCGCCAGCTCGGGGCGGACCGTGCCGCCGCTACCCATGATTTCGTCGAACGCCTTATGCCCCATTCGCCGCCCAACGTTGGAGGATCGTTTCGGATGCATGCTGCGCGAGAATGCTGCGGCGCACAAGCTCTGGATTAATTCGATTTTTTGTGCGGATTGCCGGGCGTCGTTCCGTTTTCGACACAAAAGCCGCGCGGCCGCTGCGAACGAACCCGCCGCGTCCGCCGCGCGTCACAGATCCCGGTTGCCCGGGAACCCGCCGCGTCCGCCGCGCGTCACAGATCCCGGTTGCCCGGCTTTACCCGGCGTATTTCACCGAGCAGCCGTAAGGCCGCGTCTCGGCTACCGACACTGGCTTACCCGCCTTCACCTCGCCCAGCGCCGCCAGCACATGGTTGCGCGCGCCGGCGATATCGGCCTTGTCGGCCGTCGGCTTGTCGTCGATCCCGCCCTGGTAGACGAGCTTCCCCGACGCATCGATCAGGTACATGTGCGGCGTGGTCTTGGCGGCATAGCCCTTGCCCACGCGCCCCTGTGGATCGAGGAGATAGGCGGTCGGCTGCGCCTTCTGCGCGGTCACGAACTTCTTCGCTTCCGGCCCGGTCATATAACCCTGCTTGCCCGGCGCGCCCGAATTGATCGTCAGCCACGCCGCGCCTGCGGCTTTCGCCTTGGCCTGCGTCGCCTGCATGTTCCCGCTGTCGTAATGCTTCTGCACGAAGGGGCAGCCGGGGTTGTTCCACTCGAGCACCACGGGCCGGCCCTTGAACTGGTCCAGCGTCACGCTCTTGCCGTCGGCGTCGGTCAGGCGGAAATTGCCAGCCGGCTTGCCGGTCACTTGCTGCGCGGCGGCCGGCACGATCGCCAGCCCGGCAAGCGAAACCGCGGCGATCGGAATGAAGGACAGGATACGCATCATCGCTCTCCTCAAGTCGTGCCCCCCGGCAATGCCGCCAGCATGCCTGCGGTCAGCACTTGCGGCAAGACCTGCGGTTTGTCGGCGCCTTTGGGATACCAGAGATACAGCGGCACACCGGCGCGGTTGTGCGCTTCGATGAACCGGCCGAGCACCGGATCGCCATCCGTCCAGTCGCCCACCAGCACCGCGACGCCGCCGTCCTTGAACCCCCGAGTCGCAACGTCTGTCTCGATCGCGGCCTTTTCGTTGACCTTGCACGTCAGGCACCAGTCGGCGGTGAAATAGGCGAACACCGGCCGCCCTTCCGCGCGCAAAGTCGCAAGCCGCGCCTCGCTGAACGGCTCCGCCCCGGCAAGCGCAGGGGCGGAGGTCGCCGCCTGCGGCTTCACCAGCACCACTGCCACCGCGGCCAGCGCCAGCGCCGGCACCGCCGGCCACCAGGCCCGCTCGCCCCCGCTCGCCTGCCGCCGCCCGGTCCACCACAGGCCGAACGCCGCCAGCAGCACCGCCGCCAGCCCGATCGTCATCCCGTCGACACCCGCCTGCCGCCCCAGCACCCAGGCCAGCGCCAGCGCGGTCAGGAACATCGGCACCGACAGGATCCGCCGCAGCCGGCCCATCCATGCGCCCGGGCGCGGCAACCGCCGCCGCAGCGCCGGCACGAAGCCGATCGCCAGGAACGGCAGCGCGATCCCCAGCCCAAGCCCTGCGAACACCAGCATCGCCGCCGCCGCCGGCAGCACCAGCGCCGCGCCAAGCGCTGCGCCCATGAACGGCCCGGTGCACGGCGTCGCGACGAATGCGGCCAGCGCGCCGGTGGCAAAGGCGCCGCTCGCACCCGACCGGCTGGCGAAGCGCGGGGTCGGCAGCTCGAACAGCCCGGCGAGGTTCAGCGCGATCCCGGTGACGAGCAGCAGCAGCACGCCGATCACCCGCGGGTCCTGCAGCTGGAACGCCCAGCCAACCGTCGCCCCACCCGCGCGCAGCGCCAGCAACGCACCGCCCAGCGCCAGGCACACCAGCACCACGCCCGCGGTATACGCCAGCGCCTCGCGCCGCGCCGCGCCTTCCGTCTCGCCCGATTTGGCGAGGCTAAGCGCCTTCAGGCTCAGGATCGGGAAGACGCAGGGCATGATGTTGAGCAGCAGCCCGCCCAGCAGCGCGCCGCCGAACGCCAGCGCCGCCGCCTGCCACCCGGCCGCGCCAAGTCCCGGTGATCCCGCGGCCGCCGGCGCGACCGTGCCCGGCACCGCGCGGATTGCGAATCCCTGGCCCTCGCCTGTCCCCAGCACGCCCTCGATCGCGCCGTTCGCCGGGGTTTGCGCGGCCTTCGTCGTCAGAACGATCCGGTCGCCGTCGCGCACCGCCACCTGCGGCGCGGCATAATCCACCGCGCCGCCGGCCAGGGGATAGAAATAGATCTGCTTCGCCGCCGCGCTCGCGGGGAACGGCACGCCCAGCCGGAACTCGCCCTGCGCCGCCTCCCACACGGCCTCGGAGCCAAGCGGCCGCGGCAGCTTCTGTCGCCAACCATCGAACTTCGCGCGCGTCGCCGCGTCCACCGCGCCATCGCCTACCGTCAGTTCGGTCGACAGCATCTGCGTCTCGGGCACGCAGATCTCCTCGGTGCAAACGAGGTAATCCGCCTTCACGCTCACCGGCAGCCGCGTGCCCGGCGCCAGCCCGGCGGGGATTTTCAGGTCCACAAGCTGTGCGAACGGCGCCTCATAGACGTAATTCATCAGCCCGCCGACGATCAGCCGCCCGGGCACCGGATAGCGCAGCTCGCCCGCGCCCACGCCATCGGGAAGCGTCCACGTCAGCTGCGTCTCGATCCCGGCGTCGCCGCCGTTCTTCCAATAGCCGTGCCAGCCCTTCGCGGGACGCGAATCGAACGCCAGCGTCACGGTCGATCCCGCCGCCGGCCGCGCCGTCTCGGGCACCAGGCGGATCGAGACATGCCGCGTCTGAATGCCCGGCACCTGCGCCGCGGCGGCCTGCGCCAGCAGCGTCATGACCATGAAAAACAGGGTTGCTACCCAAGCTTGCCTAGCCGCCATGTGACGCACATACCGCGCCCGGCCCCGCAATGCACCTAAGGTCCTCGATGAAAGCTCTTCTTGCCGCCCTTCTCGCCTCGATCGCGCTGCCCGTCGCGGCGCAGGAAGCCGCGCCCGTCGCCGGCTCCACGCCTGTCGCGACGCCCGCTGCCGCGCCGCGCACGCCGCCCAAGCTGATCGTCGCGATCTCGGTGGATCAGTTCTCGGCAGACCTCTTCGCGCAATATCGCAATCACTTCACCGACGGCTTCGCCCGCCTGCTGCAGGGCGCCGTCTTCCCCGCCGGCTATCAGAGCCACGCCGCGACCGAGACGTGCCCCGGCCACTCGACGATCCTCACCGGCATGCGCCCGGGGCGCACCGGGATCATCGCCAACACCTGGATCGATCAGAAGGCGCCGCGCGACGACAAGCAGGTCTATTGCGCGGAGGACGAGCGCGTCCCCGGCAGCAACCACAACACCTACACTCCGTCCAATCTTCACCTGAAGGTGCCAACGCTCGGCGAGATGATGAAGGCGGCGAACCCCGCCAGCCGCGTCGTCTCGGTCGCCGGCAAGGATCGCGCGGCGATCATGATGGGCGGCCACAAGGTCGATGAACTCTGGTTCTGGGGCGGCAAGGATTTCATCTCCTATGCAGGCCGGCCGGTCCCCGGCGCGGTCCAGCGCGGGCGTGAAGCGGTGGCGAAGCTGATCGCGTCCCCGCAGGAGCCCCTGCCGGTGCCCGGCTTCTGCCGGCCGCTGATGCAGCCGATCGACATTGGCGACCAGGTGATGGGCAACGGCCGCTTCGCCCGCGCCGCCGGTGACACGCGCGCCTTCCGCGCTTCGCCCGCGCTCGACGGCGCGGTCTTCGCGATCGCCGCCGGCCTCATCCAGGACATGAAGCTCGGCCAGGGCACCGCACCCGATCTGATCGCGATCGGCGCCTCGGCGACCGATTACGTCGGTCATGGCTATGGCCCGGGCGGCGGCGAGATGTGCCTCCAGATGGCGGAGCTCGATCGCACCATCGGCGGCTTCCTCGCCACGCTCGATTCGTGGGGCATCGACTATGAAGTGGTGCTGACCGCGGACCACGGCGGCCATGACACGACGGAGCGGCAGCAGCAGCGCGCGATGCCGATGGAAAGCCGCGTCGCGGCCGATCTGTCCGTGTCCGATATCGGCGCCGCGATCGGCAAGCAGCTCGGCATCGCCGGCCCGGTCCTGCTCGGTTCGGAAGGCGACGTCTATGTTGCGGACAGCGTGCCGGCCAGCAAGCGCGCCGCCGTCGTCGCCGCCGCGGTGAAGCAGATCCGCGCCCACCCGCAGGTCCAGGCGGTCTATACCCGTGACGAGATTGCCGCCGCCTCGGTCCCCGCCGCGCCGCCGGAAACCTGGACGCTGCTGCAGCGCGCCCATGCCTCGTTCGATCCGGAGCGTTCGGGCGATTTCCTCATCATGCTGAAACCCCGCGTCACCGGCATCGCCAAGCCCGGCCCCGGCTATGTCGCCACGCACGGCAGCCCGTGGGACTATGATCGCCGCGTGCCGATCCTGTTCTGGCGCAAGGGCATGAATGGCTTTGAACAGCCGCAGTCGGTGGAAACGGTCGACATCGCGCCGACCCTCGCCGCCACCATCGGTCTCAAGGTGAACGGCCTCGACGGCCGCTGCCTCGATCTCGACAGCGGCCCGGAGGACAGCTGCCGCTGAAGAGACGCGGGGCCGCCATGCCGGACGGGCGCGACAGAGCTGCGATGAAACTGCAACGGCGCGACGAGCGTGCGGCGTAAATGCGCTGAGCCCGTCGACGGTCCGGTTTCTCTTAACATAGGTTAATGCCGGACGAGGGGGCCAGGCGCATTCCGACTGCAGGGATGCGCGATGCGCACCGCATCTGCCCCCTTCGGCCATGCGCACGACGACCTACGTCAGGGTTCGCAGCCTCGTGCGCCGGCCGATCACGCTCGGAGAATGTTATGAAACCGATCGTCACGGTCGTGGCCTTTGCCGCGGCGTGCGTCGGCGCGCCCGTCGCGCTGCACGCACAACACCATCCCGCCCCGGAGCAGACGATCTATGCTCCATCGCTCCGCCCCATCTCGCTGGTGCAATGGTCCGGACGCGTAAGCAACGAAATCGAATCCGTGCTGCAGTATCCGTCGTTTCCCAGCAATCAGGTGCCGGCGGACGGCGTAGTGCAGGTCAAGTTCCGCTGCGGAGGTTCCGGCGCGCCTGATCAGGTATCGGTCTTCAAGACCTCGGGCTCGCGCTCGCTCGATCGGGCAGCGGTCCACGCCGTGAAGCGCCTCAAACAGCTTCAGCCGGTCGCGACCGGCATGCCGTCAGATCAGAATTACATCGCAATGGTCCTGTTCGCGACGTCGCCTGAAGAACATGCGCGGCAACTGGCGATGATCAAGAAGGATGCAGCGAGGAGGAACGCCTGGTTCAAGGGCGGCAGCCGCAGCGCGGATGTCGGGATCATGCTGGCGCCGGTCGGCTCCTGAAACAATAAACCGTGCCGTCGCCCGGCACCGCGCCGGGCGACGGCCGGGTACAGGACCGGTGAGCGCCAAGTGGCGTCAGGGTTCGCGCACCTCGTAGGGGCGCACCCCCGGCCCCAGCCGGTTCTCGCCCAGCGCCAGCCGCTCGCCGCTCACGTTCGCCACGAACGCCGGGCTCTTCGCCTGCCCCGGCGCCAGGCTCGCGACATTGTCGTGCACGCTCAGGCCCGCGGAGCGGTACTTGCGCTGCTCCGCCGCCACCACGATCATCCCGCCCCAATTCTCCTTGCGGGTCCCCTGCACGAACGTGTTGCGCGCGATCTCGCCGGTCGCGCCTTCGGGCAGGTCGATCATGTAGTTCGTCCGGTCGCCCGCCGTATCGTCGAAGCTGTTGTCGGTGATACGCACCTTGGGCACGCGCAGCTTCACATAATGGCCGCCCCGCCCGCGCTCGAAACGCGAATTGGTGATCGTCACGCTGCCGCGGCTGCCGAGATACACCGAATGCGCGCAATCCTCGGTCTCGTGGCACTGGCCAAGGCCCGAGAAGGTCGATCGATCGATCGTCACATTCGATGCCTGGTCGGTGCCGCCCAGTATCCCCTCCTGGCTGTCGAGGAACATCGCGTTGCGCACCACGAGGTCGCCGATCTCGATGCGGATCCCGGCGCCATTGCCGTCCGGCACGCGGATCTTGCGGAAGACGAGGCCATCGACCACGGCGCCGCCGCCGCGCAGCACCAGCGCCGCCTTCCCCTCGCACGCGCCCTCGAAGATCGCCGTCCCCGGCTCCACCGCCTTGAAGGTGATGCGGCCAGCCTGCTGCACCGCGCATTCGCGGTACACGCCCGGCGCGATCAGCACGGTGAAGTCGCGCCCCCGATTCTCCATCAGCGCATCGTCCAGCGTCGCAAAGCTCTGGCCGGTCTCCTGCACCGTGAACGGCCCGCGCCCCTGCTGGGCGCCGGCCGGCGCGGTGAGCGCGAACATCAGGAGAAGAGCGGGAATGCGCATGAAGTAAGGTCCTTTCCCTGCCGCCCTGTCGCGCGGCGGCGAGCAGCGGCAGCAGCTTTCGGAGGCTAACGCCCATCCCCGCCCGGCGCATCGGTTGACGCGCACCCCGCTGTCCCGTCGCGGCACGGGCGCGCCATATCGCGTTTCCGGTTGCAACCGACCTAAGTCGGTCTCATTAGCGTACCGAAACGTCAAATCCTTAGGCGGAGAGGCTCACATGCAAAGCTACCTGAAGCATTATATCGATGGCGCCTGGGTCGACAGCGACGGCGGCACCCGGCACCAGGTAATCGATCCCGCGACCGAGCAGCCCTGCACCGAGATCACGCTCGGCTCCGCGACGGACGTCGACAAGGCGGTCGCTGCCGCGAAGAAGGCATTCAAGACCTGGTCGCAGACCAGCGTCGACGAGCGCGCCGCGATCCTCGAAAAGGTGATCGCGCTCTACAAGAAGCGCATTCCCGATCTCGCCGCCGCCACCAGCCGCGAAATGGGCGCGCCGATCTCCTTCGCCAGCATGGCGCAGGCCCCGGCCGGCCTCGGCCATTTCATGGGCACGCTCGCCGCGCTGAAGGAATTCAGCTTCTCGGAAAACGCCGCCAAGGGCGCGCGCGTGGTGCACGAGCCGATCGGCGTCGTCGCCATGATCACGCCGTGGAACTGGCCGCTCAACCAGATCTGCGCCAAGGTCGCCCCTGCGCTCGCCGCCGGCAACACGATGATCCTGAAGCCGTCGGAAGAAGCGCCGTCGAACGCCATGATCCTTGCCGAGATCCTCGAGGAAGCGGGCGTGCCCGCAGGCGTCTTCAACCTCGTCAATGGTGACGGCCCGACGGTCGGCGCGGCGCTTTCGGCGCACAAGGACGTCGATATGGTCAGCTTCACCGGCTCCACCCGCGCCGGCATCGCCGTCGCGACGGCCGCCGCCGCGACGGTCAAGCGCGTCCACCAGGAACTCGGCGGCAAGGCCCCCAACGTGGTGCTCGAAGGCGCGAAGCTCGGCGAGGTGCTGCCCCCGACGCTCGCCGGCGTCATCGCCAACACCGGCCAGAGCTGCATCGCGCCGACCCGCCTCCTCGTCCACAAGAGCCAGGTCGGCGAGGCCGAGGAAGTCGTGAAGGCGATCATGGAAGCGACTCAGGTCGACAGCCCGGAAAAGGAAGGCGCGCACATCGGCCCGGTCGTCAACAAGGCCCAGTTCGAGAAGATCCAGGGCCTGATCCAGTCCGCACTCGACGAAGGCGCCCGCCTCGTCACCGGCGGCGTCGGCCGTCCGGACGGTCGCAACGCCGGCTATTACGTGAAGCCCACCGTGCTCGCGGACGTGACGCCGGACATGCGCATCTATCGCGAGGAAACGTTCGGCCCGGTCGCCACGATCACCACCTATGGCGACACCGACGAAGCGGTCGAGATGGCCAACGACACCGAATACGGCCTGTCGGCGACGATCTCGGGCGATCCGGCGGAAGCCGCGAAGATCGCTGGCAAGCTGCGCGCCGGTCTCGTCACGATCAACGCCTGGGGCCCGAACGGTGCGACGCCGTTCGGCGGCTACAAGTCGTCGGGCAATGGCCGCGAAGGCGGCAAGTGGGGCCTCACCGATTTCATGGAAGTGAAGACCATCATCGGCGAACCCGCCTGAACCGACAGCCAATGAACGGGCTCCCCACGCAAGGGCGCCCGTCTTTTATGGGAGAGAGACTATGATCGTCACCGTACTGTATCCGAACCATGAAGGCGCCAAGTTCGACGGCGCCTATTACAAGGCTACCCATGCCGAACTCGCCAAGGCGATCTGGAATCCCGCTCGCGTCGAGCTGATCGAGGGCGTGGCCCCCGGCGGCGGCACCGCGCCGTATGCGCTCATCGCGCACTTCCACTTCGCCTCGCCCGAGGCGATGGGCCAGGCAATGGCGAACCCGCGCATGGGCGAGCTCCAGGCGGACGTCGCGAACTTCACCGACATCACCCCGGCGATCATGATCGGCAAGCCGCTCTGATCGCGCTCCTCCCGCCCGACGGGAGGACGCACCATCTGGATACTCCGTCACCGCGGGTTCGGCCCGGGTGACGGATTCTAGCCACATCCGTTCGTGCTGAGTCTCTCGAAGCACGTGCCGCGCATCCCGCTTCCGCTCGTCCTGCGCGAAGTCGAGGAACCTCACGCCAGCGGCCAGAAGAACACGATCAGCGGCGTGCCCACCGCCACCACGATCAGCGACAAGGGCGCGCCCAGCCGCGCATAATCGCCGAAGCGATAGCCGCCCGGCCCCATCACCAGCGTGTTGCACTGGTGCCCGATCGGCGTCAGGAAATCGCATCCCGCGCCCACCGCGGTCGCCATCAGGAACGCCTCGGGGCGATAGCCGAGGTCGCTGGCGAAGGTCGCGGCGATCGGCGCCATCACCAGCACCGTCGCGGCATTGTTCAGGAACGGCGTCACGGCCATCGCCGCGGCCAGGATCAACGCCACCGCGCCCCAGCCCGGCAGCGTCTGCGCCACCTGCGCCAGCCAGGTCGCGATCACGTCGGATGCCCCTGTCGTGCGCAGCGTATCCGATACCGGGATCAGCGCGCCCAGCATGATCAGGATCGGCCATTCGATATGATCGTACGCGTCGCGCAGCGGCAGCGCGCCGATCGCCATGATCGTGCCCGCCGCGGCGAAGAACGCCACCGCCACCGGCACAAGGCCCAGCGCGGTCGCGCTCATCGCCACGGCCAGGATCGCCACCGCCAGCCAGCCCTTGCGCGACGTGCCGAGCCGCATCTCGCGCTCCGCCAGCGGCAGGCAGCCAAGATCGCGCAGCCGTTCAGGCAGCAGCCCCAGCGGCCCCTGCAGCACCACCACGTCGCCCGCGCGCAGCACGGTATTGGCCAGCCGCCGCGACAGCCGCTCGCCCCCGCGCGAGATCGCGATCAGGTTGATGCCGTACAGCGTCTGCAGCCGGATCCGCCCCGCCGTCTGCCCGACGAGGATCGAACTGGTGTTGATCACCGCCTCGATCACGCCGGTCTCGTCACCGGCCGACCCTTCCGGCGCCAGGCGGTCCGCGCCTTCCAGCTTCAGCCGGTCACGCGCGATCACGCGCTCCAGTGCGTCGGGTTCGCCCGCCAGGATCAGCACGTCGTCCTCGTGCAGCACGTCGTCACGGTGCGGCGCGCTGCGCATCTCGGCGCGCAGGATCTGCGTGATGGTGATTTCCTGCTCGTGCCGCTCCAGGAATTCACCCACCGTCTCGCCGATCGCCGGCGATCCCTCGGGCACGACGACTTCGGTGACATAGCCGGTGATATCGAGCGCCTCGCCCATCGTTGGCGCGGCGCGCCGGTCGGCCGGGATCAGACGATAGGCGACGGCGAGATACAGCAGGCCGATCACCAGCAGGCACGCGCCGACCGGCGTATAGTCGAACATGCCGAACGGATGCCCCGTCATCTGCTCGCGCACCCGGCTGACGATGATGTTCGGCGATGTCCCGACCAGCGTCATCAGCCCGCCCAGCAGCGAGGCCGTCGCCATCGGCATCAGGAAAACGGACGGGCTCGCATTGCTCTTGCGCGCCATCTGGAACGCCGCCGGCATCAGCATCGCAAGCGCGCCGATGTTCTTGACCAGCGCGCTGGCCACGCCGACCGATCCGGTCAGAACCAGCAACTGCCCGCGCACGCTGCGCACCCGCCGCGAAATGCCGCGCAAGGCCCGCTCGATCACGCCCGATCTTTGCACCGCGCCCGAAATCACCAGCGCCGATCCGACGATGATCACGATATCGTCGGAGAAGCCCTTGAACGCCTCCTCCGGCTTGACGATGCCGAGCGTCAGCGCCGCGAGAAGCGCCAGGATCGCCACCACATCGTAGCGAAAGCGCCCCCAGATGAAGAGCGCCATCATCCCCGCCAACGTGGCGAGGGAGAGATATTGCGGCAGCGTCATCGGTCCCCGGCGATGGCGTTGAAGATGAAGCGGAAACGGCGCGCAGGGCGTTCGGTTGCGCTCACTGCACGCAGGTCAGGGCTTGGTCGGCAACAGAAGTGATGCGCCACCATCCAGGTTCCTGTCGAGCGCAGCCCGTGCACCCCGGGAACCGTTCCCCGCACGCCCTTCAGCAATGCTCGGCACGAACGCGGCACTTGCTCTGTCCAAACGCTCTGCGCGCCCTCAATAATCCCGCGAAACCCGCACGTTGGCGCTCTGCCGCCCGAGCGTGGAGATGCTCGACAGCAGTGACAGCCAGCGCGTCACCTGGAATTCGACGCGCGTCGCCGAATAGCCCTGCCCGTCGGTCACGATCTCCGCATACAGCCGCCGCGTCACATATTTGCCCGCCGCGATCGACGTTCCCTGCCCGGTCTGCGGATCCGCCGGAAGGATGCGCAGGCGATCGAGCCCCGCCGCGCGGCGCACCGCGTTGATCGGGTTGAGGCCACCGTTGCCATCGCGCAGCGCCGCCACCGCCGCGGCCAGTTGCAGCGCCTCGGGTGCCGACAGGTTGGTGATCGACGTCCCGAACAGCAGTCGGGACAACAGCTCGTCCGCCGGCAATGCAGGCACGCTGGTGAAGGTGATCTCAGGCTTCAGCGCGACGCCCGTCACGCGGATCGAGGCGTTGAGCCCGGTGGTATCGGCATTCGCCTCGATGTCGAGTGCGGGATTGGCCGGCACTTCGCCGGCAAAGCGGATCACGCCGCGCACCAGCTCGAACTCGCGGCCCGCGAATTCGTAATCACCGCGGATCAGGTCCGCGCGCCCGGTGATCGCCGGATTGTCCGGCGCGCCGCCGATCGCCAGGTCGGCCGACCATTCGCTCGTCAGCCCCAGCCCGCTGACCATCAGCTGATCGGAGGCACGCGCATGGATGTCGAGCCGCCACGGCGTCGGCGGCCGCGCCAGTTCCTCGCCAGTATCGATGCGGTTGACCTCGCGCACGTTCAGCCGCGGCACCGCGCTCGCCGCCGTCGCCTGCCCCAGCCGATAGCGGCTCTGGTCAAGCCGCACCGCGCCCGAGATCAGACCGCCGCGCCCGCTCGACTGGAACCGCAGCGGCCCCGTCACCGTCGCGCCGATATCGTCGCGGTTGATCATCACCGCCTTGTCGGCGTTCAGCGTCAGATCCAGCCCCACGCCCTCGTCGGCGCCGAAGTTGAACCGCCCGGTGCCGCTGACGCGCCCGCCGCGCCCGGCATCCGCGCTGAACTGCTCGATCGCCAGCCGCGACCCGGCGAAGCGCCCCGCCGCCTGCACATTGGTCAGGATCGTGCCCGTCGTCGCGCTTTCGATTCGCGCCCCGTTCGCGCGCACCGCGCCGCGGATCGTCGGGCTCGCCACCGTCCCGCTCACGTCCGCCGCGATCGACACCGGGCCGGACAGGTCGAACATCTCCTGCCGGCTCAGCCGCCAGATCGTATCGGCCGGCCCGTCATAGCGCATCTGCGCGAACAGCCCGGCGCGTGCCACGCGCGTCGCGAGATCCCCCTCGCCCAGCCGCAGCAGCGCCTGCGCCCGCCCCACGGTCTTGCCGCCCGAGGCGACGATCGCGCGAACCCCGGCCTTGTCGGCGGTCAGCACGCCGGCGATGCCCATGTCGATCGGGGCGGAGGACAGGAGCAGCCCCGATCGCGTCAGCCCGCGCACCGTCATGTCGATCCGGCCCGTCGGCGCCCCGCCCGCGCTGCTCGCATAACTCAGCTTGCCGGACGCCGTGCCGCCAAGGCCAAGCCCGGGCTGCCCGATGTCGAGCACGGCGAGCGGCATCCGCGCCAGCGCCGCGTCGATCGTATTGCCATCGGGTGCGAACCGCCCGGACACCGTCGCCTCGCCGCCCGCAAAGGCCAGCTTCGTCGCGTCGAGGCGCCAGGC
>CAYMIU010000009.1:93250-105797 GCA_964390515.1 uncultured Stakelama sp.
CGCAGCGGGCGGCGATCGACGGTCCCCTCCGCGGCGATGCGATAGCTGTCGGGCGCCACGTCGATCACGCTCTCGATCGCGAAGGCGCGCCCGCGCGATCCGGCGATATTGGCGCGCACCTGCCCCTCGCCGCCGCGCAGCCGCACGGTCGCGTTGAACCGCGCCAGGCTCAGCGCCCCGCGCCGCAGCCCGAGGCCGCTCACGCTCCCCTCGATCGACGTGCCGGCCGGATCGAGCAGCGCAACCATGTCGAGCCGCCCCTGCCGCACCGTTACCGCGTCGGCCAGCGTCGCGTTTCGCACGCCAAGCCGCGCCGCGAGCCGCTGAATGTCGCCCACCGGGTTCAGCAGCACCTCGCCGTCGATGCCGCCGCCGGACACTGCCAGCCGCCCGGCAAAGCCGCCCTCGACGATATCGATCGTGCCGGCCGCCCGCGTCCCGCTCACGTCCAGCCGCGCCACCGCGATCTGCGCCTGTCCGCCGCGCGGCAGCAGGATCTCGCCCGCCCCGTCGAACGGCCCCAGCCGCGAGTTCCCGGCCGCGCCAAAGGCGAAGCCGCTCGCCGTGGGATCGAGGTGAACCCGCACGTCGCGCAGCCCCATCGCCTCGTTCGGCCGCTCGAAGCGAAGGTCCATCTTCGGCCGTTCGATCGGCCCGTCCAGCGTCAGCGTCACCGGGCCATAGCTGGCCTGCCGCCCGCCGCCCTCGAAGTGGAAGGTGCCGTCGCGCCGCCGGTATCCGTTGCCGGTCAGCCGGATCGACGGCCCGGTCAGCACTAGGTTGCGGAAATGGAGGATACCATCGGGCGTCCGCTCCAGCCCGGTCACGATGCGCGGCAGGCCGCCGGCAAGGCTGCGGAAGAAGGCGTTGTCCAGCCGCACCATCTGCGCCGTCCCGCTGCCCACCACGCGCGTGCCGCGCCCGCCCGGCCCCGGCACCACGCGCAGCCGCGATGTCACGTCGACGACGCCCAGCCCAGGGATCAGATACCGCCCCAGCGCGCCGTTCAGCCCGACCTGATATTCCCCGGTGCGCAGATCCAGCACCAGCCCGATCCGCCCGGTCAGCTTGTCGGACCGCAGCCGAAGGTCATCCCCCGTCACCATCCGCGACGTGACGCGCAGCACGCCATCCACCGACAGGTTGCGCAGAATGCCGCCGGCGACATCGCCCACCCCGGTCACGCGCGCGGCGGTGAGGCGCACCGGCAGCAGCACCGGCGATGGGGACAATCGCCCCTTGCCCGCGGCCCGCGCCATCTCGAAGCCGGTTTTGTCGAACGCCACGCGCGGCGCGGTGATGCGATAGTCGAACGCGGCGGTCGCGAACGGCCCGTCCAGCACCGCGCGAAGCTCCACGTTGCGCCCGCTCATGTTCGGGAACAGCGCCGCCGGCCGAAGCAGCCGGGCGCGCACCCGAAGGTTGCGCCACGCGCCGGTACCGAGATCCGCCGTTCCGTCAGCTTCCACCGCCAGCGCCGCCGAGCGCAGCGACAGGTTGCCCTCCAGCCGCCGGTTGGCGAGCGTCGCGCCGCCGTTCACCGCCACGCTCGGGCTGGTCAGTCGCTGCAGCTTGCCCTTGGTCAGCGTCCTCGGCGCAACCGTGCCGGTCAGCGTATAGGCGCCCGCGCGATTGCCCAGCGCCAGGTCGATCACCCGCACCCCGCCCGCCAGCGCCACCGCGCGCCCCTGCCACGCAGTCCACCGCCCCGCGCCGCCCAGGTCCAGCGACAGCGGCTGGCGCACACCCACCGTCCGTGCCAGCAGGCCTTGCGCCGCGCCGCGCGCCTTAACGTCGATGTCGAACCGGTCACGATCGGGCGCGGCGTCGATCTTCAGTTCCAGCCGGTCGCTGCCCTCGACGAGGGCGCTCAGCTCCACCAGCGCATTGCCGCCCCGGATGTCCGCGCGCCCGTTCAGCCGGCCGTAGCGCGTGCGCCCGGTCACCGGCTTCGCCACCACCAGCCGCTCGACCGACAGCCGCCCGATCACGATATCGAAATCCGGCAGGATCGGCCCCTGCCGCCCGGTCGGCCGGGTGCGCGGCCATTTCGCCAGCGTCGCCACCGGCACCACGAGCGATCGGATCTCCAGCCGTCCCGAAAGCCAGGCGAACGGCCGCCAGTCGAGGTCCGCGCGCGGTGCGACGAACACCAGCCCCTCGGGATCGTGCACCCGCACGTCGCGCAGCACCGCCGCGCCATAAAGCGATCCGTCGATCCGCCCCACGGTGAAGCGAAGGCCGTTCGCCGGCCGCGCCTTGTTGATCCGCTCCGCCACCCAGCGATGGCCAACATCGGTGTCGACGATCCACAGGCTCGCGGCGAGGATCGCGACCAGCGCCAGCAACGCGCCGAGCAGCCAGCGCCAAACCGCGCGCATCAGAACGCCTGCCCCAGCGAAACGTACACCGCGAGCCGCGAATCGCCCGACTGCGGGTTCAGCGGCGTGCCCACGTCGACTCGGATCGGCCCGAAGCTGCTGTAATAGCGCACGCCCACGCCCGCGCCGTAGCGAAGCCCCGAGAAGTCCGGCAGCGGCCGGGTATAGATGTTGCCGGCGTCGAAGAACGGCACCACGCCGAAATTGCCGAACGCCTTCACCCGCGCCTCGATCGCGAACTCCGCCAGGCTGCGCCCGCCGATCGGATCGTTATTGGGATCGCGCGGCCCGATCGACTGATAGCCGTAGCCACGCACCGATGCGCCGCCGCCGGCATAGAAGCGCCGCGACGGCGCGATCGCGTCGCGCGGCGCGCCGACGATCGTGCCCAGCCGCACCCGCCCCGCCAGCACCACGCCGCCGACCGACTTGTACGCACTCGCATCCACCTGCGTGCGGACATAACCGAACGCCGATCCCTGCAGCGACAGTTCCGGGCTCAGCCGCCCGCCCAGGCGAAAGCCGCGCGTCGGATTGAGCAGGTCGTCCGATCCGTCATAGATCAGGCTGCTCGGCGCCGCGGCGATGAAGAAGGTGCGGCGCCGCGGCTCGCCGGTCGATACGATCACGTCGCGCTCGTCGGACGTCAGCAGTTCCGCGCCCAGCGACCAGGTCCACGCCTTCTGGAAGAAGATGTTGGTCTGCCGTTCCAGGCTCCCCGACAGCGTGAAGGTGCGCGCCTCATAAGCGTCGCGCCGGGTATGCGCCGCTGCGATCTGCCCGGTCAGCACCCGGTCTCGCCCGCGGAAGTTGTTGCGGCGATAGGTCACCGCGCCAAGCTGCTCCTGCGTGCCCAGCACCGCGCGCAGCGTCAGGCCGCCTTCGGGCGGGAACAGGTTGCGATGCGTCCAGCTCGCCTCGACGCGCGCGCCTTCGCCGGTGCCATAGCCGATCTCGCCCGCGATGGTGCGCGGCGGCGCCGGCTCCAGCCGAACGTCGATGTCGACCGTTCCCGGCGTCGTCCCCGGCACCGGCTTCACCTCCGCGACGGAGACGAGGCCAGTCTGGATCAGCGCGCGGCGCAGATCGTCCAGCCGCGGCGCATAATAAAGGTCGCCCGGATCGAACCGCGCGATCTCCTGCACGTGCTTCGCGTCGAACACGTGATTGTCGGCATTGGTGCGAATCGAACCGAACACCCGCGACGTGCCGGGATCCAGGGTCAGATCCAGGGTCGCGGTCTGCGTCTCATGGTCGATCGTCACCACCGGCTCGCCCACCTTGGCGAAGGGGAAGCCCTGCGCCCCCACTTCCGCGCGCAGCCGCGTCTCGGCCTCTGCGATCGTATCGGCGTTGACCGGCTGGTCGGTCGTCACGCCGAACGCGCGGCGCAAATCATCGGCCTTGTCCCCGGCCGCGGCGACGCCCTCGATCGTCACCTCCTTCAGCCGGTAGATCGCGCCCGGCTCCGCCTCCAGCACCACCTGCAGCCGCCCGTCGCCCGGCTCGACACGGGTCTGCACCCGCGCATCATAATAGCCTTCGCCGCGCAGCAGCGTCAGGAGCAGCTCGGAATCCTCGCGCGCCCGCCGATCGAGCTGTGCCGCATTGGCCGGCTCCCCGTCATGCTGATCCAGCACCGACAGATCGGCGAAGCGCTGGCGCAGCAGCGGCGTCGAGGCGGAACCAAGGCCGTCGATCCGCCAGCTGTAGCGGGTCTCGCCGATCGTCGCTGCGCTGCGCGGGTCGGTGCTCGCGGGCTCGGGCGTCAGTTCCGGCCAGGCGACGCCGATGTCGGGCATGTCCGCCAGCGGAGCGCTCGGGTCCAGCGCCGGCTCTGCGACAGGCGCACTCGCCTGTTGCGCCGCGGCGGGCAACGCGGCGAGGAACGCGACCAGACCTGCCGCGCCGATCGGCGCGCCCCGCCCAAACATGGCAATTCCCTAGGGAAAGCTGCGACACGCGGCAATGGCGCCGCGCGATCAATGCACCGTGCCGTCGGGGGCGTCGGTCGCAAGCCAGTCGATCAGGCGCTCGATCTGGCGCCAGTGGCAGAAATGGATGTGGTTGCCACGGCTGCGGCTGGCGTCGGCGCGCGCCGCTGCGGCATCGGCGGCGGCATCGCCATGGATCTCGATGAGCGATGCGGCATCGGCGACCGCGCCGCGGCCGGCGAGGAAGATGATCTTGGGCAAAAGCGACCTTCTTGGTATGTCCGGGGGGATGCGGCGGTGTTCTCCCGCCTTCGCTTGCCGCTCTAGCGGGCACTTCCCTAGGCCCGGTGAACGGCCACGGTTAACGCGCCGGCAGTAGCGCCGCGCCGCGCGACGTGCGAAGGGCGCCGCCATCATGACCGATCCCGCACCCCGGCCGGCCAATGCCGGCGGCTTCATCATCGCCGCGTCGCTGCTGCTCGGCGCGATCATCGGCCTTGTCTTCGGCCAGCCCTCGATCGGCTTCCTCGCCGGCCTAGCGTTCGGCAGCGCCATCGCCGTCATCCTGTGGCTGAGGGACCGTTCACGCGGCGGCTGAGTCCTCCCCGCGCCGATCGCCTTGAGCGAAGTCGAGGGACACGCCCCAAACGCCGCCGGCGCCTAAGGCGCGCGCAGCAACAGCTTCACCCGCCCGATCACCGTCACTTCGCCGGCCGCGCAGGTGATCGGCGCGTAATCCGGATTGTCGCTTACCAGCACGATCCGCGCGCCCTCGCGCCGCAGCCGCTTCACCAGCAGCTCGTCCCCCCACCGCACCACATGGATCGCCGCCGCTGACAGCCGCACGTCACCGCGGTCGACCAGCAAGCGATCGCCCGGCAACACGCCCGGCGCCATCGAATCGCCCACCACGTCGATGATCGATGCGTCGTCCGGGCTGACACCGGCGTCGCGCAGCATGCGGGCGGTGAAATGCTCCGCCCGCACCGCGCGCTCCTCCCCCGGCGCCGCGCCGCGCCCGGCCGACGCAGCCACCGACAGATACGGCACCGCCACCTCCGCCTCGCGCGCCGGCCCGCCGAGCAGCGCCTCGTCCACGCCGAAGAACTGCGCCAGCGTCGCCCGGTCGCGCTCGGCCAGCTGGCGCGGCGTCCCGCGGCGCACGAACTGCTGCAGATAGGCAAGGTTGCGGCCGATCAGCCGCGACAGTTCAGACAAGCTCACGCCCCGCGCCGCCGCCAGTTGTTCCAGGGTCTCGCCGACGGTTCGCATCGCCGGATCATAACCTAGGATTTTTCCTAGACAAGTTGGAGAAGTTGCAGGAACAAAATGGGAACAGCGAATCGGAGGATGCCATGTCCCTGTTGGTCGAGATTGACCGTTACCTGCGCCGAACCGGCGTCGCGCCCACCACCTTCGGGCGCCGCGCGGTCAACGATCCGCGCCTCGTGCTCGATATGCGCGCGGGCCGAATGCCCGGCGCGCATGTCCGCGCGCGGGTCGAGGCACTCTTGCGGGGGGCGGAATGATGCGCGGTCCCTGCCCCACCATCCTGCTCGGCCGTGCGCTTACCGCCTCGGCCGCGCTGGCCGGCACCCCGGTCGAGATTACGGGCGACGAGACGACCGCATGGCACAGCGCCACGTTCAGCGGCGCGCGTCACGCGATCGAGATGCGGGCTCCGGTGGCCGCCCACTCCTGGCTGGAAACGGTCGGCGACATCGACGTACGGCTTCCCGGCCATTTGCTGGCGGACCTGTCGGTCACCCGCCGCAGCGAATGCGCCGGGATGCTGCACGTCCGGATCGAGGCGCTGACGGTGGTCGGCGCGTGAACCCGGTCAGCCGCGTGCCATCCGCCGCAGCATGACGAGCGTGTCGTCGAGGCTCGCCGGCGGCTCCGCACCAGCCGGCGGCTCCGGCTCCGGCTCGGCCTGCGGAAGGCGGGTGGCCGGCACCGCCTTCTTGCGCCGCGCCCCGCGCTCGAGTCGCTCGAGCAGGCTGGCCAGGCTGTCGTTTTCCGATTCCGGCTGCGGCCGGACCGCTTCCTCGCGCGGCGCCATCATCGGCGGCACGTCCGCGAGCGGCTCGGGCTCGGGCTCGGGCTCGGGCTCCGGCACCGTCTCTGCAGCGACGATCGGCGGCAACTCGACCTCGGCCGCGGCTGGCTCTTCTGTCTGAGCGATCGGCGCCTGCTCAGCCTCCGGAGCAGGCGCCGGCACCTTCTCCTCTTGTACCGACGGCGAAGGGGCGAGCGGCGGCACCGAACGCACCGGTTCGCGCGGCACATCGGGTACCGAGATCGGATCGAACGCGGCCAGCGGCTGGTCGAGATCGGCCGGCAGCGGCTGCTCCAGCTCCGGCACCCCGCGCGTGACGGACACGGTCACCATCGGCAGCGGCGGGCCCAGGTCCTCGGCGGCGCGGATCGGCCGGCGCGGATTGGCATCGGGATGCGCGTCCGCCCGCCGCACCACCGGCACGCTCTCGGACAAAAGCTCCGCGGTCACCCGGCGGCGACGTGCCGGAGCCTTCCGGCGCCCACCCCAATACAGCACCGCCGCCAGCGCCAGGAACGGCGCCATTGCCAGCAGCGCCAGCAGCGTCCGCCCGGTCACGCCGATCGGCGGCGTCGCTGCGCTCAGAAGTTGCGGCAGCGACAGCCGCCACATCAGCAAGTCCAGGTCGACCTGCGGCATGGCGGCGACCAGCGCGGCAACGATCACGCCAGCCGCGATCATGATCGCGGCACCGATGCGCCGTACCATGTCTGCACTTCGTTGCTTTGCGCTCATCGCCCACCTTTTCGTCGGGCGGCCAACAACCGCTCGTACACCGGCTCGTACCGCGAAATATTTGACGACCAGTTACGCTCGCGCTCGACGAACGCCCGCGCCCGTGCCCGCCGCGCATCCCATTCGCCCCGGTCGGCGAGGAGGCCCGCCAGCGCCGCGGCGATCGCCGCCGGATCGTCCGCCGCGAACAGCGTTCCCGTTTCGCCATCGCGGATCAGTTCGCGATGCCCGCCGACGTCCGACGCCGCGACCAGCCGACCCTGCGCCATCGCCTCCAGCGGCTTCAGCGGCGTCACCAGGTCCGTCAGCCGCATCCGCTTCCGCGGGTAAGCCAGCACGTCGACCAGGCTGTAGTAACGCTCCACCTCTTCGTGCGGCACGCGCCCGACGAAGCGGATGCGCGCCGCCGCGGGGGACGCCGCCGCCTGCGCGCGCAGGCTCGCCTCCATCGGCCCGCCGCCGACCAGCATCAGCTGCGCCTTCGGCCGCCGCGCGATCAGCGCCGGCATCGCCGCGATCAGGTCGTCCAGCCCTTCGTAATCGTAGAAGCTGCCGATGAAGCCGATCACCTCGCCGTCCAGCCCGAGCTCTGCCGCAAGCGCATCGTCGCGCGCCGGGGGATCGCCGAACATGCCCATGTCGACGCCATTGGGGGATACCATGATGCGATCCTCGGCCACGCCGCGCGCGACCAGGTCCTGCTTCAGCCCCTCGCAGATCACCGCCACCGCGTCCGCCCGCGCCACCGCCCAGCTCTCCAGCGCGCGAGTCGCCCGGTACCGCGGCGATCCCTCGCGCCCCGTCCCGTTGCCCACCGCCGCATCCTCCCAGAAGGCGCGGATCTCGTAGAGGAACGGCAGCTTCATCCGCCGCACCACCGGCAGCGCGGCCAGCGCGTCCAGCACCGGCGAATGGGCGTGGATGATGTCGGGGCGAAAGTCCCCGGCGACTGACGCGATCCGCCGCGAAAAGGCCGCGATCTCCGCCACTTCGCCAAGCGGCGCTGGCAGCTGGATCGCGCGCGGCGTGCGGTGGAAATCGATCCCGTCGACCGTCTCATGCGCCGGCGCATCATGATGATAGCGCGCGCCCGTCACCGCCGCGACGTGCCAGCCGCGCGCCAGCTGCGCCTTGATGATCGCGCGCGTGCGGAACGTGTAACCGCTCTGTAGCGGCAGGCCGTGGTCGAGAACGTGGAGGATGCGCATCGCTGCCCAAATGGCACAGGCGCGCTTAACGGTGAGTCAAAATCGCGCTCGCCGCCCGGAGGCGCGGCTACCTTCACTTCGCGGCGGAGGAGCTTCCGCCCCTCCGCCGCTACCCGGTCAGTTGCTGTCCGAATCGTCGTTATCGTCCGCGATCAGGACGATACCGCCGATCACGATCGCCGCTGCCAGCACTGCCGGCACCCACGTTCCACCGACAGCCTTGCTCGCCTTGCCGACCGGCGCACCAGCGCGGGCCTGCGACAGGGAAAGCTTGGATGCGGCCGGCGCCGTAGCCGCCGGCGCGGCGGACGCAGCGACAGGCGCTGCGACAAGCGCGCTAGCCGCAAGACCAGTAAGGAGTTTTGAGATCATAATCGTCTCCCATATTGTCTGCGCACGCACAGACGCGGCGCGCGGGACCAACGCCTCTGGTTCCATGAAGGCCCCACCAGATCGATATTTTGCGAGCACCTGAGGCATTTATGCCACGTCGCGATCAGGCAGCGTCGTTTACGGCGCGTCAACCGGCCGCCATTACAGGTCAACTTTCTCTCGGGACGTACGACGCCGCTGCGATGATCGACAATTTCGCCCTCGGGCTCAGCCACGGGCTCATGCTGCTCGCCGCGTTCCTGCTGCTGCGCCGCGACGATCTCGACGACGAGACGCCGTCCGCCGATACGCCGCGCAAGCCCGCGAAGCCTGAGGAACCGATCAGGCGAAGGTTCGGTTGGCGTGCGTGATTTCGCCTTTATCGGTTTCCTGCTGGCGCTGTTCGGGCTCGGCTTCCGCCGCCCGTTCCTGTTCGTCCTGACCTATGTCTACATCGACATCGTCTCGCCCCAGCGGCTGACCTATTATCTGCTGAACAGCGTGCCGATCTCCGCCGTCGCCGCCGGCCTTGCCGTGCTCGGCTGGGCGGTGATGGACGACAAGCGCGATTCGCGATTCGCCCCACGCCAGGGGCTGATCCTGCTGCTGCTGATCTATTGCGGCATCACCACGCGAAGCGCCGATTTCCCGATCGATGCCGCCGGCAAATGGGAATGGGTGTGGAAGAACCTCGCCTTCGCCGTCTTCCTGCCGCTCACCTTGCGCACGAAGCTGCGGATCGAGGCGCTGCTCCTGTTCATCGTCCTGTCCGCCAGCTCGATCATCATCGTCGGCGGGATCAAGACGCTCGCCTCGGGCGGCGGCTATGGCGAACTGAACCTCATGGTGGCCAACAATTCCGGCCTCTACGAAGGGTCGATCATCTCCGCCGTGGCGATTTCGCTCATCCCGATCATCCTGTGGTTCGGCCGCTTCGGCACGATCTTCCCGCCGGACTGGAAGGTGTGGCTGTTCGTCGGCGCGCTCGTCTTCGCCTGCCTGCTGATCCCGGTCGGCACCTCGGCGCGGACCGGCCTGGTGTGCATCGCCCTCCTCGCCGTGCTGATGCTGCGCGAGGTGAAGCGGCGCATGCTGTATATCGCCGCGCTGGCGCTGATCGGCGTCGCCGCCGTCCCGTTCCTTCCCAGCGCGTTCAGCGAGCGGATGGGCACGATCAAGACGTACAAGGCCGACGAATCCGCCTCCACCCGCATCGCGGTGTGGAAATGGACCTGGGACTACGCCAAGACCCACCCGTTCGGCGGCGGCTTCGAGGCCTATCGCCAGAACCAGATCCGCTACGATACCGTCCATGTCGAAGGCGAAGGCGCCGCCACCACGGTGAAGCGCAACCTCACCGTCGACAAGAGCCGCGCCTATCATTCCAGCTATTTCGAGATGCTCGGCGAACAGGGCTTCCCGGGCCTCGCGCTCTGGCTGCTGATCAACGTCATCGGCGTCATCCGCATGGAAGTGCTCCGCCGCCGCTACAAGGCTGGCGAGTTCGCCTGGGCCGGCAGCCTCGCCAGCGCGCTGCAGCACGCGCATCTCATCTATCTGCTCGGCGGCGCCTTCGTCGGCATCGCCTTCCAGTCGTTCCTCTACATGCTGCTCGGCGCGCAGATCGGCCTCGACACCTATCTCGCCCGCCGCGCCAGGGAGACGAGCTGGCGCCCGATGCGCCGAGAGCGCGCCGCGCCAGCCACCGCCACCGGCTGATCGCCGCCTTGCCGCCGCATGGCCGGTGCGCGACAAGGGCGCCATGCCGCGTGACGATGCAGCCATCGTGATCGAGCCGCTGACGCTGCGGGATCTCGCGCCCGCGCTCGGCATCCAGGCGGAGGCCTATCCCCCCTTCCTGGTCGAGGACGAAGCCGCTTTCGCCAGCCGGATCACGCTCGCCCGGTCCCATTGCTTCGCCGCGAAGCGCGGCGGCCAGCTCGTCGGCTATATCCTCGCCCATGCCTGGCCGCGCCAGTCGCCACCCGCCGTCGGCACCATGCTTGTCGACGGCCAACCGGCCGAAATCCTCTACATCCACGATCTCGCCATTGCCGCCGCGGGTCGCGGCCTCGATCTCGGCCGCCGCCTCGTCGGCCACGCCTTCGAGGCTGCCGCCCGCGACGGCCTCGACCGCGCGGAGCTGATCGCGGTGGAGGGCGCCGCCGCTTACTGGCGCACGCTCGGCTTCCACGAGGAACCGCCGACGCCCGCGCTCGCCGCCAAGCTCGCCACCTACGGCGCCGCCGCCCGCTGGATGGTCCGCGCCATTCCGCACCCCTGATCGCAACTCTCCGGCCCGCCCGTGGTTGATCCGGGTGACGCAAGCGAGAAGAGGCGAGCATGAACCAGCAGTCGAGCGGCACGCCGGGTGGCACCCCGAACGCCGGCAATCAGGCGCGCGATCCGCGGCAGGATGCCGGTCAGGACGAATCGATCACTCGCCGCCTCGAAGCGGATCCGGAGGATATCGAGGCCCGGCTCGACAATGCGCTCGACGAGACGATGGACGCAAGCGATCCGCCCGAGATGACCCAGCCCGGGGGCCGCCACGAACCACCGCCAAGCTCCGGGTATAAGGACGAGGACTGACCAGCGCGGAAAAGAGGGTCGGGCAGCTAATTCGACCCTGTGCCCTTTCATTTTCGGCAGGAAGCCCTATCTAGGGATTGCTGAACGTCGCCTGCGACGGATGATGACGAGCCTTTTCGGCTCCATACTTTGTCCCTTTCTAGCCTCAAGACGCCGGGATGTGCCGCTGTTGGCGCATGCCCGACACCCATGGGACAAGGATATTCTCATGATCACCGGAACCGTAAAATTCTTCAATAACGACAAGGGCTATGGCTTCATCGCGCCGGAAGACGGCAGCGGCGACGCTTTCGTCCACATCTCGGCCGTCGAGCGCGCCGGCATGCGCACGCTCGATAAGGACCAGCGCGTGACGTACGAGCTGGAAACCGATCGTCGCGGCAAGACCTCTGCCGTGAACCTTCAGGGCGCCTGATCGAGCGGCGGGTGGCGGGGTGCCGTGCACCCCCCCCGCCCGCTCTCTCGGGCACAGCGCCCGGATCCGCGTGACAGGGCCGTTCGGCGGCCTCGCTCGCGCCGGTCCGGGCTGCTCCCCCCTTTCCCAGCATGTGAGGCGATATGTCCAGAATTCCCGTTGCCCGTTTCCTGATTGCCAAGGATGGCAATGGTGATTTCCGCCTGACCGTGCGGGACACCCGCTACAATTCGCAGAGCTATCCGATCGTGACGGCGAACCTGCAGGCCGAGACCTTCAAGACCGCCGCCGCCGCACGCACCTTCGCCAAGCAGGAATTCGGCGCCCAGGCCGGTCAGTTCGCGTCCAAGTAACGCCGCGGGATTGAGCGCCATGCCCGATCGGGAACACGATCTGTCGGCGCAGCAAGTGCTGGAGGCGCAGCAGGCGCTCGACGTCGCCGCCTTCAACGGCATCCTCAGCCTTGCCATCGTGCTTCGCAAGCGGGGCATGCTGACCACTGACGAAACGCGCAGCCTGCATGACATCATGAGCAGGCCACTGTCCCTGCCCGGGAACGCCAACAACCCGGTGGTGCAGGACGCGCAGCACAATATCGATCAGCTTTTCGCCCTGCTCGTCGAGCGGGGCTGACGCGCATTGCGGCCGGGATCATTCCCGCCGCCGCCTTTTGCCGCATGCGGCAGGCCGCTTCCGGCCGCCCGTGAACGGGCCCCGCGCCACGCGATTCGACGCCGCGATGATCGCGCAGGATCGGCGCGCGTAAATCCGCGATTTCCCACCCTTCCCCCCACCCGCCGCCGCTGCTATCGCCCCGCTCGACGTCTCGCTTCCGCCCGTCCGGGCGCTGT
>CAYMIU010000010.1:0-97962 GCA_964390515.1 uncultured Stakelama sp.
CTTTTTCGACGCCGATCACCCCGCTACCGGGGTCCTTTTTCCACGCCGATCCACAAGAATAAGGACGCGGATCAGATCAGAGCGGCGGCCCAGCGGCGTGCAAGATGGATATTCCAGCATCGGACCGCCGCAATCGCAGCGCGACAAATGGCGCTACCGCGTGAATATGTGAGTGGCGAAACGCATTTCTATCTTGGGCGGCGGCACAAGCTCATTGTCCACGAGAGCAATGCGAAGCCTTCCGAAGTAAAGCTCTTGCGCGGCAAGCTCGAAGTAACCCTGCCAGTGGCCGACAAAGCTGCCGTCAGACGAAGACTCGGTCGATGGTATGAAGCGCGTGCTGACGAATACCTGCGTGACAAATTTTTGGAAATCGCAGACCGGTTGAGTTGGATCAAGGCGCGTCCGCCGGTCAAGCTTATGCGCATGAAGACGCAATGGGGTAGCTGTTCGCCGGGCGGAATGATTTACCTGAACCCCGCGCTCATAAGGGCTCCCCGCCATTGCATTGAATACGTCATTCTCCACGAACTTTGCCATCTGGTCGAACACAACCACAGCAAGAGATTCTTTGATTTGCTCACCAAGCAGATGCCGGGCTGGGAGGCCGCGAAACGAGAGCTCGACTCCCTCGCCGAATTGATCCTTGCGGGTAATGAGCGGGCCACGGAGCACGCAGCTTGCTAAGGCTGAGCGATATCAAGGCTTAACCGCTTTCCGCTTCAAACGCTCGCTTGCCCTTGCGCTTCCATAGCACCAGCGCCTGCTCCCGTTCTTCACCGCGCAGCTTGGCCGCGACGGTGAGGAATGCGCCGTAGAGCGTGGCGCGGTCATCGTCGGCGAGTTCGACCAGCCCGGCCTTCACGACGAGGCCGCCGAGTTCGATCAGTTGCCGCGTGCGTTCGCGGCGTTTGACCTGCCATTCGCGCATGTCGGTTCGCGCCTTTGCTGCCTCAAGCCGATGCCGCGCCGCCGTCAAGCGGGAGAGTGCCATCCGGCTGGCTTTGAGTTCCATCGCCACGCTTGCGCGCCTTGCTCTGAAAGAAGGCCGCGCCGCGCTTGCGCCACGCCTCCTTCCGTTGGGCTTCGCTGGTTTCCGCGATAACGAGCAATGCACCGGCCAGCGTTTCCGCATCGGTCGCATCGGCCCCGGTGGCGATCACCAGTTCTCCGAGCTGCTGCACGCGGCGTTCCTTCAGTTGCTTCGCCTTGTCGGCGAGCGCCTTCAGTTCCGAATCAAAGTCACGGGGTTTGCGCATCGAAGTTCTCCATTGTGAGGTGATGCGCTGATGATAATATCGATGTTCTCCCAATGCTGTAGAGTCGTCGAGACGGCCTGATACTGAATAGTCCCGAGCAGGATTTTATCATGGGAGGGCGCGCTTATACGTCGTGCCGACGTGGCGCTCATGGCGTAAATGGATTGCCGTCATGGCGATCTTCCACATCTCCGTTAAAGTCATCAGCCGGTCGAGCGGGCGCAGCGCCGTGGCCGCCGCTGCTTATCGCGGAGCCGAGCGGCTGCACGACGAACGGCTCGACCGCGACCATGATTTCACCAACAAGGATGGCGTCGTCCATTCCGAAGTGCTGTTGCCGGAAGGTGCCCCGGAGGAATTTGCCGACCGCGAAAAGCTCTGGAACGCGGTCGAGGCTGCCGAGAAGCGCAAGGACGCACAGCTTGCCCGCGAGGTCGAATTCGCCATTCCCCGCGAACTGAGCAAGGAACAAGGCATCGAGCTGGCACGGGAGTTTGCCGAGGGCGAGTTCGTCGAAAAGGGCATGATCGCCGATCTCAATGTCCATTGGGATATTAGCGCGGACGGCCAGCCCAAGCCCCATGCCCATGTCATGCTCACCATGCGCGAGGTCGGCAAAGACGGGTTTGGCCCGAAGGTGCGCGAGTGGAACAAGGCCGATCTGGTGGAGCAGTGGCGTGAACGTTGGGCCGATCACGTCAACCAACGCCTCGCCGAACTCGATATCGATGCGCGGATTGATCACCGCAGCCTGGAGACGCAGGGCATTGCACTGGAGCCGCAGGACAAAATCGGCCCCGCCGCGTCGCGCATGGGTGAACGCGGGCTGGAGGCCGAGCGGATCAAGGAGCACCGCGCTGTCGCGCAGCGCAATGGCGAGCGGATCATCGCCAATCCCGCTGTCGCGCTCGACGCGATCACACACGGCCAGGCCACCTTCACAAACCGCGATCTTGCCATGTTCGTCCATCGGCACAGCGACGGAAAAGACCAGTTCGATTTGGCCATGAACGCGGTGCGCGGTTCGTCCGACCTGATCGCGCTGGGCAAGGACGGACGCGGCGAAGAGCGGTTCACTTCGCGGCAGATGATCGAGACCGAACAGCGGCTTGGACGCGCATCGGAATTGCTGGCGGAACGCGAGCGACATCAGGTCGAAGATCCTGGCCGGGAAGGAGCGCTGGCGCGCGCGGCGGAGCGGGGGCTGGTGCTATCCGGCGAGCAGCGCGCGGCGTTCGAGCATGTGACTGATGGGCGCGGCCTGAGCGTTGTCGTCGGCTATGCCGGGACCGGCAAGAGCGCGATGCTGGGCGTTGCGCGCGAGGCATGGGAGAGCGCGGGCTATACCGTTCGCGGCACGGCGCTGTCCGGCATTGCCGCCGAGGGGCTGGAGCACGGTTCGGGCATTGCGTCGAGCACCATTGCCAGCCTTGAACATCAGTGGGGCCAGGGCCGCGAATTGCTCACGTCGCGCGATGTGCTGGTGATCGACGAAGCAGGCATGGTCGGCACGCGCCAGATGGAGCGCGTGCTGTCCAATGCCGCCGATGCAGGCGCGAAAGTTGTCCTGGTCGGCGACCCGCAGCAGCTCCAGGCTATCGAAGCTGGAGCCGCCTTCCGTGCGATCCATGAACGGCACGGTGGCGTCGAAATCAGCGAGGTGCGCCGCCAGCACGAAGGCTGGCAGCAGGAGGCCACGCGGCACCTCGCCACCGGCCGCACCGGTCTTGCCATTCAGGCTTATGGCGAACGCGGCATGGTCCACGCCGACGAGACGCGAGAAGCTGCACGCGGCGAGCTGATCGAGCGCTGGGATCAAGACCGTCAGGCCAGCCCCGGCGATACGCGCATCATCCTCACCCATACCAATGAGGAGGTTCGCGAACTCAATGACGCAGCACGCGGGCGGCTGCGTGATGCGGGCGGACTGGGCATGGACGTGTCGATCAGCGCGACACGCGGAGAGCGTCAGTTCGCCAGCGGCGACCGCATCATGTTCCTGCGCAATGAGCGGGGCCTGGGCGTCAAGAATGGCACACTCGGCACCGTCGAACAGGTAACGCCGCAGCGCATGGCCGTGCGCACCGACGATGGCCGGAACGTGTCTTTCGACACCAAGGACTACGCCCATATCGATCATGGCTATGCCGCGACGATCCACAAGGCGCAGGGCATGACAGTGGACCGCGCCCATGTGCTGGCAACGCCGGGCATGGACAGCCACGGTGCCTATGTGGCGATGTCCCGCCACCGTGACGGCCTTGCCCTGCACTATGGGCGCGCCGACTTCGCCGATCAGTCGAAACTTGTCCGAACGCTGAGCCGCGAGCGTGGCAAGGATATGGCGAACGACTACAAGCCCGAGCAGCAGTTTGCCGAACGGCGCGGCATCACCTTCCGCGAACGCATTGTCGAGATTGCACGGCAGTTGCCGGAGAAAGCGAAGTCCATCTTCGCCGGATTCCGTCCCCAGGCCAACCGGCTAGAAGCTCTGCCGACGGATCAGGCTGGCCCGACTGATCAGCGCCGGGCGGTCGAACGCTATGCACGTGCTGCCGCCGACATTGGGCAAATGCGCGAACAGGGATTGCCGGTCCTGCCACATCAGCGCGACGCGCTGGAGAAGACCGGGAAGGCACTCGATGCGATCCGGCCCCATGGCAGCGCCGACCTCGCCAGCGCCTTGCAGCGCCAGCCCTCGCTGGCCCGCGAGGCCGCCGATGGTCGCAGTCAGGGTGCAATCCGCGCCATGCAGCTTGAAGCCGAAATCCGCGTCGATCCCGCGCAGCGCGCAGACCGGTTTGTCAGCGACTGGCAGCGGCTTGGGCAGGCGCGCCAGGCCATGCAGCGCGATGGCGACACCAATGGCGCGCAGAGGCTCACCAACAGCATGGCGGACATGGCCAAGGGCCTGGAGCGCGACGCGCAGGTCGAATCCCTGCTCCGCGCCCGCACCCGCGAGCTGGGCATCAAGACAGAACTCGGTCGCGATCTGGCCCGCGACCTCGCCGCTTCCATCACGATGGAGCGGAGCCGGTCAATCGGCATGGGCCTGTAGGAGAAGCGTAATGGATACCGATGCTGATGACGTAGAACTGACCCTCGACATTGAACCGGAACCCGATCCCGACGCGCCCGTTCCGGAGGCCGCAGGCGACCCCGCCGCCGAGGCGTTTGCCCGCCTTGAAGGTGAACTGGCCTTGATGCGCCGGGCGGTTCAGCACCTTGCAGCCGAGCGCGCAGACATTGTCATTCCCGACTATAGCCCGACCCTCACCGACATGGCCAAGCGGATGGGGGCGATGAGCGAGAACCTGAAGAGCATGGCCGGTCATCCGGCGATGCAGATGACCCCCGACAGCGTCGGCAATCGGATTGCAGCCGCAGCCGAGGCAGCGCGGCGCAGCGATCAGGACAGGATCAATCAGGCCCGGAGCGACTTGAAACACGCCGCTCAGGAGCTGCGCAGCGTCACGGCCCATGCGCGCACCGCCGCCGAGCAGCGCCAGCAGCTCTACCAGGTAGCAGTCGGAGCCTTGCTCGCAGGCATCCTGCTATGGTCCTTCCTTCCCGGCACCATTGCCCGTGCCATGCCGGAAAGCTGGCACTGGCCCGAGCGCATGGCAGCGCGGATGGTAGGCGCATCCTCTCGCTGGGACGCAGGCGCACGGATGATGCAAAGCGACAGCCCAGAGGCATGGAAGGCACTTGTGCAAGCTGCCGAAATCCAACGCGACAACCGCGATGCCATTGACGCTTGCCGGAAGACCGCTGCAACCTCGCAACAGCCAGTGCGATGCAGCGTCAAGATTCGTCCCGTGTCGCAGCCAAAGAGCAGATGATTTTATCAGCGAGGTCGGGTTGGCGTCCCAGCAAGGCCCGAGAAAGCTCATCTCAACCCACACAAAATGTGGGAAGCAATGTGGGATCACATTTTCAGAACGTCCACTTTATCGTGTAAAAACAACACGATAAAGTGGTTGACTGGTGCCCAGAAGAGGACTCGAACCTCCACGACCTTGCGATCGCCAGCACCTGAAGCTGGTGCGTCTACCAATTCCGCCATCTGGGCACTGGGCTTGAAGCCCCGGTAGGCCGGCGCCTCTAGGGCCGGGGCGGCGGCCTTGTCAACAGGCGTGTGTGGCGGCTAGTGGCAGCGCATCTTTTCCGCGGAGCGAAACATGAAGGACAAGCTGGTCACATTGATCGGCGGCGGCGGTTTTCTTGGCCGCTACGTCGCACAGGTTCTGCTCAAGGCAGGCGCCCGCGTGCGCATTGCCCAGCGCGATCCGCGCGAGGCCTGGTTCCTGAAGCCGCTGGGCGGGCTGGGGCAGACGCAGTTCGTCGCGACCGACGTGACGAAGCCGGACACGATTTCGCGCGCCGTGAGCGGCGCCGATGCCGTGGTGAACCTCGTCGGCAGCTTCACGGGCGATCTCAACCGGATCCACGTGACGGGCGCCCGGAACGTGGCCGAGGCCGCACGTGCGGCCGGCGCCTCAACGCTCGTGCACCTGTCGGCGATCGGGGCGGATGAGAATTCGCCGTCGCTCTACGCGCAGACCAAGGGCGCGGGCGAAGCGGCGGTGCGTGCCGCCTTCCCGCAGGCGACGATCCTTCGCCCCTCCACGGTGTTCGGGCGCGAGGACAAGTTCATCAACATGTTCGCGGGCATGATCGCGGCGCTGCCGTTCGTGCCGGTGCTGAGGCCCAATGTGCGCTTCCAGCCCGTGTTTGCGGGCGATGTCGGCGACGCCGTCACCGCTGCCATGGCGGATGACGCGCAGTTCGGCGGGCGCACGTTCGAGCTCGGCGGGCCCGACGTGATGACGATGATGGAGCTGCACCAGTGGATCGGGCGGATGATCGGTCGGCATCGCTCGTTCGTGGCGCTGCCCGATGCCGCCGGCGCGCTGCTCGCCGCGCTGCCGGGCGCGCCGATCTCACGCGATCAGTGGAAGCTGCTGCAGCGCGACAGCGTCGTGGGCGATGACGCGGAGGGCCTGCAGGCGCTTGGCATCACGCCGACGCCGCTGGCCGCCGTGGCGCCGGGCTGGCTGGTGAAATATCAGCGCGCCGGCCGCTTCGCACAGCCCACCGCGGCCTGATCCGCCCCACGCTTCGCGCATCGGCCCGCAGCGGCGGGCAACCTGAAAGGCTGTCATGTCCGACCTGCTGACCGCGATCATCCTCGGCATCGTCGAGGGCGTCACCGAGTTCCTGCCCGTTTCCTCCACCGGGCACCTCGTGCTCGCCACCGAACTGCTCGGCTATGATCCGCAGCGCTGGGCGGTGTTCAACATCGCGATCCAGCCCGGCGCGATCCTGGCGATCGTGGTGCTGTACTGGCGTACATTCATGGCGGTGCTGTCCGGCCTGATGAAGGGCGAGCCGCATTCCGTCGCCTTCGTGCGCAACCTGCTGATCGCCTTCATCCCCGCCGTGGCGCTGGGCCTTGCCTTCAACGACCAGATCGAGGCGCTGCTGGAAAATGCGGTGGTGGTCGCCTGGGCGCTGATCATCGGCGGCATCGGCATCCTGGTGGTCGAGAAACTGGCCAAGACGCGCGACGTCGGCGGCATTTCGGGCGTAACGACGATGCAATCGGTGAAGATCGGCCTCGTCCAGTGCATCGCGATGATCCCGGGCGTCAGCCGGTCGGGCGCGACGATCATGGGTGCCATGGCACTCGGCATCGATCGGCGCACGGCCGCCGAATTCTCCTTCTTCCTCGCGCTGCCGACGCTGACCGGCGCGACGGTGCTTCAGATGGTGAAGCATCGCGACGCGATCACCGCCAACGACCTGCAGCTGATCGGCGTGGGCGCATTCGTGTCGTTCGTTGTCGCGCTGGTGGTGGTGAAGGCGTTCATGGCGGTGGTGACGAAGCATGGTTTTGCGCCCTTCGCCTGGTATCGAATCATCGCCGGCGCGCTCGCACTGGTGATGCTGAACATGCGATAGGTATTGTTGCGGACCTTCTTTGATGCTGCTGAAGCTGGCAGATTGGCATCTGCAAATGCCGAACGGACGAAATAGGTAAGTAGTGCTGCCTTGATAGGCCGAGGCATCTGTGAGACCTGCGTTTCCGGAGGGCTTATGGCTGCTGATACCATGCTTCGATTCGTGACGACCCCGCAGTCCTACCCGGACAAGCGGCCGGCCGAATTGCGCGCGGAAGACTTTCGCGAGATTGCCAACCGCTACGCGGTGCCAAGCGCGGAGGAACAGGCGGGGCGCTGCTCACAATGCGGCGTGCCATATTGCACGGTGCATTGCCCGCTCCACAATCACATCCCCGATTGGCTGCGCCTGACCGCGGAAGGCCGGCTGCGCGAAGCCTATGAGCTGAGCAACGCAACCTCGACCATGCCGGAGATCTGCGGCCGCATCTGCCCGCAGGACCGCCTGTGCGAAGGCAATTGCGTGATCGAATTCTCCGGCCATGGCGCAGTGACGATCGGATCGGTCGAGAAGTTCATCACCGACAAGGCCTGGGAAGAAGGCTGGGTCGAGCCGCTGGTGCCGGGGCCGGCGCGCGGCCAATCGGTCGGCGTGATCGGTGCAGGGCCCGCCGGCCTGACCGCCGCGGAATATCTGCGCGGCTATGGCTATGAGGTGCACGTTTATGACCGGCACGACCGGGCGGGCGGGCTGCTGACCTATGGCATTCCGGGCTTCAAGCTGGAGAAGCCGGTGGTGATGCGCCGGGTCGATCGGCTGAAGGAAGCCGGCATCGTCTTCCATGAGGGTTTTGCGGTCGGCGAGGACGCAAGCTTCGCCGAGCTGCGCCAGCGGCATGACGCGCTGCTGATCGCGACCGGCGTCTACAAGGCGCGTGAGATCGATGCGCCGGGCAATGACGTGCCGGGGGTGATCGCGGCGCTGGATTATCTCACCGCCTCCAACCGCAAGAGCTTCGGCGATGCGGTGCCCGCCTTCGACAACGGCGGGCTCGACGCGGAAGGCAAGAATGTCGTCGTGATCGGCGGCGGCGATACCGCGATGGACTGTGTGCGCACCGCGATCCGCCAGGGTGCGAAGAGCGTTCGCTGCCTTTATCGCCGGGACCGCGCGAACATGCCGGGATCGCAACGCGAAGTGGCCAATGCGGAGGAGGAAGGCGCGGAATTCGTGTGGCTTTCGGCGCCGCATTCATTCGTCGGCGACGAACATGTGACCGCGGTGCGCGCCAATCGAATGCGGCTCGGCGCGCCTGACGCGAGCGGTCGCCGCGCGCCCGAGGTTGACCCCGGCGGGCCGGTGGAGATGCCGGCGGACATGGTGATCAAGGCGCTTGGCTTCGACGCGGAGGAACTGCCGCATCTGTGGGAGACGCCCGAGCTTGGCGTGACGCGCTGGGGCACGGTGCTGGTCGACAACAAGACGCTGATGACGAGCCTCGACGGCGTGTTCGCCGCCGGTGACATCGTGCGCGGCGCGAGCCTTGTCGTCTGGGCGATCCGCGATGGCCGCGACGTCGCGTCGACGATGCACAAATATCTCAAGAGCAAGGTCGCGGCGCAGCCCGCGAAGGAGGCCGCGTGATGGATCAGCGCGAATATCTAGCAACGCATGGCATGTACCGCCCCGAGTTCGAGGGCGATGCGTGCGGTGTCGGCCTGGTCGCGGCGACCGACGGCAAGCCGTCTCGCCGCGTGGTGCAATCGGCAATCGATGCGCTGAAGGCGGTGTGGCACCGCGGCGCTGTCGATGCCGACGGCAAGACCGGCGACGGCGCGGGCCTCCACGTCGACCTGCCGGTTCGTTTCTTCGACGATGCGATCGCGCTGAGCGGGCACAAGGTGCGGCCGAACCGGCTGGCGGTGGGCATGGTGTTCCTGCCGCGCACCGATCTTGCCGCGCAGGAGACATGCCGCACCATCGTGGAAAGTGCGATCATCGAGGCCGGCTATACCATCTATGGCTGGCGCCAGGTGCCCGTCGACGTGAGCGTCATCGGCCTGAAGGCGCAGGCGACGCGGCCGGAGATCGAGCAGATCATGATCGCCGGGCCGATGCCCGACGACGTGGACGCGGCGGAATTCGAGAAGAACCTCTATCTCGTCCGTCGGCGTATCGAGAAGCGCGTGATCGCGGCGCAGATCCAGGGCTTCTACATCTGTTCGCTGAGCTGCCGCTCGATCATCTACAAGGGGCTGTTCCTCGCCGAGAGCCTGTCGGTCTTCTACCCGGACCTGACCGACAAGCGCTTTGAGAGCCGGGTGGCGATCTTCCACCAGCGTTATTCGACCAACACGTTCCCGCAATGGTGGCTGGCGCAGCCGTTCCGGTGCCTGGCGCATAACGGCGAGATCAACACGATCCGCGGCAACAAGAACTGGATGCTGAGCCACGAGATCCGCATGGCGTCGATCGCGTTCGGCGAGCATTCGGAGGACATCAAGCCGGTGATCCCCGCCGGCGCGTCCGATACGGCGGCGCTCGACGCGACGTTCGAGGCGATCTGCCGTTCGGGGCGCGACGCGCCGACCGCCAAGCTGATGCTGGTGCCCGAAGCGTGGCAGGGCGAAATGAGCGGCGACATGCCGCCGGCGCACGCCGCGATGTACCAGTATCTGGCCTCCGTCATGGAGCCGTGGGACGGGCCGGCGGCGCTGGCGATGACCGACGGGCGCTGGGCCGTGGCGGGGATGGACCGCAACGCGCTTCGCCCGCTGCGCTACACCCAGACCGCCGACGGCCTGCTGGTCGTGGGATCGGAAAGCGGCATGGTGGTGGTGCCGGAATCGACCATCATCGCCAAGGGCCGGCTGGGGCCGGGGCAGATGATCGCGGTCGATCTGGCCGAGGGCAAGGTTTACGACGATCGCGCGATCAAGGACCGGATCGCGGCCGAGGCCGACTATGCCGGCATGATCGGCAATTTCGCGACGATCGACGACCTGCCGCCCGCCCCGGCGGCCGGCGTGCCGCGCTATGACCGCGCGGAGCTGGCGAGGCGCCAGGTCGCGGCCGGGCAGACCCTGGAGGACATGGAGCTGATCCTCGCGCCGATGGTGGAGACCGCCAAGGAAGCGATCGGATCGATGGGCGACGATACGCCGCTGGCCGTCATTTCCGACAAGCCGCGGCTGATCAGCCAGTTCTTCCGGCAGAACTTCAGCCAGGTGACGAACCCGCCGATCGATCCGCTGCGCGAGCGCTACGTGATGAGCCTCAAGACGCGGTTCGGGAACCTCGCCAACATCCTCGACACCGAGGATCGGCGCGAGCGCGTGCTGGTGCTCGATTCGCCGGTGCTGACCTCCACCGACTGGGCGCGGCTGAAGACCTATTTCGGCAGTGCCGCGGCAGAGATCGACTGCACGTTCGAGGCGAGCGGCGGCGCGGACAAGCTGCGCGCCGCGATCCAGCGCATCCGCAACGAAGCCGAGCAGGCAGTGCGGCAGGGCAAGAGCGAGATCTTCCTGACCGACGAATATGTCGGGCCGGAACGGATCGCGATCCCCGGCGTGCTGGCCGCGGCGGCCGTGCACACGCACCTCGTGCGGCGGGGCTTGCGCTCCTACGCGTCGGTCAACGTGCGCACGGCGGAATGCCTCGACACGCATTATTATGCGGTGCTGATCGGCGTCGGCGCCACGACGGTGAACGCCTACCTTGCCGAAGCCGCGATCGCGGATCGGCAGGCGCGCGGGCTGTTCGGTGACCTTGCGCTCGACGAATGCCTGAAGCGGCATCGCAAGGCGATCGAGGAAGGCCTGCTGAAGATCATGTCGAAGATGGGGATCGCGGTGATCTCCAGCTATCGCGGCGGCTACAATTTCGAGGCGGTGGGGCTTTCCCGTGCGCTGGTAAACGATTTCTTCCCGGGCATGCCGGCGAAGATCTCGGGCGAAGGCTATGCCTCGCTGCACATCAACGCCAAGGACCGGCACGACGCGGCGTTCGACGAGGCGGTGGTGAACCTGCCGATCGGCGGCTTCTATCGCCAGCGGCATACGGGCGAGGCGCATGCCTATTCGGCGCAGCTGATGCACCTGCTGCAGACGTCCGTCTCCACCGACAGCTATTCGACGTACCTGCAATTCTCGCGCGGGGTGGGCGATCTGCCGCCGATCTATCTGCGCGATCTGCTGCAGTTCAACTTCCCCGCGGAAGGCGTGCCGATCGACCAGGTCGAGCCGATCACCGAGATCCGCAAGCGCTTCGTGACGCCGGGCATGAGCCTTGGCGCGCTATCCCCAGAAGCGCACGAGACGCTGGCGATCGCGATGAACCGCATCGGCGCCAAGGCGGTGTCGGGCGAGGGCGGCGAGGACAAGAGCCGGTATCAGCCGTACGAAAACGGCGACAACGCCAATTCGGTGATCAAGCAGATCGCGTCGGGGCGCTTCGGCGTGACGGCGGAATACCTCAACGCCTGTGAAGAGATCGAGATCAAGGTCGCCCAGGGCGCCAAACCCGGCGAGGGCGGGCAGCTGCCCGGCTTCAAGGTGACCGAGTTCATCGCCAAGCTGCGCCATGCGACGCCGGGCGTGACGCTGATCTCGCCGCCGCCGCACCACGACATCTACTCGATCGAGGATCTGGCGCAGCTGATCTACGATCTGAAGCAGATCAATCCGCGCGCGCGAGTGTGCGTGAAGCTCGTCTCCTCGGCCGGGATCGGCACGGTGGCGGCGGGCGTCGCGAAGGCGCATGCCGACGTGATCCTGGTATCCGGCCATGTCGGCGGCACCGGCGCCTCCCCGCAGACCAGCATCAAATATGCCGGCACGCCGTGGGAAATGGGCCTTTCCGAGGTCAATCAGGTGCTGACGCTGAACGGCCTGCGTGGGCGGATCAAGCTGCGCACCGACGGCGGCCTGCGCGTCGGGCGCGACATCGTGATCGCCGCGATCCTCGGCGCCGAGGAGTTCGGCATCGGCACGCTGAGCCTCGTCGCGATGGGCTGCATCATGGTGCGTCAGTGCCATTCGAACACCTGCCCGGTCGGCGTGTGCACGCAGGACCCGCGCCTGCGCGAAAAGTTCGTCGGCACGCCGGAAAAGGTCATCAACCTGATGACCTTCATCGCCGAGGAAGTGCGCGACATCCTGGCGCGGCTGGGCGTGCGCAGCCTCGACGAAGTGATCGGGCGTACGGAGCTGCTGCGACAGGTGAGCCGCGGCGCGGAGCATCTCGACGACCTCGATCTCAACCCGATCCTCGCCAAGGTCGATGCCACGGATGCCGAGCGGCGCTTCTCGCTCAGCACCTTCCGCAACGAAGTGCCCGACAGCCTGGACGCGCAGATCATCAAGGATGCCGGCGCCGTCTTCTCGCGGCGCGAGAAGATGCAGCTGACCTATTCGGTGCGCAACACGCACCGCGCGGTCGGCACGCGGCTGTCGAGCGAGATCACCCGCACGTTCGGGATGAGCGCGCTGAACGATGGCCACGTCACGATCCGCCTGCGCGGCTCGGCCGGGCAGAGCCTTGGCGCGTTCCTGTGCAAGGGCATCACGCTGGAAGTGTTCGGCGACGCGAACGACTATGTCGGCAAGGGCCTGTCCGGCGGCGTGATCGTGGTGCGGCCGGCGGTGTCGTCTCCGCTGCGCAGCCAGGAGAATACGATCGTCGGCAACACCGTGTTGTACGGTGCAACCTCGGGCGCACTGTTCGCGGCGGGGCAGGCTGGCGAGCGGTTCGCGGTGCGTAACTCTGGCGCGACCGTCGTCGTCGAGGGCTGCGGCGCGAACGGCTGCGAATATATGACCGGCGGCACGGCTGTGGTGCTGGGGGCCGTGGGCCACAATTTCGGCGCCGGCATGACGGGCGGCATGGCCTTCGTCTATGATCATGACGACAGCTTCGCGCGGCGGGCCAATCCGGAAAGCATCGTGTGGCAGCGGCTGGCCTCCGCCCATTGGGCCGAAACGCTGCGCGGGCTCATCGAACGGCATGTCACCGCCACGGATTCGAAGTGGGCGCGCGGCATCCTGGAGGATTGGGACCGCACGGCGGGCCGCTTCTGGCAGGTGGTGCCGCGCGAGATGCTGGAGCGGCTGACCCACCCGCTGGATGACACGCCGGCGATGGAAGCCGCGGAGTAGCCCAGCGCTCGGCGCTGGTAGCGAGGGCGGGGGCACGGCGATGCCCCCGCCCTTTTTCATGCGCTAGAAGTTCGGGCCGTCTTCCTCGAAGGCGGGCTCCAGCTCCTCGCGCCGGCGCGGGGCGGGGGGCGGTGGCGGCGGCTGGCGAGCGATGCTGACCGAGCCGTCGGGGCCGATCTCCAGATCCATGCCAAGCCCTTCAAGCCGGCCGGCGATCGGCGCCACTTCATTCTCGAGCACGCCCATCATGCCGGCCTCGGGATCGACGTCCTCCACCTCCGGCACCTTGACGACGGGCGCCAGATCGAGCGCGCTGACCATGAAGTTGCGCCAGATCTGCGCCGGAATGCCGCCGCCGTGGAGGCCGGGATTAGGCGTATTGTCGTCATTGCCGACCCAGACGCCGACGACGAGATCGCCGGCAAAGCCGATGAACCATGCATCGCGGCCCGACTGCGACGTGCCCGTCTTGCCATAGGCCGGCACGGAGAGCGCCGCCGCGCGCCCGGTGCCGCGGATCGACGAGGCGAGCAGCGTCAGCATGTCATCATGGATGCGGCTGGGCATCTGCTTCTGCCCGCCGGTGAGCGACTGGTACCAGCTCTTGTCCTTCGCATCCGGCAGCCCGTGCGCCTGCACCGGATAGCGGCCCTCGGCCACGCCGGCGAAGGCGGAGGTGAGCTCGAGCAGCGAGACTTCCGAGGTGCCGAGGCCGATCGTCGCCTCGTTGGCGATCGGCGTGGTGATGCCAAGGTCGCGCGCGGCGCGGATGACGTTGCGCACGCCCACTTCCTGCGTCAGCCGCGCCGCGACGACGTTGGAGGAGCGCTGGAAGGCGCGGCGCAGCGTGATTTCGCCGAGATAGCGATTGTCGTCGTTCTTCGGCTTCCATCCGGCGATCTCGACGCGGGAATCATCGACCGTGGTGTCGGGCGACATGCCGGCGCGAAGTGCGGCCAGATAGACGAAGAGCTTGAAGGTGGAGCCCGGCTGGCGGCGCGCCTGGGTGGCGCGGTTGAACGGGCTTTTCTTGTAATCGCGCCCGCCGACCATCGCGACCACCGAGCCATCGCGTTTCATCGCGACGAGCGCCGCCTGCGCCTGGCGCAGGCCCGCCTGGCGGATCACGCGTTCCGCGTTGCGCTGCAGATCACGGTCGAGCGTGGTACGCACCGTGGCTTCGGTCTTGATTTCCCCGGCCTGGTCACGCGCCTCGGGAAGCACCCAATCGGCGAAATAGGTGCCGCTCGGCAGGGTCTGTGCACGGCGCGAGCGGACGCGCTGCGGCTGCACCGCATCCGCCTCCCGCTTCGTCAGGAAGCCGGCATCCTCCATCGCCGCGACGACGACTGCCTGGCGTTCACGGGCGCCCTTGAGGTTGCCGGTTGGCGCGAGGCGCGACGGCGCCTTCACCAGGCCGGCGAGCATCGCGGCCTGTCCGATGTTCATCTTCTCCGGCTCACGCCCGAAATAATGTTTCGACGCGGCGCGCAGGCCATAGACGTTGTCGCCAAAATAGACGTTCGACAGGTAGCGCGAGAGGATTTCGTCCTTCGACAGCCAGGCTTCGAGCCAGAAGGCGATCAGCACTTCGCGGATCTTGCGCGCGGCGGTGCGATCGGAATCGAGGAAGGCGTTCTTCGCCAGCTGCTGCGTGATGGTGCTGCCGCCCTGGCGCACGCCGCCGGAGCCGAAATTCGCCCAGGCCGCGCGCGCAATGCCGCGCGGATCGATGCCCCAGTGCGAGTAGAAGCGCCGGTCCTCGATCGCCATGAACGCCTCGCGCACATGCGCCGGCAGCTTTGCGGCATCGACAGGCGCACCGATGATCGCGCCGCGGCGGGCGATCGGCGTGCCGTCCGCAGCGGTGAGCGTGATCGACGGGGGCGTCGGCGGTTTGAGCGATTGCGAGAGCGGCGCCGTCACCGCGAGCCAGGCGATCGCGAGCACGAGCAGGATCACGACGCCGCCCATCGCGCGGGACACCCAGCGCCACGGAATGCGGCGACGGCGCGCCGGCGCGTCCGCGAAACCAGGCTCGGTTGCGGGCTGATCGGGTTCCTGCCAAGGCTCGAAATCCGGCAGCGGCGAACGCGGCTCGCCGGGCGCATGATTGTATCTCAGACGCCCCCGATCAAAGGGACTTTGGTCAAAGGGATCGGGGCGCATATCGTGGTTCCGGCGTTCTGCCATCTGTATTACGTCACTAGGACAGTTGCCGCAAGAATGCGCATCGTGCGAGGAATAGGGAAATGAGCGGCCAAGCGGAAGCACTTGAAATGAACGAGCGACCCCTGGTCGTGGGCATCGGCGGCACGATCGGCGGCCCCTCCTCTACCGAGCGCGCCCTGCGGATCGCGCTCGATGCCGCATGCGAGCAGGGCTTTCGCACCCGCATGTTCGGCGGCGCGGACATGGCGAAGCTGCCGCTGTACGATCCGCGCGCCGCACAGCGCACGCCCGAGGAGCGCGAGTTCGTCGACACGGTGCGCGGCGCCTCCGCGCTGATCATTGCGTCCCCCGGCTATCATGGCAGCATTTCGGGCGTGGTGAAGAATGCGCTCGACCTGCTGGAGGAGACGGCGCGGGATACCGAGCGGGCATATCTGGCGGACATTCCGGTAGGACTGATCGCGACGGCTTATGGCTGGCAGGCGACGGGATCGACGATCGCGGCGCTGCGTTCGATCGTCCATGCGCTGCGCGGCTGGCCGACGCCGTTCGCCGCGGCGATCAACAGCGCGATCACCAAGTTCGACGACGAGGGCGGCGCGAACGATCCCGCAGTTGTCGAGCAATTGCGCATGGTTGGGCGGCAAGTCGCCCGCTTCGCGCCGCTGGTCGGCTCCGCCTGACGAACCGCAGCGCACCCTCTCCTCGCCGCTGCTGATGGGCACGCCAGCGTAACTAATGTTATTGCAGCGTTGACAGCCCCGCCGCCGCTGGTCCAACCCGCCTACCGAGCCGCCATGAGAGCGGCAGGTTCCAGTCGGGAGAGCGTGCATGGTGCTGACCAAGGGCGATGAATATCCGATCCACCAGACGGCCGAGCCGGTCGCGTACGCCGGCACGGACCGCAATTTCTACGATCGCTTCTTCTTCAACGGCTATGCCCCCGGCGCGGACGAGGACGGCTTTTTCGCCGCCGCGATGGGCGTCTATCCGCATATCAACATCATCGACGCGAGCTTCTGCTGGCTGAAGGACGGCAAGCAGGTGAATTTGCACGCCAGCCGCGGCCTCAACATGGAGCGGATGGACACGCAGGTGGGCGGGATCGCGGTCGAGGTGATCGAGCCGCTGAAGTCGGTGAAGCTCACCGTCAATTCGCCCGAGCACAAGATCCGCGCCGAGCTGACCTTCACCGGCCGCGCCTTTCCGCTGGAGGAGCCGCGCTTCACCCGCCGCAACGGCCCCCGCGTGCTGATGGACGTGACGCGAATGACGCAGAACGGCAGCTATCAGGGCTGGATCGAGGTCGATGGCGAGCGCACCGAGGTGAACGGCTGGCTGGGCACGCGTGATCGCTCCTGGGGCGTGCGGCCGATCGGGGCGCCCGATGCGCAGCCAGCCAGCCCGCCGATTGCGCCGCAATTCTTCTGGCTGTGGAGCCCGACCGCGATGGAGGACGGGGACTTCTACTTCCACACCAACGACGACGAGCATGGCCGCTTCTGGAATCGCCGCGCCGCGTGGAAGCCGCTCGGCGGCGGGATCGAGGACGAGACGCATTTCGAATCCGACTATCAGATCCAGTGGAAGCAGGGATCGCGCCATGCCCAGGCGGCCAGCGTCACGCTGAAGGACGAAGAGGGCAAGGAAACGAAGGTCGAGTTCGATCTTGGCCAGCAGTTCATGATGCTTGGCCTTGGCTATACCCACCCCAAGTGGAGCCACGGGCGGCACCAAGGCGATGGGGAGACGGTGGAGCGCGAGGATTTCGTGCCCGCCGAGATGGACCCCATGCAGCCGCACCATCTGCACATCCAGGCGCTGGCCACCGTCACCATGACGGGACCTGACGGCACGGTGCGGCGCGGCAAGGGGGTACTCGAACAATTGGTGATGGGGCCGCACGCGCCGTCGGGCTTCAAGGGCGTGCTCGACCCGGCATGACGACGCTGACCCCATCCGAGATCGAGGCGTATCTCTCGCGCGTCTGGGAACAGCCGGTGCGAGTGGCGGATCTTGCCCGGATCCCCGGCGGCGCGAGCCGCGAGACCTATCGCTTCGATGCCCATGTCGGGGCGGACATCCACCGGCTGATCCTGCGGCGCGAGCCGGCGAAGGGCCTGATCGACACCGAAAGCGCGACCGAGTTTCGCGCCTATCAAAGTGCCGCCGGTGTGGTCCCCGTGCCGCGGGCGGTGGCGCTGGAGCCCGATGGCGCGGAACTAGGCCGGCCGTTCTTCATCATGGAGCGGATCGAGGGCGGCGAAGTCGCGAGCAGCTTCGCGCGCGATCCGTTCGGCGTGCATGGCGCGGCGCTGGGCGAGGCGTTCTTTGGCGCGCTGGGCCGGCTGGCGGCGCATGATCCGGCCGGCACGCCGCTCGCCGACCATGTGCCGATGCCCGAGCCCGGCCAATGCTGGCGCATCGCACTCGATTATTGGGAAGGCGTGATCGAGGAGGATGCGCTGCAGCCGCAGCCGATCGCGCGCGCGGCGATCCGCTGGCTGCGCGCTAATCCGCCGCCGCCAGCGAAGCGCGTCGCGATCGTTCATGGCGATTATCGTTCCGGCAACGTCATGCACGACGGTGCTGGCGGGATGCGCGCGATGTTCGATTGGGAGATGGCGCATCTTGGCGATCCGCTGGAGGATCTGGGGTGGGCGCTGGACCCGATCTGGGATCACTTCATCCCCGGCGCGGCGAGCGGCATGCTGCCGCGCCCGGACGCGATCGCGATCTGGGAGCGCGCCAGCGGGCTGACGGTAGATCCCGCGGCAATGCGCTGGTGGTCATTGTTCGCGTCGGTGAAGGGGATTGCGATCTGGATTTCCGCCTTCCGCGAGTTCGTCGACGGCGGGCGGCAGGATCCGGTGCTGGCGGTATCCGGCTGGTATACCGCGCGGCGGCAGGACGCGATCATCGCCGCGCAGCTTGGCGGGCGGCATTATGATCCGGTGCCGGTGATGCCGTCGAGCGACCTGGCACAAGTGCTGATCGGCGCCGGCATCGCGGCGGCGGGCGCGGGCGAGAAGGTGGGCGCGGTCGATGCGTTCGCCGGATCGACGCTGACCGTGGCGGCGCTGCTCGCGCTGCTCGGCGCGCAGGAAGCGGAAAAGGCGGCGGCGTGGCGACGCGCGGATATCGCCGACATGCGCCGGCTGCTGGGCGAGGATGCCCCGGTGACCCATGATGGCGAGACGCTGGACGCGCTCGACGGCATCTGGGCAGCGCTGGCGACGGCATTGATCGCACAGCATGACGCGGTGGCTGAAGCTGGCGGCGACGAGACGCCGTTCTTCGACTTCTATCGCGAAAGTGCGGCGCGGCGGGAGCTGGCCTGGCCGTTATGACCGACCTGCCGCTTTCGGGAATTCGCGTGATCGATGCCGCCCCAGGCGTGCTGGGAGCGATCGGGCGGTTGCTGGGCGAGCTTGGCGCGGAGGTGATCCGGATCGAGCCGAGCGGCGGCGGGGCGGACCGTCAGGCGCGCGACAAGGTTGGCGGCACCAGCCTGTCGTTCGTTGCCGCAAACCTCGGCAAGAAGGCCACCACGATCGACCTGCCCGGAGACGAGGCGCGGCTTATCGCTCTCGCGCGCGAGGCGGACATCATGATCGACGCCGGGTTCGCCGGGCTCGATCACGATGCCATTCGGGCCGCCGCCCCCGAACTGATCCTGGTGACGATCAGCGACTTCGGCCCCCTGGGCCCGTGGCGGGACTGGCAGGCGAGCGAGGCGGTGCTGCAGGCGCTGACGGGCGGCTTGTCCCGCTCCGGCCTGCCGGGCCGACCGCCACTGCTGCCACCGGGGCAGCTGACCTATGAGACTGCCGCGCCGCACATTGCGGTGGCGACGCTGGCCGCTTTCTATCGCCGGCTGCGCACCGGCGAGGGCGACCGGGTGGACGTGTCGCTGCTGGAAGCGGGGATGCAGGCGCTCGACCCCGGCTTCGGCCTGAACGGCAGCGCGCAATCGGGGGTGCCGAGCTGGAAGATGGATCGCGGACGGACGGACGAGCGCGTCCGCTACCCCATCCTGCCCTGCGCCGACGGGCTGGTGCGGCTGTGCGTGCTGGCGCCGCGGCAATGGCGCGCGATGTACGCCTGGATGGGCGAGCCGACGGAGTTTGCCGGGCCGGAGTGGGAGAAGCTGGCGACGCGCTTCCGATCGACCACGCTGCTGCCCGCGATCACGCGCTTCTTCGCGGACAAGACCCGCGCCGAGATCGAGGAAGAAGGGGCTGCGCGGGGCATCCCGGTGGCGGGGCTGCTCGATCTCGACGAAGCGGTAGCGACGGCGCAGATGACGGCGCGCGATGCCTTCGTGCCGGTTGAGGTGGCGCCGGGCTACACCCTGCCCTTCCCCAACGGAACGATCGAGATCGACGGGGTGCGCGCCGGCATCCGCGGGCCGGCACCGGCGGCAGGCGGCACCGCGACGTTCGAGGCGCCGCGCGCTGTATTCCAGGCGCCGCCGCGGGCCAACTACCCGCTGGAGGGCATCAGGGTGCTCGACATGGGCGTGATCGTCGTCGGCGGGGAGACGGGACGGCTGCTCGCGGATCTCGGCGCGGACGTGATCAAGGTGGAGAATGCCGCCTTCCCGGACGGCCAGCGTCAGTCGCGCGACAATGCGCCCGTCAGCCTGACCTGGGCCGCGGGGCATCGCAACAAGCGCGGGCTGTCGATCGATCTGCGATCCGAACGCGGCAAGGCGCTGTTCCTCGATCTGGTGCGCCAGGCGGACGTGCTGCTCTCCAACTTCAAGCCCGGTACGCTTGCCGCTCTTGGCTTTGACGCAGCGAGGCTGGCGGCGGCGAACCCGCGGCTGGTGGCGATCGACAGTTCGGCGTTCGGGCCGACCGGCCCATGGTCGGGACGGCTCGGCTATGGCCCGCTGGTGCGCGCTTCGGCCGGGCTGACCAAGCAATGGGTGTATCCCGGGGAGCCGGACAGTTTTTCCGACACGGTGACGGTGTATCCCGATCATGTCGCGGGGCGAATCGGGACGCTCGGCGCGCTGGCGCTGCTGATCCGGCGGCTGCGCACCGGCACGGGCGGGACGGCGAGCGTGAGCCAGGCCGAGGTGATGCTGGGCCACAAGGCGGCCGAGATCGCGACGCTGGCGGCGCGACAGGCCGGCATCAGGATCGACGGCGGCGTACCGGCGGAGGACTGGCTGCTCCCGTGCGCCGGCGAGGACGAATGGTGCGCCGTGACGCTGCGCGATGATGCGGATCGGGCAGCGCTGGCCGAGGTGGTCGGGGGGCCGACCCGTGCTGCGGCCGAGGAATGGGCACGCGCGCGGCCACCGCAAGAGGTCATGGAGACGCTGCAGGCGGCGGGCGTGCCGGCCGGGATGATGATCCGCGTGATCGAGATGCCCGACGCGCCGGGCTATCGCGCGCTTGGCACGTTCCGCACCGCGTATCACCCGCTGCTCGAAGCGCCATTCCAGGCGGAAGGGCCGATCGCGCATTTCGAGCGGGTGCCGGAACCCGACCAGCGACCGGCACCGCGCATCGGCGAGGATAGCGTGGCCGTCATCAAGCATTGGCTTGGCCTCGGCGATGACGCGATCGCGCCGCTGCTCGCCGACAAGATCATCGAACAAGCTGCCTAGAAAGGGACTTTAGAAATGGCTGAACTCGGCAACGAGGCCGTCACCGTCGAAACGCGCGGCAACGTGATGCTCATCACGATCAACCGCCCGGAAGCGCGCAACGCGGTCAACCGCTTCGTCCATGAGGGCGTGGGCGATGCGCTGGAAGCGGCGGACAAGGATCCCGAAATCCGCGTCGTCATCGTAACCGGTGCTGGCGACAAGTCGTTCTGCGCAGGCGCCGACCTCGTCGCGCTGTCACGCGGCGAGAGCCTGGCGCCGGACGACAAGACCAAGGCGGCCTGGGGCTTTGCCGGGATCGTCAGCCATGCCATTTCGAAGCCGGTGATCGCGGCGGTGAACGGCATGGCGCTGGGCGGCGGGCTGGAGATCACGCTCGCCTGCGACCTCGCAGTGGCAGTGGATGACGCGAAGTTCGGCCTGCCCGAGCCAAAGCGCGGCCTGTTCGCGGCGGCTGGCGGCGTGTTCCGCCTGCCCGAACAGCTGCCCAAGAAGATCGCGATGGAGATGATCCTGACCGGCGATCCGATCGACGCCAACCGCGCATTGGAACTGGGGCTGATCAACGCCGTCGCCCCGCGCGAGCAGCTGCTCGACACCGCCTTTGCGCTGGCCGAGCGGATCGCCGTCAACGCGCCGCTGTCGGTGCAGGCGTCGAAGCGGATGGCGCAGGGCATTTCGAATGGCCGGGTCGAGCGCGAGGAAGCGGCCTGGGCGCAGAACCGCGAGGAAACCAAGATCGTCTTCACCAGCGAGGACTCGCGCGAAGGGCCCAAGGCGTTCGCCGAGAAGCGCGCGCCGGTGTGGAAGGCGCGCTGAACATGGCGGCTGCCCCGGAAAAGGTCGCCGTCATCGTCGGGGTCGGGCAGGTCAATGACCGCCCGGCCGATCCGATGGCGGGCAAGGATGCGCTGGGCCTGATGATCGCCGCGCTGGAGGAGGCCGACAAGGATGCCGGCGGCGGCTGGCTGGCGGACGTCGATTCCGTCGCGGTCGTGCAGCAGATCAGCTTCCGCAAGGACAATCCTTTGGCGCAGAAGGTGGCGGACGGGATCGGATCGAAGGCGGGGATCGTCTATGAATCGGTTGGTCCCAATGGCGACAGCCCGATCCTGCTGCTGAACGAGGCGGCGAACCGGATCGCGCGCGGCGAGATCAAGATCGCGGCGGTGACCGGCGGCGAGGCGCTGCGCACCGCCAGCCAGCGTGCGGCGATCGCGGCGAAGACGAGCGTTGCGGACCAGAACCCGCTGCGCAACCTCAGCAGGGGCGCGAAGCCCGGCTACCGCCAGATCTATGGCCTGGCGACTCCGGTCGACGTCTATCCGCTCTACGAGAATGCCGGGCGTGCGGCCTACGGCCAGACGCTGGACGAAGGGCAGCGCGAATCCGGCGAGATCTGGTCGCGCTTCTCCGAGGTCGCGGCGCAGACGCCCGCGGCCTGGATCCATGCGCCCAAGTCGCCGCAGGAGATCGTCGCGCCGACCACGGACAATCGCCCGATCGCCTTCCCCTACACCAAGCTGATGGTGGCCAATTCGAGCGTCAATCAGGGCGCCGGCTTCATCGTCACCAGCCTTGCCGAGGCGCGGCGGCGCGGCGTGCCGGAGGAGCGGATCATCTATGTCGGCCGCGGCGCCAGCGCGCATGAGGCGGACGATTTCCTTGCCCGTGACCGCTACGACACGTCGCCCAGCATGGAAGTGTGCTTGAAGCGCACGCTCGAGTTCAACGAGATGACGGCGGACGATCTCGATCTGGTCGAGCTATATTCCTGCTTCCCCTGCGTGCCGAAGATGGCGCGGCGGGTGATCGGCTGGCCGGTGGAGAAGCCCGCGACGGTGTTCGGTGGCCTCACCTTCGGCGGTGGGCCGATCGGCAATTACATGGCGCATGCCGTGGCCGAGATGGTCGACGCCCTGCGCGCCGGCGAGGGCGAGAAGGGGCTGCTGTTCGCCAATGGCGGCTTTGCCACGCACAATCACGCGATCGTGCTCGGCACAAAGCCGCTGCCGGGCGCGGGCGAGGCGCATGCGTTCGACCTGCAGGCCGAGGCGGATGCTGCGCGCGGGGCGGTGCCGGAACTGGTGAAGGGCTATAGCGGACCGGCTGAGGTCGAGACCTACACCGTCTTCTACAACCGTGACGGTTCGGCAAAGGCCGGGGTGGTCGTGGCGAAGCTGCCGGATGGGAAGCGCACGCTGGCGCAGGTGCCGGCGAGCGACGCGGCGACGATCGCTTTCCTCAGCGATGGCAGTTCCGAACCGGTCGGAACGGCCGGCCAAGTGGTTGCCGAGGGCGAACTGATGGTGTGGAAACGCGCCTCCTAATCCGGCCCGATCAATCCTCCCCGGGCGGACCTCGGGGAGGAATTGGGCGTTGCACTCCCACCGCGGCATCGACTAATCGCGGCGGTGCCCTCCCCAGGCGCTGTTGGTAACGTCAGGAGGAATCCCCCATGCAGACCCGCGCCGGCCTTTCGGTCGATGATCGCCTCGCCGCCTTTGTCGAGGAGGAGGCGCTTGCCGGCACCGGCATTTCGGCTGACGCTTTCTGGCAGGGCGCGGCGGCGATATTCGATCGCTTCACGCCGGAGAACAAGGCGCTGCTCGCCCGCCGCGAGGAGCTGCAGGCGGCGATCGACGCGCGCTACATGGCAGGCGAGCCGGTCGACGAGGCGTTCCTGACGCAGATCGGCTATCTGGTGCCAGAGCCGGCGCCGTTCACCATCGGCACGCAGAATGTCGATCCCGAAATTGCCACCATGGCCGGGCCGCAGCTGGTGGTGCCGAGCCTCAACGCGCGCTTCGTGCTGAACGCCGCCAATGCGCGCTGGGGCAGCCTGTATGATGCGCTCTACGGCACCGACGCGCTGCCGGGGAAGGCGAAGCCGGGCGGTTATGATGCGGAGCGCGGCGCTCAGGTGATCGCGCGGGCGCGGGCGTTCCTCGATGAAACGTTGCCGGGCTGGGAAGCCGCGCTGACCGGCGGTGACTGCCCGCATCGCTTCGCCAAGTTCGATAAGGGCGTGATGTTCGTCCATAACGGGCTGCACATCGAGATCGTGGTCGATCGCGAGTCCCCGATCGGCAAGACCGATCCGCTCGGCATCGCCGACGTGATCCTCGAATCCGCGCTGACGACGATCGTCGACCTGGAGGATTCGGTGGCCGCGGTCGACGCGGAGGACAAGGTCGCGGCCTATCGCAACTGGCTGGGCCTGATGCGCGGCGATCTGGTCGAGACGTTCGAGAAGAATGGCGCGACGCTGACCCGCAAGCTGGCCGGCGACCGCACGTATCAGTCGCCGAGCGGCTCCAGCTTCACGCTGCCGGGCCGCTCCTTGCTGTTCGTGCGCAACGTCGGACATCTGATGACGACGCCCGCGCTGCGCCTTGCCGATGGCAGCGAGGCGCCGGAAGGGATCCTCGACGCGATCGTCACGTCGCTGATCGGGTTGCATGATCTGAAGCGGCTCGGCTCGCTGCAGAACAGCCGCACCGGATCGATCTATATCGTGAAGCCCAAGATGCACGGGCCGGACGAAGCGGCGTTCACCAACCGGCTGTTCGATGCGGTGGAGGATCTGCTCGGCCTTGACCGTCACACGATCAAGGTCGGTGTGATGGACGAGGAGCGCCGCACCTCGGCCAATCTCGCCGCCTGCATCCATGCGGTGCGTGACCGGATCGCCTTCATCAACACCGGCTTCCTCGATCGCACCGGCGACGAGATCCATACCGCGATGCGCGGCGGCGCGGTGATCCGCAAGGCAGAGATGAAGGGCGCCGAGTGGATCAAGGCCTATGAGGATCGCAACGTGCGGATCGGCCTTGCCTGTGGCCTTTCCGGCAAGGCGCAGATCGGCAAGGGCATGTGGGCCGCGCCCGACATGATGGCCGACATGCTGGAGCAGAAGATCGCGCACCCGAAAAGCGGCGCGAACACCGCCTGGGTGCCGAGCCCGACCGCCGCGACGCTCCACGCGCTGCATTATCATGCAGTAGACGTGTTCGCGCGGCAGAAGGAGATCGCGGGCGAGGCGCCGCCGCCGCTGGCGAAGCTGCTGACCGTGCCGTTCGCGGCGCCGGGTCGCAACTGGACGCCGGAGGAGATCCGCGAGGAGCTCGACAACAATTGCCAGGGGATCCTTGGCTATGTCGTGCGCTGGATCGACCAGGGAGTCGGCTGTTCCAAGGTGCCGGACATCCATGACGTGGGGCTGATGGAGGATCGCGCGACATTGCGGATTTCCTCGCAGCATATCGCCAACTGGCTGCTCCACGGCGTGTGCACCGAAGGTGAGGTGGACGAGGCGCTCGGCCGCATGGCGAAGAAGGTCGATGCGCAGAATGCGGGCGACCCGCTGTATCGGCCGCTCAACCGCGAGGGCTTTGCGTTCAAGGCGGCGCGGGCGCTGATCTTCGAGGGCGTTACCCAGCCGTCGGGTTACACCGAGCCCCTGCTCCACCGGTTCAGACAGGAAGCCAAAGCCGCATGACGATCCGCCCGCGCCGTTCCGCCCTCTACATGCCGGCATCGAATGCCCGCGCGATCGAGAAGGCGCGCGATCTGGCGTGCGACGTTGTGATCCTCGACCTGGAGGATGCCGTCGCGCCGGAGCAGAAGACGGCGGCGCGGGAGCAGGCGGTGGCCGCGGGCGGCTTCGGCCACCGCGAATGGGTGATCCGCGCCAACGGGCTGGATACCGAATGGGGTGCCGACGACCTGGCGGCGATGGGCGCGGCGAGACCCGATGCGGTACTGCTGCCCAAGGTGTCGGATCCCGCGACGCTGCGTGCGGCGCGCGACGCGATCGGTGACGGGCCCGCGCTATGGGCAATGATCGAAACGGCGCAGGCGATCGTCGATCTGCGTTCGATCGGCGAGGCGGCGGCGGAGACCGGCCTTGCCGCTTTCGTCGTCGGCCCCAACGATCTGGCCAAGGAATTGCGGCTGCGCCCGGGCGCGGACCGTGCGCCGCTGCTGCCGATCCTGAGCCAGATCGTCACCGTGGCACGCGCCTATGGCATCGTGCCGCTGGACGGCGTGATGAACGCATTCGACGACGAAGCGGCGGTGGAGGCGGAATGCCGGCAGGGCCTTGCCTTCGGCTTCGACGGCAAGACGCTGATCCACCCCAGGCAGATCGAGCCGGCCAATCGCGTCTTCGCGCCCTCGGCGGAAGAAGTGGAATGGGCGCGCACGATCGTTACCGCGTTCGATGCGCCGGAGAATGCCGGCAGGGGCGCGATCAAGATCGAGGGCAAGATGGTGGAACTGCTCCACCGCGAAGATGCGCGCCGCACTATCGCCTTGGCGGAGGCAATCGCCGGCCGGGGCTGATCGCAACGGTGGCTTTCCGGCGAGGTGCCCGCTAAAGGGCGCCGCATCCATCGCAACCGAGAGCCAAGCCGACCCCCATGCGAGTCGCCATCGCCTCCGATCATGCCGCCGTCGCGCTGAAGGCGACGCTTGCCGCCTGGCTGCGCGAGAGCGGCCATGACGTCATCGACCTTGGGCCCGAAACCGACGCCCGCGTCGATTATCCCGATTTCGGCTACCGTCTGGCGGAGGCCGTTGCCGACGGCGGCGCCGAGCGCGGCGTTGCGCTGTGCGGCTCCGGCATCGGCATTTCGATCGCCGTGAACCGCAACCCGGCAGTGCGCTGCGCGCTCGTTTCCGAGCCGCTGTCCGCCGCGCTGGCGCGCGAGCACAATGACGCCAATGTCGTCGCGCTTGGCGCCCGCCTTACCGGCGAGGACATGGCCAAGGCCTGTATCACTGCCTTCCTCACCACCGCCTTTGCCGGCGGCCGCCACACCCAGCGCGTCGAGAAGCTCGGCACGCCCCCCGTATCCGAAAGGGAGCCCGCATGAGCACGAACCCGGCCAATCTCAACGACGTGCAGCCTGATGGCTTCTTCACGCGCGGCCTCGCCGATGCCGATCCGGCGGTGTTCGCCGGCGTCGCGCACGAGCTGGAGCGCGAGCAGACGCAGATCGAGCTGATCGCATCCGAGAACATCGTCTCCAAGGCGGTGCTGGAAGCGCAGGGATCGGTATTCACCAACAAATATGCCGAGGGCTATCCCGGCAAGCGTTACTATCAGGGCTGCCACCCATCGGACGAGGTGGAGCAGCTGGCGATCGACCGCGCCAAGCAGCTGTTCGGCTGCGGCTTCGCCAACGTGCAGCCGCATTCGGGCGCGCAGGCGAACGGCGCGGTGATGCTGGCGCTGGTGAAGCCGGGCGAGACGATCATGGGGCTCAGCCTGGACGCAGGCGGGCACCTCACGCACGGTGCGCGGGCCGCGATGAGCGGCAAGTGGTTCAACGCGGTGCAATATGGCGTGAAGCCGGACACGCATCTGATCGATTATGACGAGGTCGAGCGGCTGGCAGTGGAGACCAGGCCGAAGCTGATCATCACCGGCGGCTCCGCTTATCCGCGCCAGATCGATTTCGCCCGCTTCCGCGCGATCGCCGACAAGGTGGGCGCGTTCTTCATGGTCGACATGGCGCATTTCGCGGGCATCGTCGCGGGCGGGCTGCATCCGACGCCGTTCGGCCACGCCCATGTCGTCACCACCACGACGCACAAGACGCTACGCGGCCCGCGCGGCGGCATGGTGATGACCGACGACGAGGCGATCGCGAAGAAGATCAACTCGGCGGTGTTCCCGGGGCTGCAGGGCGGCCCGCTGATGCACGTCATCGCGGCGAAGGCCGTGGCCTTCAACGAAGCGCTTCAGCCGGAATACAAGAGCTACATCGCCGCGGTGGTGGAAAATGCCAAGGTGCTGGCGGCGACGCTGAAGGAGCGCGGCGCGAACCTCGTTTCCGGCGGTACCGACACGCATCTGGCGCTGGTCGACCTCACTCCGCTGGGCGTTACCGGCAAGGATGCCGACGAGGCGCTGGAGCGCGCCGGCATCACCTGCAACAAGAACGGCATCCCGAACGACCCGCTGCCGCCGGTGAAGACCAGCGGCATCCGCGTCGGCTCGCCGGCCGGCACGACGCGCGGCTTCGGCACCGCCGAATTTCGCGAGATCGGCAACATGGTGGCCGACGTTCTCGACGGCCTCGCCAAGAAAGGCGAGAAGGGCGATGCGGACGTCGAAGCTGCGGTGCGGGAACGAGTTCGCGCGCTGTGCGCTCGTTTCCCCATCTATCAGTGAGGTGAACGTGTCCAAGATCGAGGAAGTCCAGACCACCGTCCAGAACACGCCGGGCCTCGGCAAGAAGATGGCGAAATATGGCGCGATCGGCGCCGTAATCGCGATCCCCGTGCCGTTCGTCGGCCCGGTGCTCGGCGCGCTGGTTGGCGCCGGAGTGGCTTACGCGCGTCGCGACAAGATCTGATCCCCCCTGCCCGTTCGTCGCGCGCGCTGCGCGGCCAACGGCACGCCTGAAAGACCCTACCGACGATGCGTTGCCCCTTCTGCGGCCATGATGCGAGCCAGGTGAAGGACAGCCGACCAACCGACGACGGCGCCGCGATCCGGCGCCGTCGCCAGTGCGAAGGCTGCGCAGCGCGTTTCACCACCTTCGAGCGGATCCAGCTGCGCGAGCTGACGGTGGTGAAGTCGGAGGATCGGCGCGAGCCGTTCGAGCGCGAGAAACTGCTGCGCTCGATCGGCATCGCCGCGCGCAAGCGGCCGATCGAGGCAATGGCGATCGAGCGCCTCGTCAGCGGCATCCAGCGCCAGCTGGAAACCAGCGGCGAGGCGGAAGTCACCTCCAAGCGGATCGGCGAGATGGTGATGGAGGGGCTGAAGGGCCTCGATTCAGTCGCCTATATTCGCTTCGCCAGCGTCTATCGCGATTTCAGCGAGGCGCGTGATTTCGAGGAATTCGCCGGCACCGTGGAGGAAGTCGGGCGGGGATGAACGCGTGGCCGGTGCGGGCCGCTTGTCTCGATACCCGCTCCGCGGATAGGCGCAGCGCATGACCGCCACGCCCGACACCAACCCCGTCATCGTCCTCGTCCGCCCGCAGCTGGGCGAGAATATCGGCAAGGCCGCGCGGGCGATGCTGAATTTCGGACTGACGGAGATGCGCCTCGTCGCGCCGCGTGACGGCTGGCCGAACCCCGCGGCGGGGCCGGCGGCGTCGGGCGCGGACGTCGTGCTGGCCGGAGCAAAGGTCTATGAAACGGTCGCCGAAGCGGTGGCCGACTGCCCGAACGTCTATGCGACGACCGTGCGCAAGCGCGGCGTCACCAAGCCCGTGGTGACGCCGGAACAGGCAGCCGCCGAGATGCGCACGGCGGCGGGGCGAAGCGCGATCCTGTTCGGGCCCGAGCGATCGGGGCTGGAAACCGACGATGTGGCGCTGGCACGCACCATCCTGACGGTGCCGATCAATCCCGAGTTCGGCAGCCTCAACCTCGCGCAGGCGGTGATCCTCGTCGCCTATGAATGGTCCAAGGGCGAGGCGCTGGTGTCGCCCCCCGAGGTGGCGCTCGATCCGCCGGCGCCGCAGGAGGAGCTCGACGGGATGATCGGGCAGCTCGACGGGATGCTGGAGGCGGCGAATTTCTTCTTTCCGCCCGACCGCACGCCGGCGACGCGGCGGACGCTGCGCACGCTGCTGACCAAGCCGGGCTGGACGAGCCAGGAAGTGCGCACGATGCGCGGGGTGCTTTCCGCGCTGGCGGGTGCAAAGGCGAAGCGCGGAACGCCCAACTAAGGACGCCGGCCATCAGAAATGGGCGAGATAGCCGCCGTCGACCGCCAGCACTTGCCCGGTGACATAGGAAGCGGCGTCGGACGCGAAGAACAGAACCGCGCCGACGATCTCCTCCGGCCGGCCCCAGCGCCCGAGCGACGTGCGGCGAGCGAGATGCTCCGCGACGCTCGGGTCCTCCACCATCGCGGCATTTGCCTCGGTCGCGAAATAGCCCGGCGCGACGGCGTTGACGGTGATGCCGCGCGGGCCGAGCTCCGCAGCCAGCGCACGCGTCAGCCCTTCGAGCCCCGCCTTGGACATGGTGTAGGCCGCGTCGCCCGAGCGCGCGATCTGGCCGGCAATCGAGCTGATGTTGATGATCCGCCCGCTGGCAGGCAGGCGGGGGGCGAGCAGGCGCGCGAGGTCGAACGGCGCCGTAAGGTTGATCTCGAGCAGGTGGCGCACCGCGGCGCGGTCGAGATCGCCGATCGGGAGGCGATCGCGGTGACCGGCGTTGTTCACCAAAACGTCGATTCGAGGCACGCCAGCCAGCGCGGTGGCGGTGGCGACTTCGTCCGTCAGATCGAAGGCCAGCACCTCTGCGGAGCCACCGCCTGCGCCGATCTCATCGGCAAGCGTCCGGAGTTCGTCGGCGCGGCGACCGTGAAGCAGCACATGCGCACCCGCGCGGGCCAATCCGATGGCGATCTCGCGCCCGAGGCCGCCGCTGGCGCCGGTGACGAGCGCAACCTTGCCGCCAGGCGTCATGCGGGCGTCGCGAGGATGAAGGAGAAAGTGGTGCCCAGGGACGGGATCGAACCGCCGACACTGCGATTTTCAGTCGCATGCTCTACCAACTGAGCTACCTGGGCACACCGGCGTTGCGCCGGGAGCGGTCCCCCTAATCGGGCTCGCGGCGGCTGTCCAGCCCATCCGGATCGATCTCTCGCCCCGGAATGCGATAACCGTCGCTGAGCCACTGCAGCAGGTCGCGATCCTTGCAGCGGCGCGAGCAGAAGGGCGCATGCTCCGGCACGGACGGCGCGCTGCAGATCGGGCATTTGCCGGGCATGGAGAATTATCCGGTGCAGAACGGGACGCGCGTCAGAAAGGCAGCCAGTTCGATTTCTGGGTGAACTTCATATAGCCGACGTTGATGCCGGCGCGATAGCCGACGCCGAGCCGCACCGGGATCAGCACCACATTGCCGCGGCGCAAATACGTCGCGGCGAATCCACCGACGAAATAGAGCCGCCCTTCGGCCGCGGGGAAGCGGCGATAGAGATCGGCGGTGTCGTATAGGTTGTAGACGAGCACGAACACCTTGTTCGCATCTCCGCCGACATCGAAGCCCACCGACGGACCCGTCCAATAGACGGGCATCTGGCCCTCGACCTTGTGCGTCATCACGCCCGAGCCGTAGCGCACGCCAAGCACGAAGGCGCCGGCAGCCTCGCGCCCCGCGATATAGGCGTTCGGCTCGCCCTGTTCGCTGAGGATCTTCTCGATGATCGAGGCGAAGCCTTCGGCGCCCTTGCCGAACACGCCCTCGCCAGCGCCGATCAGATCGTCGCGCTTGAAGGTGGCCGCGGCCTGGGTCGTCGCTTCGGCCTGAGGCGGCGGGAGCGGCGCGCGCGATGCATCAGCCGCGCGATCCTGCGGCGGCGGCGCGGGCTCGGCTGGCGTATCGTCGGTATAGGTTGGTTCGCGATAGGTTTGTGCCGGTGCGCGAGGCTGTGGGGGTGGCGGGGAATTGGTGGTGGAAAGATCGCCGTCGATCGGCTGGTTAGGATCGATCGTCCGCACCTGCGCCGGCGCCGCGCCGGTCAGCACCGTCGCCATCAACCCAACCGCTATCAACAACTTGCGCATGGTCATTCCCCCGCAGGCGCGCCTCGATCAGCCATGATAGCCGCAGCGCGGCTGTCGCGGCAATGAACGGTGCGCCGATCCGAATCTTTGGCGCGCTGGAATGACTCACGAGCGGCAGAGCGCCGGCGGGAAAAATCAGAGGGATGCGGAACGCCGGTGCTACGAAATGCGATCGCCGCCGCTGCCCTCGGTGTTGCCGCCGCGCGCCTCAGGCATCGGGACGGTGGCGAGGCCGCTGACATTGGGGGAGCCGTGCAGGCCAGCATCAATCTCGCGATCGAACACCCCCGCTTCGACCTGCTCGCGCATCTTCGCGAGGTATGCGGCGAAGCGATCGGCCGGCACGAACACCGTCGTCTGGCCATCGATCGTGAGCGGCGCGCCGCCGGGGAGGTGCGGCGAGAAGGCGACCAGATCGCCATCCCGGCTGAACCATTCGTCGGATGCGCCCGCCTGCCCATCGCCCCAGGCGTTGGCGGCGCGATCGATCTGGCCAAGCACCGGATCGCGCAGCACATGAGTGTCGGTAGTGCCGGACGCCGCATTGCGGATGGTGCCGGCAACGGTCGAAACGAAATCGTCGAGCGACATAAGCCTTCTCCTGCCTCGTCGATCAGACGCGCCAACGCGCTGATGGTTCAACACATTTTCAGCCGACATCCGCGAAGACGCGCAGTTCAGGCGGCGAGTTCGTCGAGCAGCCCCTCAAGCCGGGCAAGCCGAGGCGCGGCATCCTCGATCCGCTCGGCGAGAAGCAGCCGATCGCCCTTCTTCACCAGCCCGGCCGCATCGACATCGCCGGTGAAGTCGTGCCGCGGCGTCAGCGCGATCGCGGCGGGGCCTGAATCGATCCGGGCAATGCCGAGTGCCCGCGCCGCGGCACGGATGCGTGCGAGCGCGAGCAGCCGTGCCGCCTCGTCGGGAATGGTGCCGAAACGATCCTCCAGTTCGTCCTCCAGCGCGTCGACTTCCTCCGCGGTCTCGGCGCGGGCGAGACGGATGTAGAAGGTGACGCGAAGTTCGGGATCAGGGATCCAGCCTTCCGGCAGCTGGCCGTCGATGCCGAGGTGAAGCTCCGGCGTCCAACGCTCCACCGTTTCGCCGCGGGCGGAGCGCAATGCTGCCTCCAGCAGATGCTGGTAGAGATCGATCCCGATCAGCTTCATGTGCCCGGCTTGTGCCTCGCCCAGAAGATCGCCGGCGCCGCGCATGTCGAGATCTCGGGCGCTGATCGCAAAGCCCGCGCCGAGCCGGTCGAACGCCTCCAGCGTGCGTAGGCGCTTCAGCGTCTGCGGGGCGATTTCCTTGTCCGGCTCGGTCAGGAGCAGGACCTGGCCGCGCCGGCTACTGCGCCCGACGCGGCCGCGCAGCTGGTGGAGCTGGCTCAAGCCGAAGCGATCCGCGCGCCAGATCACCATCGTGTTGGCGCGCGGCACATCCAGCCCGGCCTCGATGATGTTGGTCGCGAGGAGCACGTCGCCCTCGCCGCGGCTGAAGCGCACCATGGCATCGTCGATATCGGCCGCCGGCATCTTGCCGTGCGCCTGGATGACCTCGAGTTCGGGCACCAATGATTCAAGGAGCGCGCCGAGCGGCTCCATGTCCTCGATGCGCGGGACGACGACGAAGCTCTGGCCGCCACGGCTACGTTCGCGCAGCAGCGCGGCGCGGACGGTTTCCTTGTCGAATTCGCCCACCGCCGTGCGGATCGGCTGGCGGCGCGCGGGCGGCGTCGCGATGACCGACAGCTGCTGGATACCAACGAGCGCGCCCTGCAGCGTGCGGGGGATGGGCGTTGCGCTGAGCGTCAACACGTGCCCCGCGCCAAGCTCACGCAGCCGTGTCTTGTCCGCCGTGCCGAAGCGCTGCTCCTCGTCGATGATGACGAGCGCCAAATCCTTGTATGTGACGCCCTTCCCGGCCACCGCGCCGGTGCCGATCACGACGTGGATCGACCCATCGGCAAGGCCAGCCTTCACGCGCTTCTTGTCCGCCGCGCTGGACAGGCGCGACAGACCGGCGACCATGATGCCGGTGCCTTCGAACCGCTCCGTAAAATTCTCCAGATGCTGGCGGGCGAGCACCGTGGTGGGGGCAGCGATCGCGACCTGGCTTCCGGCGAGCGCGGCGAGGGCGGCGGCACGAAGCGCGACCTCGGTCTTGCCGAAGCCGACGTCGCCAATCACCAGCCGGTCCATCGGCTTGCCCGAGGCAAGATCACCGCGCACCGCCTCGATCGCGCGCGCCTGATCGCGGGTTTCGCTGAACGGGAAGCCGCCGGCGAAACGTTCATAGGCCGCAGGATCGGGATCGAGCACGGGCGCGCTCTGGCTCGCGCGCTCAGCGGCAAGTTCAGTCATCCCGCGCGCCGTTTCGGCGATGGCGGCGTCGATCGCGGTGCGGCGCTTTTCCCAGCTTGCGCCATCGAGCCGATCGAGGCTGACCGCGTCGGCATCGGCGCCGTAGCGCCACAACCGGTCCGCCTCTGCCACCGGCACGAGGCGAACGCCATTGTCGGCATAGGTGAGGACGATCGCGTCACCCGGCGCATCCTCGCCGGTCTGCGGCATCGGCTCCAGCCCGGTGACGATGCCGATACCGTGATCCTCGTGCACCACGACATCGCCGATGCGGATTTCGGCGAGGCCGAACAATGCCGTGTCGGCCGGGCCGGCATACGCGTCATCACGATCGGCGCGGCTGCCGAGCAGGTCGGCGGCGGCGATGGCAGCGACGCCGTCGGCGCGAAAGCCCCGGTCAACGGCGGCCTCCAGCGACAGCAACGTACCGGCTGGCGCAGCGCGAACCTCGCTCCAGCTGGCGGCCTCGCCGACCTCCATCTTGAGCGCGCGGGCGATGCGGCGGCACAGGAAGCGGCGATCGCGCGCACTGCCGAGCAGGACGACGCGCTCACCGTCTGCCATCGCATCGCGGGCGAAGCGCGCGAAGGCGCGCAGCGGCGACTTGCCCTCGACGAAGCGCGGTGGCGGATCGCCGGCGCCGTTCAGTGGCAGTATGTCTCGATCCGACGCTAGCGCGCGCCAGCGTTTCTCGTCGACGATGGCGCGCAGCGCGCGGCGCGGACGGCGGCGTTCGGCATCGGCGGCGAGCGCAAGGAAACGGCGGCGACGCTCCTCCGCTGCGGGCTCGATCGCGAGCATGGCGCCCGGCAGGTGACCGAGCAACGCGGCGCCCGCGCCGTCGGCGGCGGGCTCCGAGACGCGGCCCAGCTCCTGCACCTCGCGTTCGCCGGTGGTGCGCTGGTCGGCAGCGTCATAGGTGCGGATCGAGATGACGTGGCCATCCTCCGCTTCGATGCGGATTGGCTCCTCGGCATCGGCGGGATAGACGTCGAGCACCTGACCACGCAGCGCGACCTCGCCCGGCTCGTCGACCCGCTCGTCGCTGACATAGCCGGCGGCGACCAGCTGATCGAACAGTTCCTCCAGCACCACCGGCTCGTTCACCGCGACGCGCGGCGGGGCAGCTTCGAAGGCGTCGGGCGCGGCATAGGCGCGGGCGAGTGCTTCCCCGGTGGTGACGCAGGCGATGTGCGGCCGATCCGCGGCATGGCGGGCAGCATGGATACGACGCAGCGCCGCGACGCGCTGGCCGACATTGGCAGGTGAGGCGGGCGCCTCATCGCCCGGTAGCGCATCGCTGCCAGGACAGAAGACGACCTCGGCCGACGTCATCGCGGCGAGCGCACGCGCGATGGCGATGGCGCGCGCCTCGTCCTTGGCAGCCAGCATCACGTCTGCCTGCTCCAGCGCGTCGGCCACCAGCGCTGCGACCTCCCCGACCGATAAGAGCGGTGCCTGATCCAGGGGAGCAAGCGCCCGGGCGGGAAGAGCGGTGGACGCCGGCATCAAGCATGTCTCCAAGTGAAGGAAGCTTGCCAAACGAGCATTGCGGATGGCCGTTCCGGCGGCGGATCGGAACGTCCCGGCCGCCGGCTGGTTCGGTTGGCCGGGAGTTTCAACGACATGCCGCCACAATCAACGCCGCAGGACCCATCGGAGACGAGCAAAGCCGATGTGCATGGGCGCCATGCAGCCACCCCTTGGGCAATCCCGCCTGGGGGCTGGAAGGACGTGGTGCTGCGCAGTTGGCGCGAGGCGGGGCAGGACAATGTGAGCCTGATCGCGTCGGGCGTCGCCTTTTGCGCGGTGCTTGCGATCGTGCCGATGCTGGGCGCGATCGTGCTCACTTACGGGCTGGTTGCGACACCTCAAACGGTGCTGGAGAATGTCCGGTCGCTGGCGTCGGTAATGCCCGAGGACGCCGCGCGGCTGATCGGCGAGCAGCTCGCGAGCCTCGTCAACGGAGCAGACGACAAGAAGGGCATCGGCCTCATCATCGCGCTGGGCATTGCGCTTTATGGCGCGATGAAAGGCGCGAGCGCGATCATCACCGCGCTCAACATCGCTTATGACGAGGAGGAGACGCGTGGCTTCGTGGCGCTGAACCTGCTTGCGCTCGCCATCACGGTGGGTGCGCTCGTTCTAGCATTGCTGGCAATCGTGTCCGTGACGGCGCTGGCAGCGCTGGAGACGCTGTTCCCCGCCGCACCGGGCGGCCTGCTCGTGCTGGGCAAGATCCTCTCCTATGTGGTGATGGCTGGCGTGGGCGCGGCTGCCACTGCCACGCTCTACCACTTTGCTCCCAACCGCGACGGGGCGAAATGGCGATGGCTGACGCCGGGTTCGGTGCTGGCGGCGGTCAGCTGGCTGATCATGACGCTTGGCTTCGGTTTCTATGTGGCCAATTTCGGCAGCTATGACGCGACTTATGGATCGCTGGGCGCGGCTATCGTTCTGCTGACCTGGCTCTACCTTTCCGCCTACGTCCTGCTGCTGGGCGCGGAGTTCAATTGCGAGCTTGAGCGCCAGACGGTGCGCGACACGACGACGGGGCCGGAAAAGCCGATGGGCCAGCGCGGCGCCTATGCGGCTGATACGGTGGCTGGCGATGGCGACGAGACGGTGACGCCCGGGCCCGGGCTGGGTGGGCCGCGGGAGGGTTCACCGCCGCCGCGTACGCCAGCGGTTCGCGGCTTTGCGGTGAGCCGGGTGACGGCCAGCGTGGCGGCGCGCAGTGGTGGCGCGCGGCTCGGCACGCTGACGCCAGCGCTGGCGACGATCGGCCTTTCCCTGCTGCGACGGCGCAACCGCGCGGCGCTCGGCAGCGTGCTGCTGATCACGGCGAGCGGACTTGCGTGGTTCGGGAGTGATCCGGCGCGCGATCAGGATTGAGCGGACGGCGACGACGGGCGCAGCGGGCGCGCCGGGAACGCTGTTGCGCGCCGGGGCGCGGCGGGCGAGAAGCGCCCATTCCGTTGGAGATCCCCATGCGCCTTGCCCTCTCGCTGCTGTTGTTGCCGATAATGCCGTTGGTTCAGGGGAGCGTCCCCCCGCCGATCCAGGCGCCGCAGCCCGGCGCTCAGGACAAGGCGCTGCTCGCGCTCCTCGACAAGGCGTTCGACGAACAGCTGGCGCGAAGCCCGGAATCGCAGACGCAGCTTGGCTTCAAGACCAATTACGACAAGCTCGATGACTATACCGACGCTGCATCCGAGCGTTCGCTGGCACTTGCCGAGCGGCAGCTGAAGGAGATGCAGATGCGCTTCCGCCCGGAACAGCTGGGCGAGAATGCGCGCATCAGCTATCGCCTGTTCGAGCATGAGGTGCAGCGGCAGCGGGAATCTGCGCGCTTCCGCAAGCTGCGCTTCCCGGTATCGACAAACGGCAGCCCGGCGGGTGACATCCCCGTCCTGCTGATCAACAATCACAAGGTGGACAGCGTCGCCGACGCTGAGGCGTATATCGCGCGGCTTCGCGAGACCGAGCGCGTGATGCGCGAAGTGACCGCCACGATGCGCGAGCAGGCCGCTGCGGGGATCATCCCCAACAAGGTGAACTTCGCACCGGCCCGGGCCGACGCGCGCAAGGTCATCACGGGCGCACCGTTCGACAGCGGCGCGGACTCGACGCTGCTTGCCGACTTCCGCAAGAAGGTCAACGCACTGAACGCGCCGGCGGCGACCAAGCAGAAGCTGATCGCCGACGCCGGTGCCGCGCTGACCGGCCCGTTCAAGCGCGGCTATGACCTGCTGTTCGTGGCGCTCGACGAGATCGAACCTAAATCGACCGGCAATTACGGTGCGTGGAACCTGCCCGACGGCGCGGCATATTATGCCGATCGGCTGAAGGCATCGACCACCACCGATCTGACCGCGGACCAGATCCACGATCTCGGCCTCGCGCAGGTGGCAGCGATCCGACAGGAAATGGAAGCGATCAAGCGCGAGGTGGGCTTCAATGGCACGCTGGAGCAGTTCTTCGACAAGATCCGTACCGATCCGACGCTGAAATATCCCAATACCGAGGCTGGCCGCGAAGAATATCTGCGGGATGCGCGGGCGGTGATCGCGACGGTGATGGCCGATGCGCCGAAATACTTCCGCGTACTGCCGAAGGCGCCGCTGGAAGTGCGCGCGGTGGAGAAGTGGCGCGAAGGAACGGCGTCTACTGCCTTCTACAATTCGCCGTCCGCCGACGGATCGCGCCCGGGCATCTATTACGTGAACCTGGTCGACATGAACCAGACGCAGAAGGTGCAGGTCGCCGGCATCGCCGCGCATGAAGGTGCACCGGGCCACCACTTCCAGATCGCGCGCCAGCAGGAGCTGGCCGACATGCCCAAGTTCCGAAAGTTCGGCGGCTATGGCGCGTTCATGGAAGGCTGGGGCCTTTATTCGGAGCGGTTGGCCGACGAGATGGGGATCTACAAGGATCCCTATTCACGCTTCGGGATGCTGTCGCTTCAGGTGTGGCGCGCGATCCGGCTGGTGCTGGATACCGGCATCCATTCCAAGCGCTGGACCCGCGAGCAGGCGATTGCCTACTTCAAGAACAACAGCTCCGTTTCCGACACCGATATCGCGCGCGAAGTGGACCGGTATTTTAACTGGCCGGGCCAGGCGACGAGCTACATGGTCGGCCAGCTGAAGATCGCCGAACTGCGCAAGAAGGCCGAGACCCAGCTTGGACCCAAGTTCGACATCCGCGACTTCCACGAAGCGGTGTTGAGCCAGGGCGCATTACCGCTCGACGTGCTCGAGGAACAGGTCAATCGCTACATCGCCGCCAAGCGCACGTAATCGCCGAGAAAGGTGGAGCGATCACCGGCATGGAATGTTGATCCTGTGCCCGCGCAGACGGCGTTTGCCCGGGCACAGGATTTAGGCCATCGCAGCGCGTGCGCCACTCGCTGCGCCGTACAGGAACGACATGCTGACCAACGGTACGGAGCCATTTCTGATCGGCGGCGGGGAACTGGCGGAGCGGATCGTCGCGTTCGACTGGGCGAAGACGCCGATCGGCCCGATCAGCAGCTGGCCCGTCGCGATGAAGACGACGCTGGCGTTCGTGCTTCACTCGCCCGTACCCATTGTCACCCTGTGGGGCGACAAGGGCGTCATGATCTACAATGACGCCTATCGCCAGTTCGCCGGCGGGCGTCATCCGGAACTGCTGGGCACCAATGTGCTGGAAGGCTGGCACGAGGTGGCGGATTTCAACGCGAACGTGATGCAGAAGGTGTACCGCGAGGGCGGCACGCTTTCCTACCGTGACCAGGAACTGACGCTGATCCGCGACGGCACGCCCAAGGTGCTGTGGACGGACCTCGAATACTCCCCGGCCTTCGACGAGGCAGGCCGCCCGATCGGCGTGGTCGCGGTGGTGATCGAGACGACCGATCGCGTGCTGGCGAGCCGCCAGATAGCGAACGACCGCGACCGGCTGTGGTCGATCTCGCGCGATCTGCTGCTGGTGTGCACGCTGGACGGGATCATCACCGCGGTGAATCCCAGCGCCACCCGCATGCTAGGCTGGAGCGAGGGGGAGATGGTCGGCCGCCCGCTCGCGAGCTTCATCCATCCCGAGGATCTTGCCGAGACGAGCGGCGAACTGGATTCGCTGAGCCGCGGCGTCACGACGCTGGCGTTCGAGAACCGCTATCGCACCAAGGCGGGTGACTATCGGCTTCTGGCGTGGACCGCGGTGCCGGATGCAGGCCGCATTCACGCGGTCGGGCGAGACATTACCGAGGAGCGCCAGCTGGAGCGCGACCGGCAGCGGATCTGGACGCTGTCCCCGGTGCTGAAGGTGGTTGCGGACGTCACCGGCCGGATCGCCGACGTCAATCCATCCTGGACCAGCGTGCTCGGCTGGGGCCGCGAGGAGACTCTGGGCCGGCGCACGACCGACTTCATCATCGAGGACGAGGCGGTGTGGAAGGAGCGCGTCGCTCAGCTGACCGCCGGAACGCCGCTGCTCGAGTATCAGACGGTGATGCTCTGCAAAGACGGCAGCCAGCGGATCATCAAGTGGAGCACGGTTCCGGAAAATTCCACCTTCTACGGCTTCGGCCGCGACGTGACCGCGGAGGTGGAGGCGGCCGCGACGCTCGCCGAGACCGAAGCGGCGTTGCGCCAGGCGCAGAAGATGGAGGCGGTGGGCCAGCTGACCGGAGGAATCGCGCACGATTTCAACAATTTGCTGCAGGGAATCACCGGTAGCCTGGAGATCGTACAGCGCCGCGTGGCGCAGGGGCGGCTCGACGAGCTGGACCGGTTCATTTCCGGCGCATCAGCCGCCGCGCAGCGCGCTGCGGCGCTCACTCATCGGCTGCTTGCCTTCTCGCGACGTCAGCCGCTCGATCCGCGGCCGGTGCGCGCCAACACGCTGATCGCATCGATGGAGGACATGCTTCGCCGCACGATCGGCGAGCGGATCAAGCTGGACCTGGTGCTCGACAGCGATTTGTGGACGACGAAGTGCGATCCCAACCAGCTGGAAAGCGCGATCCTCAACCTCGTCATCAATGGCCGCGATGCCATGCCCGGTGGCGGCACGCTGACGATCGAGACGTGCAACGCGTACCTCGACAGCAGCTATGCCGCCACCCAGCGCGGCGTGAAACCTGGGCAATATGTATGCATCTGCGTGACGGACACGGGCATCGGCATGGATGCCGACACGATGGCCAAGGCGTTCGAGCCGTTCTTCACCACCAAGCCGATCGGCCAGGGCACCGGCCTCGGCCTCTCGATGATCTACGGCTTCGCGCAGCAATCGGAAGGCTATGCCAAGATCTACAGCGAGGCTGGCCGGGGCACCACGTTCAAGCTGTACCTGCCGCGCCACCTCGGCGAGGAAGAGGAGCATGAGCCGCTCCCGCAGCTGACGCAGGACCATCACGCCGATGACGGCGAAGTGGTGCTGGTGGTGGAAGACGAAGCGGTGGTGCGCAGTCTGATCGTCGAGGAGCTGCAGGAGCTCGGCTATCAGGCGATCGAGGCGAGCGACGGGCCGTCCGGGCTGGAGATCCTGCAGTCGGACCAGCGGATCGACCTGCTCGTCACCGACATCGGCCTGCCCGGGCTAAACGGCCGCCAGATGGTGGATGCGGCCCGGGCGCGGTGGCCGGGGCTGAAGGTGCTGTTCATGACCGGCTATGCCGAAAATGCCGCTCTTTCCTCCGGCTTCCTCGAGCCCGGGATGGAGATGATAACCAAGCCGTTCGCCATGGAAGCGCTCGCCACCCGGATCCGGCAGATGCTGGAAGCGTCCTGACCGCCGATCAGGCGGCGGCATAGATCCGGTCGAGCACGTCGGCCACGTCGACGAGGCGCTCAGCCGCGAGATCAAAGCGCGCGCCCGATGCGAGGCGCATCGCCCAATCGGCGGCGGCGCGGCCGCCCCATTCGTCGGGCGGGCTGGTCAGAAGCTCGGTCGAGGTGCCGCGATAATTCTCGGCGGTGAAATCGTAGAATGAGCCGTTGACGTTGCGCAGCGCCGCGCCGCCTTCTGTGCCGTAGAAGGTGGCGGCGATCTCCGCCTCACGCCCGGCGTGGAGCCGCCACGAACAGGCGAGGCGTACGATCGGGCCATCCGCAAGCCTGAAGCTGGCGACGGCGAAATCCTCCACCGAGCCCGAGCGCAACGGCTGCCCGCCGGCGGTGAGCCAGGCATCGACCTTGCCCTCGATCGCGGGAAAATCCATCGCCCATAGCGCGAGATCGACGAGGTGGACGCCCAGATCCATGACGCAGCCACCGCCCGACAGCGCGCGATCGTAGAACCACGGCTTGTCCGGGCCGTACGCATTGTGAAACACCAGATCGATCGCGTGGACGCGGCCGAGCGCACCGCTGCGCACCAACTGTGCAATACGCTCCATGCCGGCGGTGAAGCGATAGGACAGGTCGACCGCGAGCAGGCGATCGGCTGCGCGGGCGGCATCCACGACGGCGCGCGTTTCCGCAGCGTTGCGACCCAGCGGCTTCTGGCAGAAGACGGCGGTACCTGCCTCCAGCGCGCGGATCGATTGTTCGGCGTGCAACGCGCTTGGTGTGGCGATGACGATGCCGTCGAGGCCGAGCGCCAGCATCTCGTCGAGCGACGCACAGACGGCAGCATCGGGCGCGAGCCGGGTGGCTTCCGCAGTCATCTCCAGGGAGGGATCGCTGATCGCTGCCGCCTCGATACGGCCGGTGTCGCAGATCGCGGCCATGCGGTGGCGGCCGATCCAGCCGACGCCGAGGAACCCGATGCGCGGCCGGGTGATCGCGGCGGGCGATGCGCGACGCTCCATCACAGCCTCAACCATAGGTCACCAGCGCCTTCACGAAGCCATCGGGCTTGTCGCGGGTCGCGTCGAGCGCGTCGCCGACTTGGTCGAGCGGAAAGACATGGGTGTAGAGCGGCGTGGGATCGAGCCGGCCCGAGGCGACCGCATCGACCGCCTCGCGCAGCCCGCGCAGGCACACTGACGGATCGCGTTCGTGCGCGTTGATCACGTCGATCCCCTTCCAGTTCCACGCCTGCATGTTCACCTGCCGCGGGCCATCCTGGTGATAACCGGCGATGACGAGCCGCCCGCCCTCGCGCACCAGTTCAGCCGCGAGATCGAGCGGCCATTGCTTGCCCACGGCCTCGATCACGCGATCACATAGGCGGCCGTCAGTGACCAGTTTCACCTGTTCGATGATCGCCCAGTGATCGTCCATCACGATCGTCTCGGCGGCGCCATAGGAACGGGCGAGATCGAGCGAGGACTGGCGCCGCGAGATGGCGATAACGTGCGCGCCGGCGTCACTCGCCAGCTTGGTCAGCACCGCACCGAGAAAGCCGATGCCAATGATCGCCACCTGCTGACCAGGCTGAATGTCACTGCGGCGAAAGATGTTGAATGCGCAGCCGAGCGGCTCGCCGGGAAAGGCCTGCCCATCGAGTTCGGGGGGCAGCGCGACCAGGGCGTCAGCACGTACGAGATCATATTCGGCGAAGCTGCGGCCGGATAACGTGGCAACGCGGTCGCCGACGGCGACATTCGCGACGCCTGGGCCGAGCGCGTCGACAATGCCCCAGCCCTCGTGGCCAAGCCCGCCGACCTCTCCGGGATAGGTCAGCCATTCGAGCCCTGCCCACGGCTCGAGGTTCGAGGCGCAGACGCCGCATCCTTCAAGCCGAACGCGAACTTCGCCGGTGCCTGGCTGGGGCAACGGCGCCGACACGATCCGCATGTCACCCGGCGCGGACAGCTGCGCTGCCCGCATCATTTCCATCGTTTGCGCCACGGTTACTCCGCTGCTTCCGAAAGGCCGACCGGCGCGGCGGCGCCGATCTCAGCAGCGAACCATGCCGCGGTGCGCGCCAGCCCATAGTCGACCGGTACCTTGGGCGCCCAGCCGAGCACCGCCGAGGCGCGGCTGATATCCGGCCGGCGACGGCGCGGATCATCCTGCGGCAGCGGCTTGTAGACCACCCTGCCCTCCGTGCCGACGATGCCGAGAATGCGGTCGAGCAGATCGTTGACGGTGAGTTCAGTCGGATTGCCGAGATTGACCGGCTCCAACCCGTCGATATCGCTTTCCATCAGCGCGATCAGCCCATCGACCATGTCGCTGACATAGCAGAAGCTGCGCGTCTGCGTGCCGTCACCGTGAATGGTGATGTCCTTGCCGGACAGCGCCTGGCAGATGAGGTTGCTGACCACCCGGCCATCGTCCGGATGCATGTGCGGGCCATAGGTGTTGAAGATGCGCGCGACACGCACGTCGACGCGGCCGAGGCGCGCGTAATCGAACGTCAGTGCCTCGGCGGCGCGCTTGCCCTCGTCATAACAGGCGCGGGGACCCGTGCAGCTGACGGCGCCGCGATAGCCTTCCTGCTGGGGATGCACTTCCGGATCGCCATAGACCTCGCTGGTCGAGGTGAGGAGGAAGCGGGCGTCGGCCTGCTCCGCGAGACGCAGCAGATGGTGGGTGCCGACGACGTTGGTCAGCATCGTGTGCTCGGGATCCGCCTGATATTGCGGCGGCGAGGCGGCGCAGGCGAGATTGTAGATCCGCGTGATGTGCCGCGTCGCCGCAGTGATCTCAGCCGGCAGGGGCCGGGTGACGTCCGCCTGGACGAAGCGGAGGTTCGGCAGCGATTCCAGCAGGCGCAGGTTCGACAGCCGCGCCGTTTGCAGATTGTCGAGGCAGATCACCTCATGCCCCTGTTCGACCAGGGCGCGGCAGAGGTGCGAACCGATAAACCCGGCCCCTCCCGCAACGAGGACGACGTCGCGCTTTCCTTCTTCCATCCCGTGATCCTCTTGTTGTGTTGTCATGCCGCCCCCGCAACCTGGAGGCGCGACGCCATCGCCTCGGCGAGATGCACCTCAAGTTCTGCTGCGCGATGCGACGCGGTGTGAGCGGCGAGCACGCGCGCGCGCGCCGCCTCTCCCATCGAGGTGGCATCCGCGCCGTTGATCGCAGCCACGACGGTGTCTCCGTCAGGCGCGGTCAACATCTCCCGGCCGGGCTTGAACAAGGTCTCGATCCCGTCCCAGAGATCCGAAATGATCGGCGTGCCGCAGGCGCCCGCCTCGAACAGGCGAACCGAGGGCGACCAACCGGCCGCGATCATGTCCGCGCGCGTGACGTTCAGCGTGAAGCGCGAAGCGGAGTAGAATTCGGCATGGTCAGCAGGCGGCAAATGCTCGATCCGCTCGACGTTCGCAGGCCAATCGATGTCTGCCGGGTATTGCGGGCCAGCGACGACGAAGCGCCGCTGCGGCAGCGCGCGCGCCGGGGCGAGCAACAGCCGCTCCACCGTCGGCTGGCGATCGGGGCTGTAGGTGCCGAGGTACGACAGGTCCCACCGCTTGGGGGTGCCGGTCGGGGCGTAGAGAGCCGGATCGACCGAGCAATAAAGCGCGCGGGCGGCGGGTGAGCCGTAGGTATCCTCAAGCAGCTCCAGCGTCGGGCCGCCGGTGAAGGAAAGGTAGACGTCGTATCCTGGGATGCCTTCGGGTGAGAGATATTCGAAGTCGTCGCGCGCGAGCTTCGCCAGCGTCACCGGCGTGTCGATATCGTAGAAGGCAGTGACGCCGCGCGCCTTCTCCTGCACGAAGCGCCCGACCTCGACGCCTTGGGGCACATAGGAGCCGACGATCACCGCATCGGCGGTCGCGATCTCGCCGCTCCAGCGCGTGAGATCATCGAGATCGGTATAGAAGGCGAGCTGGCAGTATTCGGGATCCGCGAGATCGCGCTGGCTGGCGTACCAGGGCACGTCCCGCTCGAGGAACAGGATATCGTGCCCGCGCGCGGCAAAGGCCTTGAGTAGCGCGCGGAAGGTGGTCGCGTGGCCGTTCCCCCAGGAGGAGGAGAGACTGAGGCCGAGGACGGCGAGCCTCATGCCGCCTCTCGCTGACGCTGGGCGTGAGCCTTGAACAAGGCGTCCACCTGCGCGCCGCGCAGCGTGTAGGTGTGTTCCGCGAGCACGCGGGCGAGCGCTGCCTGGCCGATTGACCGGGCGCGTTCCGCGGTGAGCGCGGCCATGTGATCGGCGACGTCCTGACCGTCACGAGCGACCAGCACTTCGGCGTCCGGCTTCAGGAACTGCTCGATCCCCTCCCATGCATCGGTGATGAGGCATGCGGCGGCGCCGGCCGCCTCGAACACGCGGGTCGCGGGCGAGAAGCCGACATTGGCCATGCTGTCGCGCGCGACGTTCAGCACCGCCTTGGGGGTGCAATTGAAGGCGTTGTGCTCCGCCGTGTAGACATGGCCGCGGTGCCGGACGTTGGCGGGCATCTGCTTCGTCTCCCAGCCGTTGCCGCCGATCAGGAACTGGCGATCGGGAAGCGCGGCGGCGGGCCCGAGGAAGAATTCCTCCACCCGTGCCTCGCGGTCCGGCAGGCGATTACCGAGGAAGGCGAGATCGCAGGCGAAGCGCGCATCCGGCGCGACCGGAAAGTGCGTCGTAGGATCGAGCGCGTTGTAGACGGGGATGCACTCCGCCGCGCCGAAGCCGCGATAGGCATCGATCACCGGCGGGCCGCCGCCGTAGGTGAGCACCATGTCGAGATCGGGTAGCGCGGCGCGGACCGGATGCCCGGGATCGGCGCGCATCTCGTCCAGTGTCGCGGCCGCGTCGACATCCCAGAAGATGCGCAAGGCGCCGGGGCGGGCCTGTGCGATGATGCCTTCCAGCAGTTCGCGATCGAACACGCCGACGCCGTTCGCCTTGACGACGATGTCGGCGTTGCGTGCCTCCGCCAGGACATCGCGCATCGCTTCTTCGGTGGCGGGGTAGACGACCGAGCGGGCCCATTCCGGCGGATCGATGTCACGATGCTGTTGCCGGTCGAAGGCGTCCGGTTCGTAGAAGGTGATGTCATAGCCGCGGGCAGCCAGATCGCGCAGGATGCCGCGATAGTAGGTGGCGGCACCGTTCCAGTAGGAGGACAGCAGGCTCGATCCGTAGAATGCGATCTTCACGCGGATTTCCTTGCGGGTTCGGGGGCAGCGAGCGTGGCGACGATGGCAAGCAGCTCGTCGACGCGGTGCGCGCAGGTGTGGCGGGCGCGGATCGTTTCGATACCGCTGGCGACGAGCGCGGCGCGCAGGGCCGGATCTTCTCGAAGTTGACGCAAGTGAGCCGTCATTTCGGCGGTGCTGTAGGCGCGAAGATAGTCCTGGCCGGGGCGGAAAAGACGTTCGGCATCGTCCCACGGGGCGGAGACGAGCGGGATGCCGCAGGCGAGCGCCTCGAACACCCGGATCGTGGGGATGCCGGGGAGGATGGTGGAATAATAGTGGCGCGGCACGTGGACCGTGGCGAGATGCTGCGCGAAGATTTCGGGCGCGCGGGCATTGGGCGCCCAGCCGCGATACGACATCCCGTAGCGGGCGAGCAGCGCCTTCGCCGCATCGGTATAGCGCACGCCGTAGATATCGAGCGGGAGGGCAGCGTCGCGCGCGGGGCGGAGGAGGAAATCCTCGATCTCCTGCGTGCGTTCGCCGTCGCCCCAATTGCCGATCCAGACGAGGCCGTCACGCGCGCCTTCGACCGCTGGCGGGGTGAAGTGGCGCGTGTCGGCAGCCTCGTGCCAGGTCCAGACGCGATTACCCCAGCCCCAGCGGCGATAGACCTCGGACAGGGTTTCGCCGAACGCGAGGACACCGTCATAGCACGAGAGATCGAATGCGCGGATCGCATCGGGATCGCTGACGGCGCGGTGGTGCGTATCGTGGAACAGGAGCGTGAAGCGGCCGCCGCGCGCACGCAACGCACCGATCGCGGCGACCAGTGCAGGCTCGTTCCATTCATGCACGATGACGAGATCGGCGTCGCCGACCAGCTCGGCCGGATCGGCCGCCGGATCGAAGCTTTCGGAGGCGAGATCGGGATAGGCCGCGCGATAGGGATCGAGCCCGGCATCGCCGGCATCGGCCAGCAGGTTCACAAGGCTCCAGTTGCCGGCAGGTTCCAGCGCGCGCACGTCGTGGCCGCGCGCCTTCAGATCGCGCAGCACACCGCGGAGGAAATGCGCGTTGCCATGATTCCAGCAGGAAGCGAGCGAATGGGTGAAATAGGCGATCTTCATGCTGCCACCTTCGCGCGGGCCGCGACTGCGCCATCGAACAGCGCGTCCATCGCCGCGGCGAGACGCGCGGGCGTGAATTCCAGCGCGCGGCGGCGCGCGAGCGTGCCGCGCAAGCGGCGGTCTGCCGGCCCGGCGACGAGCTCCGCCACGGCGGCGGCGAAGCCGGCATCGTCATCGGCATCGACGAAGATCGCAGCGCCGCTCCACAATTCGCGGAACGTGGGGATGTCGGACAGCACCAACGCGCAGCCGACGAGCGCGGCTTCGAGCACGGCGAGCCCGAACGGCTCGTACCGCGCGGCGGACACGAAGATCGGGCGGACGGCGAGATGCTCCGCGATCCCCGCGTCATCGAGCTGGCCGAGCAATTCGAGATGATCGAGCGCGAGGAACTGGCCCTTGGCATTGCGCTGCGCGCCAGCGGCGCGGAACGGGATGGCAAGCCGCGCGGCGGCGCGATCGAGCGTCGCGACGTTCTTCGCATCGTCCCACAAGCGGCCGGCGGTGAATGCGGTGTCCTCCGCAACCCGGTGCGGCAAGTCGAACGGCGCACGCCCATTGTGGACGACGTGAGGCGCCGTGCTGAGACGGTAACGCTGCTGGAGCGCCGCCGCGAAGGCGTGGCTTGGCGCGACGACCCGATCGGCGCTGTCGAGGCCGCGCTGCATCAGATCGGTCTGCCACGCGAAGTCGGCGGGTTCAGGCACTGCGCCGAACATCGCCTGCCACCAGGTGCCGACGCAGCTGTGCGCCGCGGCAACGACCGGCATGGCGAAGGCAGCGGCGGCGAAGGCGGGCTGGTTAACCTGCACCACGTCTGCCCCATGCTGCTCGGCAAGCCGCGCGATCGCGCCGCCCGTTTCCAGCACGGCGGCAGCGTCGCTGGCCGTCCAATCGAGCGGGAGGCCGGTGTCGAGCAACGTGATGTAGCTGCCGAGCGTGGCGCGCTGCGCCGTCGAGGGGGGCGGGCCGAGCGTCGCGATCGTCACATCATAGCCGCGCGGGTGAAGCGCACGGGCGAGTTCGGTTGCATATTGCCACACGCCGCCCACGCTGTCGGCGGTCATGAACAGCCGGCGCGTCATGCCGCGGCCACGCTGGGAAGGCCGATCGGCGCGTTGATGCCGCGCGCCTCGGCGAGCCAGCGCGCCAATGCCGCGACCCCCCTGCGCCAATCGACCTTCGGCCCGAGCCCGAGCGCGGACTCTGCCGCGCGCGTATCGGCGACGAAATAGCGCTGGTCGCCGGCGCGCCAGTCCGAGAAGGAAACGTCGACCTCGCGGCCGATCAGATCGCCGATATAGGCGAGCAGCAAGCGAAGGCTGACGGCATTGTCAGGTCCGCCGCCAAGGTTGAAGGCGCGCCCGGCAATTGCATCGATGTCGCGCCACGCGGCGAGATACGCGCCGACTGCATCCGACACGTCGAGAATGTCGCGCACCTGATAGCCATCGCCATACAGCGTGATCGGCTTTCCTTCGAGCGCGCGGATCAGGAAATGGGCGACCCAGCCCTGATCCTCCGTGCCCATCTGGCGCTGGCCGTAGATGCAGCTCATCCGCAGCACGGCGGTGCGCAGGCCGAAGCTGCGGGCATAATCGAGCACATATTGATCGGCCGCGCCCTTGGAGCAGCCGTAGGGCGTATGGAAATCGAGCGGTCGCGCCTCGCCGATGCCATGCGCGTGGACCGCAGCATCGGCGGGCCGATAGGCCTCGCCCTCCAGCATGAAATCCACGTCGGCGAGATCGCCATAGACCTTGTTGGTGGAGGCGAAGATCAGCGGCGTTTCGGGCGCGCGAGTGCGCAAGGCCTCGAGCAGGCCAAGCGTGCTGGCGATGTTGATCGCGAAATCCTCACGCGGGTCGACCATGCTGGTGGTGACCGCGACCTGTGCCGCGAGATGAAACACCGCCTTGGCGCCGGCGGCCGCATCGGCGAGCTTCGCCTCGTCGCGGATGTCGGCGATGATCGGCCGGATGCGATCCCCATGGCGCTGCACCAGCCAGTCGAGGTTGGTTTCGACGCCCGCCCGCGACAGCGCGTCATAGATGACGACGTCATGACCCGTCGCCGCGAGGCGATCGGCGAGGTTCGATCCGATGAACCCGGCGCCGCCGGTGACGAGGACCGGCCGTGGATCGGCCTCGTCCGTCATGCGACGAGGCCCCGCGTTTCGAGCTCGGCGCGCATCTGTTCGACACGGTCCTGCGCCGTCTGCTGCGCGACCCATTCGGCGAGCTCAGCGAGGCCGGTCTGGAAATCCTGGCTGGCGGTGAAGCCGAGCGTATCGGTGGCATAGGACGTATCGCAGAAGCAGTGACGGATATCGCCGATCCGCGCCTTGCCGACGATCTGCGGCGCGATGTCGTTCTTGCCCATCGCGCGGGCGAGTTCGGTCGCCACCTCGGTGACGGAGCGATCCTTGCCCGAGCCGATGTTGAACGTGCCCCCCGCCGCCTGCGGCAGGACCAGCGCATCGGCAAAGGCGCGCGCCACATCCGTCACATGGACGAAATCGCGGCGCTGCTCGCCATCCTCGAAGATCATCGGCTGCTGGCCGTTGAGGAGGCGCGAGGCGAAGATCGCGAGCACGCCGGTGTAGGGGTTGGAAAGCGCCTGGCCGGGGCCGTAGACGTTGAAGAGGCGCAGGCACACGCCCTCCATCCCGTAGGGCGCGGCCATGATGTGCGTGGTGCGTTCCTGCACGTACTTGTTGAGCGCGTAGATCGAGCTGAGGTTCGGCCGCTTCCATTCCGGCGTCGCCATCGGCACCAGCGGGCGGCCCTGGCCATCGACCGGTTCCCAGTTGGTGAGCCCGTCCCGCAGGCCCTTGCGCTCGGCATCCTCGACCGTCGCGCCGTCCGCATCGCGGTACAGCCCCTCGCCGTAGATGCTCATCGAGGACGCAGTGACGACACGGCGCACGGGCTTGTCGATCAGCGCCTCGAACAGGACGGCCGTGCCGACATCGTTGGTCGAGGTGTAGCGTTCGACCTCGTACATCGATTGGCCGACGCCGACCTCGGCCGCGAGATGGATGACGCTGTCGACACCATCGAGGGCGCGCGAAACGGCCGCCTTGTCGCGCACGTCGCCGCGGACAAGCTCGGCCTCCGAGTTCAGCATCTGCGACCCGTCGGTTTCGCCGTGCACCTGTTCGATCAGGGCATCGAGCACGCGAACCTGATTGCCGCGGGCGAGAAGTTCCTCAGCGACGAAGCGCCCGATGAACCCAGCGCCGCCGGTGATCAGAACCTTTTCCATCCGCCCTCCCGCAGGATCGAAACGGCCGCTCGCTTGACAACGAACAGCTATTCCGCCCAGAAAACCCCAAGTTCAGCCGGAAACATCTTCTTCATCTTCTTTGTTCCCAAGATTTCCTAGAAGAAGCAGGAAGTTAACCTGGATCAAGTACATTAATCAGGGCGACGGCTCTCTCACCGGAACATTGGCACTCGTGCGATGTTGCTGCTTCTATGTTGATCCTCAATTTTGCGTGCGCCTGAGGGATGGTGGTTTTCCTCGTGCGGCACGCCAGCCATGACGAGCTTGGCCGGGTGCTGAGTGGCCGATCCGACATTACCATCAACGCTGCCGGCCGAGCCGAGGCCGGGCGGCTGGCGCAGCACCTGGCAGGGCGGCTTGCAGGACGATCGGCTGGCGTGACGATCGGCGCGATCCACAGCAGCCCGCGGCCCCGCGCCCGTGAGACAGCAGCGATCATCGCCGAGGCTCACGGGGTGAGCGTGGAGGACGCCGAGGATCTCGACGAGATCGACTTTGGCAGCTGGGCGGGAAAAACGTTCGACGCACTGGCGGGCGACCCGGCGTGGCAGGAGTGGAACGCGCGGCGAGGCACGGCGTCGACGCCCGGCGGCGAGGGCATGAAGGGCGCGACGGCGCGCGCGGTGCGCCACATCGAGGCAGCAGCCGGCGAGGCGCCACTGGTGTGCGTGAGCCATGGCGACGTGATCCGCGGGGTCGTCGCGCATTATCTCGGGCTGGAGTCGGACCGGCTGCTGTCGTTCGACGTGGATCCCGCGTCACTGACGGAGATCGCGCTGCATCCGGGCGGCGGGCGGATCGTCTCGATCAACGAGCGCGCACTGTGAGCGAGCTGCGCAGCCGGGTGGAGGCGCTGGCGCCGTGGTTCCACAATATCGATCTGGGCGACGGGATCGTCACCGCGCCCGATCACTTCCTTGGCGACTATCCACGCTTCAAGTTCGAGCGGTTCGCGCATGCGCTGCCGGCGGACCTGAGCGGCAAGACGGTACTCGACATCGGGTGCAACGCCGGCTTCTATTCGGTGGAGATGAAGCGCCGCGGGGCGGCGCGCGTCGTCGGCATCGACAGCGACAATCGCTACCTGGCACAGGCGCGCCTGGCGTGCGCGGCGCTTGGCTTCGACAATATCGAGTTCCGCAACCTCTCGGTCTATGACGTCGCGGCGCTTGGCGAGCGGTTCGACCTCGTGATCTTCATGGGCGTGCTGTATCACCTGCGGCACCCGCTGCTGGCGCTGGATTTGATCCGCGAGCATGTCGCCGGCGACATGCTGCTGTTCCAGACGATGCAGCGCGGATCGACCGACGCGATCGACGTGCCGGAGAACCACCCTTTCCACATGCAGGGGACGTTCGAGCCCTCACCGATCTTCGACGAGCCCGGCTATCCCAAGATGCATTTCATCGAGCGGCGCTACGCCGATGACTGGACGAACTGGTGGACGCCCAATCGCGCGGGATCCGAGGCGATGCTGCGCGCCGCGGGCTTCACCATCGAGGAGCGACCGGAAGACGAGGTCTATCTGTGCCGGGTGGCGCCCGTGCCCTACGCCGACTGGGGCGGGCAGGCGGCGGTCTATCCGGCAACGGGCGCAACGCCCGCACACCCGACAGCGGAGGGGAACGCATGATCGAAGCGGCGATGATCTGGAACGAGCCGAACAACAAGTCGCACTGGGATCCCGCGATCGATCCCGACTGGTCACAATTCGCCGATCACGTGATCCGCGCCGGAAATGCCATCCATGCCGTCAATCCGGCAGTGACGCGGGTGCTGGGCGGCATGTCACCGATCGATCCGCACTGGCTGCGCCGGATCGAGGGTTATGGCGCGCTCGACGCGGTGGATGCGGTGGCGGTGCACGGCTTCCCGCTCGACTGGAACCTGTGGCCGATCGCCGCCTGGCCCGACAAGATCGCCGAGATCGAGGCGGTGACCGACAAGCCGATCTGGGTGACCGAGGTTGGCGTCAGCTCGTTCGGTGCGGAGGAAGTGCAGGTCTTCGGGCTGGAGAAGACCGCCGCGCTGCTGAAGCACCGCGTGCCGCGGATCTTCTGGTATTCATTGTTCGATCTGCCGGTGAGCTGGGGCGCGGAGACGCGGCACCGCGAGGCGGAGGGATCGTCCTATTACCGGCATTTCTACCTCGGCATGATCCGTGAGGACGGGACGCCCAAGCCCGCGCTGGAGGCCTATGCCGCGCACGCCGCCGACGTTGGCCTGATGCAATGGTTCCACTTCGAGGATCCGCGGCTGGACGAGGCGGTTGGCTGGATGAAGCGGCTGGGCACGAAGCGGATCCGCACCGGGCTCTCGTGGGCGGACAGTTTCCGGCCCAATGCGGTCGACTGGTTCGATCGGCAGATGGAAGCGCTGGCGGATTTCGAGGTGACCGTCACCTTCTGCTTCACGCCGGCGCATCTGGGCGTTGCGCCGCACCACACCAGCCCGGCGGCAGACCCGCAGGGGTTCGCGGACTTCTGCGCCTGGATGATCGACCGCTATGCCGCTGCAAGGCCGGCGGCGACGGTGACGCCGATCACCGCAGGCGAGGTGGCGGTCGACGCATCGCCCTTCGCGACACTGCACTTCGACCGCGACGAGCGACTGGCGGGCGAGCGGAGCGTGGCCTGAGCGATGCGGTCAGCGATCGTTCACTACGACTCCGGCATGAGGCGAGACATGCGCACGATCATCTCTACCGTGATGGCGGCCACCGCCGTTCTCGCAACCTCCGTGGCAGCGGCGCCGAGGGACACGCCCGAGGCCCAGCTGCAGAAGATGCTGGCGGGGCGCGTGGCGGGGAAACCGACGCGCTGCATCCCGCTCTCCGCCATCAATTCGAGCGAAATCATCAGCGGCAAGGCGATCGTCTATCGCGCCGGCAGCACGCTGTACGTCAACGAGCCGCGATCGGGCGCGCAGCAGCTCGACCAGAACGACGTGCTGGTGACGCGGACGATCGGCACGCAGCTGTGCAGCATCGAATCCGTCCAGCTGGTCGACCGAAGCTCGCGCATGCCGAGCGGCTTCGTCGTGCTGGGCGATTTCGTGCCTTATACCAAGGCGAAAGCAGCGAAGTGACCACCCGGCGGGCTTGATCCGGATCAGCGAGTTTACCGGGAACGCGGGCGGCCCCTGCCCGGTTCGATCGGCATCCACTGACTAGCCGATCAAGACGCATGACCACAGACCAGATCCAGCCGATCGACGCGAAGCAGGCCCAACGGCAGCGTGATGCGCTGCTGCAGTTGCTGACGCTGCTGCGCGACCACGATTATGACTTCCTCGCGCCGACCCCCGCCTCGCACGAACGGGTGCTGGCGCGGCCGGACCGGCAGACGGGAAGCAGGACCGAGGACCTGCTTGGCTGGAACGTGCCGTGCCGCAGTGACGCGATTCATGAAGCGCTGATCGCAGCGCTGGATGCCGCCGGGCTGCTCGAGCGAGACGCCAACGGCATGGTGAAGGCGGGCGTGCGGGTGTCGAGGCTGTTCGACTGCCTGTTCGTTCATTCCGCGTTTCCGACGGCGGCAAAGGATTCGGTGTTCCTCGGCCCCGACAGCCATCGCTTTGCCGACTACATCTCGCGCAACATCGCCGGGCTGAAAGCGGGCGCGAAGATCCTGGATTACGGCGCCGGCGCCGGCGCCGGCGGGATCGTCGCGGCAACGCTGCACGGCGACGCGACGCTGACGCTGGCAGACATCAACCCCAAGGCGCTGGCGCTCGCCTCGGTCAACGCGACCGCGGCCGGCGTGGAGCATCGCACCGTACCCACAAAATCGGTCGAAGACGTGGATGGGCAGTTCGACCTGATCGTCACCCATCCGCCCTTCATGATCGACCGCGACCGGCGCGCCTATCGCGACGGCGGTGATCTTTACGGCGGCCAATTGTCGCTCGACTGGACGCTGGCAGCAATCGAGAAGCTGGCCCCGGGCGGACGCTTCCTGATGCACACCGGCGTCTCGATCGTGGAGGGCCGCGATGTGGTGCAGGAGGCGCTGAGCGAGGCGATGCCGGCGATCGGCTATCGCTACGAGTACCGCCTGCTGGATGCCGATATCTACAGTGATGAGCTGGAGAACGAGGTGTACGCCGAGGTCGACCGGATCGCCGCGATCGGCCTGTGCGTCGTGCGCGATCCTGCGGCCGGCGGCTCGGCGCAAACATCGTGATTGAGGTTAGTCACCGCCGAGTTTCGGGAACCCGTCCGCGCACCCGTCGCTTCCGCTCACGTCCGGTCAGAGCGCGCCACCCCGCAGCCGATCGGCGATGATCACCGCAGGAGCGACGATATGAACGATCCCGCAACCCGCCTCTACGGCATGGCCGATCCATCCAACCACCAGGATGCCGCGCTGAACGGCATGCGCGGCGAGGGTGCCGCGGATGTCGATGAACCGGGCTATCACCGCACGGTGTTGCCGGAGGATCAGCCGGCGATCGAGGTGGAGGAAATCTCCGGCGTTGCCTTTGCCGAAGCCAGCCGGACGGCGGCGACGCCGCATGTTGCTGCCACGCCAGCTTCGTCCGTGGGCGAATGGGCGCCGGCTGATTACCCGCTGCCGGACACACCCCGCACGCCATCGCCGTGGCCGTGGATTGCGGTCTCGCTGGCGCTCGGCTTCATGATCGGGCGACGCCACGGCGCCTCGGCGCGCGCAGCGAACGAGCAGGCATTGGCGACGGAGCGCGCGAACCGGCATGCGCTCGATCACGTCCTGATCTGACGCTCATCCCACGCACCAGCCGCTGAGCGCGCGTGCCGGGGCGGATACCCGGCACGCGCTGCTCCCGTCAGCGGCTCGCCTGGTTCTTTCCGCCCCCTGGCTTCCAGGCGCCGGGCTTGGTTGCCGAATCCTCCGCCGCGCCCGCACCGCTGCCGCGCGCCTCGCCAGTCGCAGGGTCGACCGACGCGCGCGCGCCGGCCCCCTCCCCGCCTTCGGCCGGATCGGCGTTCACGGCACCGGCCGGGTCCGCACGTCGCAGCTCCTCCTCCCGCTCCCGCGAATAGGATTGGCCGAAGAGGCCGACATCATGATCGAACGGGTTCTGCGGCGTCTGCCGCTCCGGATCCACCGCCGGGTGATCGGTGCGTTCCATGGCGGCTCTCCTCAGACCTTTGCTGTCGACGCGCCGGATTCGGCGTAGAGCGAGGCATAGCGGCGGGTAACGAGCGGCAGGGATTCATCGATCCACTGCGCCATCGCCTGTTCCTCGCCCAGAGATTGCTGGAGCAGCGGCGCGACCTGCGTGAAACCGCCGTCCTCTGCGAGAACGAGCAGGGACTTGTAGGCGGCAATCTCAAAATGCTCGAAGGCGTAATTGGCGAGACTGTTCTTCACGATCTCGTCACCGGCCATCGAGTGGGTGAGCGCTGCCATCCCGCCCGACAGGCTGAGCCCCAGGTCCTTGAACGCCGAGGCGCTGGTGCCGAGCGTGGCGAGGATCTCGTCGAGCCGGGCGATCTGACCGTTCGTCTCCTCGATATGCGCGCGCAGGCGATCCGCGACCTCGGGATAATGTTCGATCCGCGACACCTGCGGCGACATGATGGAAAGCGCCTGCTTCTCCACCGCGTGCGCGTTGACCAGACCGGTCACGAACAATTCGCGAAGCGTGTCCTGCTGTGTTGCCATCTGTCTTCTCCTACATGAGGGTTGCGGTTGAAGGTGATCGGGGACGGATCAGAGCGGCGTGCCGGCCTGGCATCGTTCGAATTCGACGGGATCGTGCGCGCAGGTGATCGTCACTTCGCCGCGCCTCTCGATCGACAGGCGGCGGAGCCGTTCCTGATTGCGCAGGCGGCTGCTCGCATCCGTTTCCATCAAACGCTGATAGGCACGCAGGCCCGGCGTGCAGCGGCGGCGCGCCTGGCGCATCTCGCCACGGTAGAAATAAGCGTCGCCAGCGTGGAGCAGCCACCGGCCGTCGTCGCGCCGGACGGCGACGCCGGCATGGCCCCAGGTGTGGCCCGGCAGTGGCACGAGCAGGATTTCCGGCGGGAGGCCGGCGAGATCGCGCACCGCATCGAAGCCGAACCACGGCTCGCCCCGCGCGCTGTAGCGGCGCCATTCGGCAACGCCGTTCAGCTGGGGCGGGCGCCAGCGATTGCGCGCGACGAACCCTTCGTGCGGGCTGGTCGCATCGTCATATTCGCGCTGCATCACATGGACGGTGGCGGCGGGGAAATCCTCCAGCCCGCCGGCGTGATCGAAATCGAGATGGGTAACGACGATGTGCCGGACGTCGGCAGCTGTATAGCCTAGCGCCTCAATCTGGCGGATCGCGGTCTCGCGTTCACGCAACTGGATGTTGAGCATCGCGCGCCACGGGCGCGGCACGCGGGGATCGGGCGACGCGTGGGGATGCGCAACGTCACGCAGGCCGAAGCCGGTGTCGACCAGCACCAGGCCGTGCGCATCGGTTTCGATGAGCAGGCAATGGCCGACGATCGTGCCGAACGGGCTGACGCTCCGGCCATCGGACAGCGCGCCGCCGAGCGGGCAATCAGTGCCGCAATTGAGATGGTGGATGCGCAACGCCGTCCCCTTGATGAGGTGACCCGGGCAGGCACGACCCGCAGTGAGCCACCGCACCCGGTCTGGCCCCCTGAAACGGTCGAGCGCGCGGTTAGTCGCCTCACCAGCGCAACGAAGCGCCGGCTTTCTCAGTGATTTAGGTTAAGAAGATCGCCGGCGCGGCGGCCGAAACCGGTACGCTGACGGCACGTTCTGGCGCGGTGGCGACCCTGTTACCCGAGGCAGAGATCAGCGAGCGGGAGCGTGCGCGCGGCCTGCGGCTGCTGGTGATCGAGGCTGCCTTCTCCGGCGGCGCGGCGGCGCTCACTTCCGGCGTCATTCTGACGGCATTCGCGCTGCACCTCGGGGCATCGAACCTTATGGTGGGCGTGCTGGCCAGCATCCCGTTCCTGGCGCAGTTGCTGCAGGTGCCGGCGATCGGGCTTGTCGAGCGCTGGCGGCGGCGCAAGCAAATCGCCGTCGTCTCAAGCCTGATCGGGCGAGCAATGCTGGCGGTGATGGCGGCCGTCGCCTTCTTCACCGGATCAGGACCGCTGATCGTGTTCTTGGCGGCGCAGTTGATCCTGTGCGGGCTCGGCGCGATCGGTGCCTGCGCCTGGAATTCGTGGATGCGCGATCTTGCGCCGGACGAGCAGCTGGGGAGCGTCTTCGCCAGACGGACGGTGTGGCTGACCGGGATCGGCCTGGTGCTGGGCCTCGCCGCTGCGCTGGCGCTGGACCTGACACCCGCAGGATCGCAAGGGCGCAACCTGGTGTTCGCGGGGATGTTCGCCGCCGGCTGCATCACCGGGCTGATCAGCGCGCGGATCGTGGCGGCGATGCCCGAGCCGTTGATGCCGCCGGCGCCGGGACCGATCAACCTTGGCGCACTGCTGCGCCAGCCGCTGCGCGACGGAAACTTCAGCCGGCTGCTCGTCTTCGTGGCGAGCTGGCAGTTCGCGATCAACCTGGCGACGCCCTTCTTCACCGTGTTCATCGTCCGCCAGCTGCGCTTCGACCTCAGCTTCGTCATGGTGCTGAGCGTGATCAGCCAAGTCGCCAACATTCTGGCGCTGCGCCTGTGGGGCACGCTGAGCGACCGCTTCGCGAACAAATCGGTGCTCGCCGTTTGCGCGCCGACCTATATCGTGGCGATCGTCGGCATGATCGGCGCCTCGCAATTCGCCGATCGGGACGTGGTGAAGCTGTGGCTGGCGTTGCTCCATATGATCATGGGCGCGTCGATTGCCGGCGTCACGCTGGCGAGCACCAACATCGCCCTGAAGCTCTCCCCCAAGGGATCGGCGACTGCTTATGTCGCCAGCGCGGCGCTGGTCACGGCGATCGCGGCCGGGCTGGCGCCGATCCTGGGCGGGCTGCTTGCCGACTTCTTCGCTGCCCGCCAGTTCGAGCTGGTCGCGCGCTGGAGCGGCCCGAACGTCGTGTTCGCGTTACCGATCGCGCTGACGCAGTGGGACTTCTATTTCCTGATCGCCGGGATCATCGGCATCTATGCGGTCCACCGCCTGTCGCTGGTTGAGGAGCGCGGCGAGATCGAGCGCCGCGAGATGGTGGGCCATGTGCTGATCGAGACGCGGCGGACGATCCGCAACATCTCCAGCGTCGCCGGATTGCGCGCGGCCACCGACCTGCCGGGCGCGCTGGTACGCGACGCCCGGCTGCGCGTGCGCCTGCGCCGTGCACAGCTGGCGCGGCGCCGGCATCGGCAGCTGGATCAGGCCTATGCCGATGCCGGCCTGGGCGACGCTTTCTAGCCGCCGGCTGCGCTGCGATCGCGCGGGTGGAAGAGCTGGCCGCCTTCCACGACATAGATGATCGCGAGCACGGCGAGGCCGATGCACAGATAGCCGACCGCGAGCGGCATGGTGGTGCCGGCATAGGCCTGGCCGATCGCCGAGCCGACGATCACCGCGCCGATGCTGGTGATGAAGCCCTGCACCGAGGAGGCAGTGCCGGCGATATGGCCGACCGGCTCCATCGCCATCGATCCGAAGTTCGATCCGCACAGGCCGATGCACGTCATGCTGAGCGCCTGGAAGAAGATATAGGTGGTGAGCGTCTCCCAGCCCGCCTGGATCACCACGATATGGACCAGCGACAGCGCGATGAGGCCGAGCACCGCGCTTTGCGAGATGAGGCGCGTGCCGAGCCGTTCCACCAGGCGGCTGTTCGCGAAGGCGGCGAAGCCCATCGCACCGGCGCAGATCGCGAACAGCCAGGTGAAGCGGTCCCCTGCCCCGAATTCGTCGACGAAGATCTGCTGCGATGACGAGACGAATGCGATGATCCCGCCGAAGGTGAGCGAGGCGGCGACGGCATAGCCCAGCGAAAAGCGGTTGGAGAGGGTGAGCGCGTAATTCTCCCGCAGGCGCGACAGCGAGATCGGCACGCGGCGCGACACCGGCAACGTCTCACCCAGGCGAACCGCCGACCAGGCGAGCACGACCGCCGCGAACCCGCCGAGCACGTAGAAGATGAACCGCCACGGGCCGAAGGCGAGCAGCACCTGGCCCAGTGACGGCGCGAGGATCGGCACCAGGAAGAAGATCATCTGCGCCATCGACATGGTGCGCGCCATCTGCCGACCGGACGAGCCGTCGCGCACGATCGCAACTGCCAGCACGCGGGTGGAGGCGGACATCAGCCCCTGCAGCATGCGCGCGCCGAGCAGCGCCGGGAAGGTCGCCGAGCTTGCCGCAAAGATGCTGGCCGCGACGAAGCCGGCGAGGCTGGCGATCAGCACCGGGCGCCGGCCATAGCGATCCGCCATCGGCCCATAGAAGAGCTGCGCCGCGCCGAAGCCCAACATGTAGAAGGTGATCACCCACTGGCGGTGATTGGCGGCGGTGACGCTCAATTCGTCGCCGATATCCGCCAGCGCGGGCAACATCAGGTCCACGCCAAGCGCGTTGACGGCCATCAACGCCGCGACGAAGACAACGAACTCACTGCGGTGCATACCGGCGGGCGATGGGTTGGGCGTCATGCGGCCGCCTATCCACTGTTGTTACCGGCGCAACAAGGGAAGCCTTGCGTCCCTTTCACCCCCATCGCCCCGGGCGACGCGTTTCGCCGCTTGCCTTGCGCCGCATCCGTTCGCGAGGAGCAATCCCGCGTCACTCTGCCGTGGCGACGCGAACTTCCGACTGTTACTTGCGTTAAGGAGAGGTGAGACGAGGAAGGTGACTGAATGACGTACACTAGCTCGCGCGACGCACCGACGGGCATCGCGGGCTTGGATGAAGTGCTTCGGGGCGGCCTTGAGCGCAGCCGGACCTTTTTGCTGGAAGGCCAGCCGGGCACCGGCAAGACCACCATTGCGCTGCAATTCCTGATCGACGGCGCCCGCTCGGGCGAGCGGTGCCTCTATATCACCCTCTCGGAAACTGAGGACGAGCTGCGCTCCGCGGCGGCCTCGCACGATTTCCGGCTCGACGGCGTGCACGTCTACGAGCTGATCCCGCCAGAGAATCTGCTCGACGAAAACCAGCAGCAGAGCCTGCTATATTCGTCGGACCTCGAACTCAGTGAAACCGCCAAGCGGATCTTCGAAATATTCGAGGAAGTGCGGCCCGAGCGCGTGGTGCTCGACAGCCTCTCGGAGATCCGTCTTCTGGCGCAAAGCTCGCTGCGCTATCGCCGCCAGATCCTCGCGCTGAAGCATTATTTCGCACAAAGCCGGGCGACTGTACTGATGCTCGACGACCTGACGAGCGACGTGAACGACAAGACCGTCAATTCTATCGCGCATGGCGTGGTGCGGCTGGAAGAGCTGGCCCCCGAATATGGCGCGGAGCGACGCCGGCTGCGCGTAATCAAGTATCGTGGGCGCCGTTATCGCGGCGGCTTCCACGACTTCGCGATCGAGACCGGCGGCGTGCGGGTATTCACGCGGCTGGTGTCGGCGGAGCACAAGGGCGGCTTCGCGCGCGAGGCGCTGTCGACAAGCTCGCCGCAGTTGGACGCGCTGCTCGGCGGCGGCGTCGATCGCGGATCGAGCGTGCTGGTGCTTGGGCCGGCCGGCACCGGCAAGTCGCTGCTGTGCCTGACTTTCATCAAGACGGCGATCGAGCGCGGCGAAAGCGCGGCGATGTTCGTCTTCGACGAGGAACTTCAGCTGCTGATCCAGCGTGCGGCAGCGCTGGGCATCGACCTGCAGGGCTATGTCGATTCCGGACGGCTGGTGCTGGAGCAGGTGGACGCAGCGGAGCTGACGCCGGGCGAGTTTTCTTCTCGTGTGCGCGCCTGCGTGGAGCAGCACCATGCCCGCACCGTCGTGATCGACAGCCTGAACGGCTATCAGGCCGCGATGCCCGGCGAACAGGCACTGGTGCTCCACGTCCACGAGCTCCTGCAATATCTCAACCGCCAAGGTGCGACGACCTTCCTCACCGTGGCGCAGCATGGGCTGGTCGGCGAGATGCGATCGCCCGTCGACCTCACCTACATCGCCGATACGGTGGTTCTGCTGCGCTATTTCGAAGCGCACGGCCGCGTGCGGCGCGCGATATCGGTGATCAAGAAGCGCACCGGCATGCACGAGGATACGATCCGCGAATACCAGATCGGCGCCCGTGGGATCACGCTCGGCGAGCCGCTGCACGCATTTCAGGGCATCCTGCGCGGTGTGCCGGAGGTGCTGGGTGATGTGCCCCTGCTGAGGCGCAGCGACGCGTGACGATTCCCGCCGTTTCCGAACGCGCGCTCATCCTGGCACCGCACGGCCGCGACGCCGCTGTGGCGGCAAGCATGCTGCGCGAGGCGGGGATCGAGGCAGCGGCATGCGGCGGCCTCGCCGGTCTGATCGATGAACTGGGCCGCGGTGCGGGCTTCGTCGTCATGACGGAAGAGGCAGTCACGAATGCCGATCTGCGCGCCGTTGTCGCCTGGATCGACGAGCAGGAGGAATGGTCCGACCTGCCGATCATCCTGCTGACGACGCGGGGCGGCGGGCTGGAGCGCAATCCTGCGGCGGCGCGCCACCTCGACATCCTGGGCAACGTTACCTTCCTCGAGCGGCCCTTCCACCCGACGACACTGATCAGCCTTGCACGTTCCGCATTGCGCGCGAGGCGGCGGCAATATGAGGCGCGCGCGCGCCTTCTGGCGTTGCGCGCGAGCGAGACACGCTTCCGCACCCTGTTCGACACGATGGACGAGGGCTTTTGCGTCATCCAGTTCCTCGACGGGCCGCACGGGCCGCTCAGCGACTATGTCCATGTGCAGGCCAATCCTGCTTACGAGCGGCACGCCGGCATCCCCGATGTGGTTGGGCAGAAGGTGCGGGAGATGGTGCCCGACGAGGCGGATGACTGGGTCGCGCTCTATCGCGAGGTTCTCGTCACGGGCAACGCGATCCGCTTCAATCGCGAACTGGTGGCCACGGGGCGGCACCTGGAGCTTGCCGCATTTCGGGTGGAACCGGAGGAACGTTGCGAAGTCGCGGTGATCTTCCAGGACGTCACCGAGCGGCGGCGTGCCGAATTGGCGCTGCGCGAACTGAACGAGACGCTGGGGCACCGGATCAGCGAAGCGATTGCGGAGCGCGAACAGGCGCTGGCGCAATTGCACGAGGCGCAAAAGCTGGAGACGATCGGCCAGCTGACCGGCGGCGTGGCGCACGATTTCAACAATCTGCTGACGCCGATCACCGGCACGCTAGACTTGCTCGAACGCCGGTACGGCGACGATCCGCGGTCAGCGCGGCTGATCGACGGGGCGCTGCAATCCGCCGAGCGTGCCAAGACCCTCGTTCAGCGACTGCTGCAGTTTGCGCGGCGCCAGGCACTGGAGAAGCGCCCGGTCGACACCGGCGCGCTGATCGAGGGGATGCGCGATCTGATCGCAAGTTCGATCGGCGGGCAGATCGAGCTCGACATTCATGCGCCAACCGGGCTGCAGCCGGCGCTGGCCGACCCGAACCAGCTGGAACTCGCGATCCTCAACCTGTGCGTCAACGCGCGCGATGCCATGCCGGATGGCGGCGTGCTGACCTTGTGCATCGATCAGGTGGAGATGGACTGGGCGACCTCACCTGCGCTTGCGCCCGGCACGTACCTGCGCGTGGTGGTGATCGACGATGGCGAGGGCATGGACGAGGAGACGCTCGCCCGCGCCGTCGAACCCTTCTATTCGACCAAGGAGCGCGGCAAGGGTACCGGGCTCGGCCTGTCGATGGTGCACGGCCTCGCGGCACAGCTTGGCGGCACCTTCGTGCTGTCGAGCAAGCCCGGCGTGGGTACGCGTGCCGATCTCTACTTGCCGGCGGCGGCGAACATGGTCGGGGTGATTCACCATCGCGCACCACAACGTACTCTAACCAGCAACCGGGTGCTGGCGATCATGCTGGTCGATGACGAGGATCTGGTGCGCGCCGGCACGGCCGAAATGCTGCGCGACCTGGGCCATGAAGTGACCGCCGTGCCGGGCGGCACGGAAGCGCTTGCCGCGATCGACGCAGGCCTGAGGGTTGATGTGGTGATCACCGATTACATGATGCCGCGCATGAACGGCGGGGAACTTGCCGAGCGGCTGCTGGCGCGCTGGCCCGACCTGCCGGTGCTGGTGGTGACCGGCTATGCAGGCGGAGACCTGGAGATCGCCCTGCCCCAGCTCGCGAAGCCGTTCCGCCAAACCGATCTCGCCGCTGCTCTGGCCGAGCTGACCGAGCCAGCGCGCCATACACCGGTCGAAGCGGCGCTTCCGCATACAGGAACGTAGCGCCGCACCTGTCGTTACCGGTTCGAGAAACACGGGAGCGAACGACATGGCGAGCGCCAAGGAAGCGAAATCATCGACCGCCCGGACGATCGCTATCGGCGCGGTAGGCGGCGTGGCGGCAGGATTGCTCGCCAATCTGGCACGCAAGGCTGCCGTACAGGCGCCAAGTGCCCTGGCCGGCAATTGGGACAAGGCGCTGGCCACCGAGCACGCCGCGGCGCTCAAGATTTTCGACCTCCTGGAAAAAACCACGGAGGAGGATCCGGTGAAGCGCGCGACCTTGCTCGCGCAGCTGAAGCACGCGGTGGGCAAGCACGCCTGGCAGGAAGAGAATGTCATCTACACGATGATGCGCGACCATGGGCTGACCGAGGCCGCGGATCACCTCAACCACGAACATGGTTACGTGAAGCAATATTTCTTCGACCTGTCCGAGCTGCCGAAGACCGATCCGGCGTGGCTGCCCAAGCTGGGCGAGTTCCGCACGCTGATCGAGAAGCACATGGAGGAAGAGGAGCGCGACATCTTCCCGCGGCTGCGCGGCCAGCTGAGCGAGGCGCAGAACAAGCATGTGACGGCAGTGATGAACAAGGAGGGATTGCGGCTGGCGTAGCGCCGCCGCGTCACCAGCCCTGCACCGCCTCCGGATCCGACAGCGCGACGAGGCGCCGGGCGGCGCGACGCGCGAAGGCGAGGGTGCACTTCTTGCGCGCGTGGGTGTTCATCGCCTCCGTCTTCGCCTCACGCACGACGGCGGCGTCATAGCGATCGGCGACGATGAGGCCGGTACGTTCCGGCAGGAATGCCTCGCCGGCGATGGGAGAATGATCGAAGCCTGCCGGCACCGCCCAGAAGAAGCGGTCACAATGCGGCAGATAATCCTGCCACTTGCTGTCGCCGAGCAGATCGGCGCGCGACACCTTGATCTCGATGATGGTGATCTGGCCGCGCGCATCGAGCGCCATGAGGTCGACCCGGCGGCCGCCATCCAGCGGCACCTCCCCCATGGCGACAAGCTCATGCCGCAGCAGGAGCCTGGTAACGCCACGCGCGACATCCGCGGCGCAGAGCGGGGAGAGAGGATCGTCTACACAGGTTTCGGGCGTGGTAAGCACGCCCGAAGCCATAGAACAATCCGGGAACGCTGAAAAGCCTTAGCGGTAGAAGATGTGGTTTCCGATCGAGGCAACCTTTTGCAGGCGCGCCGCCGGGGCACGCCCGCGGTTGAAATACAGTGCGCGTTCCGCCTGGCTTTCCCAGGCGTCCGCCAGCGCGACGCGCGCCACGGCAACCGCGGTACGGTACGAACGGCTGTTCTCGTCGATAGCCGGGATGCGGCCACCACGGACGAAGCCGAACTGGCCACGCTGGGTCACGACGTCGCAGACGTCTGCCGGGAAGCGGCCCGACTTGGCGCGGTTCAGGATAACGTCCGCCACCGCAAGCTGGCCCGACAGCGGCTCACCGCGCGATTCATGGAAGATCGCACCGGCGAGGCATTGGATCGCCTCGTCATCACCATCATGGGTCGGCTGCGCTGCCACGGCCGCGGCCAGCGAGGGATATGCAACCGTATCGCCAGTCGCGAGTTCATCAGTGACAGGGCTGGTCGGTGCGGAAACCGGAGTCGACTGCTGCCCGGTGGCGGGCACCACCGTCGCGGTGGGCAGCGGGAGCGTGGGCTCAACCTGAGCTGCGAGGCCGGCCGTGCTCTGCACGCCGAGGCCGAAGAAAGACACAGTCATGGCCACCGCAATGGCGGCCCGCGAGAAGAACGACATTCTATTCAGTCATAGGCGGTGGGTACGCGGAAGCGATCCTATGCTCCGCGAACAGAGCATCGATCGTCCGGGATCCCCCCCGACTGCGTCACCGTACGGATCGCACCCGCCGCGGCACAACGCTTGAAAACGATGGCCGGCAGGTCGCCGCCCAGCCGTTTAGAGTCAATTACCCGAGGATTGTTTCAGCGGCGAACCGTTCGGAGTCCGCGACGTCCAGAGCAACTACCCATAGATCAGGGTCGCGCGACCGACGCTTTTTCCAATAGTCGTCCGGTGAGTCACTGCTGCCTGCAGCCGGGCCGCAGGGCACGAGCGTATCATTACCATCAAAGTCTATGCGCCGTTCGAGCAGCCGGCCTTCCTGTTCGAGAAGAACCAGAATCGCGCCGGCATCGGGATCGCCGCGCGCCAGGATCACGGCGATCCCGCCGGCGTCGTTGACCCGCCGCAACAGGGCGCCGACGACGAGATGAGTCGGCAGACGTGCGCTCACGCCGCGCGATATCCGGGCAGCGAGGCGAGGGGGATGCGGCTGCGCATGAAGGTGCCGGTGCCGCGGGCGACTTCCTCGCCATCCGCCGCGATCAGCCGCGCGTCGCCGACGAACACGCGGCGCTGGCCGCTGACCCAGCGCCCCTCCGCGACCACCGGGCCGGCGGAGAGCGGGCGGGTGAGGACAAGGTTGAACTGCGTCGTCAGGAGGAAGCGATCGGTGATGAGACTGTTGCAGGCGTAGAAGGCCGCATCGTCGAGCATCTTGAAATAGGCGGTGCCATGCGCCGCGCCGGCGGCATGGAAATGCGCGGTCGAGATCTCGAAGCTGATCCGCGCCACGCCCGGCTCGGGGATCGACAGGGTGGAGGCGAACAGGCGATTGATCGGGGCGGCGGCGTAGAGCGATTCGAGCGCACGATGGTGCGCTTCGGCGCCTTCAGGCCGCGTCACGCGCGTCACTCCCCGGTTCGTCCGCCGTCAGCAGCGCATAAAGCGCGTCGCGCGAGCCGGCGCCGCGCAGCTTCGCGACGAACGTTCGGTCGCGGAACCGGCGCGAGACGCGCGCGAGCGCCTTCAGGTGATCGGCGCCGGCCTCCGGCGGGGACAGCATTGTTACCGCGATGTCGACCGGCAGATCGTCGACCGCCTGGAAATCGATCGGCTGGGCGAGACGGGCAATGACGAGCACGATGCGCGGCAGGCCCTTGATCCGGGCATGGGGGATGGCGACGCCGCCGCCAAAGCCGGTCGAGCCGAGCTTCTCGCGCTCGAACAGGGCGGTCGCCACGTCCGTGGCGTCAAGATCCAGTGCCGGGGCGGCGAGCGCCCCGAGCAGCTGGAACAGATTCTTCTTATTGGTCGCCGCCACCCCGACGACGATGAGGTCGGGGTGGAGGAGGTCACTCAAATCATGGGACATGTCGTTCGGCGTTACTCCGCGCGTTGCGGCTCGACCCAACCGATCGTTCCGTCGCCGCGCCGATAGACCATGTTGTACGCGCCCGTCCCGCTATTCTTGAACAGGAGCGCGGTCGTGTTGCGCAGATCGAGCATCATCACCGCATCGGACACGCTGGCGTCCGGCACGTCGACACGGGTTTCGGCGATGATCGGGGGCGCATCCGCCGCCTCGTCCTCAGTCGTCTGCTCGGCGAACAAGGTGTAGCCGGCATTGCCATTGTCATAGGCGCCGCTCTCGGCGATCGCCTGCGCCTCACCGGCGTTGCGGTCCTTCAGCCGGCGCATGTAACGGCGGAGCTGCTTTTTGATCTTCTCCGCGGCGCCATCAAAGGCGAGATGCGCGTCGAACGCCTCATGCCGGCCCTTCAACACCAGGCCCTGCATGACGTGGGCGACGATATCGCAGCCAAAACCGCCTTGCTGCGGGCCCTTGTTGAACGTCACCTGCGCGGAGATGGCGCGGCTGAAATACTTTTCCGCAATGCCCTGCATCCGGGTCTCCACATGATCCTTCAGCGCGTCGCCAGTTTCGACCTGGTGACCAGAGATGCGGATTTCCATTTATTCTCACTCCATAGACTGGCCCGGCGTGGTTCGCCGGAGCGTTGGGCGTCATCCGGACGCCGCGGCCCCCCAGATTGGATTCTTCACCCGAGTCATGAACGCGGCATGCGCGGCAAGTTCCGCATCGCTTGGTGCGAAATGTCGCGCCGGGCGTGCAATTCGCGGCGTTGCGCTGCGCGTGTCGGCTTCCTCGACCACCAGATCGCTGACCAGCGAGAGGCCGATCTGCCGCCCGCCGCGCAGCTCGACATAGACCTGCGCGAGCAGCTGAGCGTCGAGCAACGCGCCGTGCAGCACGCGGTGCGAACGGTCGATGCCGTAGCGCGAACACAGAGCGTCGAGCGTGAGCTTGGCGCCGGGATGGCGCTGCTTGGCGAGCGCCAGGGTATCGACCATCCGCGTCATGCAGATCGGATCGCGGCCGCAGCGGCCAAGCTCGCCGCTCAGAAAGCCGAAGTCGAACGAGGCATTGTGCGCGACGAGCGGCGCATCGCCGATGAAGGCGATCAGCTCGTCCGCCACGGCGTGGAACAGGGGCTTGTCGGACAGGAACACGTCCGACAGGCCGTGAATCGCGAAGGCGCCGGGCGGCATGGCACGTTCCGGGTGGAAATAGGCGTGGAAGGTGCGCCCGGTTTCGACCCGGTTGACCAGTTCGACGCAGCCGATTTCGACCATCCGATCCTCGCCGAAGGTGAAGCCGGTGGTCTCGGTGTCGAAAACGATCTCGCGCATCACGCGATTATCGGCCCTTCGCCTCCGTGAGGCAAGCAATCACCCGCCGAACATGGCCGCGCGTTTCATCGAGCGGCACATCCGTCGGGATGACGAAATCGGCACGCTGCCGCTTGTCGGCATCGGGCACCTGCCGGGCGAGGATCGCACCGAACTTCGCTTCCGACATGCCCGGCCGCTCCAGCGTGCGCGCGCGCTGCACGTCTGGCGCCGCCGACACGACGGCAACCTTGTCCACTCCGCGCTGGCCGCCGGTTTCGAACAGGAGCGGCACGTCGAACACCACGAGCGGCGCATCGGCGTGGCGGGCGAGGAAGGCGGCGCGCTCCTCACCGACGGCAGGATGGACGATCGCTTCGAGCGCCTTCATCGCTTCATCATCGCCGAGCACGGCTTCGGCGAGCGCGGTGCGGTTCACGCCAGTATCGCCGGTGGTGCCGGGGAAGCGCGCCTCGATCGCGGCGACGACGCGGCCGGCCGGGCCCTGCAGCTTGTGCACTTCGGCATCGGCATCGAACACCGGGATGCCTTCGTCGGCGAACATCTTCGCCACGGTCGACTTGCCCATGCCGATGGAGCCGGTGAGGCCGAGCTTCAGCATTCTCTCTCCTTTCGTCCGCAATCGCGCTGCGGCGCGCGTATCAAGCGATCAGCAATTCGCGCAACTCGCCGTCATGCTCCCGCGGGGCGGGCTGGCCGAAGAACAGTTCGAACGCGGCCGCCGCCTGGCCGACGAGCATTTCGAGGCCGTCGATCGTTTCCAGCCCGCGCGCCTCGGCGGCATCGAGCAGGGGCGTGTGGAGCGGGGCATAGACGATGTCGTAGACGACTGCCTCGGGCGGCAGCGGCAGGAGATCGAGATCGAGCGGCGGCTGGCCCTCCATGCCGAGCGCGCTGGTGTTGACCAGCAGCCGGGCGGCGGGGAGGCGGGCGTCGAGCGGCAGCGCCTCGCCCTTCAACCCGAAGCGGCTGAGGAGCGCCGCGCCCTTCAGCGGCGAGCGGTTGAGGATCGTGACCTTGCCGACATCGAGGCGCGACAAGGCGAAGAGCACGGCACGCGCCGCGCCGCCGGCACCGACCACCACCACCGGCTGGCCGGCGAGATCGAGATCCGCAATCGGGGCATAGAAGCCCGCCGCATCGGTGTTGGTGACGATGAGATCGCCATCCTCGCTGCGAAAGACGGTGTTCGCCGCGCCGATGCTGTCGCGGATGCCGCCCGGATCGGCGACCAGATCGAGCATCGCCACCTTGTGCGGGATGGTGACGTTGCAGCCGCGCCAGAGCGGATCGGCGCGACGCTGCGCGATGAAGGCGGCGAGATCATCGGGCGCGACCTGCGTGGCGCGGTAATCCGCAGCGATGCCCAGCTTCCCGAGCCAGAAACGATGAATCAGCGGCGATTTGGAATGCTTGATCGGATCGCCGATCACCTCGGCGAACGGCGTTGCGGTTGCAGTTTGTGCAATCGAATGTTGAGGAAGTTGAGGCACTGGCGCTTTTTTCTCCATCACCTTGTCCGTCACTGGGCGAGCACCTCGCGCTCCCTGAGATAGCCGAGCAGCGGCAGGAGCGGCATGCCGAGCACGGTGAACTGGCTGCCTTCGACACGGCTGAACAATTGCACCCCCGGCCCCTCGATCCTGTAGCAGCCGACGCATCCCGCAATCTCCGGCCATTCCGCATCAAGATACGCCTCGATGAAGCTGTAGGACAGCGGGCGCACGAACATGCGGGCCTTGTCGACATGACGCCACACCGCGCGGCCGCCCTCTGCCACGACGGCGGCGCTGACGAGATCGTGGCGCTTGCCGGACATGAGCGAGAGGTGATGCGCCGCCTCGGCCCGGTCGCGCGGCTTGGAGAGGATCGTGCCATCCTCCAGCACCGCGAGGCTGTCCGATCCGAGGACGAGCGCCTGCGGCTCGCGCTGCGACACCTTCAGCGCCTTCAGTTCGGCGAGCGCATCGGCAAGATCGCGCGGCGGGATGGCGCCGAGCGACGCCTTGGCGGCATCCTCGTCGACCAGTGCCGGCTGCGCGGTGAAGGGAACGCCGGCGCCTTCCAGCATGGCGCGGCGCGAGGCCGATTGCGAGGCGAGGATCAGTTTCATTCGGTCCGTGTCACCTGTTGGGATCAGCGATCGGTCATCATCATCTCGCCGCGGCGATCGTTGACGAGCGCGATGATCGCCGCCGCCGTTTCCTCGATCGAGCGGCGGGTGACGTCGATCACCGGCCAGCCATTGTCGGCGAACATCCGCCGGGCATATTGCAGCTCGCGCGTCACCGCCTCGCCATCGACATAGGATGTCTCGGGCGCCTGGTTCAGCGACAGGAGGCGATTGCGACGGATCGCGATCAGCCGATCCGCGCTGGTGGTGAGGCCGACGATCAGCGGGTTCTTGAGCTGGAAGAGATCGGGCGGCGGCGGGCTTTCGACCACGATCGGGATGTTCGCGACCTTGTAGCCGCGGTTGGCGAGATAGATGGAGGTCGGCGTCTTCGACGAGCGCGAGACGCCGGCAAGGACGATGTCCGCCTCCTCCCATTCCTCCCACAACAGGCCGTCGTCGTGCGCGATGGTGTATTGGATCGCGTCGACGCGGGCGAAATAGGCCGCGTCGAGCACGTGCTGGCGGCCGGGGCGCGCCTTCGCCTGCTGGCCGAGCAAGGCCGAGAGCGCATCGTTGACCGGATCGAGCGGCGCGACGAGCGGCAGGCCGAGCGCCTGGCAGCGCTGTTCGAGCGCACGGCGGGTCGCGGCATTGACGAGGGTGTAGATCACCAGCCCGGGATTGTGCGCGATTTCCTGCAGGATTCGATCGAGGTGCGCCTCGGTACGCACCATCGGCCAGAAATGCCGCACCGTTTCAACGTCATCATATTGCGCGAGCGCCGCCTTCGCGATGTTCTCCAGCGTCTCGCCGGTGGAGTCCGAGAGCAGGTGCAGATGCAGCCGGACGGTCATCGGAATGGATCTGCGCGGAATGAATCCGAGGGGAATGAATCTGTGGAAAACATGGGGACGAGCGCTAGCGTAACCCGGTCGAACGGCCAAGCGGGGCCCCGCGCCGTGGAAAACTACCAGATCATCCACAATCCCATCCACGCCGGCCCGGTTCCTCCACAGGCTGTGAATAACGGGGATGGCTGAATCGAATCTGCGGCGTTCCGCGGCGCGCGGCCCGTCAAGCTGTTGGCAATTCCGGCATGAACGCATAAGCCCCGCGACCAACGCGCCAACCACCACTACATCCGTTTGACTCTTCTCTTTAGGTAGAAGGATGAACCCCGGAGCCACTGTCGAGCTGTCCGCCAAGCCGTTGCTGGGCGTACTCAAGGGCGAGCGCCGCGCGCGACCGCCGATGTGGCTGATGCGCCAGGCCGGCCGCTATCTGCCCGAATATCGCGCGCTGCGTGCCGAAAAGGGCGGATTCCTGGCGCTCGCGACCGATCCTGAATCGGCCGCGGAAGTGACGCTGCAGCCGATCCGCCGCTTCGGATTCGACGGCGCGATCCTGTTTTCCGACATCCTGATGGTGCCCTGGGCGATGGGGCAGGACCTGACCTTCGGGCCGGGCGAGGGGCCGCGACTGGCGCCGAAGCTGATCGATCATGCGCTGGAAAGCCTGACTCCGGTGCGCGAGCGGCTGGATCCGGTATATGCTACCGTCCGCCGGGTGGCCGCAGCATTGCCGGCGGAAACGACGTTCCTCGGGTTCGCCGGATCACCCTGGACCGTCGCGACCTATATGGTGGCGGGGCAGGGATCGAAGGATCAGGCGGAGACTCGCGGCCTCGCCTATCGCGATCCGGCAGCGTTCGGCGCGATCATCGATGCGATCGTGACGCTGACGATCGACTATCTGGCCGGGCAGATCGAGGCCGGAGTCGAGGCGGTGCAACTGTTCGACAGCTGGGCCGGAACCCTGTCGCCGGCGCAGTTCGAACGCTGGGTGATCGCGCCCAATGCGGCGATCGTCGCTGGCCTGAGGTCACGCCATCCGGGTGTGCCGATCATCGGATTCCCAAAGGGGGCGGGCGGCAAGCTGCCGGCATATGCGCGCGAAACCGGGGTCGATGCGGTGGGGCTGGACGAGACGGTCGACCCCGACTGGGCGAACCAGGTGCTGCCGGAGGGGCTGCCGGTGCAGGGGAATCTCGATCCGCTGGCGCTGATCGCGGGCGGCGAGGCACTCGATTCAGCGGTGGACCGGATCCTTGCGGCGTTCCCCGATCGGCCGCATGTGTTCAACCTTGGCCACGGGATCGACCAGCATACGCCGATCGCGCATGTCGAGCAGGTGATCGCCCGGGTGCGCGGAACACGCCCGGGTGAAGCGGGAGTGTCGGCGCGATGACGGCAGGATTCCTGGGTGCGGCCTATCTCTGGGTGAAGGCCGCGCACATCATCTTCATGGTGTTCTGGATGTCGGGCCTGTTCATTCTGCCGCGCTACCTGGTGCACCATCAGGATGCGCTGGGGAACCGGGACGAGGAAGCGCGCTGGATCGATCGCGAGCGCAAGCTGCGCAAGATCATCCTGACCCCTGCGATGATCGCGGTCTGGGTGCTCGGCCTGGTGCTGGCGGTGAACATTGGCCTGCTGGAGGGGATTCAGGGGCTCGCCTGGCTGCATGCCAAGATCTTCGTCGTGTTCCTGCTGTCGGGCTATCACGGCTGGGCGGTGGGCTATTCCAAGCGGCTGGCGAAGGGGGAGGCGGCGTGGCCGACCCGCCGGCTGCGCATGGTGAACGAAGTGCCGGCACTGGCGCTGACGGTGATCGTCATCCTGGCAGTGGTGAAGCCGTTCTGACTTGCGCGGCGCCGGGAGGGCCGGCGATCGAGCGGAATCGGAGGGAGCCACGTAGCATCCCCGCTTGACTAAGCATTTGGGCACACCTACGTCGACGACACGGTGTGGCCTTTCCGGCCCGCTGCCTCCTTCAGTCTCGTTGCAGCGCGAAGTCCTTCCGCCGACCGGGCTTTCTCCCCCAACCGATATTCATCGGACACCCAGATGCACCTAAAAGAACTAAAGAAGAAAGCCCCGGCCGAGCTGGTCCAGCTTGCCGAGGAGCTTGGCGTCGAGGGCGCCTCCACGCTGCGCAAGCAGGATCTGCTGTTCGCGATCCTCAAGGTCCAGGCCGAGGAAGGCGAGCAGATCATGGGCGAGGGCACCATCGAGGTGCTGCCCGACGGCTTCGGCTTCCTGCGCAACGCCCAGGCGAACTATCTTGCCGGGCCGGACGACATCTATGTTTCGCCCAACCAGGTCCGCAAGCATGGCCTGCGCACCGGTGACACGGTGGAAGGCGAGATCCGCGGGCCGAAGGACGGCGAACGCTATTTCGCGCTGACCAAGCTCACCAGCGTCAACTTCGACGACCCCGATGCGGTGCGCCACCGCGTGAACTTCGACAACCTCACCCCGCTCTATCCCGACGAGCGGCTGAAGATGGAGATCGAGGATCCGACGCTGAAGGACAAGACGGGCCGCGTGCTCGATCTCGTCTCGCCGATCGGCAAGGGGCAGCGCTGCCTGATCGTCGCGCCGCCGCGCGTCGGCAAGACGGTGATGATGCAGAATATCGCGCGGGCGATTTCGGCGAACCATCCCGAAGTGTTCCTGCTGGTGCTGCTGATCGACGAGCGGCCCGAGGAAGTCACCGACATGCAGCGCACGGTGAACGGCGAGGTCGTCTCCTCCACGTTCGACGAGCCGGCGACGCGCCACGTCGCGGTGGCCGAGATGGTGATCGAGAAGGCCAAGCGCCTCGTCGAGCACAAGAAGGACGTGGTGATCCTGCTCGACAACATCACCCGCCTCGGCCGCGCCTACAACACGGTGGTGCCGAGTTCGGGCAAGGTGCTGACTGGCGGTGTCGATGCGAATGCGCTGCAGCGGCCGAAGCGCTTCTTCGGCGCGGCGCGCAACATCGAGGAAGGCGGCAGCCTGACCATCATCTCGACCTCGCTGATCGACACCGGCAGCCGCATGGACGAGGTGATCTTCGAGGAGTTCAAGGGCACCGGCAACGCCGAAATCGTGCTCGACCGCAAGGTGGCGGACAAGCGCATCTTCCCGGCGATCGACGTGGGCAAGAGCGGCACGCGCAAGGAAGAGCTGCTGGTCGAGAAGGACAAGCTCAGCAAGATGTGGGTGCTGCGCCGCATCCTGATGCAGATGGGCACCGTCGACGCGATGGAATTCCTGCTGGGCAAGATGAAGGATTCCAAGACCAACGAGGACTTCTTCGCCAGCATGAACCAGTAAGGCGGACATGCAGCGCGGCTGACGGCCGCGATGACGAACCCGATCGACGGCGCGGCTTTCCCCCGCGCCGTTTGTCGTTGACGAACCGGCACGCGGCAGCCGACATGGCGCGCGTGCAACCGATCCGGCCTCGTTGCCGTTCGGTCCCAAACACCAGGAGCGTTTTGCGTTGATCCTCACCATGCTCGCTCAAGCTGCCGCCCAGGGCCCAGGCTCGCTGGCCGACATCTGGACGCACATCGTGGCGGACTTCTCGAACCTGACCGAGCCGGCGGCGCTTGCCGCCTTCGGCCAGGTGCTGATGATCGACCTGGTGCTGGCGGGCGACAATGCGGTGGTGGTCGGCGCGCTTGCCGCCGGGCTGCCAGCCGATCAGCGCCGCAAGGTCATCATGCTGGGCATCGCCGCCGCGCTGGTGCTGCGCATCGGCTTTGCGCTGATCGTCACGTGGCTGATGGGTGTCGTCGGGCTGATCTTCGCCGGCGGCCTGCTGCTCTTGTGGGTGAGCTGGAAGTTCTGGCGTGAGCTGCGCATCGGGCACACCGCCAACCCGGGTTCGGAAGAAGTGCAGGGCGACGAGCGTTCGGGCCTGCCGCCGGCGCGCAGCTTCGCTGCTGCGGCCTGGGCAGTCGCGGTTGCGGACGTTTCGATGAGCCTCGACAACGTGCTGGCCGTCGCAGGCGCGGCGCGCGAGCATCCGGGCATCCTGGTCGTCGGCCTGATCCTGTCTGTGGCGCTGATGGGCCTTGCCGCGAACCTCATCGCGCGGGTGATCGAGACCTATCGCTGGATCGCCTATGTCGGCCTGGCCGTGATCGTCTTCGTCGCGTTCAAGATGATCTATGAAGGCTGGGTTGGCACTGGCGAGACGATCGGCCTCAGCACCCTATTCTGATGCTGGACCGGCCGCCTGCACGTCAGGTGGCGGGAGCCGCGCAATTCACGACGCGTTCAACCCCCGGTTGCGATACCCGCGACCAACAAAACGGGAGATCCGTGTTGAGAATCCTTTTCCCCATCGCCGCCGTGGCGATGGTCGCCGCTCCGGCCGCGGCGCAGACGAATGACCTGGCGCAGGTGCAGAACCACCTGCGCGCGGTGAACAGCATGACCGCGACGTTCACGCAGACCGACCGCGCCGGCAAGACGCTGACCGGCACGCTGTCGCTGAAGAAGCCGGGCAAGATCCGTTTCCAATATGAAAAGGGCGTGCCGATCCTTGTCGTCGGGGACGGCAAGGCGCTGACCTTCATCGACTATTCGGTGCGCCAGGTGCAGCGCTGGCCGATCGGCAATTCGCCGCTGGGCGTGCTGATCAACCCGGACCAGGAGATTGCCCGCTACGCCAAGGTAGTGCCGACGGGGGACGCGCGGGTGCTGACCGTCGAGGGCTATGACCCCAAGCATCCCGAATATGGCCGCATCACGATGGTGTTCGCGCGCGATGGATCGGCGCCTGGCGGGTTGATGCTGCAGGGCTGGGTGATGCTCGACAGCCAGGGCAACCGGACGACGATCCGGCTTGCCGATCAGCGCTTCAACGTGCCGGTGAGCGACGGAACGTTCCGCTGGAACGATCCGCGGAGGAACAACCGCGCCAGCTAGGGCGATTTCGGATATGCCGTTCATGCAGGCGACAGGTTGACGCAAGTAATGACGGTGCTGCGGACGTGGGCGGTTCGGGATTTTCCCCCTGTTGCCCGGATCAAGGCTTCACGTCCCCCTGCGTGACGAACGCCAGGTTGGCCCTCGCTCCATGCCCCCGGAGCGGGGGCCTTTCCGTTTCGGGCGCTGCGGCTTCCCGCCCGACAAGCTCTCCGGGGTGACGGCTTCCCCATTGCGCGCCGTCCGGTTACAGCCCCCGGCGTGAAGATCGTCAGCTGGAACATCAACTCGGTCCGCTTCCGCATTGCCATCGTGGAGCAGTTCCTGCGCGAGGCGCAGCCCGATATCCTGTGCCTGCAGGAAACCAAGGTGATCGACGCGGACTTCCCGTTCGAGATGTTCCGCGCGCTCGGCTATGACCATATCCTGATCCACGGGCAGCGCATGCACCATGGCGTGGCGATCATTAGCCGCGTGCCGCTGGCGGAGGACGACCGGCTCGACTGGCAGGCGAACCGCGAGGCGCGGCATATCGGCGTCAGGCTCGCGAACGGCGTGCGGCTGGAGAACGTTTACGTGCCCGCGGGCGGCGACGTGCCCGATCGCGAGGTGAACCCGAAGTTCGGCCAGAAGCTGGATTTCGTGCAGCGCATGACCGAATGGTCCGCCACGCTGGACTGCCCGACGATCCTGACCGGCGATTTCAACATTGCGCCGCTGCCCGAGGATGTGTGGAGCCACAAGGCGCTGCTGAAGGTCGTCAGCCACACGCCGATCGAGGTGGAGGCGCTGGATCGGCTGAAAGCGTCGAACGACTGGGTGGACCTGGGACGGCATTTCTATCCTGCGCCAGCACGGCTGCACACCTGGTGGAGCTATCGCTCGCCAGACTGGACCAAGAATGATCGCGGGCGACGGCTGGATCATATGTGGGCGACCGCGGACGTTGCGAAGGCGGCGGCGGATCACAAGGTGTTCGAGGCGTGCCGCAGCTGGCTGAAACCTTCCGACCATGTGCCGATCATGACCGAGTTCAACTTTTGAATAGCGCTGTCCAAGGCGACGCGCATGCAGCGGCGCGTGCGATCGACGCGCTGCGCCGTGGCTGGCCGGTGCGGATCGGCGCACTGGCGCTGCTGCCGATCGAGACGGCCGATCCGGTGCGGCTGGAAGCGTTCGATCCAGCGGCCGAGGCCCCGGTGCTGCTGTCCGCCGGGCGCGCGGAGACGCTGAAGCTTGCCAACCAGAAGGAAGCGGCAGTGCCCGATGCGCCGGTGCTGGTAGACCGGGCACCCTGGGTGGATTTCGCCACCGCGACCGCGCTGGCCGATCCGCAGCTCGACCTGGCGACCCCGCTGAAGGGGCCGTTCCGCGCGATCGCGCTGGTGTCGCCGGAGGATGCCGCTGCGGCACTGAAGCTCGCGCGGGTGGCTGGGATGCTGCCGGCCTTTTTCGTGCGCGCCGACGGCCCGGCTGATGTCGCGATCACGCCCCGCGACGTCGACGCGCATGAGGATGCGATCCGGCTGACGATCGCGGCGCGGGCGCGGCTGCCGGTGGCGCATGCCGAGGATGCGGAGATCGTCGCCTTCCGCACGCCCGAGGGGCCGGGAGAGCATGTCGCGCTGCTGATCGGCGCGCCCAATGGCCAGCCGCCGCTGGTGCGCCTGCACAGCGAGTGCCTGACGGGTGATGCGCTGGGGAGCCTCAAGTGCGATTGCGGGCCGCAGCTGGACGCGGCGTTGAAGGCGATTGCGCAATCCGGCTGGGGGATCCTGCTGTATCTGCGGCAGGAGGGGCGGGGCATCGGCCTCGTCAACAAGCTGCGCGCCTATGCGCTGCAGGACCAGGGATTCGACACGGTCGACGCGAACACGCGGCTTGGCTTTGCGATCGATGCGCGTGATTTCGGCGTGGCGGCGCGGATGCTGGACCTGCTGGGGCAGCGCGAGGTTCGGCTGCTGACCAACAATCCGGGCAAGGTGCAGGGGCTGGAGGCGCGCGGCATCACGGTGGTGGAGCGCGTGCCGCATTTCCTGCCGACCAACCCGCACAATGAGCGCTATCTGGCGACCAAGCGCGATCGGACCGGACACCAGCTTTGAACGTGAGCGGGGAAGCCCGCCCGCGGGCGTCCTAGAGGTTCAGCAAGCGGCGGACGTCGTCGAAATCGTGGGCGACATTGCTGACGCCCAGCGCGCGCAGCTTCGTCTCGTGGCCGGGGACGCAATGCTGTCCGGCGCACAGGCCGATCACCGTGCCGCCGCTCGCCACCGCGCCGGTCGCGCCGACTTCGGAATCCTCGAGGATGACGCAGCGATCGATCGGGACGCCGAGCTGCCGGGCGCCATAGAGGTAGAGATCGGGCGCTGGCTTGCCACGCGTGACGTGCTCCGCGCCGGAGTAGAGATGGTCGCCGAACACGTCGGTGAGGCCGAGATGATCGAGGTGCGTGCGGATCCAGCGGGTGGAGCTGGACGAGACGACCGCCTTGGGAAGATCGGTCGGCAGCGAGCGGACGAAGGCGACCGCGCCGGCGACTTCCTCGATTCCCTCAGCGAGGACGCGCTCATTCTCTGCGACGCGGACGGTATCCCAGTCGGACGGCAGCGGTCCGCCGATCCATTCCTCCAGCCGCGCCATGAAATCGCGTCCCGAATAGCCCATGAAGCGCGCCATCGCCTCTTCGGTGGTGGTGGGATGGCCGCTGGCGGTGAGGAAATCGGCGATATGCTTGTTGCCGAGATATTCGCTCTCGATCAGCACGCCGTCGAAATCGAAAAGCAGCGCGCCGATCGTCATTTGGGCTTCCTGAATCCGGTGGGTGTACGGACGAGCGGGCGATCACCGAATAGCGCCGAGCCGATGCGAACGTGCGTCGCCCCGATCATCACCGCGGTTTCGAAATCGTCCGACATGCCCATGCTGAGGCCGGAGAGGCCATGGTCGCGCGCGATCTTGGCGAGGAGCGCGAAATAAGGCGCTGCCTCGACGCCGGCGGGGGGGATGCACATGAGGCCGGCGATCGGCAGGTCGGCCGCGCGCGCCTCGGTGAGAAGGGCGGACACGGCATCGACGGCGCAGCCGCCCTTTTGCGGCTCGTCGCCGATGTTCACCTGGAGGAAGCAGGTGGGGCGCTTGTCCTGCGCGTCCATCGCCTTGGCGAGGGCGGTGACCAGCGAGGAGCGATCGACCGCGTGGATCGCATCGGCGAAGGCGACGGCCTCGGACGCCTTGTTCGACTGTAGCTGGCCGATGAGGTGGAGGCGGGTGTCCGGGAACTGCTCACGCAGGGCGGGCCATTTCGCCAGCGCTTCCTGCACGCGATTCTCGCCGAAATCGCGCTGGCCGGCGTGGAGCAAGGGCTCGATCGCGTCGGCCTCATGGGTTTTGGAGACGGCGATCAGCGTCACGTCCGCGGGTGCGCGGCGGGCGAGCTTGGCGGCATGGGCAATGCGGCCGCGGATGGCGGCGAGGCGGTCGTCGGCTTGCATCGCCTGGGCTATAGGCACGGCGATGCGCCGCCGCCACCCAATCCCGACCCTGTGGCTGATGACCGACGAGCGGATGGGGGAGGAGATGTGGCGGGCCGTCGGGCGGCTGCCTCGGGGCGCGGGCGTGGTGTTCCGGCATTACAAGACTCCGCTGGCGGAGCGGCGGCGGCTGTTCGCGCGGCTGCGGCGGATCGCGAAGGTGCGCAATCTCGTACTGATACGTGCCGGCATGGCGGCGATGCGGGGCGAGATGGGCGTCCATGGCGCGCGGGCGAACGGGATTGTGACCTGGCCGGTGCATGATGAACACGAGGCTGCGGCGGCGCGCCGGGCGGGGGCGGACGTGGCGTTCGTCTCGCCCGTGTTCGCGACCCGGTCGCATCCCGGGGCCACGTCGCTGGGCGCGCGGCGGGCGGCGGCGCTGGCGGGCAATTTGCCGATGGTGCGGATCGCACTGGGGGGCATGGACGCGCGCGCCTTCAGGCGGCTGCACGGTTTCCACGGCTGGGCGGCGATCGATGCCTGGCTGGACCCGCGCGATCGGCGCGGGGCCCGCTAATCATCAGAAGCGGAAGGCGGTGCCCACATAGACCGCCTGGCTGTCGCGACGATCATCGGCGAAGCGGGCGAGACGCTCACGCTCCGACTTGTAGCGGACGCCGGCGGTAAGATCGACGTTGCGGGTGAGCGAATAGGAGCCGCCCACGTCGAGCGAGTAGCTCGGCGCATCCTCGACCAGCTTGGGCGTGCCCGGCAGCGGGCGATCGGCCTGTGCCTTCACGCGGCCGGTGAAGCGCGGCAGCGAATAGCTGACCGACACGTCCGCGATCTCGCGGCTGCCAGGCTCGCCGGCGAGATCCACCTTGGCGACGTCACCCGAGACGGCGAAACGCTTCCAGCCGACCGAGACACCGAGATTGTAGGCGACCGGGACCAGCCCCACCGTCGGCGCGGTGACCGAGGCGAGACGGCCGGCATCCTCAGCCGTACGGGTGGAGCGGGCGCGGACGGCAACCGTCACCGGGCGATTGCCCTGACGCGTTTCCGACGGCGTGAAACGGAATCCATCGGCGCCAAGGCCGCTGCGCGCGAAGGCGGCGGCAAGACGCGGATCGGCCGCAGAGGGCGTGAACCCGCCGGCGGGACGCACCGGAGCGGCGCGCTTCACCACCTGGCGATCGACCTCGGCAGCGCCAAACGCAGGCGCAACGGCGGTCGCCGCGGCAACCGCCACGATCATTCCACCTAGAAGCGCTCGACGTTCGAACACGAATCCCTCCAACCCCTGCCAAACGCAGCTAACACGATTCGTTCACCGATCGCCATGCATGCACGGCGATTTGCCGGAGAGTGTTGCACGGTTTCCACAATCTGGCCGCAATGTGGCCCTGCCCGGCCCCGGTTCGGAGCACCTGCCGATGCGTCGCATTGGCCACACGGGCGAACTTGCCGTCATCAGAAGGCCTATGTAGAGCTTGGCTGACTGTTTTCCATCAGGACGATGCCAATGTTCCGCCCGTTGCGTTTCGCGCTGGTCGCCTGCGCCGCTCTTGCCGTCGCCAGCTGCGGCGGCGGCAAGGATAGACCGAAGGCCGATCTGGCCGCATCCCGCATCACGACGATCGGGGTGAACAGCTATCTGTGGCGGGCGACGCTCGACACGTTGAGCTTCATGCCGCTGCTGCAGACCGATTCGAACGGCGGCGTCGTCGTGACCGACTGGTATGTGAATCCGCAGACGCCGACCGAGCGGATGAAGGTGACCGTATCGATCCTGGACCAGGACCTGCGCGCCGATGCGGTGCGTGTCGCCGCGCTGCGCGAGGTGAACCAGGGCGGCCAGTGGGTGAGCGCGCCGGTGGCGGCCGCCACCACGCAGAAGCTGGAGGACATCATCCTGACCCGTGCGCGCGACCTGCGCCGCGCCTCCATGGCGGGTAGCTGAGCCCCACCATGAGCCAGCGCTTCAACGCGCTCTCTGCCGACGCCCGCTGGCAGCGGGTGTGGGACGAGCGCCGGACCTTCGCCGCCGACGATCATTCGAACAAGCCCAAGAGCTACGTGCTCGAGATGTTCCCCTATCCCTCGGGGCGCATCCACATGGGCCATGTGCGCAATTACACCATGGGCGACGTGCTCGCCCGGTTCCGGCGCATGAACGGCATGGAAGTGCTCCATCCGATGGGATGGGACGCATTCGGCATGCCGGCCGAGAATGCGGCGATGGAGAAGGGCGTCCACCCCGGCGGGTGGACGCGGGACAATATCGCCACGATGAAGGCGCAGCTGAAGCGGCTTGGCTTCGCGCTGGACTGGACGCGCGAATTCGCCACCTGCGACCCGGAATATTACGGGCATGAGCAGGCGCTGTTCCTGAAATTCTACGAGGCCGGCCTGGTCTATCGCCGCGAAAGCGCGGTGAACTGGGACCCGGTCGACATGACCGTGCTGGCCAACGAGCAGGTGATCGACGGGCGCGGCTGGCGTTCCGGCGCGCTGGTCGAGAAGCGCAAGCTGAACCAGTGGTTCCTGAAGATCACCGCCTTTGCCGAGGACCTGCTGGCGGGGCTCGGCGAGTTGAAGGACTGGCCCGACAAGGTTCGCCTGATGCAGGAGAACTGGATCGGGAAGAGCCAGGGCCTGACGTTCCGCTTCGCGCTGAACGATGCGGCCGGCACGAACGAGGGCGTGGTCGAAGTCTATACGACGCGGCCCGACACGATCTTCGGCGCGAGCTTCGTCGCGGTGGCGGCGGATCACCCGCTGGCGCAGCGCGTCGCGGCGGACGATCCGGCGGCGCAGGCGTTCATCGAGGAATGCCGCCGCGGCGGCACCACCGCAGCCGAACTGGAGACGCAGGAGAAGCTTGGCTTCGACACCGGGCTGAAGGCGGCGCATCCGTTCGATCCGTCGCTGCAGCTGCCGGTCTATATCGCGAACTTCGTGCTGATGGATTATGGCGTCGGCGCGGTGTTCGGCGTGCCGGCGCACGACCAGCGCGACTTCGAATTCGCCACCAAGTACAAGCTGCCGATCCGCCGTGTCGTGTCCGAGGGCACAAAGGATGCGCCCGAGTTCCACGAGGCGGAGGCCTATACCGGGCCGGGCACGCTGGTGAATTCGCACTTCCTCGACGGCATGGACGTGGAGGATGCGAAGCGCGAGGTGATCACCCGCGCCGAGGCCGGCGGCTGGGGCGAGGGGACGACGGTGTTTCGCCTGCGCGACTGGGGCGTCAGCCGCCAGCGTTACTGGGGCACGCCGATCCCGATCATCCATTGCGAGGGCTGCGGCGCGGTGCCGGTGCCGGCGGACCAGCTGCCGGTGAAACTGCCCGAGGACGTGAGCTTCGCGACGCCGGGCAATCCGCTGGACCGGCACCCGACGTGGAAGCATGTCGATTGCCCGTCTTGCGGGAAGCCGGCGGTTCGCGAGACCGACACGCTCGACACGTTCGCCGATTCTTCCTGGTATTTCATACGCTTCGCCAGCCAGCCGGACGACAAGCCATTCGACAAGGCGGTGGCCGAGCAGTGGCTGCCGGTGGGGCAGTATATCGGCGGCGTGGAGCATGCGATCCTCCACCTGCTCTATGCCCGCTTCTGGACGCGCGCGCTGCAGCACATCGGCATGATCGACGTGGCGGAGCCGTTTGCCGGCCTGTTCACCCAGGGCATGGTGACTCACGAGACCTACAAGTCGAGCGATGGCCGCTGGCTGTCGCCCGGCGAGATCGAGGAAGGCATCGAGACGGCGACCGGCCAGCCGGTGACGGTGGGCCGCGTCGAGAAGATGTCCAAATCGAAGAAGAACACGGTCGATCCGGAGCCGATCGTGGATCAGTACGGCGCGGACGCAGTGCGCTGGTTCATGCTGTCCGACTCCCCGCCCGAGCGCGATCTGGAGTGGAGCGAGAACGGCATCGAGGGTGCGTGGCGCTTCATCCAGCGGCTGTGGCGCTTGGTGGGCGACGTGAGCGGCAGCGTTGAGGGCGAGGACATTGGCTTACGCAAGGTGGCGCATCGCACCGTCAAGGGCGTGGCCGAAGCGATCGAGGGCCTGCAGTTCAACAAGGCGGTGGCGCTGATCTACACGCTGGCGAACGCGGTGGAGAAGGCGAAGCCGTCGGCCGACCGCACGGCGGCGCTCGGCACGCTGCTGCGCATCGTCGCGCCGATGGTGCCGCATCTCGCCGAGGAAGCCTGGGCGGCGCAGGGCCATGAGGGGTTGATTGCCGATGCGGCGTGGCCCGCGGTGGACCCGGCGATGCTGGTCGACGACGAAGTGACCGTCGCGGTGCAGGTGAACGGCAAGCTGCGTGATACGCTGGTGATGCCCAAGGGGACCGCCAAGGACGCTGCCGAGGCGCAAGCCATGGCATCCGAGAAGGTGATCCGCGCGCTGGAAGGCAAGGCCCCGAAGAAGGTGATCGTCGTGCCCGACCGACTGGTGAACATCGTCGCATGAAGCGGCACCTGGCCTTGATCGCGCTGCTGCCGGCAGTGATGACGCTGGGAGCGTGCGGACTTCAGCCGCTGTATAGCGGTGGCAGCTCAGGGCAGGTGGCGCGCGGGCTGAGCGAAGTCGAGATCGCGCCGATCGAGGGCAAGGCTGGCTGGCTGGTCAACAATGCGCTGCGCGACCGGTTGGGCCCGCCGCCCGCCGCGGGCGCGGCGCGCTATCGCCTGCAGATAAAGCTGGATGACCAGATCACCGGCCTCGCCATCCGGCGCGACGATTCGGTAGCGCGCGAGCGGCGAACGCTGCGTGCGCGCTATCAGCTGGTCGAAGTGGGCAAGGACGAAGTGCTGCTCGACGCCACCGCGGGCTCGGACGCGGGGATCGACGTGGTCGGATCGGAATATGCGACGATCGCGGCGGAATCGACCGCGCTGGAGCGGCTGGTGGTGATCGTCGCCGACCAGATCGTGACCCGCGTCGCCGTCGAGATGCGGCAGAACCCGCCGGCACAATGAGCGTCGCGCCGTGAAGGCGACCGAAGCACGCATGAAGGCGGCGCTGGACAAGCCGCCCGCCGATATCCGGCTCTACCTGATGTTCGGGCCCGACGAGGCCGGCGCGATGGCGCTGGCGGAGCGGCTGGCGCGTGCCATGGGGCCGGAGGCGGAGCGGATCGATCTCGACGGTGCGGCGCTGCGCGGCGACCCGGCACGTCTGGCGGACGAGGCAGCGGCGATGTCGCTGTTCGGCACGGCGCGGCACGTGCGGGTGACGGGGGCGGGGGAAGAGAGCCTGGCGGCGACCACCGCGCTGCTGGAAGCGGAGCGCGCGGGCAATCCGGTGGTGATGATCGCGCCATCGCTGAAGGCCACGTCGAAGCTGGCGAAGCTGGCGCTCGATTCACCCGCGGCGATGGCGCTTGCCTGCTACGTGCCCGACGCCGGGCAGCTGGAAGCGGTGGCGGGGCAGATCGCGCGCGACCTGGGCCTGCGGCTGGGCGGCGGGGTCGCGCGGCGGCTGGCGCAGGCGGGCGGCGGAGACCGCGCGGTGATGTTGCGCGAGATCGAGAAGCTGGCGCTGTATCTCGACGCGTCGCCGGAGCGGCCGGCGGCGTGCGAGGACGACGCGCTGGACGCGATCGGCGCGGATCTTGGCGAGACCGAGATGAGCGACGTGATCGAGGGCGTGATCGCCGCGAAGCCCGCGGCGCTTGGCGAGGCATTGCGACGGATGGACGAGGCGGGCGTCTCCCCGATCCCCTGGCTGCGCGCGCTGGCGCGGCGGCTCGCGTCGCTGGCCGAGATGAAGGGCGAGGTGCTGGCCGGCGGCGATGTCGCCGGCGTGATGAAGCGCCACCGCGTGTTCTGGAAGGAAGAGGCCGCCACGGGTGCGGCGCTGCGCCGCTGGTCTCCCGAGGCGCTGGCACGGGCGCTGGGTGAGGTGCGGCGCGCCGAGCGATCGGTGATGGCCAGCGCCACGGCCGGCGACGTGCTGGCGAGCCAGGCGATGCTGTCGCTGGTCGTCCGGCTGCGCAGCTGAGCCGCTAGGCCGCGACTTGCCTGCGGTGGCGCCACCAGAGCGTCGCCGTCACCGCGCCGCTGAGGGTGGCGGGGATCATCAGCCAATAGCCGTCATGGATCTGGAGCAGCGTCACCGCGACCGCGGCGATGATGCCGCCTGTCGCGGCGCCCGCGGTGGCGTAGGTCAGGAGACTTTCGCAATCATGCTCGCGGAGCAGGCGGGTGAGCGGGAGGCCGATGGTGACGCTCACCGCCAGCACGATGGGGAAGGTGACCAGCAGCGGCAGGAGGGCGAAGGGGAGGAGCAGCAGCGCCTCCGAAACGCTCCTGAAGGCGCGGGGGAGGCTTCCTGCGGCGAGGATCAGGGTGACCGGGAGGAAGGGCGAGCCGGCGACCAGTGCGCCCGCAAATGCCGCCCGGAGGAGCGGGCGGTGGGATGTTTGGTCGGGCATCAGCGGGCCCCGCGCGGCTTTACCTGGCGGAGACATGGCACCGGGTGGGGCGTGACGGTAGGCGATGGCCGCATGATGCGCGTGAATGGCGCTAGATGGGCTCGCCACTCAGCCGCTGGCAGATCATGTCGAGCTGATCGAGCGTGGAATAATCGAGGGTCAGCGAGCCGCCGTTGGCGCCATAGCTGATGCGGACCTTGAGCCCGAGCAGGTCCCCGAGCTGACGTTCGAGTGCGGCAACGTCAGCGTCGCCTTCCGCGCCGGCGCGTTCCTGGGTGCGGCTGTTGTGCCGGCGCGAGGCTGGCTTCGCGCTTTGCGCGAGCTTCTCGGTCTGGCGTACCGAGAGTCCCTTGCTTACCACCTGATCGGCCAGCGCCTCGGGATCGGGGGCGCCGATGATCGCGCGGGCGTGGCCCATGCTGAGCGTGCCGTCGATGACGCGGCCCTGCACCGTCTTGGGCAGATCGAGCAGGCGAAGCAGGTTGGCGACGTGGCTGCGCGACTTGTGGACCGTCTTCGCCAACACTTCCTGGGTATGGCCGAACTCGTCGAGCAGGCGGCTGTACGCTTCCGCCTCTTCGATCGCGTTCAGATCCTGGCGCTGAATGTTCTCGACGAGCGCGATCTGAAGCGTTTCGGCGTCGCTATATTCGCGCACGACGACCGGGACTTCGTGCAGCCGTGCGCGCTGGGCCGCGCGCCAGCGGCGCTCGCCGGCGACGATCTGGTAATCATGGCCGTGCGGGCGGACGACGATCGGCTGGATGATGCCCCGCTCGGCGATCGAGGCGGCGAGCTCATTCAGCGCATCCTCGTCGAAATGGCGCCGCGGCTGCTCGGGATGCGGCGCGATCGCGCTGACCGGGATCAGCCGGACGCCGGCGGACTGGGCGCGGCTGGAATCGATCGGCGCATCATCGCGCGCGATATCGCCGAGCAGCGCGTTCAGGCCGCGGCCGAGACCACCGCGGGGGCGCTTGTTGGCATCGCTCATGCGGCAACCTCATTGCTGTGCGGCAAGCGCGCGATGAGCTCGCGGGCGAGCGCGATATAGGCCTGCGACCCGCTGCAGCGGTGATCGTAGATCAGCGCCGGAAGGCCGTGGCTTGGCGCTTCGGACAGGCGCACGTTGCGCGGGATGACGGTGTCGAACACGACCTTGCCGAGCACGGCGCGGACATCGGCGGAGACCTGTTCCGTCAGCCGATTGCGGCGATCGTACATGGTGAGCGCGACGCCGATGATCGCGAGCGACGGATTGAAGCGCGCGCGGATCCGCTCGACCGTGGTGAGCAGCTGACTCAGGCCCTCAAGGGCGAAGAACTCGCATTGCAGCGGCACCAGAAGCGAATCCGCCGCGACCATCGCGTTGATGGTGAGGAGGCCGAGCGACGGCGGGCAATCGATCAGCGCGATGTCCCAGCGCGGCGGGGCAGCATCGAGCGCGCGGTGGAGGCGATGGGTGCGCTGATCGAGTTCGACCAGTTCGATCTCCGCACCGGACAAGTCCGGCGTGGCGGGGAGGACGTCGAGCCGCGGGACGCTGGTGGCGACGACGCCTTCCTCGATCGGCACCTGATCGACGAGGACGTGATAGCTGGATGAGGCGCGCTGCGCATGGGAGATGCCGAGGCCGGTGGAGGCGTTGCCCTGCGGATCGAGATCGATCAGCAGCACGCGCTTGCCGGTGGCGGCGAGCGCAGTCGCGAGGTTGATCGCCGACGTGGTCTTGCCGACTCCGCCCTTCTGATTGGCCACCGCAATCCGAATCATCGCCGCTTTACCCCTTTTGCGACGACGATACCGGAGGCTGGATCGGTGAGGCTTTGTTCCACGTGGAACAATCCATCAAAGCGTCGGCGCGCGTCGTCGACTTCCGTCGTGGCGGATTGTCCCTTGGGGAGCAAGTAGACTGTGTCGCGATCGGCGATGTTCGCGGTCCCGCCGAGCAGATCGAAGAGTGCGGCAACGGCGCGCGCGGAGATGATCCGGGCGGTGATACCGCTGAGGCGCTCCACCTTCGACTGGTGAACCGTTACCCGATCGGTGATCTGCTCCGCTTCGAGCACGCTGCGAAGGAAGTCCGCTCGCATGCGGCGCGGCTCGACCAGGACGATCGGGTGATCGGTGGCAAGTGCGACGATGACGCCGGGGAAGCCGGCGCCGGTACCGACATCGACCCACAGGCCTGATTCAGGCGCGAGCGGGATGAGCTGGGCGGAATCGAGCGCGTGGCGGTGCCACAGCGAGTCGAGCGTCGGCCGGGACACGAGGTTCTGGCGATCCGCTTCTTCGCGGACGCGGGTCAGGAAGCGTTCGATCCGTTCGAGTGCCGCATCACCGACGATCGCGCGCGTTGCCTCGCGCGCCTGTTCCTCGTTCATCGTTTCGCCTTCGCGTGTAACCATAGAGCAGTAAGGGCGGCCGGGGTCACGCCGCGGACGCGAGATGCCTCGCCGAGCGTGCGCGGCCCCGCGGCGCGGAGCCGCTCGCGCATTTCATTGGAGAGGCCGGCAATGGAATCGAGCGTGGGCCCCGATGCGATGACGACGCGATCATCGTGCTTCATCCGCGCGATCTCGGCTGCCTGGCGCGCGAGATACGGGGCGTAGCGAACGTCCTCTTCATGCTCGCGGATGAGATCGGCATCCACGCCGGCCTGATCGCCGCCCGCGCGCAGTGTCGCCCGTTGCGCCATGCGACGGTCGACATGGCCCTGCCGCTCGGGCGTCAGGAGTTCGAGGCTGGCGGCGTGATCCGACAGGCGCGTTTCTGCGTTGTCGGCACGAAGGGCGAGGCGATATTCGGCACGCGCGGTGAGCATGCGATAGGGCTCGCTGATCCCCTGCAGCACGAGATCATCGATCATCACGCCGATGTAGCTGGCGCTGCGATCCGGGAGCAGGGGGGCGAGATCGCGCGCGAAGGCGACGGCGTTGGCGCCGGCGACGAGGCCTTGGGCGGCGGCTTCTTCATAGCCGGTCGTGCCGTTGATCTGGCCGGCGAGGTACAGGCCGGGAATGGCGCTGAGGCCCAAGGTCGCGTCGAGGGCGCGGGGATCGATGTGATCATATTCGACGGCATAGCCGTGCATCGTGATGCGGCAGTGCTCAAGACCGGGGACGGCGCGAATGAACGCCTCCTGCACATCGGCGGGGAGGGAGGTGGAGATGCCGTTCGGGTAGATGGTGGCATCGTTCAGTCCTTCCGGTTCGAGGAAGATCTGGTGGCCGTCGCGATCCCCGAAACGGCGGATCTTGTCCTCGATCGACGGGCAGTAGCGCGGCCCGAGCCCTTCGATCGCGCCGGTCTGCAGCGGCGAGCGGTGAAGGTTCGCGGCAATGATGCCGTGCGCCTCGCTGGTCGTGCGGGTGATCGCACAGGCGAGTTGCGGCAGAACGCGCGTCGCCGTCATTGGCGACATGGTCCAGTCGTCAGGATCCGACGGCTGTGGCTCGAGCTGTGCCCAGTCGATCGTTCGGCCGTCCAGGCGCGGCGGTGTGCCGGTCTTCAGCCGACCCATCGGCAGCGCGAGATCGCGAAGCTGGCGGGCAAGGGGGAGGGCAGCGGCCTCGTTGACCCGGCCGCCTTCCTCCTGCTCCTCGCCGCGGAATAGGCGGCCGCCGAGGAACGTACCGGTGGCGAGAACGACGGCCGGGGCGCCGAGCGTCTCGCCGGAGCGAAGTTCGACACCCGCAAGCCGGTCGCCATCGAGGCGCAGCGCGATAGCCTCGCCAGCGACGATCGTGATGTTGGAATAGCCCGCGAGCATCTGGCGGATCGCCGCCGCGTAGAGTGTGCGGTCAGCTTGAATGCGCGGGCCTTGCACGGCCAGGCCCTTGCTTCGGTTGAGCATCCGATGGTGGATAGCGGCGGCATCTGCGGCGCGGCCCATCAGCCCGTCATAAGCGTCGACCTCTCGCACGAGGTGGCCTTTGCCCAGTCCGCCGATCGACGGATTGCACGACATGGCACCGATCTTCTGCGGATCATGGCTGACGAGCGCCACGCGCGCGCCTCGCCTCGCCGCGGCCGCAGCCGCCTCAGTTCCGGCGTGTCCGCCGCCGATCACGATAACGTCGAACATCTGTTCCACGTGAAACAATCACTTTCCGACACAGAAGCGGGAGAAGAGCGCGTCGAGCATCGCCTCGGTCGCATCCATGCCAAGCAAGGAGGCGAGTGCGCGTGAGGCGGTACGTAGCTCTTCAGCGCGCAACAACAAGTCCTGAGAGGCGAGCGATGCCCCGAGTGCGGTGGCGGCGATGCGGATCTGGTCCTGCTGGAAGCGGTGGAAGGTGGGGGCGCCGTCGAGGACGAGGATGGCATTCGCGCGGCTTTCGATCGCGTCCCACAGATGGTCGATCGACGCGAGGTCGTTGCACGAGGTGATGACCGAAGCAGCGCGGGGAGCATCACTTCGCGCGTCCGCGCGCGCATGGACTGCGATGGCGCGGGCGTCCGCAGCGGCGTTCTCACCGAGGTCGAGAACCACATCGGCAGCGGCGCGGGCCTGGAGAGCGCGGTCGATCCCGATCCGCTCGATCGGATCGGCGCTGTCGTCGCGGACACCGGCGGTATCGACCAGCGTGTAAACCTGGCCCCGGCGGGTGACACTTGCCTCCACCCTGTCCCGCGTGGTGCCAGCGATGGGGGAGACGATCGCGGCGTCGCGGCCGAGCAGTGCGTTGAACAGCGACGACTTGCCTGCATTGGTCGGGCCCACCAGCACGATGCGGATCCCTTCGCGGTACCGCTCGACCGAGGGGCGGGCGAGGACGGCGGAAAGCTGCGCGCGAAGGATCTCCGTATCGCGATCGAGCTGTTCGTTATCGGCATCGCTGACATCGTCTTCATCGTCGAAGTCGATCGCGGCCTCGACCAGTGCGGCGAGGCGGGAGAGCTCGGCCATCCAGCCATGAACGAGCTGGCTGACCTTGCCTTCGCTGCTCTCGATCGCGAGCCGATGCTGCTGCTCGGTTTCCGCTTCAAGAAGGTCTGCGATGCCTTGCGCCTGGATGAGATCGATGCGGGCGTTGGCGAGCGCGCGACGGGTGAACTCGCCGGGAAGCGCGGGGCGGAGGCCGGGAATGGCGCCGAGCGCCTTCTCGGCTGCCGCCACGACGGCACGGCCGCCGTGGAGGTGAAGCTCGACCAGATCCTCGCCTGTAGCGGTGGCGGGGCCGGGGAAGGTGAGGACCAGAGCCTGGTCGATCAGCGCGCCATCCGACGCGCGTAGATGCCGAAGGCCGGCGCGACGCGGCGGGGGGAGCGTGGCGGCGAGGGAGGTTGCAGCGGCCATGGCGTGCGGGCCACTGATGCGCAGGACGGCGATTGCAGCGGGCGGGCGCCCGCTCGAGACCGCAAAGATCGTGTCCATCAACCGCCCGGCTTCGTTCCCGCCTCGAACAGGCGGCGCCAGAAGGCAGCGCCCGCTTCACCCATCGGTGCGAAGCTGTTCAACATACCCTCCATCATTTCAGGCTTCATCGTGGCGCCCTGCATCGCATCCTGCATCATCGCGACGTAGCGATCATGCAGCGGCGTGAGATCGGGCAGGCCCATCACGCGGCGTGCCTCTTCCGGCGTGCACTCGACCTCGATCGTGACCTTCATCCCTGGCCTCCCTTGAGCCGTGCGGCGGGGGACGATAGCGTCACCCGGCACTGTCTATGCCCGTTGGATGGGTGGCGCCGCAACCTCGCGGCGCCGGCGCGGCGGGCAGCGAAAGGGAGATGACATGGGTGAGATGATCGACGTCGCCACGCTGAAGGGCGAAGGCAGCTTCAAGGCCTATTGCGCCAGGCCCGAGGGAACGCCGACCGCGGCAATCATCGTGATCCAGGAGATCTTCGGGGTGAACGCCGGCATCCGCCAGAAGTGCGACCGGCTGGCCGCCGAGGGCTATCTCGCAATCGCGCCCGACCTGTTCTGGAAGATCGCGCCGGGCATCGAGCTCAATCCCGATGTGCCGGAGGAGATGCAGAAGGGGCTCAGCCTGTTCGGCGAATTCGACCAGGACGGCGGCATCCGCGACATCGAGGCGACGATCCACAAGGCGCGCGAGTTGCTGGGCGGATCAGGCAAGGTGGGCGCGGTGGGCTATTGCCTCGGCGGGCGGCTGGCCTTCATGACTGCGTGCCGCACGGATATCGACGCGTCGGTCGGCTATTACGGCGTCGGAATCGACGGCCTGCTGGGCGAGAAGCATGCCATCGCCAAGCCGGTGATGCTGCATATCGCGGGTGAGGACGGCTTCGTCGACAAGGCCACGCAGCAGAAGATGCACGAGGGGCTGGACGATCACCCGAAGGTGACGCTGTACGATTACCCGGGCGAGGACCACGGCTTCGCGACCGAGATGGGCGATCGACGTTCGCCAGCAGCGGCGGAGCTGGCGGACCAGCGTACGTCTGCCTTCTTCGCCGAGCATCTGGCGTAAGGAAATGAAGGGCGGCTTCGCGGAGCCGCCCTTTTCGGATCAGCTGGCGCTGACCTCGCGAATCAGCGCCAGTACCTCTGCTGCGAGCGCTTGCGGGCAGATCAGCAGATCCGGGAGGTATACGTCCTCCTGATTGTAGACGAGCGGGCTGCCGTCGATGCGCGAGCAGTGCAGGCCGTACGCCGCCGCCACGGCAACGGGCGCGGCGGAATCCCATTCGAACTGGCCGCCGGAGTGGAGGTAGATATCCGCCTCCCCGCGCACGACCGCCATCGCCTTCGCGCCGGCCGAACCCATCGGCACGAGCGTGGCGCCGAGCCTGTCCGCGACGGCGACCGCTTCCCTTGCAGGGCGCGTGCGGCTGACCAGCATGCGCAGCGGGCTGGCGGGTGGGGGCACCGGATGCGGCTGATCGGAGCGCAGGACGATGCCGGCGCCGGGCAGCGCGACCGCGCCGATCGTGGCGACGCCATCGATCGCGAGGCCGACATGCACTGCCCAATCGGCGCGCTTCTCGCCATATTCGCGCGTGCCGTCGACCGGATCGACGATCCAGACGCGCGACTTCGCGAGCCGCTCACCGTCGCACTTCATCTCTTCGGAGAGGAGGCCGTCATCGGGCCGCGCCTCGCGCAGGGCATGGACGAGGAACTGGTTGGCGGTCTGGTCGCCTGCCTTGCCGAGCGCCTTTTCCGAAAAGACGCCTGCCTCGCGCACCTCGAGCAGGATGCGGCCGGCCGTCTCGGCGAGATGCGCGGCGAGTTCGGCGTCGGTGAAGCTGGCGATCATGGGATGATCCTCTGGATGATCAGCTCCGCCGCCTCGTCGGCCGTGATGCTGGTGGTGTCGATGCGGATCTCGGGATCCTCGGGCGGCTCGTACGGGCTGTCGATGCCGGTGAAGTTCGCCAGCTGGCCGCTGCGCGCCTTGGCATAAAGGCCTTTCACGTCGCGCCGCTCCGCCTCCGCGAGCGGGGTGTCGATATGTACCTCGATGAACTCGCCGGGCTGCATCATCTGGCGCACCATTTCGCGCTCCGCACGGAACGGGGAGATGAAGGCGGTGATGACGATGAGGCCAGCGTCGGTCATCAACCGCGCCACTTCGCCGACGCGGCGGATGTTCTCGACCCGATCGGCATCGGTGAAGCCGAGATCCTTGTTCAGGCCGTGGCGCACATTGTCGCCATCGAGGAGGAAGGTGTGGCGGTTCATGCGCACCAGCTTCTTCTCGACCATATTGGCGATCGTCGACTTGCCAGCCCCCGACAGGCCGGTGAACCAGAGGACCACGGGCTTCTGGTTCTTGAGTGCGGCATGGGTGTCGCGGCTGACATCGGTCGGCTGCCAGTGGATGTTCTGCGAGCGGCGCAGGCTGAAGTGCAGCATGCCGGCCGCGACCGTGGCATTGGTGAGCTTGTCGATCAGGATGAAGCCGCCCAGCGAGCGGTTGTCGGCGTATGGCTCGAACACCAGAGGCTTGTCGGTCGACAGGTTGGCGACGCCGATGGCGTTCAGATCGAGCGTCTTTGCGGCGAGCTGCTCCAGCGTGTTGACGTTGACCTGATATTTCGGGGCCTGGATCGTCGCGGTTGCCGTCTGCGTGCCGAGCTTCAGCCAATAGGAGCGGCCGGGGAGCATCTCGTCCTCCGCCATCCAGACGATCGTCGCCTCGAACTGGTCGGCGACTTGCGGCGGGGCCGAGGCAGCGGCGATGACGTCACCGCGCGAACAATCCACTTCGTCGGCGAGCGTGAGCGTGACCGATTGGCCGGCGACGGCCCGATCGAGATCGCCATCGAGGCTGACGATGCGCGCGACCGTCGTCGTCTTGCCGGACGGCAGGATGCGGACCGGATCACCCGGGCTGATCGTCCCTGACGAAACGAGGCCGGCGAAGCCGCGGAAGTCGAGGTTGGGGCGGTTCACCCATTGCACCGGCAAGCGGAAGGGCCTGGCCTGATCTGCCTCGGCATCGATCGGCACGGTTTCGAGATGCTCGACCAGCGAGGGGCCGGTGTACCATGGCGTGTTGGAAGAGGGGGCGGTGATATTGTCGCCCTTGAACCCCGAGATCGGCAGCGCCGTGAAATCGCTGATCCCGATCGATTCTGCGAAGGCGCGGTAATCGGCGACGATCGTGTCGAACACGCCCTGATCGTAGCCGACGAGGTCCATCTTGTTCACCGCCAGCACCAGATTGCGGATGCCGATGAGGTGCGCGAGGTAGGAGTGGCGCCGCGTCTGCGTCAGCACGCCCTTGCGCGCATCGACCAGGATCACGGCGAGGTCGGCGGTCGAGGCGCCGGTGACCATGTTGCGGGTATATTGTTCGTGGCCGGGCGTGTCGGCGACGATGAACTTGCGCTTTTCGGTCGCGAAGAAGCGATAGGCGACGTCGATCGTGATACCCTGTTCGCGCTCGGCGGCGAGGCCGTCGACGAGCAGGGCGAAGTCGATATCCTGCCCCTGCGTCCCGACTTTCCTCGAATCGCTTTCCAGCGCGGCGAGTTGATCCTCGAAGATCATCTTCGAATCGTACAGCAGCCGGCCGATCAGGGTGGACTTGCCGTCGTCCACCGAGCCGCACGTGATGAAGCGCAGCAGCGACTTGTGCTGGTGGCGCGCCAGATAGGCGTCAATGTCCTGAGCGATCAGCGCATCGACCTGATAGACGGATTCCTGGGCGGAGCTGGCCATCAATTCACTCCCTCAGGCCGAAGTTGGTTCAGCGTCCATCGCGACCCCGACAATGGCGCCGATTGCCGCGAGGTATGAGGAAGCGCGGGGGCCAAAACCTGCTGCAACGGATGGGGAAACCGCATTAGAAATATCCCTCCTGCTTCTTCTTCTCCATGCTGGCGGAGCCCGCGTCCTTGTCGATCGCGCGGCCCTGACGCTCGCTGGTGGTGGTGAGCAGCATTTCCTGGATCACTTCGGACAGCGTGCTCGCCTCGCTCTCCACCGCGCCGGTGAGCGGGTAGCAGCCGAGCGTGCGGAAGCGGATCGAGCGTTCGACCGGCACTTCGCCGTCACGGAGCGGAAAGCGATCGTCGTCTACCATCAGAAGGAGGCCGTCGCGCTCCACCGTCGGGCGAGGCTGCGAGAAATAGAGCGGGACGATCGGGATGTCGTTCAGCTGGATATATTGCCAGATGTCGAGCTCGGTCCAGTTGGAGATCGGGAAGACGCGGATGCTTTCGCCCTTCGCCTTCCTGGCGTTGTAGAGATTCCACAGCTCGGGGCGCTGGTTCTTGGGATCCCAGCGGTGGTTGGCCGAGCGGAAGGAGAAGACGCGCTCCTTGGCGCGGCTCTTTTCCTCGTCGCGGCGCGCGCCGCCGAAGGCGACGTCGAAGCCATAGTGATCGAGCGCCTGCTTCAAGCCTTCCGTCTTCCACATATCGGTGTGGAGCGGGCCGTGATCGAACGGGTTGATCCCGCGCGCCTCGGCCTCCGGGTTTTTGTAGACGATGAGCTCCATGCCGCTTTCGCGCGCCATGCGATCGCGCAGCTCGTACATCGCCCTGAACTTCCACGTCGTATCGACATGCAGCAGCGGGAAGGGTGGCGGGGCGGGGTAGAACGCCTTGCGTGCGAGGTGCAGCATCACCGCCGAATCCTTGCCGACCGAATAAAGCATCACCGGCCGTTCGCTCTCGGCGACGACCTCCCGCATGATGTGGATCGATTCAGCCTCGAGCCGTTCGAGGTGCGTGAGTGAGCGCGCCGTCATGATGTCCCCGTTGATCGTGGCAAAGATGGCGCGGCAGGGGTGACATGGCACCTCCCATATGGGAGGTTGCCGTATGGCGATCGCCCGTTCCGACGAGACTGACCTGCTGATTCCGCTGCACGAAGGCGCGCAGGAGGCGACGCCGTGGCGCGTTTTCCTGATGCGGTTGCAACAGCGCGTGCGAGCGGGATCGGCGGTGATCGTCACACGGATCGGCGACCGGGTGGTGCGGCACGGCACGGCGAGCGAGGAAGTGTTGGAGGAGCTGGATCCGTGGCTGGCGGAATTGCGGCGCGGGCGGGTCTATGCGGCGGCGGAGCGGGGGGACGAGCAGGCAGGATCTGGCCGGGTCGTGCGGGCCGACGAGCCGGATGGGACGAGCGCCTGGATCGTCGTCGAGCAAAACGGGCGGGACTTTTCGGCGGCGGATGGCGCGTTGTTGGCGGCGCTGGCTCCGCATCTCGGCGTCGCGCTCCGCACCTATGTCGTGCTGGAGCGGGCGCGACATAGGGAGGTGGCGAGCGAGGCGGCATTGGCGCGTGCCGGGCTCGACTTCGCGACGCTGGCGCGCGACGGACGCGTCATCGCGACGTCCGACGAGGCATTGGCGCGCGCCGGAGAGCGGCTGGCACCGGGCCGCAGCGAGGCGGGCGCGTTGATCGCTGCCTTCTGCCTGGCACCGGGCGCGCCGGTGGCGGTGCGGCTGGCGAGCGGCGTGGCGCTATTGGTGGCGGGCAGCGGCGATGCGGCGGCGATGGCGCTGTTCCTGGCGGAGCGCTGCGGCGATCCCGAGGCGCAGGCAGGGGTGCTGCGCGACCTATATGGACTGGCGATGAGCGAGGCGCGGCTGGCAGCGGCGGTCGCGCGCGGGGCGAGCCTTGCGGAGGCGGCAGTGGCGCTTGGCCTCACCATCGAGACGGCGCGCAATTATTCCAAGCGCGCCTTTGCCAAGATGCGCGCGCGCGGACAGGCGGATCTGACGCGGATCGTGCTGGGCAGTGTCGCTGGCCTGGTGTAATCGGCCACGTGTGACCGGCCCAGTCTCACCGGCCCAGTCTGACCGGAACGACCCAGCCGATCAGGCGTCCGCCGACCCCATCCGCCAGCCGTCCCAGGCGGTGATGATCGCGCGGCCGCTGGAATAGCCGTCGCTCACATCCTCCAGCTCCTCCAGATCGAGGCGGCGGCGATCGATCATCTCCAGCCACTGGCTGCGCACCGCCGGCACGCGATCGGGCAGCAGATAGCGATGCCACAGGCGGGCGA
>CAYMIU010000010.1:97972-102308 GCA_964390515.1 uncultured Stakelama sp.
GGGCGACGCGGCGTTCCTGCCACAGCCGCTCCAGCACCGGGCGAACGCGCACGGCGGGCAGCAGCGGCGCGCGGCGGCGAAGCTCGCCTACGAGGCTGGAGGGGTAGATCTCGGTGCGTTCGGCGAGCACGCCGAGGATCGCCAGTTCGACGAGCATGTCTTCCATGGGATGAGCCTGAGTTGGCGTTGCGACGGTTTTCTTGGTCATTGTGCAAGGGCAATCAGTTGAGCGAGGCCGTTCGCGCCGGTCTTGGCGAGCACGGCGGCGCGGTGGTCTTCGACGGTCTTGGGGGACAGGCCGAGGCGATCGGCCACGACCTTGTTCGGGTGGCCCTGAACGAGGAGGTCGAAGACCTGTCGTTCGCGGGGCGTGAGTGCCGCCGTGCGCGCGAGGAGCGCGCGGCGCGTGCTGCTCCAGGCGATGCCTTCGGCAACGGCGGCGATCAGGCGTTCCTCGTCGAGCGGCTTTTCCAGATAGTCGAGCCCGCCATAGCGGCGCACGGAATCGACCGCGTTGGCGGTGGTCGGCCAGGCAGTCATGAACACGATCGCGACGGTGGGATCCCGCTGTCGCAGGCGATCGGCGAAGGCGAAGCCGTCGAGATCGCCCATCATGATGTCCGTCACCACGCAATGCGCAAAGGTGTGCGGATCGAGTTCGAGAAGCGCGGCGGGATCGAGGAAGGCCTGCGCCTCGAAGCCGTGGCGCTGCAACAGCCGCGCGACGCTGGCGCCGAGATCGCGATCGTCGTCGACGACAAACACCCGGCGATCGTCGTTCATGCAGGTTCTCCGGCTAGGGGGAGGGTGATGGTGGCGCGGACCGTGCCGTCGCGATCCGTGGTGCGGGTGAGCGTGCCGCCGTGCGCCTCGACGATGGTGCGGGCGATCAGCGTGCCGACGCCCATGCCCGCCGGGGGCTGACGACGACCGTCGAAGAGGTTGCTGACGATGATGCGGGCGCTGCCGTCATGTGGCCCTGCAACGAGCGTGACCGTGCCACCGGCGCCGCAGGCCTGCGCGGCGTTGCGCACGAGGTTCATCACCGCCTGGGCGAGTTCGACCTCCTGCCCGATGATGAGCGGGGCGGGATCGACCGGCTCGGCGGCGAGCGTGACGTGGGCATTGCGCATCTCGGTACGCGCCAGTTCGACGACGCTTTCGATCAGCGTCTGCAGCGGCAGCGGCGTCGGTTCGTCCACCGCGCGCCCGCCGTAGCGGCGCAGCCGACGGACGAGATCGGAGAGGTTGGTGGCCTTGGCATGGATCAGCGCGGCTGCCTGCGCCACCTCCGGATCCGCGTCGGCAGTGAGATCGCGCAGGTGGTTCGCCTCGATCGACAGGGTGGAGAGCGGCTGCGAGATTTCGTGGATGACCGCGACCGACATGGCGCGCAATGTCTTCAGCCGCTCGGCCTGGAACAGCAGCCGGTCCCGGCGCTGCAGATCGGCACGGGCGACGGCCTGCGCATCGGCGAAGCTGCCGGCGAGGTAGCCGGTCACCGCGATGGTCGCGAGGCCGAGGTGATGCTCGAGCCGCTCCGCCGTGCCAGTGGTGGCGGCAGTGAACGGAAGCGCCCCCGCGGCGACGACGAACAACGCCGCCCAGGCCCCGACCCGGCCGAGGCGAAGGCCGACCCACGCGATCGTCAGCACGACGGGCGCGGGCTGCAGACCGAGGCCGACCCAGTACAGCACGGCGCTGCAGCCGATACCGAGGCCGAGCACCAGCGCCCCTTCCGCGAGCGTGCGGGGCGAGGGCCAGACGATCGGTGCGGCGCTGCGCCCAGTGATACGGTCGGCGAGCCACAGCAGCGGCGGGGCAAGGAGCAGCACGCCCAGCAGATCGCCGATGACGAAGGCGCTGAGCGACAGGACCACGTCGCGCGTGCTGTCGACGCCGGTGAGGTCGGGCCGCCACAATGCCTGGGGAAGCGCCAGCAGCGCGGCGCAGATCGGCGCGAGCACGCTGGCGAGCGCGAACGGCATCGGCGCGGTGTAGATGGTGGAGCCGACAGCCTCGCCGCGCGACACCAGCGAGCGGATGACCGCCACGACCAGCCCGTAGGCGAGTACAGGGCGGACTACGCCAAGGAGGGAAAGCGCCCAGGTGCCAGGTGCCAGCACCACGGCGCCGACCACGAGGTTGACGCTAAGCTCGATGATGGCGACCGGGATCGTGTACCGCGCGCCGGCGCGCCAGAGCAGCGCGAGGCGCAGCCCGGCGGCGGGGAACCACAAGGAATAATAGCCGGCGCCGCCCCACCAGCCGGCGACGGCGTGCGTGAACGCGAAGCCAAGCGTGTAGAGCGCAAGCAGGGTGACCGCACCCGACGACCGATTGGCGACCAGCGCAGCCAGGCGCGGCGTGCCAGGAGCCGCGCCCCTGTCACTTCGATAACGCGCGCCCCCATCCCCCGATACCGCTGCGGTCATGGCGTTCGTCTGCGCCCGATCGCGGCCGCTCGGCAACCAGGGAAATTCCCGGAAGTGCCGCAAGCGAAACGATTTTCTCGCTGCCGCGCTGCCGTGAACGGGCGGCACGGCGCTCACCCGATCAGCCTCGTGCCGGCAGCAGGGCGAGGCCCCGCGTCAGATCGGCTGGCCGTCCGTATCGCGGAGCACTTCGCGGCGGCCGACATGATCGGGCCGGCCGACGATGCCGTCCTTTTCCATCCGCTCGATCAGCCGGGCAGCGGAATTGTAGCCGATGCGCAGCTGGCGCTGGAGCCAGGAGGTGGACGCCTTCTGGCTGCCGCAGACAAGCTGGATCGCGGCGCGATATTGCTGGTCCTCGGCCGAATCGTTGCCGGTCGGTGCGCCTTCCAGCTCGAAGCTCTGTTCGGGCTCCTCGGTGACGGAGGAGATGTAATCCGGCGTTCCCTGCGCGCGCCAGTGATCGGTGACGCGCTGTACTTCCTCGTCGCTGACGAAGGGGCCGTGGACGCGCACGATGCCCTTGCCGCCGGGCATGTAGAGCATGTCGCCCTTGCCCAGCAGCTGCTCGGCGCCCTGCTCGCCCAGGATGGTGCGCGAATCGATCTTCGACGTGACGTGGAAGCTGATGCGGGTCGGCAGGTTCGCCTTGATGACGCCGGTGATGACGTCGACCGAGGGGCGCTGCGTCGCCATGATGAGGTGGATGCCGGCGGCGCGGGCCTTTTGCGCAAGGCGCTGGATGAGGAATTCGACTTCCTTGCCCGCCGTCATCATCAGGTCGGCAAGCTCGTCGACGATCACGACGATCTGCGGCAGCACCTGATAATCGAGCTGTTCCTCCTCATAGACCGGGCGGCCATTCTCGTCCCAGCCGGACTGGACCTTGCGCCCCAACGGCGCGCCCTTGGCCTTGGCCGCGCGCACCTTTTCGTTGAAGCCGCCGAGGCTGCGCACGCCGAGCGAGGACATCTGGCGATAGCGATCCTCCATCTGCTCCACCGCCCATTTCAATGCGCGGACCGCCTTCGCCGGATCGGTGACGACGGGGGAGAGGAGATGCGGAATGTCGTCGTACATCGACAGTTCGAGCATCTTGGGATCGATCATGATCATGCGGCACTGATCGGGGGTGAGCCGATAGAGCAGCGACAGGATCATGGCGTTCAGGCCGACCGACTTGCCCGAGCCGGTGGTGCCGGCGACCAGCAGGTGCGGCATCGGCGCGAGATCGGCGATCACCGGATCGCCGGCGATGTTCTTGCCCAGGATGACGGGGAGCGAGGCGTTCTGATCCTCGAACGCCTGGCTGCCGATCAGTTCGTGCAGCGACACCGTTTCGCGCTTCGCGTTGGGAAGCTCGATGCCGATGACGGTGCGGCCGGGGATGGTCGCGACACGGGCGGAAATCGCGCTCATGTTTCGGGCGATATCGTCAGCGAGGCTTATCACGCGCGTCGCCTTGATGCCGGGCGCGGGATCGAGCTCGTACATCGTCACCACAGGACCGGGGCGGACCTCGACGATCGAGCCCTTGACGTTGAAGTCGTCGAGCACCGTCTCGAGCAGGCGCGCGTTGCGTTCCAGCGCGGTCTTGTCGATCGTGCCGGGGGGCGTCGGCGGGGCCGGCGTCAGCATGTCGAGCGTCGGCAGGCGATAATCGTCGCGCAGATCGAGGCTGGTCTGCCGCGGCTGCTGCGGCTTGGCGGCGATCGCGGGGGCGGTGGTGCGATCGTTGATCACCGGCGCGGGGCGATTGTCCGGCTGCGCCACCGCGCGCGGCTGCACCTGCTTGCCGCCGAGATCGAGCGGAACCTCGTCCTCGTCGCTATCGTCGAAAACGCCATCACCGGCGCGGCGCGCGCGGCGCCGGGCGAGCCAGCCGCGCGGCACGTCGAGAT
>CAYMIU010000011.1:0-28095 GCA_964390515.1 uncultured Stakelama sp.
CGACAAGTCGCTCGACGAGACCGAGCGTCTCATCGTGCGCCTCAAGATGGCCGAACTTCCGCGCAATTCGAACCCGACCCGCGTCCGCAATCGCTGCGAGATCACCGGCCGGCCGCGCGCTTACTATCGCAAGTTCCGTCTTGCCCGCGGGATGCTGCGCGATCTGGCCAATAAGGGCCTGATCCCCGGTCTGACTAAGTCGAGCTGGTAAGGCCACCAAGATGGCAGTGACCGATCCCCTGGGTGACCTGCTCACCCGCATCCGCAACGGCCAGCGCGCACGCAAGGACAGCGTCGTGTCGCCGGCGTCGAAGCTGCGGACCCGCGTGCTCGACGTGCTTCAGCGCGAAGGCTACATCCGTGGCTATAGCGAGGAAGATATGGGCCCCGTGAAGGGCGTCCGTATCGAGCTCAAGTATTTCGAGGGCCAGCCGGCGATCAAGCATGTCGCCCGCGTCTCGAAGCCTGGTCGTCGTATCTACAGCGGCTCGCAGAGCCTGCCGCGTGTGATGAACGGCCTTGGCATCACGATCGTCTCGACGCCGCGCGGCGTGCTCTCGGATGCCGAGGCGCGCGAGCAAAACGTCGGCGGCGAAGTGCTGGCGGAGGTGTTCTGATGAGCCGCATCGGCAAGAAGGCAGTCACGGTTCCGGCCGGTGTGACCGCCACGATCGAAGGCAAGCAGATGACCGTGAAGGGCCCCAAGGGCACCCTCGGCCTGACGCTGCGCGATGAGATCAAGTACACGGTGGAGGACGGTGGCATTTCGGTGCAGCCGGCCAACGACTCCAAGCAGGCACGCGCCTTCTGGGGCATGCAGCGTACGATGGTGCAGAACCTGGTCACGGGCGTGACCGATGGTTTCACCAAGAAGCTGCTGATCACCGGCGTCGGCTATCGCGCCGCTGCGCAGGGCCGCAAGCTCAAGCTGCAGCTCGGCTACAGCCATGATGTCGACATCGACGTGCCGGAAGGCATCGAGGTGAAGACTCCGGATCAGACCACGGTCGAAATCTCGGGTGCAGACAAGCAGAAGGTTGGCCAGCTGGCCGCCGAGATCCGCCGCTGGCGCAAGCCCGAGCCGTACAAGGGCAAGGGCATCAAGTACGACGGCGAGTTCATCTTCCGTAAGGAAGGAAAGAAGAAGTGACCAAGGGCCTTTCGCTTTTCGAGAAGCGGCGTCGCCGCAACCGTACGGCGCTTCGTGCGCGCAGCGGTGGCCGTCCGCGCCTGTCCGTGCATCGCTCGGGCAAGCACATCTACGCTCAGGTGATCGACGACGCACAGGGCCGCACGGTCGCTGCCGCGTCGACGCTCCAGGGCCACGAGGGTGCGACGTCGAACGTCGATGCCGCCAGCGCCGTTGGCAAGCGCATCGCCGAGGCGGCCAAAGCTGCCGGCGTCACGCAGGTCGTGTTCGACCGTGGCGGCTTCCTCTTTCACGGACGGGTGAAGGCGCTGGCGGAAGCTGCGCGCGAAGCCGGACTGGAGTTCTAAGACATGGCTGACGAAAACAACGCGCCCGAAGCGGTGCAGCAGGACGCAGCTCCCGCCACCAACGACGCGCCGCAGAGCGGCGGTTACGCCGGTGGCGGCGGTGGTGGTCGCGGTCGCGGCGGCCCGGGTGGCGGTCGTGGCCGTGGTGGCCCGGGCGGCAACCGTGGTGGCCGTGACGGCAATCGCGGCCGTCGTGACGACCGCAACCGTGACGACGGCGGTGAGGAGCTGATCGAGAAGCTCGTTCACATCAACCGCGTGTCGAAGACGGTGAAGGGCGGCAAGCGCTTCGGCTTCGCAGCACTCGTGGTCGTCGGCGACGGCAAGGGCCGGGTCGGCTTTGGTCACGGCAAGGCGCGCGAAGTGCCGGAGGCGATCTCCAAGGCGACTGCCGCTGCCAAGAAGGCGATGGTTCGCGTGCCGCTGAAGGAAGGCCGCACGCTGCACCATGACGTGAACGGTCACTTCGGTGCCGGCCGCGTCACCGTCCGTTCGGCGCCGCAGGGCACCGGCATCATCGCGGGCGGCCCGATGCGCGCGATCTTCGAGTCGCTCGGTGTTGCCGACGTGGTGACCAAGTCGGTCGGTACGTCGAACCCGTACAACATGATCCGCGCCACGTTCGAGGCGCTGAACAACCAGACCTCCCCGAAGGCGGTTGCCCAGCGTCGTGGCAAGAAGATCGCCGACCTGCTCGGCCGCGGTGGTTCGCAGACCGCCGAGGCGGACGCTGCGGCCATCACGGAGTAAGCCGACATGGCAACCATCAAGGTGAAGCAGACCGGATCGCCGATCCGTCGCACCAAGGATCAGCGCGCAACGCTGATCGGTCTTGGCCTCAACAAGATGCACCGTGTTTCGGAGCTCGAGGACAGCCCCGAGGTCCGCGGCATGATCCGCAAGGTGCAGCACATGGTCGAGGTCCAGGACTAAGCGTCCTTGCCTGACTAGTGACAAACACGGGGGAGGGGGCTAAGCGGCCCCCTTCCTTTTTATCAGCGCGACAAAAGCGAAAGCGAGTGCACACATGAAACTGAACGAACTCCGGGACAACGCAGGCGCCCGTCATCGCAAGATCCGCGTCGGTCGCGGCATCGGCTCGGGCAAGGGCAAGACCGGCGGTCGCGGCCAGAAGGGCCAGAAGAGCCGTGAGGGCGTGTCCATCGCCGGCTTCGAGGGCGGTCAGATGCCGCTCCACATGCGTCTGCCGAAGCGCGGCTTCAACAACATCTTCGCCAAGGATTATGCCGAGGTGAACCTGGGCGCGATCCAGAAGGCGGTCGACGCGGGCAAGCTGACCGGCACCGACGTCGATCACGCTGCGCTTAAGGCTGCTGGCCTGGCGCGTGGCGGTAAGGATGGCGTCCGCCTGCTTGCCAAGGGCGAGATCAGCGCGAAGCTGAACTTCACCGTTGCCGGCGTCTCGGCCTCGGCGCGTGAAGCGATCGAAAAGGCTGGCGGTTCGGTCAACGTGATCGAAGTCGTCGCTGCTGGCGAAAAGGCTGCCGCGAAGAAGGGCAAGACCCGCGAAGCGCGCCTGGCCGACAAGGCTGCCAAGCAGGCGAAGTAAGCCATAGCTGCCGCCCCGGCTTCGTGCCGGGGCCCAGTTTCGGGCCGCTCGCGACTGGGTTCCGGCCTTCAGCCGGAGCGGAATTTGCTCGCTAGGTTAGACAAGCCTTCGAGCGAGACTATATGAGCGGCGGGGCGGGGCGTTAGACCTTCTCCGCCGTTTTTCGTTTCCGAAGGCACCGACGTACGATGGCATCCGCAGCCGACCAGATGGCGCAAAACATCAGCCTCGCGAAATTCGCGCAGGCGACCGATCTCAAGAAGAGATTGTGGTTCACGATCGGTGCGCTGATCGTCTTCCGCCTGCTCAGCTATGTGCCGCTTCCGGGTATCGACCCGACCGGCCTTGCCGCGCTCGCGCGTCAGACGCAGGGCGGCGTGCTCGATTTCTTCAACACCTTCTCGGGCGGCGCGCTTGAGCGTGCCTCGCTGATCGCGCTGGGCGTGATGCCCTACATCACGGCGTCGATCGTCGTTCAGCTCGCGACCTCGCTGTCGCCGCAGCTCGCGGCGATCAAGAAGGAAGGCGAGAGCGGGCGCAAGAAGCTCAACCAGTACACCCGCTACGGCACGGTGTTCCTCACCGCCATCCAGGGCTATGTGATCGCGACCGGCCTCGAGGCTGGCGGCGCGGTGGTGGAGCCGGGCATGCTGTTCCGCGTGGCTGCGGTGATCTCGCTGATCGGCGGCACGATGTTCCTGATGTGGATCGGTGAGCAGATCACCAGCCGCGGCATCGGCAACGGCATTTCGCTGATCATCATGGCCGGCATCGTCGCGCACCTGCCGACGACGATCGTGAACCTGCTCGAGGGCGGCCGCACCGGTTCGATGAACCCGGCGGTTCTGCTTGCGATCATCGTTGCGGTGGCGGGCCTCGTGCTCTTCATCTGTTTCATGGAGCGCGCGCAGCGCCGCATCCTGATCCAGTATCCCAAGCGCCAGACGCAGCGCGGCATGCAGGCCGATCGCAGCCACCTACCGCTGAAGATCAACACCGCGGGCGTGATCCCTCCGATCTTCGCCTCGTCGCTGCTGTTGCTACCGCTCACGATCACCCAGTTCGCCGGCACCGCCGTCTCGGGCGAGAGCTGGTGGGGTGACACGATCATCAGCCTTAACCAGTATCTGCAGCACGGTAGCCCGCTGTACATGCTGCTTTACGGCGCCGGCATCATCTTCTTCTCGTTCTTCTACACCGCGGTTGTCTTCAACCCGGAGGAGACCGCCGAGAATCTGAAGCGCTACGGCGGGTTCGTCCCGGGCATCCGTCCGGGCAAGAACACCGAGGTCTATTTCGATTACGTGCTGACGCGCATCACCGTCATCGGTGCGGCGTACCTCGCCTTCATCTGCCTGGTGCCGGAGTATCTCGTCTCGGCGCTGTCGATTCCCTTCTATCTTGGCGGCACGAGCTTGCTCATCGTCGTCAACGTGACGATGGACACGGTCACGCAGATCCAGTCGCACTTGCTGGCGCACCAGTATGGCGATCTGATCAAGAAGGCGAAGCTGAAGGGTGGCCGCCTGCGCTAAGGGGCGCTAGCGGTCGAACGGGGAGGGCGTTTTTTCCGTGAACATCATTCTTCTTGGGCCGCCGGGAGCGGGCAAGGGCACCCAGTCCGAACGACTCGTCGCGGAACGTGGCATGGTGCAGCTGTCGACTGGCGACATGCTGCGCGCCGCGGTGAAGGCGGGCACGCCCGTCGGCGTACAGGCGAAGGCCGTGATGGACGCGGGCGAGCTCGTTTCCGACGCGATCGTTTCGGCGCTGATCGGCGAGAACCTGGATCGGCTCGGGCCGGCGCAGGGCGCGATCTTCGATGGCTATCCGCGCACCGCCGCACAGGCAGACGCGCTGGATCTGCTGCTCGACGAGCGGGGTCGTTCGCTCGATCACGTGATCGAGCTGGAAGTGAACGAGGATGCGCTGGTCGAGCGTATCGTCGGGCGCTTCACCTGCGGCAATTGTGGCGCGGGGTACCACGACCGGTTCAAGCAGCCGAAGGTCGAGGGCACCTGCGACGTCTGCGGCAGCCACGAATTCAAACGCCGCCCGGACGACAATGAGGAAACCGTGCGCACGCGCATGGCCGAATATCGCGCCAAAACCGCGCCGATCCTGCCGATCTACGAAGCGCGCGGGCTGGTGCGCCGAGTCGATGGCATGGCGGATATCGCCGAGGTGACTCGCTCGATCGAGTCGATCCTCGACTGCGCTGCCTGATTGCCTGCTGCCGCCCCGGCGATCGCCGGGACGGCGCACCTTCGGTCGCGGATGCGCCGCGACCAATCCTTTGCTGCGGGAACCGATCGCTTGACACTGCGTTCGCCCGCCCCTAGTTGAGCCCCCTTCCAACACACCGGTCACCGGCAGCGTTGTCAAACGCTTGCCGCTTTCCTGCGTGGTGGAGCGTCATGCGACGAGATGGGGTGCGTGTACCATGCCGCACCCTGTGGAGCACGAGGAGATAGAATTTCATGGCACGTATCGCGGGTGTTAACATCCCGACCAACAAGCGCGTTCTGATCGCGCTGCAGTACATTCACGGCATCGGTCCTTCCAAGGCGAAGGAAATCACCGAGAAGCTGGAGATCGCACCGGAGCGCCGCGTGCAGGACCTGACCGATCAGGAAGTGCTCCAGATCCGCGAGGCGATCGACGCCGGCTACACCGTGGAAGGTGATCTTCGTCGCCAGACCGCGATGAACATCAAGCGCCTGATGGATCTCGCCTGCTACCGTGGCCTGCGCCACCGCAAGGGCCTGCCGGTCCGCGGCCAGCGCACGCACACCAATGCGCGCACCCGCAAGGGCAAGGCGAAGCCGATCGCAGGCAAGAAGAAGTAAGCTTCGCGCTTCTTTTTCGGTCGAGGGGCTGGTTGCAGGCACGTTGCCTCCCGGCCTCCGCTTGAAACAAAGGTCAGGATTACCAAATGGCACAGGCACCGCAGCGTATTCGCCGTCGCGAGCGCAAGAACATCACCGCCGGCGTGGCGCACGTCAACGCCAGCTTCAACAACACCATGATCACCATCACCGACGCGCAGGGCAATGCCATCAGCTGGTCGTCGGCCGGCATGATGGGCTTCAAGGGCTCGCGTAAGTCGACCCCTTATGCTGCCCAGGTCGCGGCTGAGGACGCGGGCAAGAAGGCTGCCGAGCACGGCGTCCGGACGCTCGAGGTCGAGGTGAAGGGTCCGGGTTCGGGCCGCGAGTCGGCGCTTCGCGCGCTGCAGGCGGTCGGTTTTCAGATCACGTCGATCCGTGACGTGACCTCGATCCCGCACAACGGTGTGCGTCCGTCGAAGCGCCGCCGCGTCTGATGCTTCCGGCGCCCGGCTGACGAGCCGGTGCGCTTTTTACTCCCGGCCGGACGTGCCCCTGTCCGGCCCAACATCAGGGGACACGAGCCTTGTCCGTCAACGCAAAGAACTGGCAGGAACTTAAGAAGCCCAACGCGCTCGAGAAGAAGGGCGGCGACGGCAAGCGCAAGTCGACCTTCGTCGCCGAGCCGCTGGAGCGCGGTTTCGGTCTGACCCTCGGCAATGCGCTGCGCCGCGTGCTGCTGTCGAGCCTGCAGGGCGCAGCGGTCACCTCGATCAAGATCGAGAACGTGCTGCACGAATTCTCGAGCCTCGCAGGTGTTCGTGAGGACGTGACCGACATCGTCCTCAACGTGAAGCAGATCGCGCTCAAGATGCAGGGCGAAGGCCCGAAGCGTCTGCAGCTTTCCGCGACCGGCCCGGCCGAAGTGAAGGCGGGCGACATCGCGGTTTCCGGTGACATCGAAGTGATGAACCCCGAGCTGGTGATCTGCCACCTCGACGAGGGCGCGACGCTCAACATGGAGCTGACCGCCGACACCGGTAAGGGTTACGTCCCGGCCACCGTGAACCGTCCGGCCGACGCGCCGATCGGCCTGATCCCGGTCGATGCGCTGTACTCGCCGGTACGTCAGGTCAGCTACAAGGTCGACCCGACCCGCGTCGGACAGGACCTGGACTACGACAAGCTGACGCTGACCGTCGAGACCGACGGCACCGTCACCCCGGAAGACGCGCTCGGCTATGCCGGCCGCATCCTTCAGGACCAGCTTTCGCTTTTCGTCCATTTCGACGATTCGGCGGTTGCGCGTTCGGCGCCGGTCGGCATGGCCGCTCCGACGCCGGCCGGCGAAGTCGCCAGCGACACGCAGCAGATCAACCGTTACCTGCTCAAGAAGGTCGACGAGCTCGAACTGTCGGTCCGCTCGGCCAACTGCCTCAAGAACGACAATATCATCTATATCGGTGATCTGGTCGGCAAGACCGAGGCGGAAATGCTGCGCACGCCGAACTTCGGCCGCAAGTCCTTGAACGAGATCAAGGAAGTGCTGTCGTCGATGGGCCTGCGTCTGGGCATGGAAATCCCGGGCTGGCCGCCTGAGAACATCGAAGAGATGGCCAAGAAGCTCGAGCAGGAAATCATGGGCTGATCCTGCACCGGCGCAGCGTTGCTGCGCCGGAGACAGGACAGGCCCGGCCGGCGTGTCGGCAAGGCCGAACTCGACCGACGGCGTGGCTCTGCCACGTCGGACCGGCAAAAAATTCCGGGGCCCCGGCACGACGCCGGGGTGACGTACACAGGGTGGCCCACACGTCCCACCTGGTCCGGGGTACCTCATACGGCCCCCGAACGAACGAGAAGGACATACCATGCGTCACCGTGTAGGCGGTCGTAAGCTTCAGCGTACCTCGGCACATCGCGCCGCGCTGTTCCGCAACATGTCGGCCGCGCTGATCAAGCACGAGCAGATCACCACCACGCTCGCCAAGGCGAAGGAACTTCGCCCGTACATCGAAAAGCTGATCACGCTGGGCAAGAAGGGCGGCCTGTCGAACCGCCGTCTCGCACACGCCCGTCTGCTTGACGATGCGCAGCTGGTGAAGCTGTTCGACGTGCTGGCGCCGCGCTACGCCGGCCGTAACGGCGGTTACACCCGCGTCATCAAGGCCGGTATCCGCGCCTCGGACGCGTCGCCGATGGCGATCATCGAGTTCGTCGATCGCGACGTCTCGGCGAAGGGCCAGGATTCGGGTCCGGTGATGACCGACGAGGACTTCGACGTCGCCGCCTGATCTGGCGCGATCGCAAGGTTCAGGAGAGGCCGCGTTCCCCACCGGGAGCGCGGCCTCTTCATTTGTCCGGCGTCTGTCGCTACAGGCGCGCGATGGAACACCCCGAAAGCATCTTGATCGTCGATTTCGGCAGCCAGGTGACCCAGCTGATCGCACGCCGCGTGCGCGAGGCTGGCGTCTATAGCGAGATCGCGCCCTTCCAGTCCGCCGCCGAAGCGTTCGAGCGGATGAAGCCCAAGGGCGTCATCCTGTCGGGCGGTCCCGCCTCCGTCGTCGACGACGGGAGCCCGCGCGCGCCGCAGATCGTGTTCGACAGCGGCGTTCCGGTGCTGGGCATCTGTTACGGCCAGCAGGTGATGAACACCCAGCTCGGCGGGCGCGTCGAGAAGGGCTATTCCGGCGAATTCGGCGAGGCCTTCGTGGAGGTGGAAACCGGCTGCGGGCTGTTCGACGGCCTGTGGCGTGAAGGCGAGCGGCATCAGGTGTGGATGAGCCATGGCGACCACGTCGCGGAGCTCGCCCCCGGCTTCGTGCCGGTCGCGACGTCACCGGGTGCGCCGTTCGCGATCACCGCGGACGAGAGCCGCCGTTTCTACGGTATGCAGTTCCACCCGGAGGTCGCGCATACGCCCGACGGTGGACGGCTGATCAAGAACTTCGCCCGCCACGTCTGCGGCCTTGCCGGTGACTGGACGATGGCCGAATTCCGCGAGACCAAGATTGCCGAGATCCGCGAGCAGGTCGGCAAGGGGCGGGTGATCTGCGGCCTTTCAGGTGGCGTCGATTCGGCCGTCGCCGCTGTGCTGATCCACGAGGCGATCGGTGATCAGCTGACCTGCGTGTTCGTCGACCACGGGCTGATGCGCGCGGGCGAGGCCGACCAGGTGGTCAGCCTGTTCCGCGGCCATTACAATATCCCGCTGGTCCATGTGAACGCCGAGGCGCTGTTCATGAACGGCCTGGCGGGCGTCACTGACCCGGAGGCCAAGCGCAAGTTCATCGGCAAGACCTTCATCGAGGTGTTCGAGGCCGAGGCGAAGAAGATCGGCGGGGCCGAATTCCTCGCCCAGGGTACGCTTTACCCGGACGTGATCGAAAGCGTCAGCTTCACTGGCGGCCCCTCGGTGACGATCAAGAGCCACCACAATGTCGGCGGTCTGCCCGAGCGCATGAACATGAAGCTCGTCGAGCCGCTGCGCGAATTGTTCAAGGACGAGGTGCGCGACCTTGGCCGCGAGCTCGGTCTGCCGGACGTGTTCGTCGGTCGTCACCCCTTCCCGGGGCCGGGCCTCGCGATCCGCATTCCGGGCGAAGTCACCAAGGAACGCTGCGACATCCTGCGCAAGGCTGATGCGATCTACCTCGAGGAGATCCGCAATGCAGGGCTCTACGATGCGATCTGGCAGGCGTTCGCGGTGCTCCTGCCGGTGCGCTCGGTTGGCGTGATGGGCGACGGCCGCACCTATGACAGCGTGCTCGCGCTGCGTGCGGTAACGTCCACTGACGGCATGACCGCCCAGGCATTCGAATTCCCTGGCGGCTTCCTGTCGCGCGTCACCACGCGGATCATCAACGAAGTGCGCGGAATCAACCGCGTGACGTACGACTATACCTCGAAGCCGCCGGGGACGATCGAGTGGGAGTGAGCGTTACGCCGGTCCTGTCGCCAGCGACCCTTTGAGACGCGAGCCTCTGACATGAGCAACACGCGACCCGCCGGACGCCCCGTTTCCATGCTGCGGGCCTTCCTCGACAATTCGGCGTCGGGCGGGCTGGTGTTGATGGGTGCCGCTGCGCTGGCGCTGCTGGTCGCAAATTCGCCCGCGGCACCGCTCTATTTCGGTGCGCTGCATGCGTACCTGGGTCCGCTCAGTGTCACTCACTGGATCAACGACGGCCTGATGGCGCTGTTCTTTCTGCTCGTCGGGCTGGAAATCAAGCGCGAGGTGCTCGATGGCCAGCTGTCGAGCTGGAGCCGTCGCATCCTCCCGGGTGCCGCGGCGATCGGTGGCATGGTGGTGCCCGCGCTTATCTTCCTGGGCTTCAACATCGACAATGCGGAAACGGCGCGTGGCTGGGCGATCCCGTCCGCGACGGACATCGCCTTCGCGCTTGGCGTGCTCTCGCTGCTCGGGGATCGTGTGCCGACCTCGCTCAAGGTGTTCCTGACGGCGCTGGCGATCATCGACGATCTCGGCGCAGTGGTGATCATCGCGCTTTTCTATTCCGGCGATCTCTCGGTTGGGCATCTCGCCGGGGCCGGCCTCGTCACGGCGATATTGATCGGGCTCAACCGCTTCGGCGTTCTTCGCCTGACGCCGTATCTGATCCTCGGCGCGGTGCTCTGGTATCTGGTGCTTCGCTCCGGCGTTCATGCCACCATTGCTGGCGTCGTTCTCGCGGTCACCATCCCGCTGCGCCGGGTTCTCGGCCGGCCGGACGAGATGGACCACTCGCCGCTCCATCGGCTGGAGCATCACCTGCATGGCTGGGTCACTTTCCTGATCGTGCCCGTCTTCGGCTTTGCCAATGCCGGCGTTTCCTTCGCCGGTGTCTCGCCTGCGGTGCTGACCGATCACCTGACGCTCGGGGTCGCACTCGGCTTGCTGGTGGGGAAGCTGATCGGCGTGTTCGGCAGCGCGTCGCTGCTGATCAAGGCCGGCGTGGCCGACATGCCCGCCGGCGCCAGCGGGTTCCAGCTGCTCGGCGTATCGCTCCTGTGCGGCATCGGCTTCACGATGAGCCTGTTCATCGGCCTGCTCGCCTTCGCCAATGATCCGCTGCTGCAGGAAGAGGTGAAGATCGGCATCCTCATCGGGTCGCTCGTCGCTGGCCTGGCCGGGTGGATCGTCCTGCGCATCGCGCGCCGCGAGCAGCTCCCCGCCGCCTGATCCGGTGCGAAGACATGATAAGTGCAGCCGTCACCCCGTCCTTGAGCCGGGGGCCGGCTCTCCCAGAGGCGCCGATCCTCAATGTGCGGCCGCCGGTCGCACCTCCCGAATACCCTTAAGTCCTGGCCGCGCGGTACGCGCCGATCAGCCGCTCCGCCCACGCCTCCGGCGACAGCGCCACGTCCCGCATCCGTTCGTAGCCCGCGACGCTCGCCGTCCAGCAGCGAACATCATCATCGAACAGCGCCCGGATCGCCGCGGCGAAGGCGCCGGTATCGCGCGGCGCGACCGCCAGCCCCGCCCCCGCGCGCACGATGTCGCTCGCCAGGAAGGCCGTATCATTGGCGATCACCGGCAGCCCGCTCCACAGCGCCTCCACCGCCACCAACCCGAACGGCTCGGGATAGCGGCTCGGCATCACCAGCAGCCGCGCCCGCCGCGCGAGCATCTCGATCTCGTCAGGTCCTCGCCGCCCCATGAAGCTCACCTCAGGGAAGTCACGCTCCAGCTGTTCGCGCATCACGCCGTCGCCGACCATGCGCAGCTTCACGCCCGCCGCCCGACATGCGCGTGCCGCGAGGTCCGGACCCTTTGTCGCTTCCAGCCGCCCGACGAATAGCACCTCATCATTGTCCTCGGCCGCGATTCGCGTCTTCGTCCATGCCGTCACTGGGTTGGGGAGGGTGTGGATGCGCTCGTTCCCGATCCCCGCGCGCATCAGGAAGGGGCGCATCGCTTCGTGGATCGCTAGAACCGGGGGCGACAGGCGCGGCGCATAATAACGGCGTTGGACCGCCTGCCGGGCGACCCGCCAAAGTTTGTGCGCATAATGCCGCCGGTCGCAATTCGCCGTCACGCACGCCGCGCTCATCGGCGTCAACGGGCAGATCCTCCCGCTTTTCAGAAATGCCTGGCTGCCATTGGGGCAGGTGAGGAAGAAGTCGTGCGCGGACAACACCAGCCGATCCTCCACGGGCTGAAGTGCCTTGAACACGCTTGGCGACAGGATCTGCGCCCAGCCGTGGAGGTGATAGACGGTACGCGGCGTATCGTTCGCGGCGATCCAGCGCGTGATCATCACCTCGGCCGCGCGGTTGTACAGCCCGCCGATCAGCGCCGCCGCCTTGCCCGCCGCCTCCAGCCGCCGCTGCCCCAGGGCGACGATCTCGACGCCCGCCGTATCCAGTTCAACGTTTCGCCCATCGTCACCGCAAATGAAGGTGACGGGTATGCCACGCGCGCGGAACAGTCGCGCGGACAGCAGCGCAAGCGCAGTCGCGCCGCCCATCGGCTGCGCGATGTCGTTCAGGATCACGATCCGATCGATCATGCCGCGTTCACTGCCAGGCGAAGCGAGCGCCCCAACTCAGCGATGCTGGCGCTTGCCTCGTCGAGCAGCTGCTCATGGCGATCGGGTTCGACCCCCTCCGCCGCCGCCCGGTTGACCAAAGCCACCATCGCCGCGGCATCGACGCAGGCGGTGTCCACCATGAAGTCAGCTCGATCGGAAAGCGCAAAGAAGCTGTCGAGCTTCGGATCCCACCGCAGCCCGATCGGCGGCACCTTGCAAGAATAGGCCGCGATGCACGCATGCATGCGGTGCGCGATCACTACGCTCGCTTGCGATAGCTCCGCCACAAGATCGGCCGGCCGCGCGAACGCCGGGACCGTACGGACAATGTCCGGCGCGGCAAGCGCGCTCCATGACGCCTGTTGCCGCTCCAGATAGGCGCGGTCCTCCGGGCTGCCGTTGGTGAACAGCGCCACTTCCCAGCCATCCGCCGCCAGCGCCGCGACCGTGGCGCCGTACCAGGCGCCCAGCGCCTCATCCCCGCCGGCCGTGCCGCCGTGATAACGAACCGCCAGCGGGTTGGTGACGCACAGCGCGACACGCCGTCGGCCGGTGGTGCCGTCCGGCAACGGGTAGCAGCGTGCCGCGAGCAGCCCCGGATCGCGCGCGATGTCAGCCGGCCGGATGCCGCGTTCGCCGAGCCGGCGGTTCCAGATCTCCTGCGATCGCTCGTCACGCACCGCGATCCCGGCGATCCGCGCTTTCCCCAGCGCACCGGCAAACAAACGCTGGCCGGTAGCGCTCCAATTGTCGGCCACGCCCACCGCATAGACGGCGACCGGCAGTGCGCGCTTGCGAGCCTCTGCGAGCCCTGACGCAATCTTCACCGGGAAGTTGAGATCGTCGTCGGCGAACAGATTGCCGCCACCGACCACTGCCGCGTTGCACGACGCCAGCGCCGCGCTGAACGCCGGCCGCAGCCGGGCGCGCGCCAGCACGCTCAGCACCGCCAGCGCCGCGGCGCGACGCAGCGGCTGGGGCAGCCGTTCCAGCGTGCGCATCGCCGCCGCACGATGGCGGCCGTGGCGATCGTAGCGCGTGCGCCCGGCCAGATCGATCGCGACCAGCTCGAAGCAAGGATGGTGACGCCGGAGCTCGCATTCGAGACATTCCGCCAGCAGTCCATCGCCCAGATTCGGGCTGAATTTGACGTTGAGGATAGCGACCTTCACGCGCGACTCCGGTTGCGTTCGCCTCTGCGCCCCCCAGGCGCCGACCGGTGGATGCTGATCGCCTATCTATCGCAGCGGTCGCGCAGATGACGGGCAGATTGCACCATCCCGGATTTACAAGATCCCGCATGCGCCGGTTTCCATGCTTGAGAATGAACTCGTCGATGCGATGAACTGCGGGGCGTGAGCCGGCGTGTCTGATCACGTGCGTCTCCGCTCAAGGTGACGAGCGTGCCGTGGGTGCTCAAGATCAGGGGAAGGTCAGCGATGCGGCCGGTGATGTTCTACTGCGGTGATCTGTGTAATCTTGGCGACCTTGCGCTCTTGCTGCAGAATCTTGAGCATCTGCCGTTCGGATCGGTTGCTTATGTCCGCCGCTGGGGCCCGTTGCCGCCGCAGATCGTGCGCCAGGTGGAGTCCGCCGGCGGCCGCCTGGTCGACGGGCGCCGCGTGCTTCGCTTCGTTCGGCTCACCTCGACGTGCGACGTGGTCATTGGTGGTGGTCAGCTCGTGCGCGACAACGTCTCGCTGGCGAGCCTGTTGGCGCAATATGCCGCCGCGCGCGCCGCGCGGGCACGAGGCGGGCGGGTAACGACGCGCGGTCTCGGCGTCAGCGAACTTCGTGACCCGCGACGCCGGTCCGGCTGGCGTGCGCTGCTTCGCGTGGCTGGCGAGGTGCGCGTGCGGGACGCTGCCTCTGCGGTGAACGCCATCGCGCTAGCCGGCCGTGAACGAGTACAGCAGACGGCAGACGCGGCATTCGCGCCTGGCCAGCTTCACCAGCGCGCCGGCGGGGAGGGGGAGCCGCGCGATCGGATCATCATCGCACCGTGCATCGATCGCAGTGAGGACCGCGCCATCACCGCCCGGTCCGTCACTGCGATTGTCGACGCCGCGCGCGTACACCGGCCCGGCGATCGGATGGTCTTCGCGTGCCACGATCCGCGACCCGGCATGGACCGGGATGCTGCCGAACAACTGATAAACGCCCTGGCGCTTGAGGGGGCAAGGATCAGCGCCAGCTATGATCTCGACACGTTGCTGGGCGAGTATCGCCGCGCCTCGTTGGTTGTGACCAACCGACTTCACGCGATCATCTTCGCGCTTCTGTCCGGCTGCGCCGTGGTGGTTCTGGACGATGGTAACGCCAAGACGCGGTTCATTGCCGAGCGCTTCGATCTTCCGCTGGTCGCCGGTGCGGGCAATCCGTGCCTTGCCAAAGCTGTTACCCGAGCATTGACCTTCGACATGGAGACGCGGCGCGCCATGTTGGGAGACATGGCGGCATTGGCTGCTGCGAACTTCCCGTGATGCTGCCGGTTGAGGGGCTGGCAACTTTGAAGATCCCGCGCCTGGTGCATTGTGTCCGCTACCGCAAATTTGCCGTTCGCCGCAAAGAGCTGACGTGCGAGACGAGCATGTATCAAAGAAGTACGTGGCCACGCTGTTTTGGTCATGAAATCAAATTCCAATACATGAATGGCATATAAGTCCAAACCGGATCAGGACTGACGAAGATTGGAGTCGGATACTTGGAGGGGTGATGGTAATGCACGCTCGTGGTCCGGAAGAACTATGGGCGGCAGCAGGGCCGTTCTTCTGACCGCTTCAACCGGGAGAGTACGAGATGGCAGTTTCTTTAGATGTGGCGACTCCAACCACCACCGACAATGACCCGACGCCCACGGGCTTTGCAACGGTCACCGGGCAAAGCACCGGCAAGGTCACTGGCTCCGATGCAGCGGAGCGGGCGACGCTGAACGACCTGATGCAGGACAAGGACAAGGTCATCAACCTGGGTGGCGGTGACGACGTGTTCGTCTTTGGTCCGAATACGCCCAACGTCGATCTGAACGGCGTCGTCAAGATGGGTACCGGCTTCGACCGGGTGTTTCTCAACTACCGTGTCGAGGACTTCGTGTTCACCACCCGTTCGGACGGCGGGATCAAGATCCAGTATCTTGCCGATGCTGACGGCAAGGGTGATGCAATCACCTTTTATGACGCTGAACAGTTCACGTTCCGCAACGTTGATCGTGCGACTAACACCAACTACACGTCTACCACCTACACGTATGACGAGTTGTACGCGCTGGTGACGGCAGCACAGGCGGCACAGGTCTAACGCATCTGCCATGGATAAGGTCGCGGGAAGACCGGTCGAGCAAGCGTTCGGCCGGTCTTCTTGATGATACATGGATCGTTGTTGGTCAGGGCGGCGGAGAAACAGTTCCGATGTGAATAGAACTGGCGCACTGCGGCATTGATCAATGTGCGTCCGTCCAGCAAAACAGCTGAATAACACCAACAGCAAGACAACAGTGACTCGCGGCGGCAGCGCCTCGCGGGATTGGGGAGCCGTGATGTATCTGACTGCTACAGGGGCATCGGCCGCTGCCGCGCAGGGCCGCGGTCCCGCTGGGCCGCATTTCGACAGCGTCGTGACGCGCGCGATGGATCTGTCGGCCGCGCTGATCGCGCTCCTCTTCTTCCTGCCGTTGATGCTGATCATCGCGGTGCTCGTCTATGCCACCGATCCGGGGCCCATCCTCTTCGCGCATCGACGGGTGGGGAAGGGCGGACGCCATTTTCGATGCCTCAAGTTCCGCAGCATGGCAGTGGACGCCGAGGCGCGGCTGGCGGACCTGCTGGCTAACGACCCGGCGGCGCGCGCTGAGTGGGCGCGGGATCACAAGCTGAAGCGCGATCCGCGGATCACCGCCATCGGCGGCTTCCTGCGCAAGAGCAGCCTCGACGAGCTGCCCCAGTTGTTCAACGTGCTGCGCGGTGAAATGGGCTTGGTCGGCCCGCGTCCGATCGTGGATGCGGAGGTTGATCGCTACGGTCGCTACTTCAGCCACTATTGCAGCGTCCGGCCGGGGATCACTGGCCTGTGGCAGATCAGCGGGCGAAATGACGTGTCATACCGGCGGCGAGTCGCCTTCGATGTCGCCTACAGCCGCTCGCGTTCCGCGCTGATGGATGCGAAGATCCTCGCCTTGACCATCCCGAGCGTCGTCTTCGCGCGCGGATCCTACTGAGGCGTCCCCTCGCTCGGCATCAGCCAAGCACGAGGCGGTACAATCCGAACCATAGCAGGGCGGAAAGTCCGGCCGCGTTGATCATCGCCGAAAGGTGCAGATCGGCTCGCGGGCGTGGATGCAGTGCGCCGGTTCCGCGCGGTTCAGGATATCCAGCGCGATGTTCAGCGCCTGAGGCCCAGGTGCGCATCATTCATCCTCTCGTTTTCTTTATCGGTAACGACAAACGTGGCCACCTTTACTCTGTTCCGAATAGAGACAGGGTCGCGCGCGACTGGCAAGTCGTCCCTCCTTTGCAACACCCCTCGTTATGGGTTGCTCACATATCAGACATCATCGGATTTGTGCATTTCACGTAAGATGCTTCAAGACAGTGGATACATATTATCCGCATTGTTGTGATTACTGGGAAACGGCAGTGATATTGAACGCCGCCCAGCAGTGATGCGCAGGTCCCCGCCCATGGCAATAATCGGCGATGCTGGAGTTGGTGAGAGATGCGCACCCTTCCGGAGCTGTCACTTCCCGGATCGCGAAATTCTTTGCCGCCTCGCCTTGCTCTTCGCTTTGGCACGGCCCTAGGATCGTCCGAAATCGAGCAAAATCTTTGTTCGCGAACCGGAGATTAACGCCTGATGGATATGAGTCGGAGCAGCAAAGAGGACGAAACGATGGCGCTTGCTGCAACGATCAATCTGCTGGACCGCGAATTGACCGATCGTGCGGAGCGGGTCCTTGTGGAGCGCGGCTCAACGCTGCGAGACGAGGGCGGCGCGCCTCACGAGGTGCTCGTGCACGATCTTTCGCGCACTGGCTTTCGCTTCTCGTCATCGGCCCACATCGCCGTTGGCGCATCCGTTCGCCTGGGTCTCGCCGGGGCGGGTTCTGCGAATGCGCGTGTCGTCCGACGCGACGGCGACGATCATGGCTGCGAGTTTCACTGGCCGCTCACCGCGGCGCAGCTTGATTCCGCCTTCAGCTATGCCGAGGTGTCGGACATTACCCCAAGGGAACAGATGGACGTCGATGATCCTGGTCCCCGTTGGCCCCGTATCCTTCGCCTCGCAATCTTTGCGATCGGTGGCGCCGCTGCCTGGGCGGCAGTATTCGCGCTCGTAAAGGCATTCGGCTGAGGCGTCCCCGCTGAACGGGTCGAGATCGACGCGTCAGAAATAGCGCTCCCCCACCCGGATCGTGTCGCCCGGCATCACGCGTATGGGCGTATCGCGCAACGTCACGGTGCGTTCCGCCTCCTCGCCACGCTGAACAAAAACGCGCTTCTGGTTCGCCCGGTAAGTGTATCCGCCGGCAGCAGCGATCGCCTGCTCGATCCGCATCCCGTTCACATAAGGATATTCGCCTGGGCGATTGACCTCGCCCAGGATGTAGTAAGGGCGATAGTTCAGCACCTCGGCGGCTACCCGCGGTTCGTTGACATAGGTCTTGAGCTTGCCGGCAATCGCTGCGGCCACCTGGTCGGCGGTCAATCCCTTGGCCTCAACGGAGCCGATCAGCGGGAAGGCGACGGTGCCCAGCGCCGATATCGCATAATCGCCGCTCAGCTTTTCCTCGTTATAGACGTTGATCCGCAACTTGTCGCCCGAATCGAGCATGTATCCGCTCGGGCGTCCACTTGATGAGGCGGTAAGCGGCGGCGGTGTCTGTCCGCATGCGGAAAGTGCGGGGGCAACGCAGCAGCTCGTCAGCAAGATCACGCTCTTCCACATGTCACCATCCTCCATGTTGTTGCGTGCCCCTCATCTGGAAGAATGAGCGCCGCAGGTGATCGTCACCACTGGGTTAGCTTGAGCGATGCCAGATCAGCTTGGATTTAGCTTCACTTCGGACGCAGTCGTCGCACCGCGATCAGCGCTTCGGTCTAAGATGTTCCCTCACGTCGGGCGATTTGCGCGGCGGTTTGGCTGTCGGGGGGTGAACATTGGGGCATGCGCGGGTTGGGCGACAGGAGCGCGCGGGCCGGCACGGGCGACAGGGCGACCGGTCGCGGCTGCACCGGGGCCGCGCCGCGGCAGTGCGCCTTGCTGCCGGCACCGCATTGCTCGCCTGTCCCCCCAGCGCGGCGCAGGTCGCCGCGGGGGATGCCAGGCCGCCTACCGGGCGGGAAACGGTGACGGGTCGGGCGCGGCCCGGCTACGCGCCGATCGGCATTCCTGTCGGCGGCTTCCGCCTCTTTCCCTCGGTGGAGGCGCGGGGCAGCTATGACAGCAACATCTATGCGCTCCCCGGCTCGCCGATTGACGATGCCGCGCTGGTGATCAGCCCGCGACTTACGCTCCGCTCGGAAGAAACGCGGCGCTACGATATTGCGCTGATCGCCGATGCCGCGATCACGCGCTACGCGCAGCAAACGATCGAGAACAATAACAGCGGGGTCGTGTCAGCCACCGGCCGAATGGAGGTGGATCGCGACACCCAGCTGTCGGCCAGCCTGACGGCGGCGCGGCGCATTCAGCGTCGCGGGACGGAGGACGAGGCGCTGATCGGTGTTTTCCCTCCGGTCGCCTATCGCGAACTCAATACCAGTATCGCGGCGGAGCGCCGCTTCGGCCCGGTTACCGCGGCGCTCGGCGGCACGGTCAGCCAGTTCCGTTACGAATCCACCTGGGTCGACGGGCGGCGCGTGTCGCTGCGCGACAATAATGCCGAACAGGCGAGCGCGAATGCGCGCGTGGCAGTCGCGGTCGGCCCGGCGGTCGGCGTGTTCGCAGCGGCGCGCTACAATGATGCGCGCTATGCCCGCAGCACGCGCCTGCCCAGCCGCGATTCTTCCGGCTATGCGCTGCTGGGCGGCGTCGCCTTCGCCAGCTCGCTGATCGACGGCGAGGCGGGCGTCGGCTATATACGGCAGACGTTCAAATCGCCGCTGTATCGCGACATCAGCGGGGTGAATTACGCGGTTCGGCTCAACTGGAGCCCGACGCCGCTCGCAGACGTCCATCTCGATATCGGTCGAACGTTCCAGCGCAGCGCATTGATCGGTGCCGCGGGCATCCGGCTCGATCGCGCCACGATCAGCGCCGATTACGAGCTGCTGCGCAACCTGCTGCTCGACAGCGGCGTCACCTATACGATCGCGGATTACCGGGGGCTCGATCGCCGCGATCGCCGCTTCGAGGGTGCGTTCGGCCTCCGCTATCTGGCGAACCGCAACCTTTCGCTCCTCGGCTCGATCGCCGGCACCAGGCAGCGGCGTGGCGCCAACTCTCTCGTCGGCCGTGAATATGATCGCTTCCGAATCACCGCCGGCGTGAGGCTGCAGCTGTGATGCGCGCGCGCATGTTCCTCGCGGCGTCAGGCACCGGATCTGTGAAAGGTGAACGGGCGTGACGAACGCAGTGGCCACCGTCGACGCGCTGCGCGACAGCGGAACGCAGCTCGCGATCCCGTTCGAATATGCAGCGCCCGTGTCGGAGGACCGGATCGACATCCGCGGTATCTGGTCGATCTTCCGGCGGCGGATCGGCACTTTCCTGGCCGTGCTCATGCTGCTGGTGCTCGCCGGCGTGATCATCACCTGGCGGCAGACCCCGATCTACACCGCGCGCGCCAGCGTCGCGCTGAAGGGGACGCCGCCCGTCGCCCCGCCATCACTCGAGGAGGGCGGCGCTCCGCCCGGCAATCCCACCGATCAATATGTCGATACGCAGGTGGCGGTGATCCGCTCGGACGGGATGGCGCAAAAGGTCGCCGAAGCGCTGAACCTCGAGGCGCGCCAGGACGTGCGCGTGGCGGAGGCGAACCGGCCAGGGATGCTCGCACGGCTGTTCGGCTCGTCCGGGCGGGATGCGCGGCCGCGGACCGCCGAGGAGCGGCGGCTGGCGGCCATCGACTACGCCAAACGCGGTCTCGACGTACGGCGCAGCGGCAGCACCTATGCGCTGGACATTGCCGTCGAGTCCGAGGATCCTCTCGAGGCGACGCGGCTCGCCAACGAATATGCGCGGCAATATGCGCTCGCCGACCTGGGCGACCAGCAGGCGCAGACGCGGGACGCCAACACGCTGATCGCCCAGCGGCTCGATCAATTGCGCGCCCGCGCCCAGGCGGAAACCGCCGCGGTGCAGCGCTACCGCATCGACAACAATCTGCTCAGCACCACCGGCACGTCGCTCACCGAGCAGGAGATTTCGACCTACAACCAGCAGGTCGCAACCGCGCGTGCGGCGGCGGCCGAGGATCAGGCGCGGCTTGCCACGGCCCGTGCGCAGCTCCGCTCGGGCTCCGCCGGCGACGACGTGGGCGAGGCGCTCGGCTCTGCGGTGATCGGCTCGCTGCGCACACAGCAGGCGACCATCGGCGCGCGGTTGGCGGATCTGACGGCGCGTTACAGCGCGGTCCATCCCGACGTGATCCGCGCACGAAGCGAGCTTGAATCGGTCAATCGCCAGATCGCGTCGGAGATCGACCGCGTGATCTCGAACCTCGCCGCCCGCGCGCGCGTGTCGCAGCAGCGGCTCGCCTCGCTCACCGGCACGCTCGGCCAGGCACGCGGCGCCCTGGCGCAGAACAATCGCGCGATGGTCGATCTCAAGGATCTCGAACAGCGCGCGCAGACGTCGCAGGAGCTCTATCAAAGCTATCTCAACCGCTACAAGCAGCTGAGCGCCCGGGAAGGCACCGAGCAGCCGACCGCCACCGTGCTCACCAATGCGCGCATGCCGGACCGGCCGACCTCGCCCAACCGCGTGCTCAACATGGCGCTGGCGATCGTGCTCGGCACCGCGCTCGGCATCGCGGCAGCCTTCACACGCGAGCTTCATTTCGCCGGTCTCACCACGGCGGGCGACGTCGCGAAGAAGCTCCACGTCCGTTACCTCGGGCTGGTGCCGAGTGTCGGCAGCGTCACGCGCACGAAGGAGACGCCGGCCTCGCTGATCGTCAACGATCCGCGCTCCTTCTTCGCCGAGTCCTTCCGTTCGCTGCGCGCCTCGATCCGCTTTGCCGCCGGCCCCGAGGTGAAGGTGATCGCGATCACTTCCGCGCTCCCGAGCGAGGGCAAGACTGCAACCGCGATCTGCCTCGCACGCTCCTTCGCGCTGTCGGGCGAGCGCACGGTTCTGGTCGATTGCGACCTGCGCCAGCAGGGCGTCAGCCGCCGCTTGCCGGGGCGGGAAGGGCGGCCCGGCCTGATCGAGGTGCTGCGCGGCGCGAACACGCTCGACGAGGCATTGTCGAGGGATTTCCAGACCGGGCTCGAAGTGCTGCCAGTGGTCGACGCGCATGATCAATCCGAGCTGCTGACCGGCGAAGAGATGGATCGCCTGTTGGCGACGCTGCGCGACCGGTTCGACGCGGTCATCCTCGATACCGCGCCCGTGCTGCCGATCGCCGACGCGCGGCTGATGCTGGACAAGGCGGATGCCAAGATCTTCGTCGTGCGCTGGCGAAGCACCCCCGATCACGCGGTGCGCGCCGCCTTCCGCCAGCTGTCGCACGAGCGTGCGTCGGTCACCGGCGTGGTGCTGACGCGGGTCGATCTCAAGAAGCTCAGCCGCTTCGGGCTGGGCGACGATGTCTCTTATTACGATCGGTACAAAAGCTATTATGGCTGATGCAGACGCCATGGAGCGCGGGGCGATCGAGGCCTTTCCTTCGGGCTTGCCGCCCCAGGTGATCGAGGGCCGCCCGCCGGGCTGGCCGCGGCGTGTCGCCATCGTCCATTACTGGCTGGTCACCATGCGCGGCGGGGAGCGGGTGGTGGAGCAGCTGTTGCGCCTGTTCCCGCACGCCGATCTCTTCACCCATGTCTATGCGGCGGACGGCGTGTCCGATCTCATCCGTGGGCAGCGGGTGACGGAAACCTTCATCGGCCGCTTGCCGGGGGCGCGTCGGCATTATCAGAAGTATCTGCCGCTCATGCCGATGGCGCTCGAGCAGCTCGATCTCACCGGCTACGATCTGGTGATCTCCAGCGAATCCGGCCCGGCCAAGGGGGTGATCGTCGCGCCCGACGCGACGCACCTTTGCTACGTCCATTCGCCGATGCGGTATCTGTGGGATCACTACCACCAGTATCGCGGCGCCGCCGGCGCGGTCACCCGTGCGATGATGCCATGGCTGTTCCATCGCTTGCGTGGCTGGGACGTCGCCTCGGCCCAGCGGGTCGACCGGCTGGTGGCCAATTCGCGCTTCATCCAGGGGCGGATTACCAAATCTTGGGGCCGCGCATCGGCGGTGGTCCACCCGCCGGTCGAGGTCGATCTGTTCACGCCGGCGCCGCCCGATCAGGTCACCGATCGCTACCTGTGGGTGGGCCAGATGACGCCGTACAAGCGTGCGGACATTGCGCTTGACGCGTTCAACCAGCTCGGCCTGCCGCTGCTGATGGTGGGGACGGGGGAGATGGCGGCCGAACTTCGCCGCCGCGCCGGCCCGACAATCGAGATCGTCGACCGCCTCGATTTCGACGGGCTGCGCCCTGCCTATGCGACCTGCCGAGCGCTGGTGTTCACCGCGGAGGAGGATTTCGGCATCGTCCCCGTGGAGGCAATGGCCTCGGGGCGCCCCGTCATCGCTTATGGCCGCGGCGGCGTGCTCGACAGCGTGGTGCCGCAGCGCACCGGCATCTTCTTCGGCGAGCAGAACGCCGGTTCCCTCGCGCAAGCGGTGCGCACCTTTGAGGACTGGCTTCCCGGCTTCGATCCGGCGGCAGCGGTCCAACAGGCCCGCCGCTTCGCGCCCGCACATTTCGATGCCGGCATATTGCAGGCACTGGCCCTACGATGATCCGGCGCGCCGCACTGGTCGCCACTCCGCTCGCGGCCCTGCTGCTGCTCGCACAAAGCGAACTCGGCCCGAGGGTCATGCGCGCAGCAACGCGGTTCACGGCAGCTGACGGCCCGGCGGCGACTCCAGCCGGCGCGATTACCACCAGCGCTGCGGCTGCCGCGGCGGCGCTGCAGGTCGCGCCGGCCGGCGGCAGCGCCGCGATGCCGCTCGGCGTGCAGACCCATTTCAGCCAGGGCTGGCCCGCCAGCCTTGTTGATCGCGTGCGCAGCAGCGGCGCCATGGGCGTGCGAGACAGCGTCCCCTGGTCGCGCGGAGAGCCGACGCGCGGGCGCTATGCCATTGCGAGTGCCGCACCCCCGGCGCTGGACGCGATATGTCGCGCTGGCGGTTCACTGCTCCTCACGCTCACGCCGCAGCACCCCGCCTATGACAATGGCCGCACGGTGAACAGCGACGCCGGCATCACCGCATTCGCGCGCTATGCCGGGGAACTGGGCGCGCATTATGGTGCCTGCCTCGCCGGGATAGAGGTCGGCAACGAGATCAACGACAGCCGCAATCTCAACTATCCCGCTGGCCTCAACTGGCAGCCGCGCTACGTCATCCTCGTGCGCGCCGTGCGGCGCGAGCTGCGCCGGCGCGGCTCCAGCGCAGCGACGCTCGGCGGATCGACCAACGTCATCGGCACCGGCTTCCTGGACACGTTATTCGCCGCCGGCCTGCTCAATGCCGCGGACGCGATTGCCGTCCACCCCTATCGTTCGGATGCGGAGAACGTGGATTTCGAGCTCGCCCATCTTCAGGCGGTGATGCGCCGGCGCGGCAAGGTGCTGCCGATCTGGGCGACCGAGTTCAGCGACAATTACGCCAGTGACACGCTGGCCGCCGAACAGCTGGTGCGGATGGTGGCACTGCTCAGCGCCGCTGGCGTCGCGCGTTCTTACTGGTATGCGCTGATCGACCAGCGCTGGTTCCGCAACATGGGGCTTTACGCGGTAAACGGCAGCGAGAAGCCCGCCGCGCGCGCCTATGCGCAGATGATCCCGCTTGCCCGCGCCGCGCGCGCCACGCCGGTCGATCTCGGCGATGCCGGAATCCGGCTCTACCGGTTCGGCAACGCCGGCTACGTCCTGTGGGGCGGGGGCGGCCGCGTCGCGTTCAGCGGCAAGCCGGTGATGCGCGATGCCTATGGCCGCACGGTGCAGGGCGGCGGCGCGACAGTGGAGGCTGGCACGATCCCGCTGGTCGTCACCGGCGCCAGCGGCGCACGGCTTGCCCAGCCAAGCGGCATCCTTGCCGATACGATGTTTGGCTATGGCAAGGCGCCCTGGTCCTATTTCGCGCAGACGCCGGACCGGAAGATCAACCCGCTCGATCTGTTCGACGGCCAGTTCGATACGTCTTTCGGCTCCCGCTTCTACAGGCCGCTGCGGATTAGCGGTGTCACCGCCGCCGTGGCCGGAACCAGCGGTTCGCCGACCCGCGCGATCATCCGCTACACCGCACCGGCGGCACGCACAGTCAGCGTCGCCGCCTGCTTCACGAAGCAGCCGAACGGCGACGGCGTCGACGTTGCCATCATCGCCGCCGGGCGAACGATCTGGAAGCGCGTGCTGAAGACGCAGGAGATTGTGGCACCGATTGACGTGTCGCTGGCCCGGGGTGACCAGCTCGACATCAGTGTTGGTCCCAACCAGACGAGCGGCGGGGACAGTTTCGCCTATCGTGCGCGTCTGTTCGCGCAAGGGAACGGGCGCGCAGTCGCTTGCCCCAATCGGGCCGTGCCGGCCGGCTGATCGATGCAGCCCACCTTCATCGGCATTGCGCAGCTGCTGATCGGGGCCGTGCTGCTGGTCTGGGGCAGCATTCCCGCCACCCTGGCGTTCGTCATCGTTTCCGGGCTGATGGGCGGCTCGGCCGCGCTGCTGCTGCCCGCGCTCGGCGGCTCCTCGATCCCGCCGATCAACCTTGCCATGGTCTTCCTCGTCCTCCGCCTGCTGCGCGACGGTGCAGCGCAGGGGCCGCGCCTGCTGATGGCGCTGCGCGATCTCGCACCGCTCGGCGTCTTCGTCGGCTACGGCCTGCTGATGGCGGTAATCGGCCCGCGCCTGTTCGCGGGGCAGATCGACGTCACGCCGATGCGCGGCCAGTCTGCCAGTTCATACACGAACATGATGGCCTATATCTACGCCGCGGTGCCGCTTCGCCCGACGCCGCAGAACATCACCACCTCCATCTACCTTGCCGGCACGCTGGTGCTCGCGCTCGCGGCATACGTTGCGATCGGCAATCCGCGCGGCCGCGATACGTTGGTCAAGTCCGGCGCTGCGGTCGGGCTGATCCACGCCTTGCTCGGCGTCGTCGCGCTCGTCGTGAAGGGCACCCCGGCGGATCAGGTCATCCAGCTTTTCCGAAACGGATCCTATGCGATCCTCGATCACAGCTATCAGGGCTTCGTTCGCATCACCGGCATTTTTCCGGAGGCATCGGGTTACGGCACCTATGGTCTCGTGTGGATGGTGTTCCTCGCCGAATGCGCCGTGCGCGGCGTGCGGCCGCGGCTCACCGGTGCTGCCGCGCTCGCGCTGTTCGCGGTGCTCGCCGCCTCCACCTCCACCACCGCTTACTTCGGGCTCGGCCTCTATCTCGCCGTGCTGGTGCTGCGCATGATCCTCTTCCCGCGTGCAATCCGCCCGGCAGCAATGCTTGGCGTATTGGTGGTCGCGGTCGTCGGCGTCTTGCTCGTCCTCGCCGTCATGGCCGGCAGTCATCGGTTCGCGGCAGAGGTCGGGAACCTCATCCTTCACTTCACGGTCGACAAGGGAAACTCCCTGTCCGGGCTGCAGCGCAGTTTCTGGGCGCGGCAGGGGCTCGACGCCTTCGTTGCTACCGCAGGGCTCGGCATCGGGCCGGGCAGCTTCCGCTCGTCCAGCATTGCCACCGCCATCCTGGGATCGACCGGCGTGATCGGTGCCAGCGCCTTCCTCTTCCTCCTGCTGCGCATTTGGCAACCGTGGAAGCGCAGCACCTTCGATGCCCAGGCACCCGATCCACGCGCCACGGGCGCTGCCGCCGCCTGGGCGTGCCTCGTCCTCTTCGCGACGCAATCGATCAGCGCCGCGACCCCGGATCCCGGCGCGGATTTCGCGATCCTCGCCGGCGCCGCGCTCGCGCTGCGCCGGATGCGCGTGGCGATGGTTCACCCGGTGGCCGTGCCTCCCACCGGTACGCCGGTCTTTGCCTGAGGCGGCGGAGGCCGGGTAAGGTGGATCAGCGCCTCGCGTGCGCGGGCGCGAACCGGCACGATCCCGATCGCCCATCCGACACCGCCGCACAACCCGGACACCATGATCTGCTGGATCGGGGTGTCGGTGAGGCCGATGGCGAGCCACCGTCCGATCAGCGTCGCCAGCGCCGAGGCAAGAAGCGGCGAGGCGATCAGACCAAGCGACCGCCGCACGGCGCCTGTCGCTTCCCCGCCCAGCTGCAGCGCCGCGCAGGTGAGCCACAACGCGGTTCCTGCGCTGGCGCCCAGTAGCGCGACCGCCGCCCCGTTCACGCCCCACGGGCTCAGCACCACCGTCGCGGTGGCGACCGCTCCAGCCGCCACCAGCTGCGCCCGGAACACACACGTCTGCCGGTCATGCGTGACGAGCATGGCCGTCGCCGCCGTGCCCAGCATCGCGAACAGCCGCGCGAGGCACAGGATCGCGATCGGCGCCGCTGCGCTGGCCCAGCCCGGGCCGAGCACGCCCGCCGCGATCCAGTCCGCCACCAGCGCAAGGTCCACCAGCGCCGCCCAGCCGATCATCGCGATCCCGGCGAACATCGCCAGCCAGCCGCCATCCACGTCGTCGCCGCGGGCATGGCGCCGTGCGAGCGCCGTCCGAACGAGCAGCCCCGCCGGATGGGCGAACATGTCGGATGCCGCGGTCGCGACGCGGTTGCTGGCACGAAACAGGCCCGTCGCCGCCGGCGAGAGCAGCACGCCCAGGATCAGATCCCCGCTATAGGTCGAAACCGCCGCCACGCCGGCCGCGCCATAGCGGCTGGCAGACCAGTGCAGCAGACGCATGACGCCCGCCGTCTCCGGCCGACGCAGCCTCGGCCGCGACAACAGCAGCGCGCTGGTGATGAGCGGCAGCGTCATGCGGAGATACACCTGCACCACCAGCGCGCCCAGCTGCCAGCCGGCGAGCAGCAGTGTGATCGCCGCTACCGCGCTGGCAAGCTCCGTCACCACCGCCGCGCCGTAAAAGGCCCGCAGCCGATGCCCGCGCAGCAACAGCGCCTCGCTCCAGCTGGTCAGCGCCGCGATCAGGTTCGAGGGGGCGAGGATCAGCATCAGCCACGCCACGTCCGCCGCGCCGCTGACGGCGAACAGCCCCGCCGCCAGCCCCGCCACCGCCGCGCTGGCTAGCAGCGCCGTCAGCATCATTGCCGCCAGGCAATCCGCCGCGTCGCGATCCGGGGCAGGGGTCTTGAGGAGGTATTCGGCCGGCCCGGCATAGAGCAAGGTACGAACGAAGGTGATGAACACCGTCGCCAGCGCGAACACGCCAAAGTCACTCGGCGACAGAAAGCGGGTGGCGACCAGCGTCACCGCCATTACGAACAATTGGGTGCCGCCCCGCGCCGCCATGGCGAGCAGCGCGTCGGCCGCGCTGCCCAGCGCGCCGGTCATCCGCTGGCGAGGCGCAGGAT
>CAYMIU010000011.1:28105-100551 GCA_964390515.1 uncultured Stakelama sp.
AGGATGTGGCGCAGCAATTCGCCGCCCGCGCCGCCCCAGCTGAATTGCCGCGCGCGCTCGGCCCCCGCCGTCACCTTGGCGGCGCGCAGCACGTCATCGCCGAGCGCGTGGATCGCCGCGCGCCAGCTCGCCGGATCGTCGACATCGGCGTAAAGCGCAGCGTCGCGGCACATCTCGGGCAGCGCGCCGGCGGGGGCGACGATCGCCGGGCAGCCGCACAGCATCGCTTCCATCGGCGGCAGGCCGAAGCCCTCGGTACGCGACGGCACCAGCAGGCTGTGCGCGCCTTCGTACAGCGCGCGTAGCGTACGATCGTCACAGGAACCGACGAACATTGCGTCTGCCGGCACCGTGAGCCCGCCGGCGGCAAGCGTCGGGCGATCCGGCCCGATCACCACCAGCCGCACGCCCATGTCGCCCGCCGCGAAGGCGTCGAACACCACCTGGTTGTTCTTATACCCCTTGGCGCTGCCGAACAGCAGCGCATAGCCGCGCGGCCGCAGCCCCATCCGCGTCAGCGCCGCCGCATCCGCCGGCGCGTCGCGGATATGGTCGGCGCCATTGTACAGCACCGCGCTTCGCGCCCGCGGCACCACGCCCAGCACGTCCAGCATCTGCCGCGAATAATGCGATACCGTCAGCACCGTCGCGCTGCGCCGCGCCATCACCGGCGTCAGCCAGCGATAGCCGAGCCGCTGGCGCAGCGGATATCCGCTGTCGGGGAACAGGAATTGCGCATCGTGCAGCAGCAGGATCTGCCGCTTCGCCGCCACCGGCGCCAGATTGGCGAGGTTCACGATCACCGCATCGCTCGCTGCGCGCGGCAGGCCGCCCTGCTCCCAGCGCTGGCTGTCACCGCTCGGCACGGTGACCAGCTCGATCCAGTCCAGCGCCGGCTGCCATCGCCGCCGCGCGGGCAGCATCAGCCGGGCGCGGGGGCGCTGCTGGCGGGGCAGGGCGCCAAGCAGCGCATCGCATTCCCGGATCAGCCGGTCGGCCACCCGGTGCACCCCGTTCAACCCGCCGGCGTAGAATTTGCCGTTGAAGACGATCGGCCGCATCGGCGCGGTCAAAGCGTCTCGGCGCGGCGGGGGTCGATCCGGCCGCGCACGAGATCGGCGATCGCCAGCGTATTGCCCCACAACCTTCCGCGCCGGTCGATATGCGCCTCCGGCCGGATGCTCCGCAGCAGGTTCGAGAACAGGTTCTGCGTCAGCAGCCGCCGGCCGAGCCCCGGCTGCATCGTGCCCTTGCGCGCGAGATAGACGACGTTCGCGACCTGCGAATAGCCAAGCTTGCGCCCGGAGGTTCGCCCGCCCTTCACCCCCATGTGAACGCCGGTCACCCGCCCGGTGGAAACGAGTTGTCCGCGCCGCGCGAGTTGTACCGAAAAGTCAATATCCTCCAGCCAGCCGTACAGCGGAAGCTGCTCGTCGAACCGCAGGCCTTCGGCGGCACTCATGCGGATCGACATGTTGCAACCATAAAGTGCCTGGCGCCGGCGGAACTCGGGCGGCATCGCCGCCGCCTGCCGCGCGTTCAGTGCGATCGCCTCGTCCACCGAATAGCCCGCGCCGTTGATCCCGTCTGCCACCAGCTCGCCGGTGATCCCGACGATATCGGGCTGCTGGTGAAAGATCAGCTCCACCTCCTCCAGATAGTCCGGCGCCGGCACGAAATCGTCATCCAGGAACGTCACGATGTCGGCCCCGCCGGCAAGCAGGCTGAGCCCGTGGTTGCGCTGGTGCGCCGAGCCCCGCGGGCCGAGCGCCACGCGCACCCGCTCGTTCCGCTTGCCAACGCCCGCCATGTCGCTCGTCGTCACCCCCACTACGATCACCCCGTCCGGGGGGCGCGTCTGCTGCTCCAGCAAGGCCACGGTCCGCGCGGCGAGTGGCGCGCGCCCGACAGTGGCGACGATGACGAACAGCCGGCTCATGCTTCCCCCGTGGTACAACGTTCATGCGGCGCAGGATTGTCGTTCGTTCGCTTTACGGATGATCGCGGCAATGAACAGGACAGTAGGAGGAAGTAACATCCGCATTGGACATTTCGCTGCGAAGTGAAGCAATTGATCCATTGGGCCGCTCGACTTTCGCAAGTCCCATGCTAGTCCGATCAAGGTGATAGCCGTCCTTGTTCGTCAGGATGATGTCGGCTGAACAACAGGGATGTCGGTCCGGGGATGGCAGGCGAGGGGCATGAACTGGCGATCAACGGGCGATTTCTCACGCAGCCGACCACCGGGGTACAGCGCGTCGCGCGTGAACTGACGCGGGCGATTGACCGATTGGTGGCGAACGGCAGGCGCGACGTGCGGCTGCGGTTATTGTGTGAGCCAGGTGCGCGGGCGGCGGATCTCGATCTCGCGGTGACGGAAATCGAGACGGTGCGCGGCGGCCGCGGGCATTGGTGGGAGCAATTCGCCCTGCCGCGCGCGGTGCGCCAGGCGCGGCTGTTATGCTTCGGCAACACCGCGCCGATCGCCAGCCTCATCGGGCCGCGGCCGGTGGCGGTGATCATCCACGATCTGTCCTATCGCCTCTATCCGGAGGCCTATAGCCGCCGCTATCGCCTGGCCCATTCCCTGATGCTGCCGCTGATGCTGCGCCACGCCGATCCCGTAATCACCGTGTCGGAAAGCGAGCGCGAGGCGCTGTTGCGGCTGGCCTCCCGCGCGCGGCGGCCGATCGTGGTGGCGCAGAACGGCGGCTGGCGCGACGGGGAGGCGCAGGCCCCGGCGCTGCCCCAACCCCCGCAGCCGGATCGCCCGCGCCAGGGCTATCTCCTCTACGTCGGCTCCTTCTCGCGCCGGAAGAATTTCGATGGCGTGCTGGCGGCGGCAATCCGGCTGGCGCGCGAGGATGGGCTGAAGAGCGTCTTCGCCGGCGCCGGCGGCCCGATCCTCACGCCCATGGAGACGGACGTGCCGGCCGACGTGCGCGATCACATCCGCTTCGTCGGGCAGGTGGAGGATATCAAGGAGCTTGCGGCGCTTTACGCCGGCGCCCGCTGCCTGCTTCTCCCCTCCTTCTACGAGGCATCGCCGCTCCCGCCGGTCGAGGCGATGCGCTTCGGCTGCCCGGTCGTCGCGTCGGACATTCCCGCGATGCGCGAACGCTGTGCCGACGCGGTCGAATATTGCGATCCCGCACGGCTCGATGACGTGGTCGCGGCCGTCCGCCGTGTAACCCGCGATGATCGCCACGCCGCGCGCCTCGCCAAACGCGGCCTGGCCCAGGTCGAGCGCTTTTCGTGGCGGCGGCAGGCAGAGGTGGTGCTCGATGCGATCGGCGCCGGCCAAGTCACTGATAATTTTGTGGACGATGCGGCGAAAGTTGGAACCGGGAGTTGATGCGACGCACATCGATAGGGGAAGCTTCCATGGGCGATGATCGCGAAGCCAGGATCCGCGAACGGGCGTATCAGATCTGGGAAGAAGAAGGGCAGCCCGAAGGCCGCGGCAACGAACATTGGGCGCAGGCGGAGCGCGAGATCAGCGAAGCGCCCGACAGCCTCGATGCCGGCGAAACCGCACAGGATCCGGGTGCGGCGACAAAGCCCGCAGCGGCCGTCTAAGCGGCAGCGGCATTGCTACCCCCGATTGACCGGCTGCTGCCGGGGGCGCCCTATCCGTTGGGCGCGACGTTCGATGGTCTCGGCGTCAATTTCGCTGTCTTCTCCGCCAACGCAGATGCGATCGAGCTGTGCATCTTCGATCCTGCCGGCAAGCGCGAGATAAAGCGGTTCTGGCTTCCCGAATGCACCGATGAGGTGTTCCACGGCTATCTGCCCGACGTGGAGCCCGGCCTCCTCTACGGCTATCGCGCGCACGGCCGGTACGAGCCGGAGGCCGGCCACCGCTTCAATCCCAACAAGCTGCTGCTCGATCCCTATGCGCGAAAGCTCCACGGCCAGATCCGCTGGACCGACGCGCTCCACGGCTATCGCATCGGCTCCCGGCGGGAGGATCTCTCCTTCGACCGGCGCGACAGTGCCGCCGCCATGCCCAAGGCGGTGGTGGTCGACGATCATTGGGACTGGTCACGCGATCGCCGCCCCAACACGCCCTGGTCGGAAACGGTGATCTACGAGGCGCACGTCAAGGGCCTGACCAAGCTGATGGAGGAAGTGCCCGCGCGCGATCGCGGCACCTATGCCGCGCTCGGCCATCCCGCCGTCATCCGCCACCTCCAGCGGCTCGGCGTCACCGCGATCGAATTGCTCCCGATCCAGGCCTTCACGCAGGACCGTTTCCTGCAGGAAAAGGGCCTGCGCAACTATTGGGGCTATAACACGCTCGGCTTCTTCGCCCCCGAACAGGCCTATATGGCGCGAGCGCAGCAGGACGAGCTTCGCCGCGCGGTCTTCCGCCTCCACCAGGCCGGGATCGAAGTCATCATGGACGTGGTGTACAACCACACCTGCGAGGGTTCGGAAAAGGGCCCCACGCTCTCATGGCGCGGCCTCGACAACGCCAGTTACTATCGCCTCGTCGCCGACAACCCGCGCTACACGATCAACGACACCGGCACCGGCAACACGCTCAACATGAGCAAGGCGCGCGTGATCCAGATGGTCGCGGACAGCTTGCGCTACTGGGCGACCAGCTTCGGCATCGATGGCTTCCGCTTCGATCTCGGCCTCACCCTGGGCCGCGAGGCAACCGGCTTCGATCCCGGCGCCGCCTTCTTCGATGTCGTGCGGCAGGATCCGGTGCTGAGCCGGCTGAAGCTGATCGCCGAGCCTTGGGATGTCGGCCCCGGCGGCTATCAACTCGGCCACTTCCCGCCCGGCTTCGCCGAATGGAACGACAAGTATCGCGATACGGTGCGCAGCTATTGGAAGGGCGATCCCGGCACCCGCGGCGATCTCGCCGCGCGCCTGTCCGGCTCCGGCGACCTCTTCGACCGCCGTTCGCGCCGCCCCTGGGCCAGCGTCAATTTCCTCGTCGCGCATGACGGCTTCACCCTCGCCGATACGGTGATGTACGAACACCGCCACAATGAGGCGAATGGCGAGGACAATCGCGACGGCCATGACAACAATCATTCGCGCAACTGGGGCGCGGAGGGGCCGACCGACGATCCTGCGATCAACGACGCGCGCGGCCGCGTCATGCGATCGATGCTGACCACGTTGCTCGCCTCGCTCGGCACGCCGATGCTGGTCGCCGGCGACGAATTCGGCCGCACACAGCAAGGCAACAACAACGCGTATTGCCAGGATAATGAGATCAGCTGGCTGGACTGGAACGCCGCCGCCACGCCGGAGGGCCAGCAGCAGATCGATTTCACCGCCCGCCTGACCGAGCTTCGCCGCCGCTATCCCGTGCTTCGCGCACCCACCTTCCTCTATGGGCAGGATTCGCCCGGCCATGGCGTCAACGATGTCGAATGGTGGGACGAACGCGGCGAGCGGCTCAGCGACGAGGATTGGCAGAACCCCGAAGGCCGCGCGCTGATGATGCGCCGCGCCGTGCTGAACGACGCCGGGGAGGTGGAAACGGTGTCGCTGCTGCTCAACGCGGGCGAACAGCCGGTCACCTTCCGCCTGCCACCCCCCGAAACCCGCCGCCTGATCCTGATCGACAGCGCACGGCCTGATCAGGGCGAGGTGGAGATCGACAGCGAATATGAAGTGGCCCCCCAAGGCGCGGTATTGCTGACCTGGACCAGCGCATGGAACGAATGAACGCCTGGGGTCCGGAGCCGCTGCCCGGCGGCGCCACGCGCTTCCGCCTCTGGGCGCCCGGCGCGCCGCAGGTCGTCCTTGACTGCGATGGCGCGCATCTGCCGATGACCCCGCAGGACGATGGCTGGCACGTCGCGGAGCACCCCGTCGGCCCCGGCACGCGCTACCGCTTCCACATCGGCGACACGCCCGTCCCCGATCCCGCCTCTCGCCGCCAGCATGGCGGGGTGCACGGCTGGAGCATCGTTCCCGATCACAGCCACGACTGGCGCGTGCCCGACTGGCGCGGGCGGCCGTGGCACGAAATGGTGATCATGGAGCTTCACGCCGGCACGCTCGGCGGCTTCAGCGGCATCACCCAGCAACTGCCCGCCATCGCCGCGCTCGGCGTCACCGCAATCCAGCTCATGCCGATCAACGCCTTCGCCGGGACACGCGGCTGGGGCTATGACGGTGTCCTGCCCTATGCCGTGCATGAGGCATATGGCTCGCCCGCCGAACTGCGCACGCTGATCGACGCGGCGCACGAACTCGGCCTCAGCGTCTTTCTCGACGTCGTGTACAATCACTTCGGCCCCGACGGTAATTACCTCGGCCTCTATGCCGACCGCTTCTTCCACCGCGACGTGGCGACCCCTTGGGGCGGCGCGGTCGCGGTGGACGAGGCCCCGGTGGCGCGCTTCTTCATCGACAATGCGCTGATGTGGCTGCGCGACTATCGCTTCGACGGCCTCCGCTTCGATGCGGTCCACGCGATCGACAACCCCGCCTTCCTCGACGCCATGGCCGCCGAGATCCGCGCAGAGCTGCCCGATCGCCACGTCCATCTCGTGCTCGAGAACGAACATAATGACGCGGCTCGCCTCCACGCCGACGGCTATGACGCGCAGTGGAACGACGATTTCCACAATGTCATGCACGTCCTGCTGACCGGCGAGACCAGCGCCTATTATGCCGACTTCGCCGATCGCCCGGCGGATCGCCTCGCCCGCGCCCTCAGCGAGGGTTTCATCTATCAGGGCGATCCCTCCCCCAATCAGGACGGCCACCCGCGCGGCACGCCCAGCGCGCACCTCCCGCCGACCCGCTTCGTCAGCTTCCTCCAGAACCACGATCAGATCGGCAACCGCGCCCTTGGCGAGCGGCTCACCCGGCTCACCGACCCGGCAAAGCTGCGCGCCGCCACCGCGCTGATGCTGCTCGCCCCGCAGATCCCCTTGCTCTTCATGGGCGAGGAGGAGGGCAGCGATAGCCCGTTCCTGTTCTTCACCGATTTCCACGATGATCTGGCCGATGCGGTACGCGAAGGCCGTCGCCGCGAATTCGCCAAGTTCGCCGCCTTCGCCGATCCCGAAGCGCGCGACCGCATCCCCGATCCCAACGCGCCGGACACGTTCGCGCGATCCCGCCCCCAGCCGGGCCCCCAGGCGCCCGGCTGGACGGCGCTCTACCATGAACTGCTGACGATCCGCCGCGAGCGGATCGTGCCGCAGCTCCACGACGTCCGTTCGCTCGGTGCCGAAGCGACCGGCGATGCGGCGGTTACTGCGCGCTGGCAGCTCGCGGACGGTACGATCCTCACCCTGGCGATCGATCTCGCCGACCATCCCGCGTCATTGCCGACCATCCCCGGCCAGATCTTCGCCATTGATGGTCGTTTCGTCGCCGGAATTGCACGGTGAACGCGCTCGATTCCGCCGCCACCGCCGCCGGCCTCCAACGCCACTGGATCGACGCGGACGGCCGTCCGCAGCAGGTGTCGGATGCGGTGCTGGAAGCGATCCTCGCGAACCTCGACACCACACCCGCGACGCATCGCTTCCTATCAGCCGAGGCCGGCGCCACCCTCCCGCTCGACCGCGCCTACGATCAGGCGTTGCTGGTGCTGGAGGACGGTACCGAGATGCTCGCCCCGATGACGCTGGACGGCGACCTCCAGGCACCGGAGGCGGTCGGCTACCACCAGCTTCTCATCGACGGTAACGCACTTACCCTCGCCGTCGCGCCCCGTCGCTGCCCGCAGCCGACCGGCCGCGGCTGGGGCGTCGCGGTGCAGATCCCCTCGTTGCGCCGCCGCGATGATACCTCCTTCGGTGACTTCGGCACGCTCGCCACGAGCGCCGCCGCCCTCGGCCGCGCCGGGTGCAGCGCGCTCGCCATCAGCCCGACGCACGCGCTGTTCCCCGGCGATCCGCGCCGGTTCAGCCCCTATTCGCCGTCAAGCCGGCTGTTCCACAACGTGCTCCTTGCCGACCCGCGGCTCATCGGCGCCCCGCTGCCGCCATCCCCCGCCGGCGATCTGATCGACTGGCGCTCGGCAATTCCCGCGCGCCTCGCGCACCTTCGCGCAGCCTTTGACGCGCGCCCGGACGCAGTGCGCAGCGCCGTCACCGCCTTCCGCCGCGCGCGCGGGCCGGATCTCGAATGCCACGCCCGGTTCGACGCGCTGTGCGCCGCCTTCGGCAGCAGCGATTGGCGCGACCGGCCGGCAGCGTACCACGACGCCGATCACCCCGCGGTCGGCCGCTTTGCCGAGGAAAACCCGCAGGAGATCGGCTTCTACGCCTTCCTCCAATGGCTCGCCGACGAAAGCCTCGCCACGGCCCAGGCTGCCGCGCGCGAGCATATGGAAATCGGCCTGATCGCCGATCTGGCGGTGGGCGTCAGCCCATGCGGCAGCGCTGCGTGGAGCCACCCCGCGGATCTTCTCAGCGGCCTCACCATCGGCGCGCCGCCCGATCCTTTGGGGCCGGACGGGCAGAGCTGGGGCATCACCACCTTCGATCCCTTCGCGCTTGCCCGCGCACGTTTCGCGCCCTTCATCAAGACGATCCGCGCCGCGCTCGCCCATGCCGGCGGCATCCGGATCGACCATGCGCTGGGGCTCGATCGACTGTGGGTCATTCCCGAAGGAGCCGCCGCGAGCGAGGGCGCGTACCTCACCATGCCCGGGGAGCATCTGAAGCGCATCGTCTCGATCGAGGCGCACCGCGCCGACGCGTTCGTCATCGCCGAGGATCTCGGCACCGTGCCGCCCGGCTTCCGCGACGATCTCGCCGCCCGCGGCATGCTCGGCATGCGCGTCCTCCTGTTCGAGCGTGATGCGGCAGGCGCCTTCATCCCTCCGGCGCGCTGGCCCGGCGCGGCAGTGGCGATGACCGGTACGCACGACACGCCCACGCTCGCAGGCTGGTGGACAGGCCGCGACATCCACTGGGGCCGCCAGCTCGGCCGCGGCGGCACCGACGCGGCGGACCAGCAGCGCGCCGCCGAGAAGGCATCGCTGTGGCAAGCGATCGGCGGCAGCGGCGCCCCGCCCGAAGAACCGCCGCTCGATCCTATCCTGGACGCCGTGGCCGCCGCGCCGCAGCCGCTCGCCCTGTTCCCGATGGAGGATCTCCTGGGGCTGGAGGAGCAGCCGAACCTTCCCGGCACGATTGACGAACACCCCAACTGGCGCCGTCGCATGCCCGATGACACCGCCGCCTTGCTCGCCCGCCCGAATGTCGCCGCGCGCACCCGGCGGCTCACTGACGAGAGGCCCGGATGATCCCGCGCGCGACGTACCGCCTGCAGTTCCACGCCGGCTTCACCTTCGCCGATGCGGAGGCGATCGTGCCCTATCTCGATGATCTCGGGATCAGCCACGTTTATGCCTCGCCGATCACCACCGCCGTGCCCGGCTCCACCCATGGCTATGACGTCGTCGATCCCACGCGCATCAATCCCGAGCTTGGCGGTGAGGAGGGATTCCGCCGCCTCGTAGCGGCGCTGCAGGCGCGCGGCATGGGCGTCATCATCGATATCGTGCCGAACCATATGGGGGTGGCCGGCGGCGCCAACCCCTGGTGGAACGACGTGCTTCGCCGCGGGCCCGACAGCGACTATGCGGGCGTCTTCGACATCGACTGGCGCCGCCCCATCCTGCTCCCGGTGCTCGGAACCTCGCTGGGCGAGGCGCTCCGCGGGGGGGCGATCACCGTCGAGCAGCACGATGGTCGCTGGATGATCGTCGCTTATGGCGAACACCGCTTCCCGGTCCGCGACGAGGATCAGGCGACCGCTGCGGAAGTGCCGCTCGAAGTGCTGCTCGCCCGGCAGCATTACCGGCTCGGCTGGTGGCGAAGCGCAAACGACGAACTGAACTGGCGCCGCTTCTTCGCCATCAACGAACTGGCAGGCGTGCGGGCCGAAGATCCCGCCGTGTTCGATCTCACCCACGCGCTCTACTTCCGCCTCTACGACGAAGGGCTGATCCAGGGCGTGCGCGTCGACCATGTCGACGGCCTCACCGATCCCGCAGGATATTGCCGCCAGCTGCGCGCCCGCCTCGGGGAGCAGGCGTGGATCGTGGTCGAGAAGATCCTGGGTCCGGGCGAGGCGCTGGCGTCGGACTGGGGCATCCACGGCACCAGCGGCTATGATTTCATGGAACAGGCCGCGGCGGTCCTCCACGATCCTGCCGGCGCTCCCTCGCTCGGGGCGCTGTGGCACGATGTGAGCGGCCGACCCGCCTATCTAGCACCGGAGGAAATGCTTGCGCGGCAGCAATTGCTGGCCTGGCAATTCACCGGCCAGCTGGAAGGCTGCGTCGCTGCCTTTGCCGCGCTCGCCGCCAGCGCTCCCGGCGCGGAAGGCATCACGACGGCGATGCTGCGCCGCGCGATCGAGCGGCTGCTGTGGGTCTTCCCGGTCTATCGCACCTACGGCACCGGCAGCAGCGCGCCGGAAACTGACGAAGCCGTACGCGCCGAAGTCCGCCGCCGTGTGGCGCCGCACGTACCGCCGGGGGAGGTGCGGGTCGTCGCGCTGATCCTCGATTGGCTCGCCGGCAGCGGGCCGGGCGAGCGCACGCTCGCGGCAGAGGCAGTGCGCCGCTTCCAGCAGCTGTCTGCCCCGATCGCCGCCAAGGCGCTCGAGGACACCGCTTTCTATCGTTACGGCCGGCTGCTTTCGCGCAACGATGTCGGTTTCGATGCCGCACGGCTCAGCCTGTCGCCGGCCGACTTCCACGTCGCGATGAAGGACCGCGCGGCGCATTGGCCGGCGGCGATGCTCACCACGGCCACGCACGATCACAAGCGGGGTGAGGACAGCCGCGCGCGTCTCGCCGTACTCAGCGCCATGCCCGATCGCTGGCGCGCGGAAGTGGCGCGATGGGAAGCGCTCGCCGATCCGCTCTCCGCCGGCGTCGACCGCGGCGATCGCTACATGCTGTTCCAGTCGCTGCTCGGTGCCTGGCCGGAGCAGCCCGAGCCCGATTTCGCCGATCGCATCGCCGCCTGGCAGACGAAGGCGCTGCGTGAGGCAAAGCTCCGCTCCTCCTGGGAAGCGCCCGACGAAGCTTACGAGGGCCGTTGCAACACGCTCGCCCGTGAACTGATCGGCAGCGCCGACTTCCGCGGCGCAATGGATGATTTCCTCCGCGAGATCGCGCCGGCCGCCCGGCGCAACACGCTCGCTGTTGTCGCGCTGCGCAACACTGCTCCCGGCGTACCTGATCTCTACCAGGGCGCCGAACTGGGTGATCTAAGCCTGGTCGATCCCGACAACCGCCGGCCGGTCGACTTCACCGCGCGGATCAACGCGCTCGCTGATCCGCCGCCCAAACTGAAGCTCATCCGCGACCTGCTCGCGCTTCGCCGCGCGAACGCCGGCCTGTTCCTCCACGGCAGCTACGAACCGGCGGAAGTCGCCGGCGACGCCGCGGTCGTCGCATTCGAGCGCCGCGCCGCGGGCAAGGCGCTGCGCGTCGCTGTCCTACTCCGCGGATCCACCAAAGGTCTTCGGATCACCTTCGCTTCGGGCGACCAGCGCGATGGCGCCGAGGTTTTCGCCAACAGCAATGTGTGGTTCCAAATCGACTGACCCTCGCCCGTCACCAGCCCCTCTCATTCCTTGGGCGATCAAGAAAATGATATAACAGCCCCTTGATACATTATCACATGCCCTTTAGGGGGCCTCCCAAGTGCTGGGAGGGCCCTTGGTGAAACGATTCTCGATCCTGCTTGCCGGTAGTGCGGCGATCTGTTCCCCCGCGATGGCGCAGGAGGCGCCGCCTAACGACGCTGCCGTTCAGACCGTGCCGGCGCCGGTCGCCTCGTCCAGCACGTCTCACGTCGAGAATGATCGCGAGATCGTGATCACCGCGCCGTTCGTGCGCGATCTCGACATCCTCGCCGGCAAGTCGGTGATCTCGGGCGACCAGCTCACCCGCGATATCCGTCCGCAGATCGGTGACACGTTGGTGAGCCAGCCCGGCGTTTCCGCGACGTCGTTCGGCCCCGGCGCCTCGCGACCGGTGCTGCGCGGCTTCCAGGGCGAGCGCGTCCGCGTGCTGACCGATGGTCTCGGCTCGCTCGACGTGTCGAACACCTCGGCCGACCACGCAGTGACGATCGATCCGCTCACGGCCGAGCGGATCGAGATCCTGCGCGGCCCCGCCGTGCTGCTGTTCGGCAGCCAGGCGATCGGCGGCGCGGTCAACGTCATCGATCGCCGCATTCCGCGCGCGGTGCCGGAACATGGCTACCACGTCGACGCGATCGGCACTTATGGCTCGGCCGCCGACGAACGCAGTGTCGGCGCCGGCGTCGACGCCGCGCTCTCCTCGCAGATCGTCGTCCATGTCGACGGCAGTTATCGCAAAACCGACGATCTGCGCATCGGTGGCTATCAGCTCGCGCCCGAACTCCGCTCCGACCTGCTCCACCTCGCGGAGCATCAGGCGGAGGACGGCCATGCTGACGAGGCCGCCGAATCCACCGCACTCGCCAACCGCCGCGGCCGCCTGCCCAACAGCGGCACCGAGACCTACACGCTCGGCGCCGGCGTCGCGCTGATCAACGACGGTGGCAGCCTCGGCTTCTCAGTCGGCTATTACGACACGAAATATGGCGTCGCCGAGCGGCCGGAGATCGCCGATCCGCACGGTCGTGGCGATGATCATGATGACGGGCACCATCACGGCGACGATCATGGCGGGGAAGGCCATGATCACGGCGCCGTCACGATCGCCATGAAGCAGTTCCGCGCCGACATGCGCGGCGAGGTGAACACCTACGGCAGCTTCATCGACAAGATCCGCTTCCGCGCCGGTTTCGCCGATTACGACCATACCGAGTTCGAGGGCGGCGACGTCGGCACCGTATTCAAGTCGCAGGCCTTCGAGGGCCGCCTGGAACTCGTTCAGGCCGATCGCAAGGGCTGGCGCGGCGTCACCGGTTTCCAGGGCTTCACCCGCGATTTCTCTGCCGTCGGTGCAGAGGCGTTCGTCGCACCCAACGTCACCGATCAATATGGCTTCTTCACGCTGCAGGAATTCAACTTCGGCAACCTCGGGCTGGAGGCAGCGGCGCGCTACGAGCACACCAATGTCCGCGGCACCAACGTGCGCCTGGGGCTGGACGATAACGCCCCTCTCGCCACGATCAGTCGCCAGTTCGATGCCTTCTCGGGCGCGCTCGGCGTCTCCTACGCCGTCGCCCCGGAAGTGAAGATCGGCATCAACGGCTCGCGCGCAGTGCGTGCACCGTCCGGCGAGGAGCTGTTCTCCAACGGCTCGCACGTCGCGACCCAGGCCTATGAGGTCGGCAATGTCGATTTCCGCAAGGAGAAGAGCTGGGGCGCCGAGGTCTATGCCCGCGGCGTCGCCGGCCCGCTGACCTTCCAGCTCAGCGGCTATGCCACGTGGTTCGACGATTATATCTACGAAGGCGAGACCGGCCTCGAGCGCAACGGCCTGCCGGTGTTCCAGTATCGCCAGTCCGGCGCACGTTATTATGGCGTGGAGGGCGAGGTGACGGCCAAGCTCCTTCGCCGTGGCAGCTTCGAGCTCGATGGCAATGTCGTCGCCGATTATGTCCGCGCGACGCTCAACAACGGCGGCGGCCCGGTGCCCCGCATCCCGCCGCTCCGCGTGCTCGCCGGGCTCAGCGCCCGGAGCGGCCCGATCGGCGGCCGCGTCGAGGTGGAGCATGTCACCCCGCAGAACCGCATCGCTGCCTTCGAAACGCCGACCGACGATTTCACCCTCGTCAACGCGTCGCTGTCATGGAAGCCGTTCGGCACCGAGAGCGAGACGACGCTGATCCTGTCGGCAAACAATATCTTCAATGTCGATGCACGCCGGCACGCGTCCTTTACCAAGGATTTCGTCCCGCTCGCTGGCCGCGACATCCGGGTGGCGGCACGGATCAGCTTCTGATCCGTGCCTCGGCGGGGCTCAGCCGTGCCCGGCCGAAGGATAGCAGATCGCGCGCATCAGGCCGTTGCGGTCGAACGGCTTCCAATCGTCCTCCGGCTGCGCCAGCCGGTCGGCGATGGCGTAGAGCACGGCGGGGTTGACCGCGAGGCCGCAATGGCTGCCGTGTACCTCGATATTGTCGCTGTTGGCGGCGAACGGCTCCACGCAATTGCGCCACGGGACAATGCCGTCTTCCCGGCTCCAGATCGCGGTGGAGGGGACGGGCGGCGGCGTCGTCCCCTCACGCAGCTGAGCGCGCGCCACCGGGTCGTCGATCTTCTGCCCGCTCAGCAGTTCGTAGATCCGCCACACCTTGGTCGCCCGCGGCGTGCCCGCAAAGGGCGAGCCGAGCGAGATTACCTGCCGCACCGCTTCCGGCATCCGCCGGCTCATCACCCGCGCCATCATTCCGCCCAGGCTCCAGCCGACCAGGCTCACCTTGCGCCCCGTCGCGGCGTGAATTTCCTTCACCCGCGCGGCCAGTTTCTCGCCTTCCCGGCCGATCGCGCGCGGGCCGAGGTTCAGGCCCAGGTTCCAGCTGTGAACGTCATAGCCGAGCCGTGCGAGATAATGGCGCAGCACCGCCGTCGCCCGGTCGGAGGTGGAGAAGCCCGGCAGCACCAGCACCGGATGCCCGTCGCCCCGCGGTGCGCTCGCCAATAGCGGCGCGGCCCACGGCAGTGACCCTAGCTCGAACAGCGCGCGAGGTAGTTCGGTCAGCCCAAGCAGCGGGGAGGGTGGCTTGGCCCGTCCGGCCTGATCGCTGGCGGCTTCGGCCATTCGCAACGTCTCCTGAAAGATCAGCCAGTCAACGCCTGCGGCGACGCAAAGTTCGCCGCCCGCGTGGGTCGGATCAGTTGATGTCGAAGCCTGAACCGCGCTGCTCCGCCGCGGTCCGCGTGGCGTCATAGGCGAGGATCGCCAGGTCGTGCGCATTGCCGGTGCGATCACGCACCTGGTTGCGAAGCAGTGCCTCGCTGCGGAAGCCAAGGCTCTCGAACAGGGCGATCGCGCCCTGCTGGTCGGGCGTCATCGCCGCGGTCAGCTTGGCCAGGCCCCGCTCGTTGGCGACCCGCAACATCGCCTCCAGCAGATCGCGCCCCACGCCAACACCGCGCCGCTCATGCGACACCAGCAGCCGCACCTCGCCGACATGGGCCGACCAGCCCAGTGGATCCTGCACCAGCGCCGCGGTGCCGACGATGACACCATCGTCCTCCGCCACCAGGCTGTCGATCCATCCTTCGGCCACGGCGCCCAGCCAGGCCGCGATCACTCGCGGATGCTTGAGGTCACGGCCAAGGAACAGCAGGTCATGATCCGGCAGGCTGTTGGCGAAGATGATCATCGCGTCGCGATCGGCAATGCGGAACCCTCGGATACGGTGCGTCATACGGCCCTTTCGCCAAGCCACCCGGCGGGGGCGGGCCAGGTCCGGCCCGCGACGAAGCGGACAACGCCGCTCATGGGAACGATCCCATTCGCCTCGATCCGCGCACGACCGGGCATGGTCCATTCCATGCCGCAGAGACTTCCATGGCCCATCGCGAGCGTCAAGGCTGTTGCTGCGGCTCCTGCTGCGCAGCAATCGACGGTGCACCAGCAGCCGTCTCCAGCTGCGAATCCCCGCCCAGGGTGCGATACAAGGTGACGAGATTGGTCGCCCGAACCAGCCGCGTCTGCACCACGGTCTGCTGCGCGGTGTAGAGCGACCGCTGTGCGTCGAGACTGGTCAGGAAGGTGTCGATCCCGCCGCGATAGCGTGCTTCCGTCAGGCGGAACGTGTCCGCCGCGGCGGTCGCGAACCGCTCGTTGGCGGCAAGCTCATCGCTCACCGTCCCGCGCCGCGCCAGCGCATCCGCCACTTCCCGGAACGCCGTCTGGATCGTCCCTTCATAGGTGGCGAGGGCAGCGCGCTGAAGCGCGGTCGCCTGCGCGATTCCTGCACGCCCGGCGCCCGCGCGGAAGATCGGGTAATCCGCCGCCGCGCTCACGTTTTTGGTCAGCGCACCGCCGGTGAACAGCGAGGAGAGGGCGGTGCTGGCAAAACTGAACAGCCCGGTCAGCGAGATCGTCGGGAACAAGGCCGCCCGCGCGGCGCCGATCTCGGCATTGGCAGCGCGCAGGTCATATTCCGCCTGCACGACGTCCGGCCGACGCAGCAGCACGCGGCTGTCGAGCCCTGCCGGCAGCTCCGCAATCGTGCCCGCCGCTTCCTCGATCGACTGTGGTAGCAGCGCCGGGTCCACTGGCGCGCCGACCAGCAGCTGAAGCGCGTTCACGTCCTGCGCGATCGCGGTCCGCTGGCTCGCGATATTCGCCTCGGCGGTGGCCAGGATCTGCTCCGCTTGCCTCAGGTCGGTGCGTGGGGCGATCCCGCCTTCCACCCGCGCACGTGTCAACTGCACCGATCGCCGTGCGATCGCGGCGGTTTCCTCCGCGAGCTTCATCAGGCTCTGGTCCGCGGCATAGGTCAGCCATGCCCCAGCCACATCACCCGTCAGCGTCAGGCGTACGGCACGCGCGGCCGCTTCCTGCGAGAAATAACGGTTGAGCGCGGCATCGCTCAGCGATCGCACCCGCCCGAACAGGTCCAGCTCGAACGCGTTCACGCCGGCCCGCGCGGTATAGGTCGTCCCGCCCACGGTGAACGCGCCGCCAGCCGCAGCGGCGCCCACTTCACGGCGGTTGATGGCACCACCGGCGTCGATCTGCGGGAACAGCTCGGCGCGCTGGATGCGATATTGCGCCCGCGCCGCCTCGATGTTCGCGACAGACGCGCGCAGGTTGCGATTGTTCGCCAGCGCCTGGTCGATCAGCTGTTGCAGCCGCGCATCGCGGAAGATGTCGCGATAGGAGACGCTGGGCAGCGCCGCCTCGGTCTGCCGCAGATAGGCGTCGCCCACCGGCCAGGACGCCGGCACCGGCAGCGCCGGCTGGACGTACTTGGGCGCCCTGCTGCACGCCGCCAGCCCGTTGCCGATCAGCGCGGTGCCGAGAAGGAGCGGGAGAAGGCGGCGCATCACGATTGCTCCAGGCGCGGCGTGCCGCCGGGCGGCAGATTGTCGTCGGCCGGCGGATGATAGCCGGGCTCCCTCCCGCGCATCCGCGCCATGGTGTCACGGAAGCCGCGGCGCACCAGCACGAAGAACAGCGGGATGTAGAAGATCGCCAGCACCGTCGCCGTCAGCATGCCGCCAATCACCGCGGTGCCGATCGCGATCCGGCTGTTGGCGCCCGCTCCGGTCGAGATCGCCAGCGGCAGCACGCCGAAGATGAAGGCAAGGCTGGTCATCAGGATCGGGCGCAGGCGGATCCGCGCGGCGGTCAGCGCCGCATCGATGACGCGCGCGCCTTTCTTTTCTTCCTGCTCGGCGAATTCGATCATCAGGATCGCGTTCTTCGCCGCCAGGCCCATCGTCGTCAGCAGGCCGATCTGCAGATAGACGTCGTTGGTCAGTCCGCGCAGCGTCACGAAGGCGACCGCGCCGATCAGGCCCAGCGGAATGACCAGCAGCACCGCGATCGGGATCGACCAGCTCTCGTACAGCGCGGCAAGGCACAGGAAGACGACGATGATCGACAGGCCGTAGAGCAGCGGCGCCTGCCCTGACGAAAGCCGCTGCTGATACGAAATGCCCGCCCAGGCGATGCTCGTCCCCGGGATCTGGCTCGCCAGCTCCTCGATCCGCGTCATGGCGTCGCCGGAGCTGCCGCCCGCGCTCTGCCCCTGGAATTCGAACGATTCAATGCCGTTGAAGCGCGAGACGGTGGTCGGCGCCTGTGACCAGTCGGTCGTCGCGAAGCTGGAGAAGGGCGCCATCTGCCCGTTCTGGCCGCGCACGAACCATTGGTAGAGGTCGTCCGGCGCCTCGCGATACGGCGCGTCGCCCTGCACGTACACGCGCTTCACACGCCCGCGGTCGACGAAATCGTTGACGTAGCGGCCGCCCCAGGCGGTCGAGAGCGTGGTGTTCACATCGGTCTGCGAGATGCCCAGCGCGGCGATGCGCTGCGGATCGGTCTTCACCTGCAGCGTGCCGATGTCGGGCAGTTCGCTGAGGCGCACGCCGGTCAGCTTGGGATCGGCATTGGCCGCCGCCAGCAGCTTGTCGCGCGCCGCGGCGAACTCCGCCTGGCTCAGCCCGCCGGTGTTCTGCAGCTCCATGGTAAAGCCTTCGGACTGGCCGAGGCCGCGGATCGCCGGCGGTACCAGCGCGAACACCTGTGCATCGCGCAGGGCTCGGAAGGCCGCGGCGGCGCGCGCCACGATCGCATCCGCTGAGTTTTCCTTGCCCTTGCGATCCGCCCAGTCGGTCAGCTGGACGAAGCCCTGGCCGGTATTCTGTCCGCTGACGCCGCCGCCGCCGCCGCCCGAGACGGTGAAGATCGTCTTGACGTTGTTCTTCTCGTAGGTCTCGAAATACTTCTCCACCTGCCGCTGCACCTGCATCGTGCGGCCCAGCGTCGCGCCGGCGGGCAGGCGATATTGCACGATCACGCCGCCCTGGTCCTCGGTCGGCAGGAAGCCGGTCGGCAGGCGCAGGAACAGCACCGCGAGCAGGCCCACGGTCGCGAGGTACACCGCCACGAACAGCCACTTGCGATCCACCACGCGGCGCACGGCCGTCACGTAGCGTTCGGTGCCGCGCTCGAAGCTGGTGTTGAACCAGTCCCGCGCACGCTCCAGCCGCTCGTTAACCCAGGCGAAGCGGCTGCGCTTCGGCGTTTCGCCGTCGCCATTCTTCGCATGGCGCTGGCGCAGCAGCGTCGCGGTAAGGGCAGGGGACAGGATGACGGCGACCGCTACGGACAGGATCATCGCGGAAATGATGGTGATCGAGAACTGGCGATAGATGACGCCCGTCGATCCGCCGAAGAACGCCATCGGCAGGAACACCGCCGACAGCACCAGCGCGATCGCCACCAGCGCGACGGTGATCTCGCGCATCGACTCGATGGTCGCCTCGCGCGGCGTCATCTCGGGATTTTCCTCGAGCAGCCGCTCGACGTTCTCCACCACGACGATCGCGTCGTCGACGAGCAGGCCAATCGCCAGCACCAGCCCGAACAGCGTCAGCGTGTTGATCGAGAAGCCCGCGAGATAGAAGACCGCAAAGGTGCCCAGCAGCACCACCGGCACCGCGATCGTCGGGATCAATGTCGCACGCCAGCTTTGCAGGAACACGAACATGACGATGATGACGAGGATGATCGCCTCGATCAGCGTCTTCACCACCTCGTCGATCGACAGCTTGATGAACGCGGTGGAATCGTTCGAATAGGCAACGCGCATGTTCGGCGGATAGGTTTTGGCGACTCGCGCGATCTCCGCCTTCACCAGCTCCGCGGTCTTCAGCGCGTCGGCGCCGGGGGCAAGCAGCACCGCGATGCCGGCGCCCGGATGGCCATTGATCCGGCTGCTCGCATTATAGCTTTCGGAGCCAAGCTCGACCCGCGCGACATCGCCGACGCGCACCGTCGCGCCCGATTGCAGCGTCTTCAGGATGATGTCGCGGAACTGCTGCGGCGTCTGCAGGCGCGACTGCGCCGTCACCGTGGCGTTCAGCATCTGCGTGCTCGGCATGGGCTGGCCGCCGATCTCGCCTGCCGCCACTTCGGTATTCTGCGTCTGGATCGCGCTGACCACGTCGCCGGGCATCAGCTGGAAGCTCGCGAGCTTCGCCGGGTCGAGCCAGATGCGCATCGCATATTGCGATCCGAAGACGTTGGTGTCGCCGACGCCCGGCACGCGGCCCAGCGGATCCTGCAGCGTCGAGACCATGAGGTCGGAGACGTCACGGTTCGTCATCTGGTCGCTGGCATCATAGACGCCCGCGATCAGCAGGAAGTCCGGGTTCGACTTGCGCACCACGACGCCCTGCTGCTGCACCTGGGCCGGCAGGCGGCTCAGCGCCTGCTGGATCTGGTTCTGCACCTGCACCTGCGCGATGTCGGGATCGGTGCCCTTGGCGAAAGTGGCGGTGATCGAGACCGAGCCGCGCGAGGAGGAGGATGAGGAGAAATACAGCAGCCCGTCGATGCCGGTCAGCTGCTGCTCCAGGATCTGGGTGACCGAATTCTCGATCGTCTCGGCATTGGCGCCCGGATAAGTCGCACGGATCGACACCTGCGGGGGCGCCACGTCCGGATATTGCGCGATCGGCAGCGACAGGATGGCGCCGACGCCCGCCATCATCACGATGATCGCGAGCACCCAGGCAAAGATCGGCCGGTCGATGAAAATGCGTGACACGTTAGGCGGCCTTGCCCTTGGCCTGCTGTTGCTGTTGCTGCTGCTTCAGCTGTTCGGGCGACGGCGGGCGGACGATCTGCGGGGACGATGCCGGCACCGGGCGCAGGTCCGCGCCCTGCCGCAAATTGCCCGTGCTTTGCGTGATCACCTTGTCGCCCGGGCGCAGGCCGCCGGTGACGACCCAGTTCTCGCCGATCGCACGACCCGCCTTCACGGTGCGCTGCACCGCCTTGTTGTTCGGCCCGACGATCCACACCGTGGCATTGCCCTGCGGATCGCGCGAGACGGCCTGCTGCGGCACCAGGAAGGCGCTAGCGTCGATCGCCTGCGCAAACACCGCCTGCACGAACATGCCCGGCAGCAGCAGCGCATTGGGATTCCGGAAGCTCGCGCGCATCGTCACGGTGCCGGTCTGCTCGTCGACCACCACTTCGGAGAATTCGACCGCGCCCGTCGCGCCATAATCGGCGCCGTCGGGCAGCTTCAGCCGCACCGTGGCCGTCGCTGGCAGCACGCCGCCGCTCGACAGCGCGCGGCGCAGTTGCAGCATCGACGCCGCCGACTGCTGGATATCGACATAGATCGGGTCGAGCTGCTGGATCGATGCCAGCGGATCGGCCTGGCTCGTCGTCACCAGAGCGCCGACGGTGAATATCGAGCGTCCGATCCGCCCGGTGATCGGCGCGGGGACGGTGGTGAAGCGCAGGTTGATACGCGCCGTTTCCAGCTGCGCCCGGTTCTGCGCGATCGCCGCCTCGGCCTGCCGCTGCGTCGCGACCGCGTCGGTATAATCCTGTTTGCTCACCGCCTCGATCTGGGCGAGCGGGCGAAGCCGCTCGGCGCGAATGCGCGCGGCTTCCGCGGTGGCGCTGGCGCTGGCGACATTGGCCTGCGCCTCGTTGGCGGCGGCGCGATAGAGGCTGGGGTCGATCTGGTAGAGCGGCTCGCCCTGGCGGACGACCGATCCTTCCTTGAAGAAGCGCTTCTGGATGATGCCGCTCACCTGCGGCCGAACTTCGGAGCTGCGATACGCGACGGTCCGGCCGGGAAGCTCGGTGATCAGCGGCACGCGCGTCGGCTGGACGACGACATAGCCGACCTGCGCCGGTCCGCCGCCGGGCCCCCCGGGCCCGCCCGCTCCCTTGCCTTCGGGTCCCTTTTCTCCGCCGCTGCATGCGGCCAGCACCAGCGCCCCCGCCAGGGCGAGCCCTCGTCCGTTCATCAGATGCATCAATCCCGCTCGCAGCCCGTCTTTGTCATCAACGGACAAGCCGCCTCGCCGCGCTGAACAAACAGACGATGCATTATATCCGGTTATCCGCAAGGGGGCTGCTCTCTCCGCATGAGGATCGCGCCAGCGCGACGCCGCGACATCGCGGAAACTTATTGAAACGCTGGGCGATAGTGACGGCCGTAACGGCTTTCGAAGCGGCGTTCCACCCCTCGGCGATGAGGATTATTACGTAATCATCGCAACCTTTTGCCTATGGCATCGTTAGCGGAAGCGGAGGGGGTATAGCCACAGATGCAGCCCCACCAGTACAAAAGGGGCATTGCGTGGGGTTTAATTCCGGGTGTCATCGCTGGTTGGCTGCTGCGTTGCTTGCGGCATCGACGGCAGCCGGTGGACAGATGGCGAAGCCCGGCACCGCGCCGGCGCAGGGGCCCGATGCGCCGAAGCCTCGGCCCGCCGACAATCAGGCGTCTGCCCGATCGTCCGGAACGCCGGCCGTCGATCCGCAGGGCAATGCACCCATCGTCCCTGATGCGACGTTCGATGCCGCCCTCCCGCCACTGTCAAACGACATCAATGCGCCGCTCGAGCCAATGCCGGCGGATGCCGCCACTCCGGCGCAAGCGCCCGTCACGTCCGCTCCGGGTGCCTCTTCGCCAGCCCCGTCCGCAGCCCCGTCCGCAGCTGCGCCGGCACCCGTCGTGCCGACCGGCACCATGCCGCCCCCGGCGCCGCTCGATGGCGAACTGGCGCAGCCGCTCACCCCGCTCAGCAGCACGGACACCGTTCCGCTGGTGACCGCCGCCGACGTCGCCGAGGCGAACGCGCCCGAGATCCGCTACGAAACCGACGTCCGCGGCCTCGCCGACATCGGGCTGGAGGACGAGTTCAAGTCCTTGTCGGCGCTGCGGGAGGGTGGCGGAAAGGCCGCCAACGCCACCCAGGTCAACGCCCGTGCGCGCGAGGACGAGCAGCTCGCCGTCCGCCTGATGAAGTCCATGGGCTATTATGATGGCGTCGCCACCGCCACGCTGGAGGCTGTTCCCGGTGAGACCGGCCGCCTGCGCGTCATCATCGCCGCCACGCCCGGCCCGCAGTTCACGCTCGCCAAGATCACCGTCGATGCCGATCCCACGGTGCCGCCGAACCTGGTGCGCACCCAGCTGCCGCTCAAGGTCGGCGATCCGATCGAGGCGGCGCGGATCCAGGGTGCGGAGGCCAATGTCAGCCTCGTCCTGCCGCAGCGGGGCTACCCCTTCGTGAAGGTGGGTGAGCGCGACATCCTGCTCGATGATGAGACGTTCAAGGGCGATTACACGCTTCCGGTCGAAACCGGCCCGCGCTCTTCGTTCGGCCGGCTGCGCACGGAGGGCGATCCCGTCTTCGATCTCGATCACCTCTCGATCTTCCCGCGTTTCAAGCAGGGCCAGCTCTACGACAATCGCCTGGCGGACGATCTGCGCGAGGCGCTGGTCGCGACCGGCCTGTTTGATCGCGTCGGTGTGGAGCCGGTGCGCACCGGTCAGCCGGGGCCCGACGGCACGGAGCAGGTGGACCTGCTGGTGCGCCAGGCGAAGGGCAAGTGGCGCAGCCTCGGCGGCAGCGCCGGCTACGGCACCGGGGAGGGCGTGAAGCTCGCCGGCGGCTGGACACACCGCAATTTCTTCCCGCCCGAAGGCGCGGTGATCCTCGCCGCCGTCGCCGGCACGCAGCAGCAGGGCGCGGCGGCGACGTTCCGGCGGCAGAATGCGGGCAAGCGCGATCGCACCTTCGCCACCGGCATCACGGCCGATCACTCGAATTATGATGCGTTCGATGCCTTCACCGGCACGGCCTATGCGCGCTGGTCGTATGATTCGACGCCGATCTGGCAGAAGCGCTTCACCTATGTGTACGGCGGCGAACTCGTGCTCACCAACGAGAGCGTGTTCGACTTCGATCGCAACGAGCGCGTCCGCCGCACCTATGGCATCGCCGCCATCCCGACACAGGTCGTGTGGGATACGTCGAACGATCTGCTGAACCCGACGAAGGGGTATCGCCTGAAGCTCAATCTCAGCCCGGAAGCCTCGGTGCAGGGCAAGGCGCGCCCCTATGCCCGCACGATGGTGGAGGCGACCGCCTATGTGCCGGTCAGCGACAGCCTGGTGATCGCGGGCCGTGCACGGGCCGGCTCGATCTTCGGCATCGCCCGCGACGATCTTGCGCCCTCGCGGCGCTATTACGGCGGCGGCGGCGGGTCGGTCCGCGGCTATGGCTATCAGCGGCTGGGCCCGCTCGAGCCGGTCTCGACGCTGGTCCCGGATGAGGACGGCAACATCGATTACGCCGATCTTCGCCCGATCGGCGGGCGCAGCATCAACGAATTCTCGCTCGAGGCGCGCTACCGCTTCGGCAATTTCGGCATCGTCCCCTTCATCGATGCCGGCAACGCCTATGAAAGCACCTTCCCCAAGGCGTCCGACCTGCGCTTCGGTGCCGGCATCGGCGGGCGGTTCTACACCAATTTCGGGCCGATGCGCGTCGACGTGGCGACACCGCTGAACCCGCGGCCGGGCGATCCGAAGATCGCCCTCTACGTCTCCGTCGGTCAGGCATTCTGATGGCCCAGGACACCGCCCAGACCGTCCCGGCCGAGGAAGTGACCGTCCACCGGCCGCTGTGGCAGCGCATCCTGAAGTGGATCGGGATCACGCTGCTCGTGCTCCTGTTCCTGCTCGTCGCGATCATCTTCGGCATCAACACCGATCCGGGCCGCCGCCTCGTTGCGGACCAGATCGGCGGATACCGCACCGCGGGTGGCCTCAACATCAAGGTCGGCCGGATCGACGGCTCGCTCTACGGACGCATGGTGCTCAGCGACGTGCGCGTCAGCGATCCCAAAGGCGTGTTCATCTCCTCGCCGCGGCTCGATGTCGATTGGCGGCCGTTCTCGTTCATCAACAACCACGTCAACGTGAAGAGCCTGGAAAGCCAGCTCGTCACCATGACTCGCAATCCCGAATTCATCCCGCAGCCAAGCGACCCCAACGCGCCGCTGCTGCCCGATCTCGATATCGACATCGATCGCCTGCGCGTCGCCCGTTTCGTCATGGAGCCCGCGGTCGCGGGGCAGCGCCACATCGCGCAGATCAACGGCGCGGCGCATATCGCCGATCGCCGCGCGCAGCTGACGGTCGACGCCGCCGCGCTACGGGCGCCGGGCATTGCTGGCGGCGACACGCTGAAACTCCGGCTCGATGCCGTGCCGGACGAGAACAAGCTCGATTTGGATGCGCGCCTCTTCGCGCCGGCGGGCGGCCTCGTCTCGGGCCTCGCCGGCACCAAGGCGCCGCTCACCGCAACGGTCGACGGGCGCGGCGACTGGAAGTCGTGGCAGGGCAAGGCCGTCGCCACGCTCGGCGCCGGCCGCCTCGCCGATCTCACCCTTTCGGCGCGCAACGGGCATATCAAGATCCGCGGCGCGACGCGCCCCGGCCTCTATCTCGAAGGCCCGGTCGAACGGCTCACCGCGCCGCAGCTCGATGTCGCGATCGACACCACGCTGGCCGAGCGCCGCGCCGACACCCGCGTCAAGCTCACCTCCCCGGCACTGGCGGTCGACGCGGGCGGCATCCTCGATTTCGCGAACAGCCGGTTCGGCAATTTCGCGGTCGATGCGAAGCTGCTCACCCCCGGCGCGATCGCCCCTAATCTTCGCGGGCGCGACGTGCTGGCGCGCGTCGTCCTGAACGGCGCCTTCGCGACGCCCACTGTCGATTACAAGATCCGCGCCGCCGCGCTCGGCTTCGCCGAAACCACGGTCGAGAGCCTCTATGCCGAAGGCCTCGCGCGGGTCGACGCCGATCGCATCATGGTGCCGGTCCACGCCCGCGCGCGCCGGATCAGCGGGCTCAACCCGGCGCTCGGCGGCTTGACCACCAACGTGCGCATCGACGGCGATCTCGCGATCGACATGCCGACAATCCTGTCGGACAATCTGCGCATCCGCTCTGACACCATCGATGCCACTGCGATCGTCGCCGCCAACATGGAAACGGGGCGCTACACCGGCGCGCTGAAGGGCCGGGTCAACAATTTCAGCGTCGAAAGCGTCGGCATCATCAATCTCAACACCGATGCCGAACTGGTGACCAAGCCCAATGGCGGCTTCGGCATCGTCGGCCGCGTCGGTATCCAGACGCGGCAGATCTTCAACGATGGCGTGCGCAGCTTCCTCGGCGGCAATGCCACGATCTTCAGCAACTTCGGCTATGATACCGACGGCATCGTCACCTTCCGCAGCCTGAAGGTGAACGCGCCGCAATTCCGCGTGACGAACGGGCAGGGGCGCTACGACCTCAACACCGGCGCGGTGCTCGTCTCGGCGGACGCTTACTCGAACCAGTACGGCCCCTTGTCCGCGCGAGTCACCGGCAGCGCGGCAGCACCGGTGGTGACGCTGCGTGCCCCGCGGCCCGGGGTCGGCGTCGGCCTCGTCGATCTCAACGCCCGCATCGTCGGGCGCGGCGGCGCTTATGCCGTGACGGCGACTGGCGGCACCACCTACGGCCCGTTCACCGCGGACGTTCTGGTGCGGCCGGGCGCACAGCTTGCGATCGACATTCGCCGCGTCGTCTTCGCCGGCGTCAATTTCTCCGGCCGCGTCGTGCAGACGGCGGCGGGGCCCTTCTCGGGTCGCGTGCAATTCGCCGGATCGGGCCTCACCGGCGCGGTGCAACTCGGCGCGCAGGGCAAGTACCAGCGCGCCGACGTCAACGCCCGCGCCTATGCCGCCACCATCCCGGGCGACGTCGATTTCGTCATCGGCCGTGCGCTCGTGACGGCAAGCATCGTGCTGTACGATACGCCGCAGGTGGTCGCCGACGCGCAGGTTGCGGACCTTCGTTATGGTCCGACGGTGATCCAGACCGGCCGGGTGAAGGTGAACTATGCCGGCGGGCGGGGCACGGCGCAGGCGCTGTTCACCGGCTCGAACGGCGTGCCTTTCCGCCTCGCCGCCAATGCCCGGCTTGCGCCCAACGACTATCTCGTCGCGCTGCAGGGCCAGGCCAATGCGATCAACTTCCGCACCGGCAATCCGGCACGGATCACCGCCAGCAACGGCACCTATCGCTTCGCGCCGACGCAGATCGTGTTCGATCACGGGCGTGCGCGGATCGCCGGCACCTATGGCAGCGGCGTCACCGCGCAGCTGCGGCTGGACGCGCTCGATCTCTCGGTCGCCAACGCGCTGGTCCCGAACCTCGGCATCGGCGGCAAGGCAACCGGCAGTCTCGATTTCGCGCAGGCCAGTGCCGCTGCCTTCCCGCAGGCCGACGTGCGCCTGACGATCAACGGCTTCACCCGCTCCAGCCTCGCGGCAGTGTCGGATCCGGTCGACGTGGTCTTCGCCGGGCGCCTCGTCAGCGAAGGGGCGGAAGCGCGGGCATTGTTCAAGCGCGGGCCGACCACCGTCGGGCGGATGCAGGCATTCCTTCGCCCGATCGGCGCCGGCGGCTCATGGGTGTCGCGCCTGATGGCCGCGCCGCTCAGCGGCGGCATTCGCTACAATGGCCCGTCGGGCGTGCTGTTCAGCCTCGCGGCGCTCCCGGAACAGCAGCTCAGCGGCCCGATCGCGATCGCCGCCGATTTCGCCGGGCGCCTGTCCGCCCCGCAGCTGAACGGCGTGATCCGCGCCGATGCGCTCACCTACGACAATGAAACCTACGGGACGCGCCTGTCGCAGATGGCGGTCCGCGCCCGCTTCAATAACGATCGGTTGCAGCTCGACAGCCTCACCGCACGCGCTGGCAGCGGCACCGTCCAGGCGCAGGGCTATGTCAGCCTTGCCGCGGAACAGGGCTATCCGCTGCAGATCGACGCGCGGCTGAACGATGCGCAGCTTGCCCGGTCGGATGCGATCGGCGCCACCGCCACCGGCACGGTGTCGATCACCAACGGGCGCGGCGGCGGGCTGATCAAGGCCGATCTCACCATCCCCGAGGCGCGCTACGAGATCATCCGCCAGGGCGCGGCCGAGGTGCCCGAGCTCACCGGCGTGCGTCGCAAGAGCGACATCCGCCCGGCGCGCATCACCGATCGCCCGCGGCCTGCATCTCCGCCGGGCCTGTTCCGCCTCGACATGCGGATCCGCGCGGACAACCGCCTGTTCGTCTCGGGCATGGGGCTGGAAAGCGAGTGGGAGGCGGACATCCGCGTCGGCGGCACGTCCGCTGCCCCGACGATCAGTGGCGGGCTCGATATCGTGCGCGGCACCTATTCCTTCGCCGGCAAGCGTTTCGAGGTGGATCGCGGCCGGATCCGCTTCGCTGGCGGCCCGCTGACCGATCCGGACATCGATATCCGCGCGACCACGGTGAACGCGGGTACCACCTTCGTCATCAGCATCACCGGCACCGGCCAGCGTCCGCAGATCAGCTTCACCTCCACGCCCAGCCTGCCGCAGGACGAGGTTTTGAGCCGGCTGCTCTTCGGCACCAACCCGGAGAACCTGTCGGCGACCGAGGCGATCCAGCTGGCCGCCGCGCTCAACTCGCTGCGTGGCTCGGGCGGCGGCCTGAACCCGCTCGGCAAGCTGCGCTCCGCCACCGGTTTCGATCGCCTGCGTATCCTCGGCGCGGACGAGGCGACCGGCCGCGGCAGCGCGCTCGCGGCGGGCAAGTACCTCACCGACAACATCTATATCGAGATCGTGACCGATGCCCGCGGCTTCACCGCGACGCAGCTCACCATCGCGCTCACCAAGTCGCTGAGCCTGCTCACCCAGGCGGGCTCGTTCGGCGGCTCGAATGCGGAGCTTCGCTACTCGAAGGATTATTGAGGTTCACCTAATGCGTGGTGCCTCGCCCAGGATAACGCGCGGCGCACCACGCCCCTGACGAGGTGGTGATCGGTCCTTTTCCGCAACGGATTGATGCGATACGATGCGCGTCAAGGAAGAGGATCGCGCATGAAGCAGCACGTAGATGTCATCATTGTTGGCGCCGGCCTGTCCGGCATCGGCGCGGCGCATCACCTGCAGGAACGCTGCCCCGATCGCAGCTACCTCATCCTCGAAGCGCGCCGCGCGATGGGCGGTACCTGGGATCTCTTCCGCTATCCCGGCATCCGGTCGGACAGCGACATGCACACCCTGGGGTATAACTTCCGCCCCTGGACGAAGGCGAAGTCGATCGCCGACGGCCCCTCGATCCGCGAATATATCGAGGATACTGCGCGCGACGGCGGGATCGACCGGCACATCCGCTTCGGCCACCGCGTCACCGGCCTCGAATGGTCGACGCCCGACGCGTGCTGGACGATAAGCGCCGATGGCCCCGACGGCCCCGTCCAGTTCACCTGCAACTTCGTCCACATGTGCTCGGGCTATTACGATTACGATCGCGGCCACACGCCGCACTTCGAAGGCCAGGAGGATTTCGCCGGCCGCATCGTCCATCCGCAGCATTGGCCCGAGGATCTCGATTACAGCGGCAAGCGCGTGGTGGTGATCGGCAGCGGCGCCACCGCCGTCACCCTGGTGCCGGAAATGGCGAAGCAGGCCGCCAGCGTCACCATGCTGCAGCGCTCGCCCACCTATGTCGTCTCGCGGCCCGGGCAGGACGCGCTCGCCAACTGGCTGCGCGCCAAGCTGCCGAGCAAGACGGCTTACGGGATGACGCGGTGGAAGAACGTCCTCATGGGGATGATCTTCTACCGCATGACGCGCACCAGGCCCGAAAAGGTGAAGCAGAAGCTGCTCGATCAGGTCCGCGAGCATCTCGGCCCCGACTATGACGTCGCGACCCACTTCACCCCGCGCTACAATCCGTGGGACCAGCGGCTGTGCCTCGTGCCGGACGCCGATCTGTTCGATACGATCAAGGCCGGCCGCGCCGATGTCGTCACCGATACGATCGAGCGCTTCACGCCCGGTGGCATCCTGCTGACGTCAGGCCGCGAACTCCCGGCGGATGTCATCGTCACCGCGACGGGGCTCGAGGTGAAGCTCCTCAGCGGCATCAGCCCGGTGGTGGACGGCGTGCCGGTGAACCTCGGCAAGGCGCTCCAGTACAAGGGCATGATGTTCTCAGACGTGCCGAACCTCGCCTTCACCTTCGGCTACACCAATGCGTCGTGGACGCTGAAGGCGGATCTCGTCGCCATGTACATGTGCCGCGTCCTCAACACGATGAAGAAGCGCGGCCTGCGCCAGGCCACGCCGCGCGTCGGCGACGAGACGATCACGCCCGAGCCGTTCGTCGATTTCAGCTCCGGCTATATACAGCGTGTCGCCGATCAACTGCCCAAGCAGGGCAATCGCAAGCCGTGGAAGCTCAATCAGAATTATGCGCTGGACGTGATGGCGCTGCGCTTCGGGTCGGTCGACGACAGCATGGAATTCTCGAACCCGGCGCCCGCCCGCGCAAAGGCCGCAGCATAAGCAGCTAATCCGTCACCCCGGCCCTGAGCCGGAGTCCCGCTTCTCTTCACCCCTCCCGCGCGCGGGAGGGGCAGGGGGAGGGTCTGTCACAACCCTCCCACGCCGGTTGTCAGGCCGCCTGATCCACCACCACCCGCGCAATCAGATCGCGCTGGATCTCGTTCGATCCGGCATAGATGGTGGACGCGCGGTTGTTCAGATACTTCGGCATGGCGATGACGATCGCGTCAGGCGCGTCCTCGATATCGCCTTCCCAGCCGGCGGCGATCTCCAGCGCCAGCAGGTCGATCCGCTGTGAGGCTTCGGTGCCCAGCACCTTCAGCATCGACGGGCGCACCGCATCCGCCGGGCCGCCGCCTCCCAGGCCGGCAAGCTCGATCGCCCGCAGCGCGTCCACCGCGATCGCCTCGCGCGCCAGCCGCTCGCGGTTGCTCTCATGCTCCAGCCATCCGGTGGCTTCCGCCGCCTCGCGGATCATGTCCAGCGACGCGGCCAGCCCCGGGGCATAGCGGCCGGAACGCTCGAAGGTCAGCAAATGCTTCGCCACCGTCCAGCCGTCATTCTCTTCGCCCAGCCGGCCGCTTACCGGCACGCGCACATCGTCGAAGAACACCTGGTTGAACTCATGCTCGCCCGCCAGCGTGTGGATCGGCGAGACCGTGATGCCCGGCGTGTTCATCTCCAGCAGCAGGAAGGTAATGCCGGTCTGCGGCCGCCCTTCGGTGCTGGTGCGCACCAGGCAGAACATGCGGTTCGCGAAATGTGCGTGCGTGGTCCAGATCTTGGAGCCGTTCAGCACGTAATCGTCGCCGTCACGAACCGCGCGCAGCTTCAGCGAGGCGAGGTCGGATCCGGAGCCGGGTTCCGAATAGCCCTGGCACCAGCGGTCCTCGCCCGAAAGGATGCGGGGCAGCAGCGCCGCCTTCTGCTCCGGCGATCCGTAATGCATGATGACCGGTGCCACCATCTTCAGCCCCATCGGCGAGAGGCCGGGAGCATGGGCGCGGGCATATTCCTCCGCCCAGATATACCGCTGGATCTCGTTCCAGCCGGTGCCGCCATATTCGACCGGCCAGTCCGGCGCGGCCCACCCCTGCGCGTGCAGGATGCGCTGCCAGGCGTCGGCGACATCAGGGTGCAGGAACACGCTGGTTCCGCGCCGGGCGCCGCGGCGCAGCTCCGGCGTCAGCTTCTCGGCCAGGAAGGTGCGCACCTCGTCACGAAAGGCGCGCGCGTCTGCGCTGTTCAGGCTCTCCATGCCGGCATCATGCCCGCAGGCCGCGCGGCCTCCAAGCTGACCATTGCGTCAGGGCAGGGCCTCGAGGGCAGGATGCGTCAGGCGTGCGGACCGAGGAACCCGTGGCCCGTTGCGATCTGGATCATCCGCGCCCTTGTCGTCGCGCCCAGTTTCTCCGCCGCATTGCGCAGGTGAAAGCGCACGGTGGAAACGGACAGCGACAGGATCGTCCCGATCTCGGCATTGGTCTTCCCCGCCGCGGCCCATCGCACGCATTGCGCCTCGCGCGCGGAAAGTTGCCCCGGCGGCGTCCGCTTGCCGTTCGAGGTGAGTTCCGCATGCGCGCCCAGGAAGCGGAAGGCGAGCGCGAACAGCTCTGCGGCATGCGCATCGAACGTCGCCTTCATGTCGACCGGCTCGTTCGCCACCCACAGCACGGTGCCGACCTTGCCGCCCGCCAAATGCACGGGGGCGATCAGCGCGCCAGTGAAACCGAATTCCTGCGTCACGCGCGCACAATCGATCGCATCCAACATCGTCGTCGGGCGCCATGATCCCAGCTGCCCGTCGGCATACCAGATCGGCTCGGCGAAGACGCGCGCGGCATGGAGGAAGCTGGCCCTCAACGCGAGGCTGCGGTTGCGCCAGTAATTGGGCACGCTCTTCACCCATGGCATGCGCTCGGCATAAGCCTTGCCGTTGCGGTCGGCCATCGGGGCCGGATCGCCAATGTCGCTTTGCGCTGCAACAAAGGGCAGGTTCGCGCGCGCGCCGGCCGCAACCACCTCATCGGCGAGTGCGTCCACCTCCTCCCAAGACAGGGTCTCGCGCGCCTTCGATTGCATCTCTTCGCTCCCGCAGCATCGCTAGCTTGTGCCTCCCCCTGCGGCAAGGCTTGCCTCTTGCGCTTGGGCGCGGTTCACGGCATCGCTGCCGTAACTGATGTTATGGTAAGAAAAGGGAGAGGATCATGGCCGGTCGGTATGCGGGCAAGCACGTCTTCGTCGCGGGGGCATCGAGCGGGATCAACCTCGCCATTGCGCATGGTTTCGCGGCGGAAGGCGCGAAGGTAACGGTGCTCAGCCGCAGCGCCGACAAGATCGAGGCTGCCGCTGCCGGTATCCGCGAAACCGGCGCCGAAGCGATCGGCATCGCCTGCGACGTGCGCGATTATCCGGGCCTCGAGGCCGCTTATGCCGAGGCGACGGGCAAGTTCGGCCCGATCGACGTGCTGATCTCGGGCGCGGCGGGCAATTTCCTCGCACCCGCGGTGAAACTCTCCGCCAACGCCTTCAAGACGGTGGTGGACATCGATCTGCTCGGCACGTTCAACGTCTTCCGCGCCAGTTACGATCACCTGGTGAAGCCGGGAGCCTCGCTGATCGCGATCACCGCCGGTCAGGCGGTCCACCCGTCCGCGTTCCAGATCCACGCCTGCGCCGCAAAGGCCGGCGTCAACATGGTCACCAAGTGCCTCGCGCTCGAATGGGGTCCGGCCGGCATCCGCGTGAACGGCATCTCGCCCGGCCCGATCGGCGATACCGAAGGCATGAAGCGCCTCGGCGGCGATCCCGCGCGCGAGGCCCAGATCAAGAAGCGCCTCGCGCTGCGCGATTACGGTACCAAGGCCGATATCGCCGAAGCCGCTTTGTGGCTGTCGAGCCCGGAGGCGAAATACGTCACCGGCGCGATCATCAACGTCGACGGCGGCAGCGATCTCGGCGACGCGAGCGCCGACGCGCTGGGCTGATCCGGCGCGGGGCGGGGCGGGGGCGCACCCCTGCCTCGCTCGTTCCCGGGGCTGATCTCAGCCCTTCGCCCCGATCCCCAGGTCCGCCGGCCCGAACGCATCGGGCAGCAGCTGCGACAGCGTGTAGCTGTTCACCGTATCGCCTTGTGCGCCGGCGCAATGCACGCGCACGTCACGGCCGCCGATCTGCGCGGCTTCGTTGATCACCTGGCGGCACCGGCCGCACGGCCGTACCACGTCGCTGCCCGTCACCGCGCCGTCGCGGATCACGCCGCCGATCACCCCGATCGCGACCACGTCGCCCAGCCGCCCCTGCGCGCTGGCGCTGGCGATCGCCACCGTCTCGGCGCACAGCGACAGGCCATAGCTCGCATTCTCGAAATTCGCGCCGGTCACCACCGTGCCATCCGCCAGCAGCACTGCTGCCCCCACGCCGAAGCTGGAATAAGGCGCGTGCGCATGGCGCGCCGCCTCCCGCGCCAGCGCGATCAGCCGCGTCGCTTCGTCCGTCATTCTGTCATTCATGGTGCTGCCACATTCCAGTTCACCGGCCCGTCGATCCCGTCGATCCGCCGCATGTCGCTTGCCCGCCACATCCGCCACGGCCGCGCGGCATAATCGGGCGGAAAGAAATTCCCTGCTGCCCAGATCGTACGGGGCAGGGCGGCGGCAAGGTCATAATCCCGTTCGAACCGCCGCGATACGCGCAGCAGCACGGGCTTTCCGGTATGCGCCTCGATGATCACGGCGGCCTTGGCGATCTCTTCCACCAGCGCGCTGCGTGCCGGGCGCGCGGCGCACTCCTCGCGATAATCGAAGTCGATCGCTGCCGGCAGGTCCGCGCCATCGCGCGGCACGATCGTGTTGAACGCATTGGCCTGCGCCTCGCCCGGCTGGCACAGCGACCATATGTGCACCGCGCCGCGCCTTAGGCCCGTCGCACCGATGCCTTCCCAATTCTCGCCGAACCGCGCATCCCGCCGCTTCGCGCCATAAGTCGCGGTGGCATACGCAAAGTCCGCCCGCCCACCGACCACCGGCCATTCGATCGCGCCATTCGCCTCGCCCACGTCGATCCCCTGCACGGGGAACTTGTCCACCGACGGCCGCCATTGCGCCGCCGCCTGCCACGCGGCGAACGTCGCCGTGCACAGGGCGACCACGATCAGCGCCCATCGGCCCAGCCCGTACATGTGTCTCAGCCCTTGATGTGGAGCACGCAGATCAGCGTGAACAGCCGCCGTGCCGTGTCGAAATCTACTTCGATCTTCCCCTCCAGCCGCTCTTTCAGCAGCGCCGCCGCGTCATTGTGGATCCCCCGCCGCGCCATATCGATCGTCTCGATCTGTTGCGGCGTCGCCTGACGTATCGCCTGGAAGTAGCTGTCGCAGATAGCAAAATAATCGCGGATCGGCCGGCGGAACCGTCCCATGCCGAGAATGTGCGCCTCGAGCGGGGTGCCGTCCTCGCGCTTGATCTGCATCACCAGCCGCCCTTCCTCGACGGACAGCGCCAGACGGTAAGGCCCGGCATAGCCATCGGGATGCTGCTTCTGCGGCGCGAAGTGATTTCCCTCGATCAGGTCGAAGATCGCGATCCGCCGTTCCTGTTCGATATCGGCTGAGCGCCACAGGATGGTGCGCTCGTCCAGTTCGACATCGATGATCCGCGGATCGGCCATCTTGTTGCGATAGAGACCAATCGGCGCGGCGACAATTCTCGTAATCCACAGGCTGCCCCGGTTTCCGTTTGCCGGTCGCACGGGTAGAAGCAGCCGCCTGATGGCGACACTGGCATTCCCGCAACCGGCCGCGGCCGAACCGATCCACCTGCCCCGCAACGTCGAGGCAGAGGCTGCGATGCTGGGCGCGATGATGATCGACAACCGGCTCGCGGACGACATCGTCGACCGGCTGGAGCCGGCGCATTTCTACGAGCCGGTCCACGGCCGGATCTTCGCCGCGATCAAGACGCTGCGCGCCAGCGACATGCTGGCCACCCCGGTCACGCTGCGCCCGATGTTCGAGGCGGACGAGGGGATGCGCGAGCTCGGCGGCCCCGCTTATCTCGCACAGCTCACCGGCTCCGGCGCGGGCCTCATCGGCGCGCGCCAGTTCGCGCAGCAGATCTACGATCTCGCCATGCTCCGCTCGCTGGTGACGGTCGGGCGCACGCTGGTCGAACGCGCGATGGACACCTCCGAGGAGGTGAACCCGCGCGCCCAGATCGAGCTTGCCGAGGAGGAACTGTTCAAGGTCGCCGCCGACGGCACGACCGAAAATGCCATCAAGAGCTTCGCCCAGGCGACCAAGGTCGCGCTGAAGATGGCGGAGACGGCGCTCAACTCCGGCGGCAAGGTCTCGGGCATCACCACCGGCTTCGACACCGTCAACGCGCGCATCGGCGGCATGCACCGCTCCGACTTGATGATCCTCGCCGGCCGTCCGGGCATGGGCAAGACGTCGCTCGCCACCAACATCGCGTTCAACGCCGCGCAGCGCTGGATGATGGACATGAAGGCCGGCATTGCGCCGAGCGAATCGATCGGCGCGAAGGTCGCCTTCTTCAGCCTCGAAATGTCCGCCGACCAGCTGGCGACGCGTATCCTGGCCGAACAAGCGCGCATCACCTCGGAAAAGCTGCGCCGCGGCGACATCAGCCGCGCCGAGTTTCACCAGCTTGCCGCCGCCGCCGCCGATCTCGAAACGCTGCCGCTCTTCATCGACGATACCGGCGGCCTCTCGATCAGCGCGCTTCACACCCGCGTGCGCCGCCTCCAGCGTCGTCATAACAATGAAATCGGCCTGGTTATCGTCGATTACCTCCAGCTCCTCTCAGGCAGTGGCAAGGCGAGCGACGGCAATCGCGTGCAGGAAATCTCAGAAATCAGCCGAGGTCTGAAGACGCTGGCAAAGGATCTGCACGTTCCCGTGCTCGCGCTCTCGCAGCTCAGCCGTGCGGTGGAACAGCGCGAGGACAAGCGCCCGCAGCTCTCCGACCTTCGCGAATCCGGCTCGATCGAGCAGGACGCCGACATGGTTTGGTTCGTGTTCCGCGAGGATTATTACGTCGCCGCCAAGGAGCCCAAGCGCCCGAGCGAGGGCGACGCGGCGAAGATCTTCGAGGATCACGCGCAATGGGCCAGCGACATGGAGCGCGTGTATGGTCTTGCCGAGTTGATCATCGCCAAGCAGCGTCACGGCGCGACCGGCAAGGTGACGATGAAGTTCGACCCCAGCGTCACCCGCTTCAGCGACTACGCCGGCTACTAACCGCCGCCGTCATCCCGGACTTGATCCGGGATCCCGCTTCTCCGGCCCAGCGGATTTCGCGCGGCAGCTTCTTCTGGTCGGCCATGGAGCGCCCGACCCACCCCCGGCCGGGCTGAGCCTGTCGAAGCCCGTGCGTCCAGCGCACGCTGTTGACAAGCTCAGGGCGAACGGAAGTGAAAGAGCACCACGTCAGTTCAGAACACCGGTTCCTCGCCCGGCTTCTCGGGCACGTGGATGCCGCACTCCACCTTCTCCCAGCCGCGCCAGCGGCCGGCGCGCGGATCTTCGCCCGGCAGCACCTTGGACGTGCACGGCTTGCACCCGATCGAGGGATAGCCGTCCGCCTCCAGCGGATGGCGCGGCAGTTCGTGCTCGGCGAAATAGGCCTCCAGCCGCGTCTTGTCCCAATCCGCCAGTGGATTGAGCTTCAGGCGGCCGTCGTCGATCTCGAACCGCGGCAGGGCGGCGCGGGTGGCGGACTGGAAGCCCTTGCGGCCAGAAATCCAGGCGCTGAACGGCAGCAGCGCGCGGCGCAGCGGCTCCACCTTGCGGATCTCGCAGCAGCCGTCGGGATCATAGGACCAGCGAAGGCCGTTGCCGTCCTTCGCCGCCAGGATGCGTGGGTCGGGGCGATAGACGCGCAGCTCGGTGAAGCCCAGCCGCTCGGCAAGATCGTCCCGGTATTCAAGTGTTTCGCCGAACATCTTCTGGGTATTCGTGAAGATCACCGGCACGTCTCGGTCGACCTGCGCCACCATGTGAAGCAGCACCGCCGATTCCGAACCGAACGACGAAACCGCCGCGATGCGCCCCTTCAGCTCGCCCGTCAGCAACTCGCGCAGCATGTCCTGCGTCGAGACGCCGGCGAAGCGCGCCTCCATCGCCGCCGCATCCGCCTGGGTGAAGGCGGGTGCAACGTCGATCATGTCGAGGCGCCGCGCGGCCTCAGCCATGGCGCAGCTTCCACACCGGCGCCGCGGCATCCGCCGCGGCTTGGTAATGATAATCGTAGCGCTCCAGGCTGCGCTTCAGCGTGTCCGGATCGATCGGCGCTTGCGGCGCGAAGCTGTCGAAGCCGCAGCGGCGCATGAACGGGATCTGGTCGACCAGCACGTCGCCGGCCGCGCGCAGCTCGCCAGTATAGCCAGCCTCACGCAGCACCCGCGCGGCGGAATAGCCGCGCCCGTCGCGGAACGTCGGGAAGCTCACCTCGACCAGCGCCAGCTGGCCCATGTGCGGCAGCAGCGCGCGCGCGTCGTCGCCCGCCTCGATCCGCACCGCGCCCGCATTGGTCTGCCCTTCGAGAAAGGCGTCCAGCGTGATCGCGGGCTCGTCATGCACCTCGTCGTCGCGGAAGCGCAGGAGATTGTTATCCATAGATCGCCTCCTTGAACGCGTCGAAGCCGACGCGGCGATAGGTGTCGAGGAAGCGCTCGCCCGGCTCGCGCACCGCGACGAACTTGTCGGTCACGCGCTCGATCGCGTCGACGATGCCGTCCTCGTCGAAACCGGGGCCGGTGATCTTGCCGAGGCTCACGTCCTCGGCGCCCGATCCGCCGAGCAGCAGCTGGTAGTTTTCCGTGCCCTTACGATCGACGCCAAGAATGCCGATGTGGCCGGCATGATGGTGGCCGCAGGCGTTGATGCAGCCCGAAATCTTGAGTTTCAACTCGCCCAGGTCGCGCTGCCGATCGAGATCTCTGAACCGCGTCGCGATCTTCTGCGCCACCGGGATCGATCGTGCATTGGCGAGGCTGCAATAGTCGAGGCCGGGGCAGGCGATGATGTCGCTGATGAGGTCGAGGTTCGCCTCGGCGAGACCGGCCTCGGTCAGCGCCTGCCACACCGCATACAGATCCGCCTTGCGCACGTGCGGCAGGACGATGTTCTGCGCATGCGTCACGCGAAGCTCGTCGAACGAATAACGCTCGGCGAGGTCCGCCATCACGTCGATCTGGTCGGCCGATGCATCGCCCGGGATGCCGCCGACCGGCTTCAGCGAGATGTTGACGATGGCATAGCCCGGCGCCTTGTGCGCGCGCACGTTCTGGTCGAGCCACACGGCGAAATCCGGATCGCTGCGGTCGATCTCCCCGGATGCGCCCGCTTCGAACGCGGGCGCCGCGAAGAAGGCGCTGATCCGCTCCAGCTCCGCCGCCGGGGGATCGATCCCCAGCGTCTTCACATGGGCGAATTCCTCTTCCACCTGGCGGCGATATTCGTCCGCGCCAAGTTCGTGGATCAGGATCTTGATCCGCGCCTTGTAGATATTGTCGCGCCGTCCGTAGCGATTGTAGACGCGCAGGCACGCCTCGAGATAGCTCAGCAGGTCGTCGGCGGTGACGAAGTCCTTGATCTCCGGCGCGATCATCGGGGTGCGGCCCATGCCGCCGCCCACGAATACGCGGCCGCCCAGAACGCCGTCACGCTTCACCAGCTCGATGCCGATATCGTGCAGCCGCATCGCCGCGCGATCTTCCGGCGCCGCGATGACGGCGATCTTGAACTTGCGCGGCAAGTAGCTGAATTCCGGGTGGAAGGTGCTCCACTGGCGCAGCAGCTCGGCCCATGGGCGCGGATCGGTCACCTCGTCCGCGGCGGCGCCGGCGAACTGGTCCGAACTGATGTTGCGGATGCAATTGCCGCTGGTCTGGATCGCATGCATCTCCACCGTCGCCAGCTCGGCGAGGATATCGGGCGCGTCCTCCAGCTTGATCCAGTTGTACTGGATGTTCTGGCGCGTGGTGAAATGGCCGTACCCGCGGTCATATTTGCGCGCGATATGCCCCAGCATCCGCATCTGCCGGCTGTCGAGCGTGCCATAAGGCACCGCGACGCGCAGCATATAGGCGTGCAGCTGCAGATAGAGGCCGTTCATCAGCCGCAGCGGCTTGAACTGGTCCTCGGTGATCTGCCCGGCGAGCCGACGCTTCACCTGGTCGCGGAATTCCTCCACCCGGGCGTCGACGATCGACTGATCATATTGGTCGTATTGATACATCAGCAGCGGTCCAAAGTTGCCGCCGGGCACGAGGCTCGGCGGCGTTATTCCCATCACCCGGCGATCAGATCACCCAACTGCCGGCGTTCGCATCCGCCGGCTTCAATGTCAGGTCCGGCCGCACCGTCGGCCCAAGCGCGCGGATGCGATCCTTGATATGCGCAGGCCGCGGCCCATCGGCCGTTGCCGTCGCGTCGATCACATACGGCCCGTTCACTCGCCGCGCGCCTTCCTCGGCGGTGGCGATCGCCTCGCCCTTGTCGCCGACATCCACCGCATCCTCGACATGGCGTGACCAGCCCTCGCCGGTCCACCACGTCACGTCCCCCGTCGCCAGATCGTTTCCGGTCAGCAATTTCATGCGTTCATCGACTCCGCTGCACGCGCCCATCCTGCGAGCCGGTCTTCGGCATCGCTCAATTCCACCACTTCGCCGACGACGATGATCGCCGGGCTCGCAACGCCCTCGCGGTTCACCATCGGCCCCAAGTCCGCCAGCAGCGTCTTCAGCGCGCGGTGCCCGGGAAGGGTGCCTTTCTCCAGCACCGCCACCGGCATGTCCGGCGCGACGCCATCGGCCATCAGCTTGTCGGCGATCGTCTCCGCCGTCGCGACGCCCATGTAGATCACCAGCGTGCGCCCCTGGCCGGCAAGGCCGGACCAGTCCTGGTCGCTCAGCCCCTTGCACTGGCCAGCGACGAAGCTGACCGCGCTCGAATGATCGCGATGCGTCAGCGGCAGCATCGCTTCGGCCGCGCAGCCGAGCGCCGCTGAAACGCCAGGGATCACTTCCACCGGCAGCCCGGCCGCGCGCACCGCTTCCACTTCCTCGCCGCCGCGCCCGAAGATGAACGGATCGCCCCCCTTCAGCCGCACGACGACGCTGCCCGCGCGCACATGCGCCACGATCAGCGCGTTGATCGCTTCCTGCGGCAGCGTGTGTCGCGCGCGGCGCTTGGCGACCGAGATGCGGTGCGCATCCGCCGGCGCGATCTCCAGCACCCGCGGATCGATCAGCCCGTCGTGCACGACGACATCCGCCGCCTTCAGCGCTTCCACCGCGCGAACCGTAAGAAGGCCCGGATCACCCGGACCCGCACCGACGAGGATGACGCGCCCGCGCGCATCGGGATCGAGAAGGCTTGCCATCCTCGGGGAGATGCCGCCTGCCGCGACGGCCGGCAACCGAGCGATCCTTCGCGCTGGCGTAGGTCAGCTATTCCCTATGGCGAAGGTTGGATCAGGCGCACCCCTCGACATAGCCGAGCACCGGCATCGTCCCGACGTGGATCAGGCTCACCTTGCCGTCCTGCCCGATCTCGAACCGCAGCGCCGGATCGCCGCTCGCCGCATTGGGCGCGGTGAGATATTTCGCCGGCCGATCCTCATATTTATGCGGCTCGGCGCGGAAGCCGCCGAACGCCTGACGCACCTCGCGCTCGGGCGACCCGACGCCAATCCCCTCGACCAGCTTCACGTTGGACCGCTGACCCACCGTGATCCGCCGCACCTTGCCCTCGGTCACGATCGCATAGACGCCCGGATAATCGGGCGAGCTGACCGTGCGGCACCCCTCGTCGATCTGCGCCCCGCGCTCCGCCCAGCCGCTGCCACGCGGCACCGCTTCCCCGATCCGCAACGCGCCGAGCCCCTCCAGCGCCAGCGTCCTGCCCGCCACGCGCGTCGCATCCGGCGACGGCGTTGCGCTGGGACTGGCGCTCACGACCGGCGTCGTTGCTGGCGAAGGGACGGGGGCAGTCGTCACGTTCGCGGCCGGCGCGTCGGCCGGCAGCGTCTCGTTCGATCGTTCGGGTTCGGACGAACAGGCGGCCAGCGCCACGGCAAGCGCGATCGCGCAGGAAAGGTTTCGCATCCGTCCTAAACGGCCGATCCCCGCCCCGGTTTCCCTTCTCAGGCGTCGCGCAGGCCGATGCCGATCGAGGCGCGGGCGGCTTCGGCTTCGTTCGAAACCACCGGATAGGCGCAATAATCCGCCGCATAATAAGCGCTCGGCCGGTGGTTGCCGGACCAGCCGACGCCGCCGAACGGGGCGGAGGAGGAGGCGCCGTTGGTGGGGCGGTTCCAGTTGACGATGCCCGCCCGCGCGCCGGCCCAGAAACGGTCGTACAGCGCCGGCGTCTGGCTGATCAGCGAGGCGGAAAGGCCGTAGCGGGTGTTGTTCGCCTCCGCGATCGCGGCTTCGAAATCATCCACCCGCACCAGTTGCAGGATCGGACCGAACAACTCGATATCCGGCCGCTCGCTCGCGTCGGTCATGTCGATGATGCCGGGCAGCAGGAACGGCCGACCCTCCACCGGGCGCTGCAGGTGGCGCACCGGCCGCCCGCCGCGCATCAGCAGCGCCAGGAAACTCTCGGTCAGCTGGTCCGCGGTCTCATTGTCGATCACCGGGCCCATGAAGGGGGCAGGGTCGTCATGCGGTGCGCCGACGATCAGGCGGGAGAGCAGCGCAGTGATTTGCTCGATCAGCGGTTCGCACAATTTCTCGTCGACGATCAGCCGCCGCGCCGCGGTGCAGCGCTGGCCGGCCGTGGTGAAGGCGGACTGGATGATGATGACCGCCGCGGCATAAAGATCGGGTGTGTCCCACGCCACGATCGGATTGTTGCCGCCCATTTCCAGCGCCAGGATCTTCTCGGGCTTTTCGGCAAAGGCGCGGTTCAGCGCGATTCCCGTGCGCGCCGATCCGGTGAAGAGCAGCCCGTCGATCCCGTCGTGGCCCGATAGCGTGCGCCCCTCGTCCGGCCCGCCGATGACGAGGCGCGCGCATTCTTCCGGCACGCCGGCCGCGCGATAGCAGTCGATCAGGAAGGCGCCCGTCGCCGGCGTCTTTTCCGATGGCTTGAAGACCACCGCATTGCCCGCGATCAGCGCCGGCACCATGTGGCCGTTGGGCAGATGCGCCGGGAAGTTATACGGCCCCAGCACCGCCAGCACGCCGTGCGGCTTGTGACGAAGCGCCATGCGCGATCCCATCGGCGCGTCCAGACGCCGCTGCGCGCTGCGCTCCGAATAGGCCGACACGGAAATGTCGACCTTGGCGATCACGCTGTCGACTTCGGTGCGCGCTTCCCACAGCGGCTTGCCCGTCTCGCGCGCGATCACGTCGGCAAAGGCCTCGTGCCGCTGCCGCACCACATTGGCGAAGCGGCGCATCGTCTCGATCCGGAAGGTCAGCGGCCGCGCCGCCCAGGTCGACCAGCCCGCGCGCGCTGCGGCGACTTCCGCGTCCACGTCGCCGATCGCCCCGCGCCACAATTCGGCGCCGGTGGCGGGCTCGAGGGAAACCAACTCACTCACGGATCAGACCTCTAGCGTTCGCCCCGGCGTATAGCGGGCAATCCTTCCTTTTGTCCTTACGTTGGTTGCTTGCGGCCAGACAAGGCACGCCCGCCACGGGCGGTTCATCGCAGGGCCTCGCCCATCGTCCGGATCGCCGCGACCTTCGCGTTGAAGGCGCTCCAGTCGTCGCCCCCGGTGATCGCGTCCCAGATCGCCTCCACCTCGTTGATCTGCATCCCGCACGGCTCACCGGACCAATAGGGATGGTCCCGCCCCGCGCGAAGGCGCCGCGCATCCAGCCCTGCGCGCACCTCGTCCCATGCCGGGCCGTAGCTCGGCGGCAGCGGCTGGCCGAACACGTCGAAGAAGAAATCGTCGATCCCGACGCCGGTCTCGCGCAGCGCGCGCTCGGTCGTCTGGATGAAGGCCACGTCCGCCTCCGGCTCGCGCGGCTCGCGCCCCATCCGCCACAGCAAGGCACGGGTCACCGCCGGTTGATAGGCGGGGCCGAAGCCATCCAGCGCGGCGATCAGCGGCTCCGCCTCGGCCAGCAGGCGAAGCGATGCGGCAAGCTGCATCACGTCCCAGTGGATCGCCTGCGGCTGCCGCCCGAAGGAATAAAGCCCCGCGGCATCGAAATAGGCCGCGACGAATTCCGGGTCCCACGTCGGCGCGAACCGCCACGGGCCATAGTCGAAGCTTTCGCCGGTGACGTTGATGTTGTCGGAATTCAGCACGCCATGGACGAAGCCCGCCGCCATGTAGCTCGCGGCAAGCTCGGCGGTGCGCCCCACGACCAGCTCCAGCAGCCGCACCGGATCCTCGCCATCGGTATCGTACAGGTTCGCCAGCACGTAGCGCACCAGCCGGCGCATCGCTTCCTCGTCGCGGGCATAGGCCACGCGCTGGAACGTGCCGATGCGGATATGGCTGTGGCTCAGCCGGACGAGCACCGCGGATCGGGTGGGGGAGGGCTCGTCGTTGCGCTCCAGCGCCTCGCCCGTCTCGATCAGCGAGAAGCTGCGCGAGGTGCGCACGCCCAGCGCCTCCAGCATCTCGGTCGCCAGCACCTCGCGCACGCCGCCCTTCAGCGTCAGCCGCCCGTCACCGAAGCGGCTCCACGGCGTCTGCCCCGATCCCTTGGTGCCAAGGTCCATCAGCCGGTCGTCGCGATCGCGCAGCTGCGCAAAGGTGAAACCGCGCCCGTCGCCGATATCGGGGTTGTACACGCGGAACTGGTGGCCGTGATAGCGCAGCGCCAGCGGCTGCGGCAGCGATCCGGGCAGCGGCTCGAAGCGGCCGAAGTGGCGGATCCACTGCGCATCGTCCAGCTGATCCAGCCCCACCTCGGCGGCGGCGCGATCGTTGCGGAAGCGAAGGATCGTCTGCGGGAAGTTCGCGGCCTCGACGGGGTCGTAGAAGCTGTCGCCAAGCGTCAGGATGGTGGTCTCGGGCCGATAGGCGTGCGGGGCAGCTTGAGGTTCTGGGGCCATACGTGGATATGGGGCGCGCGCAACGAAAGGTGCAACCATGGCCGCCTGGCAGGATCTATTTTGGTGGTCGAACGATGGCCTGCGCCTTCATGCGCGGGATTATCCGGGGGAAGCGGATGCGCTGCCGGTGCTGTGCCTGCCCGGCCTCACCCGCAATGCCCGCGATTACGAGGTGCTGGCGCGGCGCCTTTCCGGCAAGCGCCGCGTGCTGGCGCTCGATCTGCGCGGCCGGGGCGAAAGCGCCTATGCCAAGGATCCGATGAGCTACGTCCCGCTCACGTACGCGCAGGACGTGGCGGCGCTGCTGGCGGATCAGAACATCGATCGCTTCGTCGCCATCGGCACCTCGCTCGGCGGGATCGTCACCATGCTGCTCGCCGGGATGGTGCCCGGCCGCATCGCCGGCGCGCTGCTCAACGATGTCGGGCCGGAGATCGAACCCGCCGGCCTCGCGCGCATCCGCGGTTATGTCGGGCGCAACAGCGTCTGGCCCACCTGGATGCACGCCGCACGCGCGGTGCAGGAGGCCAATGGCCATGCCTATCCCGATTACGGGATCGAGGATTGGCTGGCCATGGCCAAGCGGCTCTACCGGCTGAACAGCGCTGGGCGCATCGTGCTCGACTATGATCTGAAGATCGCCGAGCCGTTCCGCGTGCCGGGTAACGAGGCGGGGCCGGATATGTGGCGCGCGCTCGCGGCGCTCGGCGATGCGCCGGTGCTGATCGTGCGCGGCGGCAAGTCCGACATCCTCTCCGCCGACGTCGCCGAGCGGATGGCCGCCTCGCTCCCCGATGCGCAGCTCGTCACCTTGCCCGGCATCGGCCATGCGCCGACGCTCAGCGAGCCCGGCGTGCAGGGCGCGATCGACCGGCTGCTGGCGCGCGCCGTAAAGGAACCGGCAAGCGACTGAAACGTCAAGGAAGGCACTCACTGCCGGGAGCCTTCATGACCGATCGATCCGACGCGCATACCGCCATCACGCCGCTTGCCGGTCGCCGCGTGCTGGTGACCGGCGGCACCACCGGGATCGGCCGCGCGATCGCCGTCCTCCTCGCCAGCGAGGGCGCGCGCGTCTTCGTGTGCGGTCGCAACGAACAGCATCTCGAAGACGCGCTCACCCGCATCCGCGAGGTGGGTGAGGGGGAAGGCATCGCAATCGACCTTGCCGAGGAGGAGAATGTCGCCCGGCTGTTCGAGGCCGCGACCGGCTATCTCGGCGGGCTCGACGTCGCGGTGATCAACGCCGCGCGCGGCGCGGAGGGCCTGCTCGACATGACCGAGGCGGATCTCCGCTACACCATCGGCAGCAACTTCACCGCCTATCTCCTCTCCGCCCAGCACGCCGCCAGGGCGATGAGTGCGGACGGCGACGAGGCGAAGGCGAGGGGCGACATCGTCCTCATCGGCTCGATGAGCGCGTACGTCCTCGGCCCCGGCTCCACCGTCTATGCCGGCATCAAATACGGCATCCAGGGCTTCGCCATCGCGCTTCGCCGCGAGCTTGGCCCCAAGGGCATCCGCGTCTCGCTGGTCGAACCCGGCCTCACCGGCAGCGACATGGTGGAGGGCACCAGCGAGGAACAGGCGCAGCGGATCGACAAGGAGGAGATGCTGCGCGCCGAGGACATCGCCGTCGGCGTCCACTATCTCCTCACCCAGCCAAGCCGCACCGTCGTGCAGCAAGTGACCATCTCGCCGCGCATGCAGGATCAGGAATGACCTTCCCGCTCGACCACCTCGTCTTCACGCCCCGCGACGTCGATCTCTCTCGCTCGCCGCTCGCCGGGCATATCGACGAGGACACCTATGTGCTGGGCGCCTTCAATCCGGGCATGACCCGGCTGCCCAACGGCAACCTCCTCCTCATGGTCCGCGTCGCCGAGGCGCTGCGCACCCCGATCCGCGACGGCCACGTCCGCGCGATCCGCTGGGAGGGGAGCGGGGAAGGCGCCGGCCGCTACGTGCTCGATCCCTGGCCGCTGCAGCTCGTCGACACCGCCGATCCGCGCAAGTTCATGATGCGCGGCGGCGGGTGGAAGGTGATGGCGCTCACCTCGCTCTCCTGGCTGCTCCCGGTCGAGCTCGATCCCGACGGCCGCCGCGTCGAGGCGGCGCATTACGATCGCGCCATCGCGCCGCGCGCCAGCTACCAATGCTATGGCGTCGAGGACGCGCGCATCACCCGCGTCGGCGACCGGTATCTGATGACCAGCTGCTCGGTCAGCCCGGAACGCCATTCGACCACGCTCTACACCAGCAGCGACGCGATGGACTGGCAGCTCGAAGGCATCGTCCTCGATCACCAGAACAAGGACATGCTGATCTTCGAAGGGCAGATCCGCGGCAGATACTGGGCGCAGACCCGCCCGCTGGGGGACCTCTATTTCGCCTATCCCCCGGGCAGCGACTGGCGCGCCGGCCCCTCGATCAACCTCGCCTCCTCGCCCGATGCGCTGCACTGGAAGCCGAGCGACCATCCCGGCATCCGCCCGCATTCCGCCACCGTCGCCACTGCGCGCATGGGCGGCGGCGCGCAGCCGGTGCTGGCGGAGGTGAATGGCGAGCAGGGCTGGCTCACCCTGTGGCACGGTGTCGAGCCATCCGGCATCGTCGGCATCTACCGCACCTATTGGACGCTGCTGGACAAGGACGAGCCGTGGCGCACCCTCGCCACCGATCACCACCCGCTGCTCGAGCCCAATCCGCTGCTCACCGAGCCGCTGAAGGACCAGATGTATCTCGAGAACGTCGTCTTCACGACCGGCCTTGCCGACGGCGGCGATCGCTGGATCGTGGCGAGCGGCGAGGCAGATCTCGCCTGCCGCATCACCCATATCCCCAAGGCGCATCTCGGCCGCTGACCTGCGCCCGCGGCAAGACGGGGAAGGCGCGTGGCCGGTCAGCCGTGCACCGCGCCCGCCCCCGCGAGGCCAAGCGCCGCCACGCCCATCCAGATCGCCATCGCCACCATCATTACATTCTCGGTCAGCGACACGAAGCCCAACGGCACGTTGCTCGATCCGCCGACGCACGCGCATTTCAGTTCGCGCCGGTCGACATAGACCGCCTTGAACACGGATACCGCGCCCACCGTCCCGATGAACAAGGCGATCGGCACCGACAGCCACGGCAGCACGCCAGCGATCATCAGCACGCCCGCAAGCGCCTCGGCAAAGGGATAGATGTACGAATAGGGCACCCAGCGCTTCGCCAGCAGGTCGTAATTGAGGAACATCGTCGCGAAGCTTTCGACGTTCTGCAGCTTCAGCAGCGCCAGCACCGCCATGCTGAACCCGATGAACCATTCCGTGGCGCGCAAGGTGAAGGGGGACCCGAACGCCGCCTGGCTCGCCGCCAGCGCCATCAGCGCCGTGATCGTGAACAGCGCGGCGACCGGCTTGTAGGTGGTCACCTTGGGATCGACGACCGTCTTGCCGAAATGCCGGCGCAGATCGTCGTAGCCGCCGATCCGTGCGCCGCCGATGAACGTCTGCGGCGTCGTCTTCACGCCATGCTCGGCCTTGAACGCGTCCGTCTCCTCGCGCGTGCGCAGCCAGTGATCTTCCACCTCATACCCCTGCCGCCGCAGCAGGTCCTTCGCCTTCAGGCCAAAGGGGCAGACATGATTGTCCATCACCATGCGGTACAGCACCGCGCGGCGTGCCCCGGCGGCTTGCGCCGGCGCGCCGGAACGATCGATCTGTGAGGTGGCGGTCATGGCAGCGGCTTTCGACTGGTAACTGAGCTGCCCGCAATATAGGGTCCGTACCATGGTACGGAGTCAAGAGGATGGCGCGCCGCGCCGGGCTGCCCCCGGTCTCACGATCGCCGGCCTTGCCCGGGCGGCGGACGTCGGCGTCGAGACGGTGCGTTATTATCAACGCCGCGGGCTGCTTGGGACGCCGGACCGGAGCGGCGGCGCCGCGGGCGGCGGCATCCGCCGCTATGGCGAGGCGGACGTTCGCCGTCTGCGCTTCATCCGCTCGGCCCAGGCGGCCGGCTTCACGCTTGATCAGATCGCCGAATTGCTGGCGCTCGACGCCACCAGTGATCGCGCCCGCGTGCTCGCGCAGGAACGGATCACCGCCCTCGACGCCAAGATCGCCGAGCTCGACCGCGCGCGCGCATCACTCCGCCGGCTTGCCGAGGAATGCAGCGCCACGGACGCTGGCCCATGCCCGATCCTGACGTCCTTCGATCACCAGCCCGAAAAGTGCGGCCGCGCAGCGGGAGAGGGGCCAGCGGAGTTGGCGGAGGGGTAAGCTCCATCCAGCAACGCTCAAGGTTGCAGTCCCGAACCACCCCAAACCACGTCACCCCGGCCCCGAGCCGGGATCCCGCTTCTTCTTCTAGCTGCCCCGTCAGCAAGAAGCGGGACCCCGGGTCAAGCCCGGGGTGATGGCGCCGCGCCAATCACCCCCGCAGCCCTACCGCGGTCTCGCCCCGCCGCAGCGTCAGCACCTCCACGCCGGTCGCCGTCACCGCCACCGTATGCTCGAACTGCGCGGACAGCTTCCCGTCGCCGGTCACCACGGTCCAGCCGTCGTCCTGCGTCTCGGTGCGCCGCGTTCCCTGGTTGATCATCGGCTCGATCGTGAAGGTCATGCCCTCGCGCAGCCGCACGCCCGTGCCAGGCTTGCCGAAATGCATCACTTGCGGCTCCTCGTGCATCTCGCGCCCGATGCCGTGGCCGCAATAATCGCGCACCACCGAATAACCGTTCTTCTTGGCATGCCGCTCGATCGCGAAGCCGATGTCGCCAAGGTGTGCGCCCGGCCGAACCGCGCCGATCCCCTTCCACATCGCTTCCTGCGTCACCCGCACCAGCCGCTTCGCAGCCGGGGATGCATCGCCGACGATATAGGTCTTGCTCGAATCCGCGATGAAGCCGTTCTTCTCCAGCGTGATGTCGAGGTTCACGATGTCGCCCGGCTGGATGATCTCGTCCGCGCTCGGCACGCCGTGGCACACCACTTCGTTGATCGAACAGTTCAGCACATAGGCGAAGCCATACTGCCCCTTGCTCGCCGGGCGTGCCGCCAGGTCATGGGTGATGTACCGCTCGACCAGATCGTTCACCGCCAGCGTCGACATGCCGGCAAGGTCGATGCCGTCCAGCATCTCGAACACCCGGGCCAGCAGCTTGCCCGATGTGCGCATCAGATCCAGTTCGTCAGGCGTCTTCACCATGTCACGCCACCGCCTTGGGATGGGGCACCGGCGCGATCGCGCGGGCAAGGCGCAGGCGCACGATCTCGTTGAACGATGCGGTCGGGTTGGCCTCCGCCAGCATCCCGATCGTCATCCAGAATTCCGCCTGCGCGTTGATCGATCGACACATCACGTCGCTCGCCCGGCGCACCTGTTCGTGCAGCCCGTCGTTGATCTTGACGATGCCCATGTAGCTCGCTCCTGCTCGAATATACGAAACGTAAATGCGACGTATAAGCTCGGCGGGCAAGTTCGGCCCCCGAAACGGCCTTGCCGCACCCCCTCTGTCCTACACGCCCCGTCCTGTGTCATGGGGGCACCCATGACATCGCCGACCCGCCTTGCCCCCGCCGACGCGAATGTTGAGGCTGCCGCGAAAAACGCGCCAGCGCCTCAACTTCCTCAACATTCGCGCTGCCCGGAAGGCCGCTGATGGCAGCCCCGCTGAACATCCTTCACCTCCATTCGACCTTCGATCTCGGGGGGAAGGAGGCGCGGGCCGTCCGCCTGATGAACGCCTTCGGCGATCGCGCGCGGCACACCATCGTGTCAGGGATGGAGGGCCGCTACGGCGCCCGCGAGCGGATCGCGAAGGGCGTGAAATACGAGATCGCGCAGAACCCGCCGCCGCTGCAGGGCAAGCCCTCGGTCGGCCGCTACGATGCGATCGCGCGCTACATGCGGCGGTTCGATCTGGTGCTCACCTATAATTGGGGCGCGATCGACGGCGTCATGGCGCGGCGCGTGTTCGGGCGCGGGGTGCCGCCGATCGTCCATCATGAAGACGGCTTCAACGAGGATGAGGCCGGCGGCCTGAAGCGCGAACGCAACCTCTACCGCCGGCTCGCGCTCAGCGCCGCGCATGGCCTGGCGGTTCCCTCGACCTCGCTGGAAAGGATCGCGCTCGAAACCTGGAAGCAGCCGCGCGCCCGGGTCCATCGCATCATCAACGGCATCGATACCGCGCTCTACGCCAGGCGCCCTGATCCGAAGGCGATCCCCGGCTTCGTGCGCAAGCCGAAGGAGACAGTGATCGGCACCGTCGCCGGCCTGCGCGCGGTGAAGGATCTGCCCGCTCTGGTGCGCGCGGTCGGCGGCCTTTCCACCCGCTTCCGCCTCGTCATCGTGGGGGAGGGGCCGGAACGCGCCGCGATCCAGCAGGCCGCACTCGCCATGGGGATCGAGGATCAGCTGGTGATGCCCGGCTTCCTCGATCGGCCCTATCGCTTCATGGGCCATTTCGATCTGCTCGCACTGTCCTCCCTGTCCGAACAATTCCCGATCTCGGTGGTGGAGGCGATGGCCGCCGGCCTGCCGATCGTCGCGCCGCCGGTGGGCGACGTGCCGACGATGGTGTCGGCGGAAAACGCGCCCTTCATCACCGAATATCCCGGCGAGGTGCGGCTGCGCGATGCGATGCAGGCGCTCATCGTCGATCCCGATCTGCGCAAGCGGGTGGGGGAGGCGAACCGCCGCAAGGCCGAGACCGAATATGACGAGCGGCACATGATCCAGCGCTACGCCGCGCTCTACGAAGAGGCGGTCGGGCGGCCCGGCGCGCTGGGCTCGAAGGCCTGACATGGCTACGCGCGCAATTTTCTCGCCCCACGCAACCTTTCTCGTTAGGGCGCCTTATTCTTCATCCAAGAGGTAATCGGAAAGCCGTGGCTACTGCCGTGTTCAAGGGGCTCAAGCCCATCGTCTACAACGGCCGCGAAGTCTGGCCGCTCGTGGAGGGCGGCAAGGGCGTGGCAGCAACCAATCACGCATCCGCTGGTGCCTGGGCGGCGGCGGGCGGTATCGGCACGGTCAGCGCGGTCAATGCCGACAGCTACGATCCCGAAGGCCGCATCATCCCGCAGGTGTATCACGCGCTCACGCGCCGCGAACGCCACGAGGAACTGATCGCCTATGCCATCGAAGGCGCGGTCCAGCAGGTGCAGCGCGCTTGGGACATTGCCGGTGGCAAGGGCGCGATCAACATCAACGTGCTGTGGGAAATGGGTGGCGCGCAGCGCGTGCTGCAGGGCGTGCTGGAACGCACCCGCGGGCTCGTCTCCGGTGTCACCTGCGGCGCCGGCATGCCGTACAAGCTCAGCGAGATCGCGGCCGAACACAACGTCCAGTATCTGCCGATCGTCTCGTCCGGCCGTGCCTTCCGTGCGCTGTGGAAGCGCGCCTATTCCAAGGTGTCGGAGCTGCTCGGCGCGGTCGTGTACGAGGATCCCTGGCTCGCCGGCGGGCACAACGGCCTCTCCAATGCCGAAGATCCGCTGAAGCCTGAGGATCCCTATCCCCGCGTGAAGGCGCTGCGCGATACGATGCGCGAGGGCGGTATCCCCGATACCACCCCGATCGTGATGGCCGGCGGCGTCTGGTATCTGCGCGACTGGAACAACTGGATCGACAATCCGGAACTGGGCACGATCGCGTTCCAGTACGGCACGCGCCCGCTTCTGACGCAGGAAAGCCCGATCCCGCAAGCGTGGAAGGAACGGCTGATGACGATCGAGGAGGGCGACGTCCTCCTCCACCGCTTCTCGCCGACCGGCTTCTATTCCTCCGCGGTGCGCAATCCGTTCCTGCGCAGTCTCGAGGCGCGCTCGGAACGCCAGATCGCCTTCTCGACGCAGGAGGCTGGCGACCACATCTTCCAGCTCGACGTCGGCGTGAAGGGCAAGAACTTCTGGGTCACCAAGGGCGATCTGATGCGCGCCCGCGAATGGTTCGGCCACGGCTTCACCGATGCATTGAAGACGCCGGACAATACGCTCGTGTTCGTGACGCCGCAGGAAAAGGCGGAAATCCGCAAGGACCAGGCCGATTGCATGGGCTGCCTCAGCCAGTGCCTGTTCTCCAGCTGGGCGGATACGGAAACGAACTCGACGGGGCGTCTCGCTGATCCGCGCAGCTTCTGCATCCAGAAGACGCTGCAGGATATCGCGCATGGCGGCGATACCGAAGCGAACCTCATGTTTGCCGGCCATTCCGCCTACAATTTCAAGCGTGACCCGTTCTATTCCAATGGCTTCGTGCCGACGGTGAAGCAGCTGGTCGACCGGATCCTGACCGGGGATTGATCGCCGCGCTCGGGTGGTCGGGGGGAGGGCCTAGGCCCAACCCTCCAGCACCTGGTCCGGCGGGCGGTGTCCGTCGGCCCACATGCGGATGTTGGTGATCACCTTCTCGCCGGTCGCCAGCCGCCCCTCGTAGGTCGCCGATCCCATGTGCGGGGTCATGACCACATTGGGCAGCGCCAGCAGCCGCTGGTCGATCGCCGGCTCGTGCTTCCACACGTCGAGCCCCGCACCGGCCAGCCGCCCCGCCTCCAGCGCGTCGATCATCGCATCCTCGTCGACGATCCCGCCCCGGCTCGCGTTGATCAGGAACACATGCGGACGCAGCAGCCCGATCCGCTCCGCAGTGATCAAATTCTCGCTGTCCGGATTGCGCGGTGTGTGGATCGTCAGGATGTCGATGGCGGACAGCATCTCGTCGAGGTTCGGATGCCACCGCGCTTGCAACTCGGCCTCCACCACCTTCGGCAGCCGGTGCCGGTTGTGGTAGTGGATCGACAGCCCGAACGCCCGCGCCCGCCGCGCCACCGCCTGCCCGATCCGCCCCATCCCGACGATGCCCAGCGCCTTCCCGCCAATGCGGTGGCCAAGCATCCCGCCAGGGGTCCAGCCCTTCCACTCGCCGGATCGGACGAGCTTCTCGCCCTCCGCCAGTCGCCGCGGCACGGAAACGATCAGCGCCATCGTCATATCCGCGGTGTCTTCGGTCAGCACGCCCGGGGTATTGGTGACGATGATGCCGCGCGCCCGCGCCGCCTTGAGGTCGATGTGGTTCACGCCGGCGCCGAAATTGGCGATCAGTTTCAGCCGCTCGCCAGCCTCGGCGATCAGTTCCGCGTCGATGGTGTCGACCACGGTCGGCACCAGTACATCGCACTCCTTCAGCGCAGCAACCAGCTGGTCGCGCGGGAGCGGCTGGTCACTGCGGTTGTTGCGGGTATCGAACAACGTCTCCAGCCGATCCATCACGGCATCGGGAAGTTCGCGGGTGACGACCACCTTCGGATTGGCAACGCGGCGAGTGTCGGCCATGGGAGCGGGCTTGGCGAAGCGCTTGGCGTCCGTCAACGATCGGTTGAGGCTGGCGGTTGAAGCGGGTCGATACCCGCGACTACAGGTGGGGCATGCGGCAGGGGCAAAAAATGCGGCGGATGATGGGCTTATGGGCGGCGCTGATCGCGATCACCGCGCTGTCTGCTGGCGATGCCGCGGCGCAGGCGGCCAAGGAAAAGCCGAAGCCGCCCTATTTCGCTTCGATCGGGGCGGGCAAGGCGCGCATGCGATCCGGCCCCGGCCGCACCTTCCCGGCCACGTGGTTGTACGTGCGGGCGGATTTGCCGATCCGCGTGGTCGACGTGTTCAAGGAATGGCGGAAGGTGGAGGATCCCGGCGGAACGCAGGGCTGGATGCTCGGCGCGCTTGTCAGCAGCACCCGAACGGCGATGGTCCAGGGCTCGGTTACCGAATTGCGCGACCGACCTGCCTATGGCGCGCGTGTCCTGTGGCGCGCGGAGCCGGGCGTGATCGGCCGGATCAGTCAGTGCGCGCGTGGTTGGTGCCGCTTCGACGTGAAGGGGCAGACCGGTTATGCCGAGGCGAGCCGCCTGTGGGGTGTGGGCGCAGAGGAGACGCTGCCGTGAGCGCGATCGAGAATTTCGACATGGATGCTTTCGTCGCCGCCACGTTGGCGGAGGATTTCGGCCCGGGCATCGACGTTACGTCCGACGCGGTGATCCCGGCCGATGCCCGCTTCGCCGCGGTGATGAATACACGCGACCCGATCACGGTTGCCGGGCTTGAAATCGCTGCTGCGTTTTTCCGCCGGCTCGATCCCGACTCCATCATCGAAATGCTGGTCGAAGACGGTGCGCGGGTGGAGCGCAACGTGCAACTGATGCACATCGAAGGTCGCGCGCGGGCATTGTTGACCGCGGAACGATCCGCGTTGAACACCGTCCAGCACCTCTCGGGCGTGGCGACGCTCACTTCCACCTATGTCGATCGTCTCACCGGCACCGGCGCGATCCTTCTGGACACGCGCAAGACGATCCCCGGGCTTCGTGTGCTCGAGAAATACGCGACGCGCATGGGCGGTGCGCGCAATCACCGCATGGGGCTGTGGGATGCGGCGATGATCAAGGACAATCACGTCGCGGTCGCCGGCAGCGTTGGCGAGGCAGTTCGTCGCGCGGTTGCGGCAGGCGTGGCGGAGATCATCGTGGAAGTCGACCGGGTGGACCAGATCGAGCCTGCGCTCGCGGCAGGGGCGACGCGGCTGCTGCTCGACAACATGTCGCTGGAGGAATTGCGCGCGGCGGTCGCGCTGATCGCGGGCCGCGTGCCCTGCGAAGCATCTGGCGGGGTCACGCTCGACACGATCCGCGGGATTGCGGAAACCGGGGTCGACTTCATCAGCGTGGGGCGTCTCACGCAGTCGGCACCAGCGGCTGACATCGGCCTAGACTTCGCGCTTGCCTGAGGATCGGATCATGGATCGTCCTGCATCGATCGTTCGATATGAGCAGTTCTACCTCGCCGCGGTGGGGCTGGGGTTGCTCAACACCGCGCTGACCTGGTCTCGTTCCATGGCGCAGTTCGACGCCAATCCAACCCTGGCACAAGTATCGTGGCTGTTGCCCGCCTCTGCCATCACTGGCGTCGTGATGCGGCTGGCGGTGTGGTACTTCACCGCACGCAGGCCGAGCCTGATCGCGAAATGGATTGCGGTTGCCCTCGCGGCCTTTTCCGCCATCGTCCTGCTGTTTGCCATCATGGCACTGGCGAGCGGCGCAATGCCGTCCGCTGCTGCCGGCATCACCGGGATCGGTTCGGCCGTCCTCTATATCGTCGCGACAACCTATCTCTTCCGGCCCGACGCCCGCTTGTGGTTCGGTGAGGCCGATGACATCGAACAGGAGCCTGTGGAATGATCCGTGCCTTTGCCGGCGTGCTGTTGCTGACGCCCGGTGTCGCGGCGGCGCAGGCCTATAGCTGCGGCATTCCGGATGCGAACGTGCTCCAGGTCCGGCCGGACCTGCCGAGCGAGAAGGAGCCGCAGCGGTTGTTGCCGATCGGCCATTACACGCTCGCGATCAGTTGGTCCCCGCAATATTGCCGCAAGCCCGACGCCGCTGCGCGCTCGCGCTTCCAATGTGGAGAATCGAACCGGTTTGGTTTCGTTCTTCATGGCCTGTGGCCGGACGGGATCGGCAAGGAGTGGCCGCAATATTGCAAAGCCACCACGCTTCTGTCGGAAAGGACGATCCGCGCGAACATCTGCGCGACCCCGTCGGCGCAGCTGCTGCAGCACGAATGGGCGAAGCACGGGACGTGCATGCCCGGGGAGACGCCGGAGAGCTACTTCGGCCGTGCGACGGCGCTCTACGGCAAGCTGCGCTATCCCGACATGGTGGCGCTATCGCGTCAGCCGCTGTCGGCAGGCAAGCTTGCGACCGCCATCGCACGGGTCAACCCCGGCATGCGGGCGGACATGATGCGCATCACCACGGACCGGCAGGGCTGGCTGGACGAGGTATGGATCTGTATGGACAAGCGCTTCCAGTACGCCCGCTGCCCGGCGCATCAGGGCGGCGTGAAGCCAACCGCGCGCGTTCGGATCTGGCGCGGGCCGCGCTGAGGCGGGTAGGAGGCTGGCCCACCATCACCCGGTTCGGGAGAACAAGCGGGACCCCGGCGTTAGCCGGGGTGATAGCTGTCGGGTTAGAGGCAGCGGTGGAGGCCGGGGACCAGGTTCAGCGTTTGCGAGTTAGCTCACGCATCGCGTCGTCGAGTCCGGCGAGCGTCAGCGGATACATCCGGTCGTTCATCAGCTCGCGGATCACCTTCACCGACTGCGAATAGCCCCATTGCGTCTGCGGCACCGGGTTCAGCCAGACGGCGGCGGGATAGGTGGTCGTCAGCCGGTTCATCCAGACGGCGCCGGATTCCTCGTTGAAGTGCTCCACCGAGCCGCCCGGATGGGTGATCTCATACGGACTCATCGAGGCGTCCCCGACAAACACTAGCTTATAATCGTGCGGGAATTTGTGCAGCACGTCCCACATGGGCGTACGCTCCGAGAAGCGGCGCTTGTTGTCCTTCCACACTCCTTCGTATGGGCAATTGTGGAAGTAGAAGAATTCGAGGTTCTTGAACTCCGTGGTCGCAGCGGAGAACAATTCCTCGCACAGCTTCACGAACGGATCCATTGAGCCCCCGACGTCGAGGAACAGCAGGAGCTTCACCGCATTGCGTCGTTCGGCGCGCATGCGGATGTCTAGCCAGCCCTGACGGGCCGTGCCGTCGATCGTGCCGTCGATGTCGAGTTCATCCTGCGCCCCTTCGCGCGCGAACTTGCGCAACCGGCGAAGCGCGATCTTGATGTTGCGGGTGCCCAGTTCCTTCGTGTTGTCGAGGTTCTTGAACTCACGCTGGTCCCACACCTTCAACGCGCGCTTCTGCTTCGATTCGCCGCCGATGCGAACGCCTTCGGGGTTATAGCCCGAGTTGCCAAAGGGCGAGGTGCCGCCGGTGCCGATCCACTTGTTGCCGCCCTGGTGGCGCTTCTGCTGCTCCTCGAGGCGCTTCTTCAGCGTCTCCATGATCTCGTCCCAGGAGCCGAGCGACTTGATCGCTTCCATCTCCTCGGGCGTCAGGAACTTGTCGGCGACCGCCTTTAGCCAATCGGCCGGGATCTCTGCACCTTCCTGCGCGAAGCTGGTCTCGATGCCCTTGAAGACCTTGGCGAAGACCTGATCGAACTTGTCGAGCAGCCCCTCGTCCTTCACGTACACCGCGCGCGAGAGGTAATAGAAATCCTCCGGCGTGCGGTCGATCACTTCCTTGTCCAGCGCTTCCAGGAGCAAGAGGTGCTCCTTCATGCTGGCCGGGATCCCGGCGACGCGTAGCTCGTCTAGGAAGTTGAGGAACATCGGCTATCCGCCCCATCATCTGCTTTTCGCAGCGTGATGGCAGATGTGAGCGGGTGGCGACAGCCCGAAGTTGCTCCCAAACCGCTCAGCGCAGCGCGCCGCCTGCGCGGGGAACATAGGCATCGATCAGCGCGCCGACGTAATCCGGATTGCGGCTCGTCAGTTCCTCGCGCGGCTGATCGGGCGAGTAGATGAAGCCATGCACCTTGTAGATCGTGCCGCCAAGACCGCCCGCATCGCGGAACCAGACCTTCACTTCGCTCCAGTCGTTTCGTTCACTGACGTCGAACACGGTCACGTCCTGCTCCGCGCGGCCCCGCTGCCCGTCGAAGCGGGACCAGTTGGCGTGGGTGAGCATCAGCACGCGATCCTCGACGATCCGGCTGACGACGGCAACATGGCCGAGCGGAAGCCGTGACTGTTTGGCGAAGGCAATGACGGAGCCGACACGCGGTTTTCCGCCGCGCCGGTATCGCCCGTCGGCCTGATCCCACCAGGTCCAGGCATCGCCGTAGATCTGGATTCCGGAGGCCTCGCGCGCAAAGGGCACGCATTGGCCGACATAGTCGAGCAGCGAACGCGCTTCGGCCGGAATGGCAAAGGCGCAAGCGAACGCCGCGACGAGAGCGAGGGGGGAGCGCTTCATCACGCGCCATTGGTAACCAGCCGGATCTAATCGGAAGGTTGCCAGCTGTGGTTAACAAACCGCTAGCGGTGTCTCGTGAGGTGCGTGTCGGTTGCGTAACGATCTCAACGGCCGCGATCACAGTGTCGGCGAAACGCTTTTCTCTGCGCCGTGCCCATGTGTGATCTTGCACCACCGATCTTGCGCCTCTGCGCGCGTTCCGATAATCGCCTCGCACCACGGCTTGCCAGGCAGGAGCGTGGCCGCCGTCAAGCGGGCGCTTCATGGCGTGCGGGTGTAGCTCAATGGTAGAGCAGAAGCTTCCCAAGCTACAGGAAATGGCGGAAAACTGCCCTTTTCGCTGTAAACCGCGCAAAATCGGCCATCGTAAAATCAATAACTTAGCCGGGTCCCTGTAAACCGCCTGAAGCGGGTTTCCGCCTTACGTCTGCGCAAGATTACCATGCGCCCGCGAGCAATTCGGCCTGCTGGATGACCGTCTGGACGGCTGCGTCCTGAAGGTCGGGTGGATAGCCGTATTTGCGCAGGATCCGCTTCACGAGCACACGCATCCTGGCCCGGGCACTCTCGCGGTGGGACCAATCGACGGTGGCGTTGGCGCGCAGGTTGTTGACCAGTTCGGCGGCGATCACCTTCAGGCTGTCGTTGCCCATGATGTCGACGGCGCTCTCATTGTCGGCGAGCGCGTCGTAAAAAGCGATCTCCTCCGGGGTCAGCCCTTCCGCCTCGCCGCGGGCCTGTTCAGCACGGATCTGTTTCGCGAGGTCGATCAGCGTCTGCAGCACCTCGACCGTGCTGACAGCGTTGGTGTGATAGCGGGCGATGGCGTCGGTCAGCCGTTCGGAATAGCGGCGGCTCTCGACGGCGTTAGTGCGGCTGCGCGAGCGGATCTGGTCACCGAGCAGCTTCTTCAGCGCCTCCAGCGCCAGGTTCGGCCGCTCCATCGCCTTCACCTCGGCCAGGAAGTCGTCGGACAGGATCGAGATGTCCGGCGTTGTGAGGCCCGCGGCGCGCAGGATGTCGACGATCTCGGTCGACACCACCGACTTGTCGATAAGCTGCTGGACGGCGAAGTCGCGGTCTTTCGCGGAGCCGCTGCCGCCGCCGGTCTTGGCGAGAGCGGCGCGGACCGTCTGGTAGAAGGCGATGTCGTCGCGGATCGCCCGTGCCTCGTCGCTGGCCGCGGCCAGCGCGAAAGCCTTGGTCAGCGCGAGCACGGCGTCCTGGAAACGGCGGTGCGCGGCCTTGCGGGCCTCGTCGCTTGCCTCCTTCGCCGCCGCTTCATGCTGGCGGGCGAGGATGAACTCGATCGCTTCGGCCAGGCATTTCAAGCGTTCGACCGGCGTGCCGGAAACGCCCGGCGTGCAGTCGAAGCCGTGGAACATCGCGCGGACCACGTCGAACTTCTCGAGCAGCACCGCGACCGCCTCCGCCTCGTCGATCCCGGTCTCGGCAGCGTCGGAGGCGGAATACTGGCCGAGCGCCTTCTTCAGGTTCTGGGCGATGCCGATGTAATCGACCACCAGCCCGGCGGGCTTGTCGCGGAACACGCGGTTCACGCGCGCGATCGCCTGCATCAGGCCGTGGCCGCGCATCGGCTTGTCGATGTACATGGTATGCATCGACGGCGCATCGAAGCCGGTCAGCCACATGTCGCGCACGATCACGAGGCGAAGCGGATCGGCCGGATCCTTCGCTCGGGCTGCCAGCAGGTCGCGCCGCGACTTGTTGCCGATATGCGGCTGCCACGCAGGCTCGTCGGCGGCGGACCCGGTCATCACGACCTTCACCGCGCCCGTTTTGTCGTCGTGGCTATGCCATTCGGGCCTGAGGGCGACGATAGCATCATAGAGCGCCACGCAAATGCGGCGGCTCATGCAGACGACCATCGCCTTGCCGTCCATTGCCGCCAGCCGGTCCTCGAAATGCGCGACCAGATCGGCGGCGACCATCTCGAGACGCCTTTTCGATCCGACCAGCTTTTCCACCGCGGACCAGCGCTGCTTAAGGCGTTCCTGCTCGCTCAGCGCCTCGTCTTCGGTCAGGCCGTCGATCTCGGCGTCGATGACCGGCAGCTCTTCCGGCGGCAGCTCGATACGGGCCAGCCGGCTCTCGTAGTAGATCGGCACCGTCGCGCCGTCCTCGACCGCGCGGGCAATGTCGTAAACGTCGACATAGTCGCCGAACACCGCCGGCGTGTTGACGTCATCCTTCTCGATCGGCGTTCCGGTGAAGCCGATGAACGAGGCATTGGGCAGCGCGTCGCGGAGATACTTGGCGAAGCCATAAGCCAGTTCGCCGGTCTTGCGGTCGATCCGCGCGCGGAAGCCATATTGCGAACGGTGCGCCTCGTCCGCGATGACGATGACGTTGCGGCGGTCGCTGATCGCGGGATAGTCGCTTGTCCCCGGCGGGGGGGCGAACTTCTGCATGGTGGTGAAGATCACCCCCCCGGACGCGCGGTCGAGCCGTTCGGTCAGGTCCTCGCGGCTATCGATCTGGATCGGCGTCTGCCGGATCAGGTCCGCGCACATCGAGAAGGTGGCGAACAGTTGATCGTCGAGGTCGTTGCGGTCGGTGATGACGACGATCGTCGGGTTTTCCAGCGCCGGCTCGCGCACCAGCAACCCGGCGTAGAAGGCCATCAGGAAGCTCTTGCCGGACCCTTGCGTGTGCCAGATTACGCCGATCCGCCGATCACCCGCCGGATGCGCGGCAGCATCGGGCAAGCCGTAGCGCAATGGGCTTTCCCGCATCGCGTCCGCCGCCGACACGCCCGGCACTGCGCGGAGCGTCGCGGCGACAGCGCGCTGGGCGGCGTGGAACTGGTGATAGCCGGCGATGATCTTGACGATGCCACGCCCGGTGTCGCCGAACACGGTGAAGTCGCGGATCAGCATCAGCAGGCGCTGCCGGTCGAGCACGCCGGCGATCATCACCTCCAGCTCGGGCACGCCCTCCGGCGCGATCTCCTCGCCATCGACGGTGCGCCACGGCATGAAGCGTTCCTGATCGGCGGTCAGCGACCCCATCCGCGCGGTCATGCCGTCCGACGCGATTAGCAGCGCGTTGGTGCGGAACAGCGACCCGATCTCGCTCTTGTAGGTCTGCAGTTGATTGTAGGCGCCGGTGACCGTGGCGTTCTCGTCGCCCGGGTTCTTCAGCTCGATGACCGCGACGGGCAGGCCATTGAGGAACAGCACGATGTCCGGCCGGCGGGTGTGGCCGCGCTCGATGACGGTGAACTGGTTGATCGCCAGCCAGTCGTTCATATCCAGCCCGCCGTCAGTGGCACTGAAGTCGACCAGCCGGACACGATTGCCGCGGATCGTCCCGTCCGGCGCATGATATTCAACGGGAACGCCCTCGACGATCAGCCGATGAAGGCGCCGGTTCTCCTCCATCTGGTTCGGCATCTCGACTGCCAGCACCCGACGAATGGCGTCGGTGCGCGCGTCAGGGGGAATGTGCGGATTGAGCCGCTCGACCGCGGCGGTCAGACGCGCAGACAGGATCAGGTCACTGTTGGTGGCGCGTTCAGGTGCCTTACCGTCGGGCGAAGCGTCGACGCCATAAGCGACATGCCAGCCGTGTTCGGCGAGCCAAGCAAGCGCGGCTTCCTCAACGATGGACTCGGTGAGCTTAGCCATGGTTCACATCTTCGGTGTTGCTGTTCTTGGTTTCAGCGTCTGCTTCGCGGCTGGCGATCAGCGCTGCGACATAAGCGTCGCGGTCGAACTCAAACAGGAGGCGAGATGCCTCAACAGTCAGCGTGATTACGTCGTCGTTGGGTAGCGAGATGGCAATGTCCACCGCTGCATCAAATTCGGATTCCAGCGCTGCAACGCCCACATTGCGGTCGATGAGGGCGTTCATGCGGGTGAAACGTTCATAGGGCTCTCGCGTTCTGACCAACTCGGGCTCATGTTCCAAATATGCTTCATGTAAGAACATGATGATCGCGTCCGCGGCAAGGAGTGCCGCCCGCCGCTGATGCACGCTCAGCTTGAGGAGGAACCCGTCTTTGCCATGACTGACAGTTCCAGCATCGTTGCGAAGATCGCCAAGGGATGTCGCGAGCTTATGATATTGCGATATGAGCTTTCGAAATGACGCATCCCGAACCTGATCAAGCTGCATGACGCGGACCGCAGAGCTAAGCCAAGCGCCAAAGTCTGGGTTCTGCTCGGGCGGAGTCAGTGGAGAATTCGGATCGTCAAGATTTAACAGTATGACGCGGCATGCGCACTCAACAATTGCCTTCGCAGCGTCGATGCAGGCATCGTTATCCGATGCGAACTCCTGTTCTAACGCATTAAACGTCTGCTGAAGCATTGGAGCGTCCTTCCAGTGGGAGCAGAACGCCTTAATCCCAGGATACCATGTCTCACTCACAGCGAAGCGATCACATTCATCTCCGCGCTAGAAACTCGAATATCGCCAGACATTAGTTTTGGAAGGAGCGCGTCGCGGGTGGCGGCCAGAGTGCGGGACTCGATTACGTTCGCCGTGATGCTCTCGAACATCGGACCAACCAAGCTGTCGAACGCGGACCGCGTTGCATCATCAGCTACGAGGATGGGGAGTGGTCGGAAATTCTTCTTGCTGATTTCTTGGAAGGTGGACCCGTTTGCGTTGCTGATGATGGCGCCCATGTTCTCGTGCGCCCAAAGATAGGCGCTCCAGTTGGAGACGCGACCAGTGCACTTCATGGCGATATAGCCCTGATTGACCGCCAGCGCCACGCTAGCGATCGCAAGGTAGCCTACCGGTGCGCGCGACGACATCAGCACCGTTCCAGCCGGCAGCAGGCCTGACGAAATGGTTCGAAGGCCGGCGTCAGTAATCGTTCGCGCCGTGTCCAACAGGATTGGCGAACCAAGGTCGGACAAGTCCTTCGGGGTCGTCCAAGCGATGCCGCCGTCCCAAAGCGCGACATCTTTCGTGCTCGGTGTCGAGCCACCGACTGCCTCGACTTCCTCACCGATAGTGGACCATTCCCACCCCTCCGGCACGCCATCGTCGCCGAGGCGGTCGGGGAAGAGGGACCAGAGGTCGGGGGCGAGATAGGCGGGGCGGCCTTCGGCTTTGGCGCGGGTGGGACCGAAATCAACGAACCAGTCCCTGAACAACGCCCGCGCGCTTGCCTCCAGCGTCTCGTTTAGACGCCGATTGAGTTCGATCTTGTCGTCGAGGGCTGAAAGCACGGCGGCGATAGCTGCTTGCTCGTCTTTGCTGGCAGGCAGTCTAACAATGGCCTGATGCAGATGATTGCGGTTTAGGCCTGGTACGGCGGCCTTGTCGGAATAGGCCATGAAGTCCAGACGGCCTAGGAAGTAGCCGATGAAACGGGGATCGTTCCCTTTGAAGTCGCGGACATACAACGTCGTGTTTAATGGCCAGAATGGTTCTTCAATGAAGAATACCTGACCGATCGTTCCGTATCGACCGGTCACCACCCCGGGCGAGGCGACCTTCGCTTCGCTAATGCGTGCTGACACGCCGGACGATGAGACGAGCGGGACTGACCCGGCCGCCCGCGAATGCTTGGGCAGATCGTAACCGCGCTTCAGTTCGATCACGTCGCCCAGTTTGCACTCGTGCCACTCCTCCATCACGCCGCCCCATCCACAAACAACGCCACCAACCGCTGGTTCATATAATAATTGTTCCGCCCGATCCGTTGTTGGCCAGAAATCCCGCCGCCGCCAGCGTGTCGAGATATTTCGTCGCGGGTGGGCGAAAGACACCCAGTTCCTGCTCGACATAGTCGATTCGCGTATAGGGGTGGCGGAACAGGTTGTTGAGCAGGTCCAGCGAATAGACCTTGGGGGGGTCGGCGCGGATGCGCTGCTTGTAGTCGGCCATCAGAACGCGCATCCCCTCGATCAGCGCCAGCGTGTCCTTCGCCGTCCGCGCGACGCCGCGCGCCTCGGTGGCGACGCTTGCCTCACCAGCATTCACGCCGTCAGTCGTCCTGGCACCAGCACGCGAAGGTCGGGCGCGATGATCGCGCGGAACCGGTCGCTTGTCGTCGTCCAGTCGATCAGGTCGACTTTCCACGGCAGGTCGCTTTCGTCGAATGCCTCCGCCAGATCGGTCATGACCGACGGCGGAATCGGATTCCGCGCGCATAGCGCCAAATCGAGATCGGACATGGGCCGTGCCCTGCCCTTTGCCCGGCTGCCATAGACATAGACGGTCGTGTCGGCGGGAAGATGCTGCAGCAGCGTCTCGCGTACGATCGCATCATGCCGAGCTTCGATGGCGATCGGCGAACTCATTCGGCGCGCTGCGTCAACATGTCGTGCAGGTATCGCACCTCTTCGATGAAGGCGGGTATCCCGGCAACGACCCTGATCGCTTTCGTCTCGTCATAGGTGTGTGACGTGATGTTCCGATCGTCGCGATATTGCTTCCACCGTGACCATTCGTTCAACAGCAGGCCGCGCTCATTCGCGGTGCGGATGAGCGTGGGAAAGCTCATCTGCGCAACGGCATCCGGGTTGGCGTCGCTCATCGCCAGATAGCGGCGCAGCATCTTGTGCGCGAGATCATAGGTGAACTCGAACCGCTGGATCAGGCCATCGCGGATCTGCGTGTCCGACGTGTCGCCCAGATAGCGCGCCTGACCTTCTTCGAGCCGGGCGATCGCGCTGGCGAGCGGGGTCAGATCAATCGGCACGACAGCTCTCCCGGCTCGCATCGTCCTGCAAAAACATCGCGGTTTCTTTTACACATGCGCCACGACGTGCAAAATTTTCGCGATCTTCTTTACACATTCGGGCGCTCGTCCGGAACGATCACGCTGGCCAGCCGCTGGCGGATGACCTCGGTTAGCCGCGCACTCTCGGCGAACTGCTCCTCCAGTGTGGCCTGGAGGGTGGCGAAGCGTTCGGCGAAGGGGACGGCGTCCGCTTCGACATCCTCGGCGCCGACATAGCGGCCGGGGGTGAGGACATAGCCGTGCCCCGCAATGACGTCATGCCGCGCCGCGCAGGCGAAACCGGGGACGTCGGCATAGCCTTCACCCTCGCGCCAGGCATGATAGGTATCGGCGATCTTCGCGATATCGGCATCGCTGAACTCGCGCCGCGTGCGGTCGACCATGTGGCCCAGATTGCGCGCGTCGATGAACAGGATCTCGCCCCGCCGGTCGCGCAGCGTCTTGTTGCGGCCGATGCCGTTCGACTTATCCTTCGCCAGGAACCAGATGCACACCGGGATCTGGGTCGAATAGAAGAGCTGGCCCGGCATCGCGATCATGCAGTCGACCACGTCGCCGTCCACCATCGCGCGGCGGATGTCGCCTTCGCCATTCTGGGTCGAGGACATCGACCCGTTGGCGAGGATGACGCCGGCGGTGCCGGTGGGCGCCAGATGATGCAGGATGTGCTGGAGCCAGGCGAAGTTGGCGTTGCCGGCGGGCGGCACGCCAAACTGCCACCGCGCGTCCTGCTTGATCCGATCACCGCCCCAGTCGGAGATATTGAACGGCGGGTTGGCGAGCACATAATCGGCGCGGAGGTCGGGCAGTTCGTCCTTGTGAAAGCTGCCCTCGCTGTTCCAGCGGATGTCGGCGTCGATGCCGCGCACCGCCAGGTTCATCATCGCCAGCCGCCATGTCGTGTGGTTGGATTCCTGGCCATAGATGGCGATGTCGCCGATCCGCCCGCCGTGGCTTTCGACGAACTTCTCCGATTGGACGAACATGCCGCCCGATCCGCAGCACGGATCGTAGACGCGGCCCTTGTACGGCTCGAGCATCTCGACCATCGTCCGGACGACCGAGCGCGGCGTGTAGAATTCGCCACCGCGCTTGCCCTCGCTGCCGGCGAACTGGCCGAGGAAGTATTCATAGACCCGGCCGAGCAGGTCGCGGGACGCGTTGCCGGCGTCCTTGAAGCCGATGCCGGAGATCAGGTCGATCAGTTCGCCCAGCATCACCGCATTCAGGCCGGGGCGGGCGTAGTCCTTGGGCAGCACGCCCTTCAGCCCCGGATTGACCTTCTCGATTTCCAGCATGGCGTCGTCGATGACCTTGCCGATGCCGGGCTGCTTCGCGTTCGCCTGAAGGTGCGACCAGCGTGCGCCCTTGGGCACCCAGAAGATGTTGTCGGCGCGGTATTCGTCCTCGTCCTCGGCGCCCTCGGGATATTCGGCGAGCAGCTGGGCGTGCTTCGCCTCGAACCCTTCGGAAATGTGCTTCAGGAAGATGAGGCCGAGGACGACATGCTTGTAGTCCGACGGCTCCATATTGCCGCGCAGCTTGTCGGCGGCCCGGAAAAGCTCCGCCTCGAAACCCAGATCACCGCCCGCCGCCGTCTTCTTCGCCGCTCTCGCCATCATCGTCCCAATGCTGCTCGCGCGAACGGATACCCGGCCAGGGACCGCGCCGCCAGACCGCGATGGATCTGGCGAAGGTTTTACGGGAGGGTGAGGAAATTTCAGGCGCAATACCGCGTCGCTGGGTAAACCCGAGCAACGCTGGCGCGCGGACCCGATCGCGGGGTCCGGTTGGCGCCTTGCGGGCGCGGTCCTCCTCACCCGCAGGCGGGTGATCCGGAAGGCGGTGGTAGACGTGTCGATGGGGGATCTGGTCCCCGGCACCGATCCATTCCACACTGATGCCGTCACGCCGTCGGAACGGCGTGCCGGAGGCGTGGGATGGTCGGCGAGCGGGCGATCAGTCAGAGGATCGAGGCGGCGAATGGCAAGCTCGCCGCGATGGTGCGCGCTCGCGAGGAAGACGAGCAGTTGCTCCAGATCGGCCGCGTCCGGATCAAGGAGCAGGCGAAGGAGGAAGCCGCGAAGCGGTCGGGCGGCGGCCGCAGCGCTTGGACGATGGCCGCCGATTTCAGCGCCCCGCTGCCGTGTTCCGGTCGTCCGCGGGCGGCGGATGGCAGGACGACCAGCTTCCACTTCCATGCCTGTTGCGTGACCCGTTCGTCCGGCGCGGCAAAGGCAGGCGGTCTGGCGGCAAACCATGCCGCCTATGTCGAGCGCATCGACGCCGTCGAGATCGGGTCCGCGCTAGACCACGCCGGCTATGTCGAGCGCGGCGATGCGGTCGAGGTCGCGGATCGCGCGCTGGTCTTCAGCAACATATCGGACGATCCGGATCGCCGGCGCAGCTTTTGGGAAGCGGTAGATCGTTTCGAGCGGCAGGGGCATGCGGGGCTGACCATCAGGGCGGGCGGCGTCGGGGACTGGCTGGAGGCGGTAGCGTCAGAACTGCCGCTGGAATTCGTCGCCCATTGCCGCGCCGAGCGGGAGCGCTGGGCGATCAGTCGAACGAGAGAAAAGTCGTTCAAGGCGAAGCGCTATCACGCCGAGCAGAACGCCTGTGATGCGATCCTCGGCGTTCTACGGCGGGCACCGGACTGGCCGGACGAGGAACCGCCCGTCTTTTTCACCCCCGGTTCCGCCGGCCGCACGCAGTATCGCTACGTCGCCGAACTGCCCCACGAACTTGGACCCAGCGACCGTGCGGCGATCGTCCGCGACTTCTGCGATCATCTCGGGTCCTTCGCCCGCGATGCGGAAGGGCGAGCCACGGGCATGATGTATACGGCGGTGATCCATGCACCGGGGCCGGGCAACGACAAGCGCAACTTTCACCTCCACGTGATCGCGCATGATCGCCCGGCGAGCTGGTTGGCCGACCACAATAAATGGGATTTCGAGGTTACCGAGGAATTCCTGCGGAAGGGCGAGACGCGCATTCGCTATCCGCACCGGCAGGAAAAGATTGTCGAGGTAACCCGCAGCCTCGCGCCCGACAAGCGGCCGGCGCATTACAACGCCGCGATCGCCGGCAAGGCCTTCGTGCCGCACCTGCGCGAACGCTTCGCCGCCATCTGCAACGAAAGGCTGGCACTCAGGGGCATTCAGCGCCGGATCGACCCGCGGTCCCACAAGGCGCTCGGGATCGAGAAGGAGGCGGAGATGCACCTAGGCACTCGCGCCGCCGCGCTGGAGCGGGCGGGCGTGCCGACCGCGATCGGGCGCTACAATGCTGCGGCAAGCTGGCAATATGCCGCGCTCACCGAGCGGCGGCGGACAGAGAGCTTCTTCGAGCCGTGGCAACGGCAGGATGGGGCGCTGGCGAAGAGCGTCAACGGCTCGCCTGAAGGCGCTGACCTAATCCGGGAACGCCGCGCCGTGCTACAGGCACTGGAGGGAACGCGGGATCTCGCATGGGAGAACGACCGGCTCCGCCAGCAGGCCCGGTCCCGGGCGCAGGCGACACTCGATCATTGTGATAGGTCCCTTGCCCAAGAAGGCGGAAGCGCGTCACATCGGGCGGCCATCGAAAAGCGTCGGCGGGAGGCCGAGGAGCATCTCTCCAAGGTCGAGGCTGCCATTGCCGAAGGCGAAGCGGATATTCTGGCGGCGGCCAAGGCGATCGGCGAACTCCACCTGCGGCAGTTGGCGATCGATGCCCGGCTGGCGGAACTCGCACGCGCGAAGGCGCGGCTGAAGCTGGTGGCCGGCCTCGATTTCTCGCCGCCTGTCGAACTGGCCTCCGAACAGCTGGCGTTGCGAACGGTGGGCGCGCTCGCTTCGGCCCCATCGCTGAGGTCAGTGGGGGCATGGACCGGTGCCTCGCGACCGGTGGAACGCGACAAGGCGCCGACAGTCCCGGTAGGCCATATGGCCTCCAACGCAAGTGGTGCGTCCCAGCGAGCAGCCAATGACGATGGCAGGAGCGCCGGCCCGAACCCCGCACCAGCGAATACCCCGCGGCTCGATAAGGGACGGCCGCCCGACGTGCGCGAGCGCATCGACGTGCTGCTGAACCGCATCACCAGAGAGCGGATTCCAATTCTCGCCGCGACCGGGAAGCCCGATGCAGCCACGCTGTCGGCGGATGATCGGACGTTGCTCGAAAACATCCAGTTCCGGTATCTGATCGTGAAGCGACTGAACGCGATTGCTGCCCTGCAGGCCAAGGAGATAAAGCGCCTGCTCGCCGCAATCGAGGCGCATGGCCCTGGCTTTGAAGGCGCGTCGGACCTGAAGTCGATCCAGACTCTCCTGCGGCATTGGGGCGATCATCCCGACGTTCAGCAGGCGCTGTCGCGAGGCGCGACGGACGCGCATCGTCCGGACCCGGCGCCAAACACCATACGGAAGCTGGGCGCCGCCGTATCGGCCGAGGTCGGTCAAGTTGCGGCGAAATCGAAAGGGCCGGCAAGTGCCGCGACACCGGTGAGACTGCCTACCAAGGGCCCCGAACGCTAGCCCGTCGCGCACATCCGGGAAGGGCCGCCGGGGCCGGCGGAAGGAAGATTGGGGAAAGCCTGCGGCTGTGCCGTGAAGGCGAAAATGTAGGCGAGAAGGTGGCGTGCAGCCTGCCACCTCCCGCGAAAACCCAAGGACTTCCATGTATATCATGACCAAAGAGCGGGCGCTGGCGCAGATGCGCGCGCTGTCAGCGACCCAGGCGCTCGCCACGCTGGTGGGCTGGCAATCCGATCCGGCGACCCGGCTGCTGCTGCGCTCGCCATTCAGCGAATGGTTTTACGCTGCCACCCCCGACCTGTTGCTGGTCCCGTCGATCGAGCCGTCGCGCGGGGATCTCCGGACGGTCGATACGGGCATGCGCGAAGCGCGGTGCGACGCGCTGGTCGTCAAGGCGTCGAGCGAGGGCCGCCGCACGCTCTATATCGCTTACGGCCAATGGCGGCGGAAGGAGAATGTCTGGTGCCACGGCCGGCGGCTGTGGCTGTCCCCGCACGGCAAGGCGTGGCTGGTGCCGGACCCGCACGACAGCGAAGACCCGTACACCTCGATGCAGCTGACCGAGCGTCGGTTGCAGGTCGCGTCGCATCCGCCCGCACGGGACGATCAGGAGGCGGTCGACGGTCTCGACCGCGCCGATATCTTCCTTGCGCAGCTGTGGGGAGACCGCCGATGAAGGCGCTCCCGTGGATCAGCCCGTCGGCGGTCGATGCCATGCTCTACAACGAGCCGGTGGCATCGCCCGACTTCGGCTTTTCGCTGATGCGGCCCAAGGCCAAGGGCAAGAAGAACGCCACCGCCGACCTCGCCCGCGCGAAGCTCCAGCCGAGCAAGCCGGGCGACGCGGCATGGGGGGCGGACGGCCTGTGGCCGATCACCTGCGCGACCAGCCGGCTGGTCATGGCCCCCGGCGTCGCGGTCGAGCCGGACGCGCTGGAGACCGTGTTCGAAGGCTATGACGCCAGGGTCAAGGCGCACCAGAAGCTGCTGGCAGTCGTCCTCACCATGTCGTTCGACCACGGTTGGCAGGCGAGCGACATCCTCTCGATGGTGGGAGCCTATGCGCTGGAGCATCTGGCGCTCGAGCGTCGGCTGACCAGCCTTACCGTCGTGCACATGCCGGCCGACGAACTGTCCGCCCGCCGCCCGCATGCACATTGCGTCGTGCTGGCGAGAGCGCACCGTGCGAGCGGCTGGGGCGAACTGCACCGAGACCTCACGGTCAAGGACGCGCCGACGATCTTCCAGGCCGAATGGCAAGTGTTCCGCGACGCCTGGGCGCCGCGCTTCAGACCCTTCTGAAAACGACCGGGCACCCGCGACGACCGTCGCGGGTGTCTCGGTGCAGGCGAGGCTGCGCCCGCCGGAAAGGGGGAATGATCCGATGAAGTGTCCCCGTTTCGGGGGATGAAAATCGGGAAGAACTTGATGACCAACACCGCCGCCGCCCGCGCTCACCTCGCCGCCGTATCCTCGATGTTGCTCGGCAACCGCACGCTGCGGCCGTCCGCGGCCCTGCTCGCCGGTTACAGGCTCGATCCGCTCGCGCGGCTCCGGCTGGGGCAGATGGCCTGCAACGCGCAGGCCGACCTCGTCCACCTCACCTTCGAGGAGCAGGCGGGCGAGACCGAGATGACCGACATCTCGATCTTCGTGCCGCGCGACCGGATCTGCTTCTCACACCCCGGCTGCAAGCTGTGGCTGTCGAAGACCGGGTCGCGCGCGCTGCTGCTGCCGCAGCCGCATGTCCGTGGCAGCTTCCGACTGGCGCCGGGCGAGATCATCCACTTGCCCTTCAAGCCCACCGACGCCGAGCAAGGCATCGCCCGCGCCGAGGCTCGCCTGCGCCGGCTCGTCGAGCGTGGTGTCGATGTCGCGGGACGCGTCGTCATCAACGACTGGCCGGTCTGGCAGTGAAGCCGTCTCGCGCGAGGGGTTCAGCCAGAACCCCTCAGCCACCGCACTCCAGCGCGCCCGCTGCCCGGGCGAGGTGCCGAGGGCCACCAGCATCAAGGCGAAGGGCGTGTGCTGCGACTTCCCACGGATGTCGGCAAACCGCACCCGCCCTTGCAGGAAGAAGATGTCGGCTTCGACACTCAAGACTTCATGAAACCAGCGGGCGTCGGTGCGGGCGGGGACGAGGCACACCACGCTGTCGACGTTCCCGCACGACCATTGCTGATGCGCTCGCTTCAACCAGCGGATCATCTCGCTAAAGGGTGGATTGACGAAGGCGAGCCGACCCGACCAATCGTCGACGAACCCGTCGCCGCCTTCCTCCAGCAGGATGCGACGCTTCGCCACCATCGGGCTCAGCGCATGACCGCACGGGTCAAGGTCGATCGCGCCGAAGGCATCGTTGATCCTCGTCAGGAACTCGGGTGGCGTGAAGCGGACATCGCGATCGGCCTTGTCGCCTTCGCCCCAATGGGCGCGCTCCATGGCGCGGCGCCGGGCTTTCGGCGCGAGCACGGTCAACAGGCGGAGCAAGCTGGCGACCGATCCGCCGCCGCGTTCGAGGCTGGCGAGCGTCGTGCGCGATATCCCTGCGCGTGACGCGGCCTTCTCCAGCGTCCAGCCACGCCGAAGCCGGCTGGCGCGCAGTTTTTCGCAAAGGGTCGAGCCCGGCCCGAGACCGGTCAGCCGGAAGTCGAGCGCGGTCATCACCGCTGCGAGCGTTTCGGTCGACCCGACGCCCCGCTCAAGCCTTTTGATCTTCTGAAGGGGCGCACCGATGCGCGCCGCAAGCGTGCTCTGCGACATGCCCGACGAATTCCGCGCCTCGACGAGCGCAGCGATCAACATCTGATACCAAAACGGTTCATATGCTGGCCGATATGAGCAGCCGTATGCGCTTGGTCAATAATTAGCCGGACTGCGAGCGCACTGGCTCCATTACTTCGCGGCAACGCGCGACCAATGTCATGTGCTTTCGACCAAAGTAAGTATCTCTTTACCAGGTCAACAATACCCGACATCCGGTCGAGAAGATCGCTACCTTGAGGCAAGCTGGGCGGCCCACGCGGGTGAGCCCGTCATGGCCACCTAGATTCAGACCGTCCGCATCCAGGGTCGCGCCTGCACCCACCGTGCCGCTCGTCATCCCGGTGCGCCGAAAACCGAAAACCCCATAGCGCACCACTCGTGGCCCGCGGGTTTGGGCCTCCAAGATTTTCGTACGCCTGCCGGCATCCGAAACTCTTCAGGAAAGCGGAATGGCCGCTTTCAGACGGCGAGCTAGCGTAAGCGGACTTCTGTTCAGGAAGCGGGCGGTGGCAGCTACGCGCCCAATCTCAGCCGCTCGATCGTGACTGATCTAATCCCGAAAGCCGACATTCGTTCGGGGCCTGGTGGTTTGACAAGAACTGGTGGATGCACGAACCCGCTGCGCGGGAGGGGTGCTTGGGGCGCGGTTGAGGTG
>CAYMIU010000012.1:0-65961 GCA_964390515.1 uncultured Stakelama sp.
GATCAGCGCGGCGAGGCGGCGGATCGCGTCGGGGCCCACGCCGGCGGCGGCCTCCGCGGCGGCGAGATGCTCAAGCGCAGAAACGTCGGCGATCTCCGGCAGGACGGGCCGGAAGATGCCGCGCTCAACCATCAGGCGAACGACCGGCACGGCGCGCGGCGCGACGAGGAGCTTCAGTACCTCCGCCGCGATTCGCTCACGCGACAGGGCCATCAGATCGTTGGCGCGATCGGTGCAGGCATCGAGGCCGGCCGCATCGATCACGTCGCCGAAGCGTGCGTGGAAGCGGAAGAAGCGCAGGATCCGCAAATGATCTTCGGCGATACGACGGTATGGATCTCCGATGAAGCGCACGTGTCGCGCCTGAAGATCGGCAAGGCCGTCGAACCAGTCGAAAACCTCACCGGAGACCGGATCGGCATAAAGCGCGTTCATGGTGAAATCGCGCCGCGCCGCATCCTCGCGCCAATCGTCGGTGAAGGCGACAACGGCGTGGCGGCCATCGGTGGACACGTCACGGCGAAGCGTCGTCACTTCCACCACCGTCCCTTCCGAGACGGCGGTGATCGTGCCGTGGGCGATGCCGGTGGGGATCGCCTTGATCCCGGCGCCCTCCAGCCGCGCGATCACCTCCTGCGGCGAATGCGGCGTGGCGAGATCGAGGTCGGACACGTCATGGCGGAGCAGCGTGTCTCGCACCGCGCCGCCGACGTAGCGCGCGCCGCCGTTCGCCGCGTCGAGCGCCTCGGCGAGACGGCTGAGGCCGGCGCGATGGCGCCAGGCAGCGTCCGGCAGCATCACGCGGTCCATCGCAGCCGCCGCGACAGGTTGACGATCATGGCGGCAGTTGCTCCCCAAATCCGGCGATCCTCCCAGAGGATCTCGTAATAGCGCCGCTGGCGGCCATTCCACTCGACGCTCGCCTCGATCTGGTTCGTGGGATCGAGCAGGAAATCGAGCGGCACTTCGAACACGCTGGCGACCTCCGCCTCCGATGGGCGGAGCGGCAGATCGGGCGGCACCACGCCGACGATCGGCGTCACCGCATAGCCGGTGACGGTGCGGTAGCGATCGGCCTCGCCAAGCACGGTCACCGCGCTGGGCGGCAGCGCAATTTCCTCGTCCGCTTCGCGCAGCGCCGCGGTGACGGCGTCCTCCCCCGGATCGAGACGACCGCCCGGGAACGCCACCTGGCCGGCATGGCGCCGCAGCGTTTCCGTGCGCTGCGTGAGGATCACGCCGGGGCGGGCCCGATCGGTGACCGGCACCAGCACCGCGGCGGGCGTGAGGCTGCCGTCCGATGCGCGCGGCAGATCGACGTGGTCGCCGGCCAAGAGGACCGTCTCCTGGCCCATGCCGGCGGCGAGCGCGCGGCCGAGCCGGTCAATGAGCGCGGTCATGATTCGATCGGGAAGAAGGCCCCGCCGCTCCAGATGCCGGACGGCTCGTCGTCACCCGACAGCGCGCGTTCCGCCAGCTCGTAGTAAAGCGGCCGGGAGATCAGCGCCTCCAGCCCGCCGCGGACGTGAACGTAAGGGTGGGGGCCGTCCTCGCGCTCTTCGAAGCGCAGCGGATGATCGGCCGACACCATCACCATTTCATCCGTGTTGAGCCGGAAGGCGATCTGCGATTCGCGGCCTTCGCCCTCCGCCTTCATCTCCACCGCGACGAAGGGCGCGTCCTCCACCTCGATATCGAGCTTCTCGACCGGGGTGACGAGGACATAGCCGCCGTCGGGCTCGCGGCGCAGGATGCGGCTGAACGCGCGGATCATCGCCATGCGGCCGATCGGCGAGCCTTCGTGAAACCAGGTGCCGTCGCGCGCGATGCGCATATCGCTGTGCCCGCAATGGGCCGGGTTCCACAGATCGACGGGCGGCAGACGATCCGCTTCCGTCAGCCGTGCGATGTCGGCGATCGTCAGCGTGCTGAATTCGGGGGGAGGTGCCATTGGCATGCGCCCGAGGTAGGGAAGCGCGGCAGCCGGGTAAAGATGCCGCCCGCGATCAGGCGAGCGCGGCGACGCGCGGGCCGATCGTCCCAGCGCCCGATGGCACGCCGGTTCCGCGGGCGAGGAGGCGCCGCTGCTCGAACGGGCCGGGCAGGCGCCATTCGCCGGTGCGATCGGCGGAGAAGCCGAAGAAGCGGCCGTAATATTCGGGATCGCCGATCAGCATCAGCGGCGCATCCCCCATCCGATCGAGCGCAGCGGCGACCAGCATCCTGCCGATCCCGTCGCGCTGCCGGGCGGGCTCCACCGCCACCGGGCCGACCAGCGCCATCGGTGCGCAGCGCCCGTCATCGCCGGTGAATTGCACCGGCCAGAGCTGGATCGAGCCGACCAGTGCCCCATCGTCGATCGCGGCGAGGCTGGGGCCGGTGAGGGCCGCGACTCCGTCGCGCAGGCGATAGGCGGTGCGGCCGTGGCGGTCGGCACCGAAGGCACGGTCGAGCAATTGCTCCACCGCCTGCGATTCCACCGTTTCCAGCCCGACGAGCTCGATCATGCCTGCCTCCGCCCCAGGATCAGGGGGTGGCGCGCCTTAGCCCCTGCAGGCCTGAACGCAAGCGGAATGGCGCCGCGGCGAAAGTGCCGCTAAGCGCGCGGACGTGGAAGACACGCTCGAACTCGAAGTGCACGATCTGGAAGTGCCGGTGCTGACCGGCGTCTATTCAGAGGAGACGCACCTGCCGCAGCCGCTGCGGATCTCGTTGACGGTGCTGCTGGATGCCTTGCCGCATTTCGCGCCGGATACGCCGCTCGCGGCATCGAAGAACTATCTCGACCTGAAGCATGCCGCGACCGACGCGCTGCCGCCGGGGGTGCATTTCACGCTGATCGAGGGTGTGGCCGATCACATCGCCGAGACGCTGTTCCTGCAAGACAAGCGCGTGCGGCGGGTGAAGGTGAAGATCGTCAAGCTGGCGATCGCCGAGGCGGGCGAATCGATCGGGATCACGCTGGTCCGCCACCGCCGCTAGGGCGCGGCGCGAACCGGCCCTCACCCCGCGATGGCGCGGGGCGAGGCCTCTAGCTCCTACTGCGCCATGCCTGGATCGCCGCGATCGCACCGGCCGAGCTGCTGGATCACGTAGCGATAATCCTCGCGTGCGATGGCCGCGTCGGCTGGCTCCAGCGCCTGCGTGCTGCGCGCCGGCAGGGCGGGGGGCAGGACGCAGGCGAGGCGATACCATAGCAACGTGTCCCGCTGCGGCGGCCCGGCGGCGTCGTCCACGATCTCCGACAGGGCAACGGCCCAGCGCGGCTGCTCGTTCGGGCGGCGCAGGATCGAGAGCGAGACGGGACGATTGTCCTGCGTCGTCAGGAACACCTGGGTCTCGCCCTCGCCGGGCAGCGAGCCGGGCACGTGGAAGGCGTTGCCGATGCCGGTGACGACCGGGGGCGCGTCGCCGGCGATCACTTCCTGCGCCACACGGCGGGTGAGGGCGTCAATCTCGGGCGACCACCAGAGCTGCGCCGAGGGGGAGATGAGCTGGAGCTGAGTCGGGCTGCCGGGGACGGGGCGGGCGAACAGCAGCACGCGGGCGCGCTTCAGCTTCGGCTGGCGCCCGTCGGGGCCGAGCGGCGCATCGAGGAGATAGCCGACGCGCGGCGGAATGGCCCCGGGGCCGCGGACAAGCGCCAGCACATCGGCCTCTATATAATAACGCGTGTACCCGGGCGGGACATTGGCCGCCTCCGCGCCCTTGATGCGCGTGGCGGAGCGGATCGTTGCGTCGACGATCACCGGACTCGCGATCACCATGTCCGCGATCCGCGCATAGGACAGTGCGGGTGCGGAAGCGGGAACCATCGTCGCCCCCGGTTGTTGCGCGTTAAGCGCCGTCGAAATCTGAAGCGGCGCCGTGGCCATCGCCAGGCCCAGCCAAACCGAACTTTTTCTTAGGGAAGCCATGCCCTTCGGTTAATCGATCCCCCTCCCGTGATACAGAAATAAATCTGCGGCAAGGCGATTGTTCGTTTGTTGCGTCCGACAAAGCGTTTGCGTGTCGTTAAGGCGCAAGTTAGGACTCGCACACCGCAGGGGTGTCGTTTAGCCCTTGCGGACGGACCGGCACGCCTACTCCGCCCCCCGCGGAGGCCGTGGCAGGCCGCCCGGCCCCTTCGGGCCATAGGGATTAGGGAGTGCTTTTGCTGAATGGCCTACTCTGACCAGAAGATGAGCGGGAGCAAGGTCGTCGCGATCGTTATCGTCGCGTTGATCCATGCTGCTCTCGGCTACGCCTTCGTCACCGGCCTCGCGTTCCAATACGTGAAAAAGGTTTCGGAGAAGCTGAATACGTTCGACGTGGAGGAACCGCCTCCCCCGCCGCCGGATGAGCCGCCGCCCCCGCCGCCGGATATTCCGATGACGCCGCCGCCCGTCGTGGCGCCGCCGCCTATCGTGACGACTCCGTCGCCGCCCGTCGTCATCGCGACCGTGCCGACTCCGCCGCCGGTATACGTGCCGACGCCGGTCTCGCCGCCTGCGCCGCCGCCCGCTCCCCCGGCTCCGCCGGTGGTCAGCAAGGCTGCGGGTGCCAAGGGCGATCCGGCACAGTGGATCACGAATGACGATTATCCGCCCAGCTCGATCCGTGCCGAGGAAGAAGGCACGACTGCGATCAAGTGGACAATCAATACGCAGGGACGTGTCGAGAACTGTGTCGTGACGGAATCGAGCGGATCCAACGCCCTCGACCAGGCGGCTTGCCGGGCATTGACCCGCCGGGCGCGCTATTCGCCGGCGACCGACGCTGCGGGTAACCCGATCGCAACGACGCAGAGCCGTCGTGTGGTCTGGCGCCTGCCGCGGGACTGATCTTCACACGCCAGAATTTGCGCTTTTCAGAGGGATACCAATCGAATGATCACCACCATCCTCGCTGCAGCCGCCGACCCGGCCGCACACGGCGGCGAAAACCCGTACGGCCTGGCCGCGGCGCTCGAGCAGGGCGGCATCATCGCCCAGAGCACCTTCGGCATCCTCGTGCTGATGTCGGTCGTCTCGTTCTACATCATGTTCACCAAGCTGTTCGAGCAGCAGAAGATCATCAACCAGGCGAAGCGCGTTCGCGCCTCGTTCTGGCAGACGACTTCGCTGCGCGAGGGTTCGGCGAAGCTGGAGAAGAACTCGGCCTACAAGCAGATCGTCGACGACGGCCTGCAGGCGCAGGAGCAGCACGCCAAGCTGACCGATCCGGTCGAAGCGCATGACTGGCTGCACGGCTCGCTCGCTCGCTCGGAAGCGATGATCAACTCGCGTCTGGGCACCGGCCTCGCGTTCCTCGCGACCGTGGGTGCGACGGCGCCGTTCATCGGGCTGTTCGGTACGGTTATCGGCATCTACCGCGCGCTCATCAAGATCGGTGCGGCTGGCCAGGCGTCGATCGACGCGGTCGCCGGTCCGGTCGGTGAAGCGCTCATCATGACCGCGCTCGGTCTCGCCGTCGCCGTTCCGGCGGTGCTCGGCTACAACTGGCTGCAGCGTCGCAACAAGTCGATCGCGGAAGAGCTGTCGGCCTTCTCGAACGACGTGCTCGGCTACCTCGCCTCGAACGGCGCGGTGCGCCCGACGGTTGCCGGCGCCGCGAAGCCGGTTGCTGCCAAGCCGGTCGGCACCACCACGGCCGGTCAGGCCGGCGGCGTGCAGACCCGCCCGTAACAGGGGGTAAAGCGGGGTTGCCATTCGGCGGCCCCGCCACCTTTCCCGGCCGGATAACCGGCGGGAACGAAGACATAGGATAGCCTGACTTATGGCGATGAGCACTGGCGGAGGTTCCGCCGATGACAAACCGATGTCGGACATCAACACGACGCCCCTCGTGGACGTCATGCTGGTGCTCCTCATCATCTTCCTGATCGCGGTGCCGGTCGTGATCCAGACGGTCCCGGTGCAGCTGCCGCAGGTCCGCTTCGATCCGACGACGACGAAGCCTGAGAATGTCTCGCTCTCGATCACCTCTGAAGACGGCCAGTGCGCAGTGTACTGGGGCATGACCAAGGTGACCCACCAGGAACTGCTGGATCGTGCGGTGGCCAAGCTAAAGGCCGAGATCGAGCGCCAGGGCGGGGTCAATGCTCCGGGCCTGGAACTTCCGGAAGCGCATGTGCGCGGCGACGTGAACACGCCGTGGAAGTGCGTGGCAGGCGCGATCTACAACATGCAGATGGCAGGCTTCGCCAAGGTGGGGTTCATTTCCGAACCGCCCCCGGGTGAGAACGTCTCGCGTCTTTAAGCACAGCCACGAGGAGTAATCGAAATGGCAATGAGTGGCGGCAAAGACGATGGCGAGCCGATGATGGAGATGAACACGACGCCGTTGATCGACGTCATGCTCGTGCTCCTCATCATGTTCATCATCACCATCCCGATCCAGACCCATGCGGTGAAGGTGGATCTTCCGCAGAATTCGCCGAACAACGCGCCGCCGCCGGTCCAGCCGGACAAGAACAAGATCGCGATTGCGGCCGATGGCACGATCACGTGGAATGGTTCGCCGGTCGATGCGGTACGGCTGCGTCAGTATCTTGACGTGTCGGCAGCGATGAACCCGGAGCCGGAGCTGCACTTCCAGCCCGATCCGCAGGTGCGCTACGACGTCGTCGATCAGACGCTGGCGGTGATCAAGCGGTCGAACATCACGAAGCTCGGCTTCATCGGCAACGAGCAGTATTACCGCGACTTCTAAGTCCGCGGCGAACTGCGAACGATACGGGCGGCTCCTCAGGAGCCGCCCTTTTTTTGTGCCTCATGCCGGCCGCGGCCGCGGCCTTGCATCCATGTCTCGAAAGTGACATTCTCCTGTCATAAAATTGAAACGCAGGCGTCATCCGCCTATCATGCTGGGAGAATGGATATGCGCGTTATCCTCTTGGCGCTTTGCGGCGCCGCGATCGCTGCCACGCCAGCGGTGGCGAGCGACCGGACCGGCTATCAGGCGATTTCCGCCGGCGATTATCAGACGGCGGAGGCAACGCTGGTGGCGGAGCGCCGCATCTTCCCGCGCCGGCCCGAGCTGATGATCAATCTGGCGACCGTCTATGCACGCACCGGCCGCATCGGCGAGGCTGCGTCGCTGTACCGCGCGGCGCTGGTCGCAAGCGACGTCGAGATGGCGATGCCCGATGGCAACGTCGCGTCCTCCCGCGAGGTGGCGCAGCGCGGGCTCGACCGGCTGGGCCAGGTGACGCTAGCGGGTCGCTGATCGACGCGCGTAAGCTGGTTTGCGCGGTGTCTTTCGAGGCGCGGTGCCGGCGAATGCCTTGCCCTTGAATCCTGCCGGCGTTCAGCTGGGCTCGAGGTAGAAGCGGCACACAGGGCCAGGCCCGGGGTGACGGGATGTCCCGGTGTTCTGCGCTACATGCGCCCGGATGCTTCCTGTTCCAGGCGGCATGGCGGGTGATCTTGGGCGTGGATGATCGGGCACCGGTGCCGGCGTGCCCGAGGAAATCTCCTCCGCACGGGTCGCCGTGCCCAGGAGGGGACGCGCCCCCGGGGAATACTGAGCGAGTCCTGACTGCGCTTGGCTTCGCCGCGCGCATCGGCCCTGCCGGGTTCTGTGGTTCGGCTTCGACCCACGTGGTGGGCCCTACCGCCGCCTGCTCACAGCCGCGGCAGGGTGACGCCGCGCTGGCCCATATATTTGCCGGCGCGGTCGGCGTAGCTGATCTCGCACGGCTCGTTGCCTCGCAGGAACAGGAACTGGCACGCGCCCTCGTTGGCGTAGATCTTGGCGGGCAGGGGGGTGGTGTTCGAGAACTCCAGCGTCACATGGCCTTCCCAGCCGGGTTCCAGCGGCGTGACGTTCACGATGATCCCGCAGCGCGCATAGGTCGACTTGCCGAGGCAGATGACCAGCACGTCGCGCGGCACGCGGAAATATTCGACTGTCCGTGCCAGCGCGAAGCTGTTGGGCGGGATGATGCAGACGTCCGTCTTGCGATCGACGAAGCTGTTGGCGGCGAAATCCTTCGGGTCGACGGTTGCCGAATCGACGTTGGTGAAGATCTTGAATTCGTCCGCGACTCGCGCGTCATAGCCATAGGAGCTGAGGCCGTAGCTGATGCAGCCATCGCGCCGCTGTGCCTCCACGAACGGCTCGATCATGCCGTTGGTGAGCGCCTGCTCGCGAATCCACCGGTCTGACTGCACGGACATTGTTGCGCTCCCTCCGCCGCGCTCTTCGCCGCCCGCGCGTGGCTTGGCAAGGCGCGCGTCGCTACGATCCGCGCGCGCGCGTGCGGCGGGCGCCTCTTGCCCCCTCAGACGAGCCCGAACTGCGGCCGTGTCGCGAGTGGATCGTCGGGAATGCGGTGTGCGGCGCGACCTGGGGCCGACGATGGACCAAAGCATGGGTGGTGCGCGGTCCTCACCCGAGCGTCCACGCTCGGAGGCTAGCGGACGTTCGAGCGTTGCCGGAGCGCGTAGATACCTGCCGCCGAGCCTGAGTGGAGCCGAGGCCCTGCTGAGTGTTCGAAGCCGGAAATGGTGGGGCGTAGTGCGGATGCGCTCACGTGGGTTCACCTCCGGCGTGGACCGCTACGACTTGCCGCGGGTTGAGAAGCCGCATGGCGGCCTGCATGGTCGCCCCATGCAACGCACCCTGACCGCGAGCCTGCTCGCAGCTATGACATTGCTCACTGGTGAAAGCCCAGCAGCTGCGCGGCCGTCAGCGGATGCGAAGGTGGTGGCAATCACCTTCGACGACTTGCCCTTTGCGAACGCGTCCGCGATCGAGAGGGCGGAAGCGATCAGAGCCGATCATGTCATTCGCCGAACATTGGTACGCCGGGGAGTGCCAGCGACCGGATTCGTCACTGAGGAGCACGTGCGTGCCCTTGGCCCTGATGGTCCCGCGATCCTGCGAGGCTGGCTGCGGGATGGCCTCGATCTCGGCAACCATGGCGCCACCCATACGGACATCAACGATCTCGATGCTGCTGCCATCCGTCGGGAGATTGTCGATGGCGAAGCAACCTTCCTGCCGTTTGCCAGATCGGTCGGGCGGCCAGTGACGTTCTACCGTTTCGCATATAATCACGTCGGCGGCACGGAACCGCAGCGTGCAGAGATCGAAAGCCTGCTGGCTGAACGCGGCTATCGCCTTGCGGCTTCCACCATCGACACCTCGGACTATCTTTTCGATCAAGCCTATACTCGAGCCGCCGGCGACCCCCCAATGCGACGCCGGATCGAGCAGGCGTATCTTGACCATAGCCGGACACAAATCCGCTACTATCAGGCGTTGAGTAAGCAGGTCCTCGGACGGGAGCCGCCGGCCATCATGTTGTTGCACAGCAACCGTCTCAATGCGGCCACGCTCGATCGGCTCGTCGGCATATTCCGATCCGAAGGCTTCCGTTTCGTGTCGCTTGCTGAAGCTCAAGCCGACGAAGCATATCGTAAGCCGCCCCGGTTCGCGACGCGTTACGGACCGATGTGGGGTTATCGATGGGCGCGTGAGCGCCGTGTCCGGGTAGATGGATCTCTGGAACAGGAGCCACCAAAGTGGGTCCAGGACTACGCAGAAACAGGCATTGCCAGCGGATCCTAGCGGTCGATCGGCGACAGCCGCTGTAGCATCAGCCGCTTCCCAGGAGAGCTTTCGCCACGAACGATACTGGCTCGCGCGAGCATAGCCGCCAACGTGAACAGTCCGCTTTCAAGGCGTAAGCAGACGGGCCGCTTCTCGCCCTCTAGGCGATGGCCGCGGCCGGTGTGGTACCGGGCTGGCATGGCCTCACCGCGGCAGCGTGATCGTTGCGCTGAGGCCGCCGCCGTCGCGGTTGGCGAGGGTGATGTCGCCGCCGGCGTCGCGGACGATGGCGCGGGCGAGGGCGAGGCCGAGGCCGATCCCGCCGGTGTCGCGGTTGCGTGATCCTTCGAGGCGCGTGAACGGATCGAACACCGCCTCCATGCGGTCCGGCGGGATGCCGGGACCGCGATCGGCGACGCTGACGAGGACTCGGTCGGGCGTCTGCTGCAGCGATACTTCGACCGCGCCGGCATATTTGATCGCATTCTCGATGAGGTTGCGCACCGCGCGGCGGAAGAGCGTGGGGCGAAGCCGCATGCGCAGCCGATCGGCCTCTTCGAACGAGACGTCGGCGCCGAGATCGCGGAAGTCCTCGACCACCGCATCGACGAGCGCGGCGAGATCGACCTCGGTGATCGCCTCGCTTGGGCGGCCGAGGCGGGCGAGCGAGAGGATGTCGTCGAGCGTGCGGCTCATCTCCTCGATCGTATCGGCCATGCGGGTGCGGTCCTGCTCGTCCTCGACCGATTCGATCCGCACGCGAAGCGCCGCAAGGGGCGTGCGCAGATCGTGGCCGATCGCGCCGAGCATCCGGTCCTTCTCGTCGAGCATCGCGGTGACGCGGCGGGTGAGGGCGTTGAAGGCGGCGACCACGTCGCGCACGTCGCGGGGCCCGTCGACCGCGAGCGGTTCGGGCGCGCTGCCCGGCGTGAAGGTGCGGGCAGCAACGGCAAGTGCGCGCAGCGGGCGGGCGATGCGCCGCGCCAGCCACAGGACGGGGACGAGGATCAGGACATAGATGATCAACGTCTGGCCGAAGAGCGCCCAGATGATTCGCATGTCCCGGCGCGGCCAGGGCGCGTTGGTGCTGATCCAGCTGCCGTCGGGCTGCTGCAGCGCGATGACCAGCGTGTCGGCGATACGCGGGCGGTGGGCGCGGCCGGGGCGCCGTTGCCGCTCGTCGGGGACCCGGATCGTGGACGCGCGGGCATCGGCCGGGCGAACGCCGACCTCGATCCGCCCCGGCGTGACTCCGGCCTCGATCAGCTGGCGGCGCAGTTCCTCGGCGACGTCCGGCTGGCGTTCCCAGGTGGGCTCGAGCGGATTGGCGGCGCGGCGGCGGACGCGGCCGCGATCCTCCAGGATCGGGCGCTCGTCGGCCCGCTCAAGCGCGTCGGCAATGCGCACCGCGGCCGGGCGAGTGGCCTGGGCGAGGCGGAAGTTGGCGCGATCGCGCAGGACGAGCGCGAGGTTGATCGCCTGCGCGGCGAACAGGGCGATCGCCAGCAGCAGGGCGAGCTGGCCCGGCAGGTTGCGGGGGAAGGGGAGCCTCACGCGCGGGCCGTCACAGCCGGGTGACTTCGGCCGCCAGCGTGTAGCCGCCGCCCCATACCGTCTTGATCAGCTGCGGCGACTTGGGATCCGCCTCGATCTTCTTGCGCAACCGGCTGACCTGATTGTCGATCGCGCGATCGAAGGCGGCAGCCTCGCGGCCCTGCGTGAGATCGAGCAGCTGGTCGCGGGTCAGCACCTGGCGGGGCCGGGTGACCAAGGCGTGGAGGAGATTATACTCGCCGGTCGACAGCGGGACGGCGACGCCCTCGCGATCGACGAGCGTACGCTCGCCGGTTTTCAGTACCCAGCCGGCAAAGGCATAGGCGCTGGCGTCGGGCGCGTGTTGCCGTGTGCCGCCGCCGCGCAGCCGACGAAGCACGACCTTGATCCGGGCGGCAAGCTCGCGCGGGGAGAAGGGCTTCACGACATAATCGTCCGCGCCCATTTCGAGGCCGACGATCCGGTCGGTCTCCTCGGTGCGCGCAGTGAGCAGGATGACGGGAATGTCGCTGGTTTCGCGAATGTGGCGGCACAGGCTGAGCCCGTCCTCGCCCGGCATCATGATATCCAGCACGACGAGATCGATCGCATAGGCGCCGAGCCGCGTGCGGGCAGCCTCGGCGTCACCCACCTGAGTGACGCGGAAGCCCTGTTTGGTGAGATATTGCGCCAGCGGCTCGCGGATCGAACGCTCGTCGTCGACGAGCAGGAGATGGGGCAGTTCGGCCATGGCGTCGGTGTCTAGCATGTCATGCTCCCGCGGGAAGCGCCGGGCGAGGTGAGGAATACCCCGCCCGGCGCCGGCCGGCGTCAGCGAGCGCCGCCGGGCTGTGCCGCGCCACCATCGCGGCGAGCCTTCATCGCATCGCGTGCGGCGTCGCGTTCGGCCTGGTCGATCTTGCCGTCTCGATTGGTATCGATCCGGTCGAACATCGCCTGGGTGGCGGCGACGGCCTCGGCCTTGGTGACGACGCCGTCGCGGTTGGCGTCGGCCATGGCCATCGCCGCCATCGCGCCGCCGTGGCCGCGACCGCCGTGACGCATGCCGTCCGGCCCGCCGCGGCCGCCGCGATACTTGCCGCGCATCGCCTGGCGCTCGGTCTGGTCGATCTTGCCGTCCTTGTTCGCGTCCGCCCGGTCGAAGCGGGCAAGCGCGGCCTGGCGCATCTGCTCCTGCGTCACGTCAGGCATGTTGGCGCGGCGGCCGGAGCGCTCGTTGGCGGTGATCTTGCCATCCTTGTTCGCATCGAGCTTCGCGAAGCGCGCGTCGGTAGCGGCGATCACCTCGGCGCGAGTAATCACGCCGTCCTTGTTGAGATCGAGGCCCATGGCCCGATCCCCGCGGAACTTGCCCGCTGCGGCCGGCGCAGTCGTCTGGCCAGCGGTCTGGGCCGCGGCGATGCCGGTGATGGTGGTGCCTGCGAGCGCGGCGGCGATGATGATACGCTTCATCCGTAATGATCCTTCGTACGATGCGGGGACCTTCCCCGCTGATGGGACCGATATGGAACCCATCTGTCGCGCGAGTGTGCCGTTACGGCCGGCAAGTGTCGCAAATTGTCGCGGCGTGGCGCGATTTGCGCAAGGGGGGCGAGACATGGGAGAGGCTTGGCGGCCCCTCCCGGCGCAACGCTCGATCAGGCGAAGACGGCGACCGACTGCAGCTGTTCGGCGACCATTTCGCCGGCGCTGTTCCAGATGCCCATCTGCTGCGAGGAGCTGCCCGCACGGGCGTAATCGGCATTGGAGCGCAGCAGCCACCAGCCGTCCTCGGTCTTCGGCTGGGGCCCGAGGACGTTGAGGATCCACGTCATCGAGCTCATCGGCACGTTGCGACCGAGCAGGCGGAGCGCCGCGGGCGGCAGGCAATCGCCGATGGCGATCAGCTCTACCATCGGATCCAGCCCCTCGCGCTCGTTGAGCCGGGTCCAGCGCAGCCATTCGGCGGGCAGCAGGTTCGGCCCGTCGCGGCGATCGAGGAATTCGAAGTTCTGCGTGAAGGCAACGTGCGGGTTGCCCTTGAACGTCTTTTCCTCCGGGCCGGGCTGCTTGAAATCCGGCACCGTCGTGGTGGCGTAATCCACCTCGCTTTCGATGGCGCGCATGAAGACGAAGGTGCAGCGCAGGCCAAGCCCGGCTTCGCTTTCGATATCGGCCTGGATGAAGGCGGCGTTCTTGCCGCGGCGCAGGCGATGCGCGGTGACGAGGATCGGGCCGGAGAGCGGGCCGATGAAGCTGACCTGTGCCGAGCGGAGCGGGGGCAGATCGGTATCCGACTGCATCGCGCAATGCAGCGCGATCGCGGCGGAGAGCCCGCCGTAAGCGGTGCGGCCCTGCAGCCAGCCGTCCGGGATCTCGCCGCGCCAGCCCGGCGCGTCGCCAAGCGGCGTCAGGCCATCGAGGATTTCTTTCAGGCTGGTCATGCGTCGTTCCCCCGGAATTCCCCTGCGGCGAGCCAATCGCGCAGCTCGCGCTTCAATACCTTGCCGATCGCGCTGCGTGGCAGCTCGTCGGCGACATAGAGTTTCGAGAGGCGCTGCGTCTTGCCGAGCTTCTCGTTGGTGGCGGCGCGGATGTCCTCCGCGCTGGCGGCGGCGCCGTCACGCGGGACGTAGAAGCCGACCGGCGTCTCGCCCCATTCCTCGCTCGGCACGCCGACGACGGTGCAGTCCGCCACCGCCGGATGCTGCGCCAGCACCGCTTCCAGATCCGACGGGTAGATGTTGAACCCGCCCGAAATGATCATGTCCTTCTTGCGGTCCATGAGGATCAGGAAGCCGTCCTCGTCGATCCGCCCGACATCGCCGTGCCGGATCCAGCGATTGCCGTCCGCATCATAATATTCGGCGTCCCGCGTCGCGCCCTCGCGCTTGTGATAGCCGTTCATCATCGCCGGCGAGCGGCCGACGATCTCCCCCATCTCGCCGGGGCCGACTTCCTTGCCCTCCTCGTCGAGCAGGATCGCCTGGTGGCCGGGCGACAGGCGGCCGACGGTGTGGAGCTTGTCGGGATGCTCGTCCGCGACGAGGATGAACGAGGCGCCGCCTTCCGTCATGCCGTAATATTCGACGAGCTTGCCGGGCCAGCGGTTCAGCACGTCGCGCTTCAGCTCCGCCTTGAAGGGGGCCGACGTGCACGTCTTGAAGCGGAAGGCGCTGAGATCGAACGTGTCGAAATCGGGGAGCGCCATGATGCGCTGATATTGCACCGGGACGAGCATGGTGTGGGTGGCGCGGTATTTCTCCGCGAGCTCCAGATACGTGCGCGCGTCGAACTTCTTCATCAGCACCACGGTGCCGCCCCAGGCGAGGGTGGGCAGGAAGCTGACGAGCGTGGTGTTCGAATAGAGCGGGGTCGACAGCAGCGTGACCGCGGTGTCGAAGCCCGCGCCGCTGTTACGCGACAGATGCTGCCAGCGCATCGCGTGGCTCTGCACGATACCCTTGGGGATGCCGGTGGTGCCGGAGGAATAGATGATGTTGAAGCCATCATCGGGCGCGATGCTGACAGGGGCGGGTTTGGCGTCGGCGGGGGCGAGCCAGCCGTCCAGATCCTCCAGCATGATGATGCGCGCGGGGAATGTCTCGTCCTTCAGCGCGGCGGCATTGGCAGCATCGAGGAAGACGAGGTTCGCGCCGCTGTCGGCGATCATGCCGGCGATCTGATCGGGCGTGGCCGATGGCTGAATCGGCGCGGCGAGCGAACCGGCACGAAGCGCGGCGAGGAACACGATCGCCTGCGCCGTGCTGGGGTAGCTGACCATCGCGACCGCCTGGCCCTGCACCGTACCGTCGCGTTGAAGCGCGGCGGCGGCGCGATCCATGGCGGCATCGAGTTCACCATAAGTGACTTGCGTGTCGCCATCGGCAATCGCCAGCTTGTCGGGCTGAACCACGGCGTGGTGACGGATCAGATCCGGCAGGGTGCCAAACGGCCGGGCTAGCAGGTCTTCAACTCTCTCCATGATTCGGTCGCTAGCGGCACGATCCCGCGAATGCCATACGCCACGTTCGAAAATGCAGGAGAGCGAGATGGACGGCGGCGTGGCGATCGTGACGGGCGGGGGAACGGGCATCGGGGCAGCGGTGGTACGCCGGCTGGCGAAGCGTGGGGTGCGATGCGTGATCAACTACGCGCACAGCCGCGACGACGCCGAGGCGCTGGCCGCCGAGGTGGCGAACGGATCGATCGCGGTTCAGGCGGACATTGCCGAGGACGCCGAGTGCCGGAAGCTCGCCGGCGCCGCGACCGAGGCGTTTGGGCGGCTCGACTTCCTCGTCAACAACGCCGGGCGCACCAAGCATGTGGTGCACGAGGAACTCGACGGGCTGGATGCGGAGGATTTCGTCGGCATCTATCGCCTGAACACGATCGCGGCGTTCCAGATGGTGCGCGCATGTGCGCCGGCGATGCGCGAGGGGCCGATGAGCGCGGTCGTCAACGTGGCGTCGATCGCCGGGCTGCACGGCGTCGGCTCGTCGATCGCTTATGCCGCGTCGAAGGGGGCGCTGATCACCATGACGCAGAGCCTGGCACGCGTGCTGGCGCCGTCGATCCGGGTGAACGCGGTGGCGCCGGGCTATGTCGGCACCGGGTGGTTCGAAAAGGCGCTTGGCGTCGAAGGCAAGGCGAAGCTCGACCAGCGGATCGCCGCGCAGACGCCGATGGCGATGGCCCCGCAGGCGGAGGACATCGCGGGGCCGATCGAGATGCTGCTCGACCCCGCCGCGCGGGCGATCGTGGGCGAGACCTGGCGGGTGGATGCCGGCTTCCACCTCGATACCGGCGGCAGCCGGCGCCCTGGGCGCGATTGAGCGAGCGTTTGTGAAAGGCGGGGCCACCGCCTTCAGGATTGTGCGTGAGCGGGCCTGATCAGGCGAGCTTGCCGCGGCGGAGCACCACGCCGAACAGGAAGATCGCGAAGGTGACGGCGCAGAGCAGCGAGGCAAGGGCGAAGGCGCCGCCGGCCTCGCCGCGCTCCGTGCCGAACGCCAGCGCCTGAGTCATCGCCAGCGGGCCGACGATCGCGGCGATGCTGGCGATGCTGGCCATCCCGCCCTGTAGCGCACCCTGGTTGGTGGCATCCACGCGTGCCGACAGGATGGCGTTGATCGATGGGCCGACGAGGCCGGTCAGCGCCCCCAGCGCGATGAGCAGGTAAATCTGCCACTCCGCCCGCGCGAAGACATAGCCGGCGAAGACGATCATCCCGGCGGCAAGGCCGATCAGCACGGTCCGCTCCTCGCCGAAACGCCTGATCGCGCGGCCGATGAGGAAGATCTGCGCCACCATCATCGACAGACCCGAGGCGGCGAGCGACCAGCCGATTGCCTTTGCATCCCACCCAAGCGCGATCTCGCCGAAGAACGCCCATGTGGAGGGATAGACCATGTGCGCGATCTGCCAGACGAGCGCGCCGGCGAGCAGCGCGGCCGCTCCCCCCGCGCGGAAAAGCGGTGTGAAGGCGCCGATCGCGTTCGCGCGCCGCCAGTCGAACGGGCGGCGGCGCTCCGGCGGCAGCGTCTCCGGCATCAGGAACAGGATCACCCCGGCGTTGACGAAGGCCAGCGCCGCCGCCGCGACGAACGGCGCCCGGGTGCCGAATTCCACCAGGAGGCCGCCGATGGCCGGGCCGAGGATGAAGCCGCCGCCGAAGGCTGCGCCAAGCAGGCCGAATGCCTGTCCGCGCCGTTCCGGCGGGGTGACGTCTGCGATCACCGCATTGGCGGGGCCGTAGGTCGCGCCGGCGATCCCGGCGATCGCCCGGCCGAGGAACAGCCAGGCCAGCGTCGGCGCTAATGCCATCAGCGCATAATCGATGCCGAAGCAGGTAAGGCTGATCAGCAGCACACGGCGCCGCCCGAAGCGATCCGACAGGCTGCCGATCACCGGGCCGGCGAAGAAGTGAGTCACGGCATAGACGGCGAGCAGATAGCCGCCGATCCGCGCGCCCTGCGCCAGCGACACGCCGCCCAGCTCCACGATCAGCGAGGGAAGTACCGGCAACACGATTCCGAAGCCGATCGAGTCGATCAGCATGGCCAGGACGGCGATTGGCACGGCGCGGTGATCGAATCGCATCGCTCTGGCTCCCCTCAGCGCTGATCTAGCCGATCGACGGTCGCATGTCCCTTTGCTTCGGTGCCCAAACGTGCCATGACTTCGCGCCATACCCGATATTCAGAATCGGCTTCGGAGAATTGAACTGATGGCAACTGCCGCCGAACTCGAACGCCCCGCCGATAGCGCCGACGGCTTCCGCCAGGAGGCACGTGCCTGGCTGGAGGCGAATTTTCCGCAGAGCCTGCGCGGCAAGGACAATGCGATGTCCGCCGTCGACGGCCCGACTGACGAGACGCCCGAGCAGAAGCAGTGGCGCGAGGCGATGGGCGAGAAGGGTTGGGGCACGCCGACCTGGCCGAAGGAATATGGCGGCGGCGGGCTGACCCGTGAGCAGGCGCGTATCCTGGGCGAGGAAATGATGCGCATCGGGGCGTACAACCCGATCGGCGGCATGGGCGTGATGATGTTCGGCCCGACGCTGCTGGAATATGGCAGCGAAGAGCAGAAGCAGAAGCACATCCCGGGCATCGTGCGCGGCGAAGTGCGCTGGTGCCAGGGCTATTCGGAACCGGGCGCCGGTTCGGACCTCGCGAGCTTGCAGACCTTCGCCGAGGACAAGGGCGATCATTATATCGTCAATGGCCAGAAGACCTGGACCAGCGGCGGGCAGTGGGCGGACAAGTGCTTCGCGCTGGTCCGCACCGACAAGACCCAGAAGCATGCCGGCATCAGCTTCCTGCTGATCGACATGGATGCCGAGGGCGTCGAGACCCGGCCGATCAAGCTGATCTCGGGCGCGTCGCCCTTCTGCGAGACCTTCTTCACCAACGTGAAGGTGCCCAAGGAAAACCTGGTCGGCCAGGAAGGGCAGGGCTGGACGATCGGCACTCGCCTGCTGCAGCACGAGCGCAATTCGCTTTCCGGCGGCGGCGGCTCGCAGGGCCGGATGAACCAGGGCGAGCCGATCCCGTCGATCGCGAAGAAGTATCGCGGCGTCGATGCCGAGGGCAAGCTGGCCGACAGCGACCTGCGCACCCGCATCATCAAGCATGAGATGGACCAGCGCGCCTTCGCGCTCACGCTGCGCCGTGCGGCACTCGAGGCGAAGGGCAATGCCGGTCCGTCCGCCGCGACCAGCGTGATGAAGAACGTCGGTGCCCGCATCACCCAGGATCGCGCCGAGCTGGCGATCGAGATCATGGGCATGCAGGGCCTCGGCTGGGAAGGCGAGGGCTTCAGCAACGAGGAACTGGCGCAGACCCGCACGTGGCTGTGGGGCAAGGCGGTGTCGATCTATGGCGGCTCGTCCGAGATCCAGAACAACGTCATCGCCAAGCGCATCCTCGGGATGCTCGACCATCAATAGGGTCTGGTACCAGTAATTTCGGTTAGGCGCGGCGGAGACACGCGTCGGAGAGGGCCGGGTCGAGGGAGAGCGCGGCAGACGCTCTCCCTCCCCGGCAGGTCCTTCTAAGGGGTTTGAACACATGGCAGCACTGAACGACGAACAAGTGATGCTGCGGGACATGGCGCGCGAGTGGGCTGACAACGAACAGCCCACCACCGCCTTCCGCAAGCTGCGCGACGCGGCACCGGCCAAGGGCTTCGATACAGAGGCCTGGAACACGATCGGCCAGATGGGCTGGAGCGGGATCGTGATCCCGGAGGAATTCGGCGGATCGGCCTTTGGCTATCTCTCGCTCGGCCTGGTGGTCGAGCAGCTCGGCCGCAACCTGGCGGTGAGCCCGCTGTCGTCCACCGCAGTGGCGGCTAGCGCGATCGCGATGGGCACCTCCGATGCGGCCAAGAGCGAATGGCTGCCCAAGCTCGCCTCGGGCGAGGCGGTGGCGACGCTGGCCATCGACGAAGGCCCGGTGCACGGCGGCAAGATCGAAGCTAGCGTGTCGGGCGGGAAGCTGAGCGGCGCCAAGAAGTTCGTTGCCGAGGGTGACGGCGCGGACGCGTTCGTCGTCGCGGCAACCGACGGCCTCTACCTTGTCCCGCGCGGCGAGGGTGTGACGGTGTCGACCCGCAAGATGGCCGACAGCCGCAGCCATGCGGATGTGACCTTCGCCAACGCGCCGGCCGAGAAGCTGGGCGGGCCGGAACTGACGCAGGCGATCGTCGACCGGGCGACCGCGGTGACGGCGGCCGAGATGCTGGGGATGGCGGACAGTGCGTTCGACCAAACGCTCGACTATCTCAAGCAGCGCGTCCAGTTCGGCCAGGTGCTGTCGACCTTCCAGGCGCTGCAGCATCGCATGGCGAAGATGAAGACCGAGCTGGAGCTGATGCGCTCCGCGGTGGAAGGCGCGCTTGAGGCGATCGATGCTGGCCGTTCGGATGTCGACCAGGCCGTCAGCCTGTCGAAGGCGATCGCCAACGATACGCTGAAGCTCGTCAGCCGCGAGATGGTGCAGTTGCACGGCGGCGTCGGCATGACCGACGAATATGATGCGGGCCTGTACCTGAAGCGCGCGGCGGTGCTGGAGACGATGTGGGGCACGGCATCCTACCACCGGGATCGGTTCGCCAAGCTCAACGGCTACTGAAACGCGTTTCACAATTCGCGGTACGGCGGCGGGGTCCTTCGGGGCTCCGCCGCTTTTTTATGTCCAGCTTCGGGCGGGGGGGCGTTAAGCGGCTTGACGTAGCGGAAAGCGCATCGTCTATTCGAGGAACCGGTACGGCGCACACAGACGCTGATCGGCAATGGGAGAGAGATGATGGCGAAAGCGATTTTCGCACGCGCAAGCGCCTCGACGGCGCTTGCGTGGGCCCTGGCGATTGGCACGGCACATGCTCAGATCGGCGGCGACCCGGCGCCGGTGCAGACGGCCCCCGAGCAAGCGGCGGCACCCGACATCGTGGTGACAGGTACGCTGATCCGCGGCACGCCAGAGAATCTGGCGGTGCCGGTGGACGTCATCTCAGGAGAGGAACTCGCCCGGCAGGGCGCGCCGACGGCCGTCGACCTGCTCAAGAACTTGCCGATCGCCAATGGAACGGTGGGCGATGCCAATCAGTTCGACACCCGCGCGCAGGGCTCCGAAGGCGTGGCCTCAGTCAACCTGCGCGGCCTTGGCCCGCAGCGAACGCTCGTCCTCCTCAACGGCAAGCGCATGGTGGCGTCCGGCCTCGGCATCCCGATCGTCGACGTCAACATGTTCCCCGCCGCCGCGATCGGCCGCATCGAGATCCTGAAGGACGGTGCCGCCGCCACCTATGGTTCGGACGCGATCGCCGGCGTGGTCAATTTCATCACCCGCACCGATCAGCAGGGTTTCCTGGCCTCGGGCGACTATCGCTACATCCGCGGATCCGATGGCGATTATGGTGGCGCGCTATCCTATGGCCATGAGCAGGAGGGTTTCCGCGTGTTCGGCTCCGTCGGCTATCAGCGCCGCTCCGAACTACGCTTCACCGATCGCGATTTCGCGGTGCAGCCATATCCGACCAATCCGCAAGGGGCGTGGACCGGCGGCGGCAATCCCGGCAATTTCGATTTCAACGGCACCGTCGGCGGGATCAACCTGACGACCGATCTTGGCTGTACCGGCCTTGGCGGTTTCCGCAGTGCACCCGGATCGAACACCGATCGCTGCTTCACCAATTTCGGCCAGTTCGACAATCTGGTGGAGCCCGAAGAGCGGCTCCAGGCGTGGGTCGATACCGAATTCGACATCACCGATAATGCGACGCTGCGGCTGACCGGCCTCCTCGCCTTCACCAACACCCGGGTGACGAGTTCGCCGAGCTATCTGCCGACGCTGCCGCCATCGACCAATGCAGCGTTCGGCAATGGTTCGCTGTTCGTCATTCCTGGCTACGCGCCGGCGCTGCGGGACTATTGCACGCTCTACGGCGCGGCGGCAGGCTGTACGCGCGGCGCGACCGGTGCGCTGGACAGCGCGGTTGGCCTGCCCGTCCTGTTCCGGCCGTTCCTGCTTGGCGGCAATCCGCTGTTCCAGGACGAGAAGAACAATCGCGGCTCGGCGATCTCCAAGCGCGAGACCGAGGCGTATCGGTTCACCGCGGACGTTCACGTCAAGCTGACGAGCGACATCGATTTCAACACCGGCCTGACCTTCAGCGAATATTCGCGTGACTATGACGGCACCGATGCCTTCGGTGATCTGTTGCAGAACGCGATGGCCGGCTTCGGCGGGCCGAACTGCCCCTATGCCTCCACCGCATCGCGCGCGGGGCTGACGCCGGCTCAGCTCGCCGGGCTCGCCGGCACCAACGGCTGCACCTATTTCAACCCGTTCTCCACCGCGATCCCGGCGAATGCGGTGAGCGGGGTGCCCAATCCCAACTTCGCCGGCACGCGCAACCCGGCGGGGTTCAGCCTGACGCCGGGCGCGGGGCTGATCAACGACCTGTCGACGATCGACCTGTTCTTCCGCACGCCCAACACGCAGGTGCGCACGAAGCAGTTCGTGGGTGACCTCTCACTGTCAGGCCGCACCGGGATCCGCCTGTGGGCGGATGACGACATCGGCTTCGCGGTGGGCGGGCAATACCGCAAGAACTGGTTCCGCACGCTGCTGAACAATGACGCGAACATCGCGGTGACGCCCTGCCCGGGTACGCCGCTGAACCCGGCTGCCACCTGCAACCCGCAGACCGGCGCGCTCGGCTTCCTTGGGACGAACCCGGAGCGTGACGTCAACGCAGACGTCTATGCGCTGTTCGCCGAGCTGCAGATCCCGATCATCGAGGCGGTCAACCTGCAATTGTCAGCACGCTATGAGGATTATCGCGGAAACGTCGGCTCCACCTTCGATCCGCAGGCGCGCCTGAAGATCGAGCTGACCGACTGGCTTGGCCTGCGCGGGGGTGTCGGCACAAGCTTCCGCGGGCCGCCACCGCAGAATCTGTCGGGCTCGGGCGTGTCGCTGCAAGTGATCGGCACTGGCTTCCGTGCCGTCGAGGTGTTCGGCAACCCGCTGCTGCGGCCGGAAAGCGCGACCACCTACAATGCCGGCGTGCTGATCGACAAAGGTCCGTTCACGGCCAGCCTGGACTATTGGCGCTACGACTTGAAGGGGCCTATCGAGGCCGAGCCGGTGGCCGGCATCACCAACGCCCTGTTCGGCGCGTCGGGCGACGCCAATTGCACTAACCCGGCCTATGCCGCGCTGCGCGCGCGCTTCACCTTCAACCTCAACGGTTGCAACATCAACAATGTCAGCCGTCTGCGCACGCAGGTGTTCAACAGCGCGGACGTCAAGACGTCCGGTCTCGACTTCCAGGCGGCCTATCGTGATGAGCTTGGCCCGGTGCGCGTGACGGTTGGCGGCACCGGCACGTATGTCATCAACTACAAGATCGGCGAACTGCAGGTGGAGGGCGTCACCGTCCAGCCGGCATTCGACGCGGTGGGGCTCCTGAACTTCCAGACCACGGCCTATCCGATCCCGCAGTGGCGCGGGAACTGGTACGTCCAGGGTGATACGGGCCCACATTCGCTGCGGCTCCAGTTCAACTATGTCGATGGCTATACCGACCAGCGCGGCCCGGCGATCTTCGGCCCGAACGTGGGCGCACTTGGCGGTGCATCGGTGACGCGCGGCAAGGAGATCGGATCGTGGCGCACGTTCGATGCCACCTATCGTCTGGCGCTCGACAGCGGCACCAGCTTCACGCTGGCGGCGGTCAACATCTTCGATCGCAAACCGCCGTTCGCGCGGCTCGATCCGAACTACGACAGCTTCACCGCATCGCCGCTCGGCTTCACGCTAAAAGCCGCCGTATCGCAGGCCTTCTAAACGGGGCGCCGGGAGCAATGTTACGAAACATTGCTCCCGGTTACCTGCTACTGACGATTGCCGGCCGAGCCGATAGGCCGGAATGAATAAGATAGGTTGGGGAGAACGAGATGGATGCCAGCACCACGTGGTCGCAGGAGTCGCGCGACGCACGGGCGCTACGCCGCCGTGGCTGGACGCTTGGGCTGCTGACCACGGCCTATTTCTTCAGTTTCATGGATCGGCAGATCCTGTCGATCCTGATGGAAGCGATCAAGGCCGACCTGCAGCTTTCCGATACGCAGCTGGGGCTATTGTCCGGGCTGGTATTCGCCATCTTCTACGCAACCCTTGGCCTGCCGATTGCGCGGCTCGCCGACCGATCCAGCCGAACCAACATCATTGCCGTCAGCCTCGCCTTCTGGAGCGCGATGACGGCGGTTTGCGGCTTCGCTCAGAATTTCGTCCATCTGATGCTGGCGCGCATCGGCGTCGGCATCGGTGAGGCAGGCTTCGGCCCGCCCAGCCAGTCGATCATTGCCGATCTTTATCCGCCGGAGAAGCGGGCGAGCGCCATGGCGATCTACTCGCTGGGCGTGCTGCTGGGTGGCGGCCTTGGCATCGTGATCGGCGGGGTCGTCGCGCACTCCTATGGCTGGCGCGTCGCGATGATGGTGGTCGGCCTGCCGGGCATCGCGCTTGCCGTGATCATGAAGCTCTTCGTGGTTGAGCCGCGCCGCGGCCTTTCCGACGGCAAGGCGCCGGCCGAGCCCGACGGCGCGCCGGTGATGGGCCTGTGGAAGGGCATCGCCAGCATGTGGAACAATGGCGCCGCTTTCCACCTGGTCGCGGCGATCACCATCACCTCGCTGGTGGGTTATGCCGTCACCGGCTGGGGGCCGAGCTACATGCAGCGCTCGCTCGGCATGTCGATGCTCGACGTGTCCAAATACGTCGCGCTGCCGGCGGCGTTCGTTGCCGGCTTCTCCGCGATGCTCGGCGGCTGGCTGTGCGACCGTGCGGCGAAGAACAAAGGCATCTACGCGCAAAGCTACGTCGTGGCGATCATGAAGATCCTCGCCTTCCCGTTTGCCCTGGCCTTCTACTTCGTCGATCACCTGTGGCTGGCGCTGGGCTCGTACTTCGTCGCGGCGATCTTCGCCGGGGCATACATCGGGCCGACCTATGCGATGATCCAGCATCTCGCGCCGCTGCGGCTGCGCGCGACCTGGGCGGCGCTGACGCTGCTCGCGACCAGCCTGCTCGGCCTTGGCCTCGGGCCGTTCGCGGTTGGCCAGATCAGCGATCTGCTGCGGCCGACCTATGGCGCGGAATCGCTGCGCTGGGCGATGTTCTCGGTCGCGATGCTAACGCCGTGGGGCATCTTCCATTATTGGCGCGCGGGCGTGCTGATGAAGCGCCAGGAAGCGGCCCGCGAGGGCAACTTCGCGACCAGCGCGGCCTGATCTGAATACGGGGCCTCTACCGCCATGGTGGAGGCCCCGTTCTTCATGGGACAGAGTGGCCGAGGAGGGAGGGGGTGCCCAGCGTCGAGGAATATCGCCGGTCGCTGGACGGCGACACGCGGGCGATGATCGACCGGCTCCGCGCGATCGTGGCAAGCGCGCACCCCGGCCTTGTCGAAGGCATCAAGTGGAACGCGCCGAGCTTTGCACTGGCCGACGCTGACCGCATAACCCTTGGCGTGGAGCGCAGCGGCGGCGTGCGCCTCGTGCTGCATCGCGGAGCCACACCGCGCAGCAACGCGGGCTTCTCGTTCAGCGATGATGAGGGGCTGGCGAAATGGCCGGCGCCGGATCGCGGGGTGATCGTGTGGCGGCGGCTGGCGGAGATCGAGCGGGATGCGGCTTCGCTGGCGTCCCTGTGCCGGCGGTGGATCGCCGCAACCGCCGACTAGCTGATCCAGGCGGCGCCGTCGCGGCGGAGGATCGATCCGCCCTGGATCAGTCCTCGATGATCCGATCGTCAAACATGCCGAACGCCAGCGTCGAGGCGTAGAGGCCGATCGCCCGCTCGCGCGGCATCGCCCAGGCCCATTTGCGCATGTCGAAGGCGGCGTTGAGGAACGCCATCACCAGCTGGCTGGCGACCAATGGATCGACCGCACGCACGGTGCCTTCCGCAATCCCGTCCGAGATGGTGCCGGCGAAACGCCGGGCGATGCGGTTCGACCGGTCGACCATCGCCTGGCGCACCGTGCCGGGAAGGCCGCTGAGCGCCGTGGTACGTAGCAGCGGGCCGAGTTCGGAGAATTGCACGCCGAGCAAAGTCGCGAACATCGCGCACAGCCGATCCCATTGCGTCCCGCCCTGGTCGTCCGCCAGCCGCTGCGCCGCGCTGATCGTGTCGAAGCTGCGCCTGTAGCAGGCGATGACCAGATCGTCCTTGGCATCGAGATGGTGGTAGAAGCTGCCCTTGGTGACGTTCAGCTCGCTCGCGATCCGCTGCACCGAGGCGCCGCGATAGCCCAGTTCGTTGATGAGGCGCGTGGCGGCGAGGAGGAAGGCATCGCGCCCTTCCGATGAATCGTGCGGCAGTTCGACCGGGGCGGGATCCCAGCGCGCACCGGGCACCGCCAGGCCGTGGCGGAATACGTCCATCACCCGCGCCTCCACGCGATCATATTGATCGGGCTCGTAGCGCGGCAGCCAGACGGGCAGCCAGAAGGTGTTTTCCATCAACACATGCGCGCGCGCACCGTTGAGATCGGTCTGCGCGCGGTTGGTTGCCGGCCCCCACAGGCGGCGGGCGCGGCGGAACACCTCGCGCCAGCCAGCCATCAGCCGGCCGCGCACCGGCTCGTCCATCGCGCGAAGATCCGACAGGCCGGCGATCTGCCGTTCCTCGCCGCGCTGCACCCGCGCGAGGCGCGCCATGTTGAGCGCGAGATAGCGTTCCACCCGCGCCTCGGGCGTATCGGCTTCCATCGCCGTATCGAGCATCACCAGCAGGTAATCGAGCGTGTGCTCGAACGCGGCGGCAGCAAGGTCCTCCTTGCGCTTGAAATAATAAGTGACACTGGTGGTATTGAGGCCGACACGGCGCGCGACATCGGCGAAGGTCATGCCCTTCGCGCTTTGTTCGTTGATCGCATCGGCAGCGGCGGCAAGAATGGCTTCGCGCTTCGCCCTGAAGCGGCGCGTGCCCGTCTCCTCTCCGTCGCCGCCCAGTTCCCCCTGAGCCTGCATCCAGCGACCCTAGCACCCAATTTTCGAAGAAACAGTCCTTTTTCTACACGGCCTGTCGCAAGCGTCAGGGCGGGGCGTCCGGCCACGATTCTGACGCTTTACCGAAGATGCGGTACGTTCTACAGCCGGCGCAAATATCGAGCGGAGGGATGCTATGGACTTCACCCTGACCGAACGCGAAACCTATTTCAGGGACCGCGTGAAGGCCTTCATCGACGCCGAGATCGCGCCGCGGCAGGCCGAATATCACGAACAGACGAACACCGGCGATCGCTGGAAGGTGATCCCGGTCATCGAAGAGGTGAAAGCGAAGGCCAAGGCGGCCGGGCTGTGGAACTTCTTCATGCCGCCGCACTCGGGCCAGACGCACGTCGATGAGACGTTCGAATTCGAAGGGACGCAGCTCACCAACCTCGAATATGCGCTATGCGCCGAGGAGATGGGCAAGATCGGCTGGGCGAGCGAAGTGTTCAACTGCTCCGCGCCGGACACGGGCAACATGGAAGTGCTGCACCGCTACGGCACGCTGGAGCAGAAGGAGAAGTGGCTCCGCCCGCTGATGAACGGCGAGATCCGCTCCGTCTTCCTGATGACCGAGCCGGCGGTTGCCTCGTCCGACGCGACCAACATCGAGACGCGGATCGAGCGTGACGGCGATCATTATGTGATCAACGGCGTCAAATGGTGGTCGTCGGGTGTCGGCGATCCGCGCTGCAAGATCGGCATTCTGATGGGCAAGACGAGCTTCGAGGGCTCGCGCCACCAGCAGCAGAGCCAGATCCTGGTGCCGATGGATACGCCGGGCATCAAGATCGAGCGGATGCTGTCAGTCTATGGCTATGACCATGCGCCGCACGGCCATGGCGAGGTGAGCTTCACCAACGTGCGCGTGCCGGTCGAGAACGTGATCCTCGGCGAAGGGCGCGGCTTCGAGATCGCGCAGGGCCGGCTTGGGCCGGGCCGTATCCATCACTGCATGCGCACGATCGGCGTCGCCGAAGTCGCGCTGGAGAAGATGGCGAAGCGGCTGCTCAGCCGTGTCGCGTTCGGTAAGCGGATTTCCGATCACTCGGTATGGGAGCAGCGCGTGGCGCAGGCCCGGATCGAGATCGAGATGACGCGGCTGCTGTGCCTGAAGGCCGCGCAGACGATGGACGCCGCGGGCAACAAGGCCGCCAGCCAGGAAATCGCAATGATCAAGGTGTTCGCGCCCAACATGGCGCTGCGCATCCTCGACGATGCGGTGCAGGCACATGGCGGCGGCGGCGTGGCGGAGGACTATGGCCTCGCCCATGCTTGGGCGTCGCAGCGCACGCTTCGCCTGGCCGACGGTCCGGACGAGGTCCATGCCCGCGCCATCGCCCGCAACGAATTCGGCAAATACGGCGACTGGAAGGCGGAGATCGCGAATGACCGCGGCACGCCGCGCAGTGCCGAGATTTCGAGTGGTGACATCGGCGTTTCGCGCTGAGCCTTTTCGTCACCTGACCTGCCTCAGATCCCGGTGCCGGCAAGACAAGCAACGGGGCTGGGGGCCAGGTGACGAGCATTCGTCAGAATAAGGGAGAGAGACCGTGAAAGCCGCTGTCATCTTTGAAACCAAGGCGCCGCTCCAGATCGAGGACGTCGTCGTATCCAAGCCCGGTCCGCACGAGGTGCTGATCCGCACCGTCGCCTGCGGTGTCTGCCGTTCCGACCTTCATTTCGTCGACGGTGCCTATCCGCATCCGCTGCCGGCGATCCCGGGGCATGAGGCCGCCGGCATCGTCGAGGCGGTGGGTGACGAAGTGCGCACCGTGAAGGTGGGTGACGCGGTCGTCACTTGCCTCAGCGCCTTCTGCGGCCATTGCGAGTTCTGCATCACCGGGCGCATGTTCCTGTGCGTCAGCGCGGAGACCCGCCGCTCGCCGACGGCCGAGCCGCGGTTGCGGCTGGCGAACGGCGGCAACGTGAACCAGATGCTGAACCTGTCGGCCTATGCCGAACAGATGCTGGTGCACGAGCATGCCTGCGTCGCGATTGACCCGGAAATGCCGCTCGACCGCGCCGCACTGATCGGCTGCGCGGTGACGACGGGCGCGGGCGCGGTGTTCAACACGACGGACGTGACGCCGGGAGAGACAGTGTGCGTCGTCGGCTGCGGGGGCATCGGCCTTGCCGCGGTCAACGCCGCCAAGATCGCGGGCGCTGGCAAGATCATCGCGCTGGATCCGGTGCCCGAGAAGCGCGCAGTCGCCGAAAAGCTTGGCGCCACGCACACCTTCGATCCGATGAAGGAAGGAGTGGTCGGCGAGGTGGTCGAACTGACCAAGGGCGGCGTCCACCATGCGATCGAGGCGGTCGGCCGCGCGCAATCGGCGCAGACGACGGTCGACGTGCTTCGCCGCGGCGGCACCGCGACGATCCTTGGCATGATGCCGCTCGACCAGAAGGTCGGCCTTTCCGCGATGGAGCTGCTGTCGGGCAAGAAGCTGCAGGGCGGCATCATGGGATCGAACCGCTTCCCGGTCGACATCCCGCGCCTTGTCGACTTCTACATGCGTGGCCTCCTCGATCTCGACACGATCATCGCAGAGCGCCTGCCGCTCAACCGGATCAACGACGCGTTCGATGAGCTCCGCAAGGGCGATGCGACGCGCAGCGTGATCGTGTTCGATCAATGAGCACGGCGGTGGCGGAAGATACCGGGCTCCAGGCGGAGATCAGCGAGCGCGATCGGCTGGACACCGATCGCCTCTACACCTGGATGGAAGCACATGTGCCGGACTTCGCTGGTCCGCTGACCTATGCGAAGTTCGCCGGCGGGCAATCGAACCCGACATACAAGCTGATGACGCCGGGGCGCAATTACGTGCTTCGCCGCAAGCCGATGGGCGAGCTGTTGCCGTCTGCGCACCAGGTGGATCGCGAATATCGCGTCATGGCCGCGCTCCACCCGACGGGCTTTCCGGTGCCACGGCAGTACGGCCTGTGCGAGGACGACAGCGTCATCGGTTCCGCTTTCTACGTCATGGAGATGGTGGACGGCCGGACGATCTGGGACGGTGCCTTCCCGGGCATGGATGCGGAAACGCGGCGCGCGCATTACAATGCGATGATCGATACGCTGGCGGCGCTCCACAACGTCGACCTCAAAGCGACCGGGCTCGAGGATTTCGGGCGGCCGGGCAATTACTTCGAGCGGCAAGTGAGCCGCTGGACGAAGCAGTATCGCGGCGCCGAAACCGAGCATATGCCGGCGATGGAGCGGCTGATCGAATGGCTGCCACGCACCATTCCGGAGCAGACCCGCACCACGATCGTCCACGGCGATTATCGCTGCGACAACATGAAGTTTGCGCCGGGCCTCGAACCGCGCGTGGCGGCGGTGCTCGACTGGGAGCTCTGCACGACGGGCGATCCGCTTGCCGACCTCAGCTATTTCCTGATCAGTTGGGTAACCGAGCCGGAAGGCCGTTCGGGCGTGATGGGGCTGACGGGGCCGGAGACCGGCATTCCGACGGTAGAGGAAGTCGTCGCGCGCTATTGCGAAAAGACCGGGCGCGATGGCGTGCCCGACCTCAACTGGCTGCTGGCGTTCAACCTGTTCCGCCTCGCCTCGATCGTCCAAGGCATCCGCAAGCGCTTCCTGATCGGCACGGCGTCCAGTGCCAATGCCGAAGCGACCAGCGCGCGTGTGCCGATGCTGGCCGATGCGGCCTGGCAGTTCGCACAGAAGGCCGGCGCAACGGCGTAACACCTGCCGCTATGGGCGGGCAGGGTCGGGGAGGGGCGTGCTCCTCCCCCATTATCAAGTCATTTGCGGGCCGGCCCACCTTCAGCCCCGCCCGCAGCGGGAGGGGAGTGAGCCATGAGTTTGTTCGATCTGACCGGCAAGGTCGTCCTGATCACCGGATCGTCGCGCGGGATCGGCAAGGCCAGCGCAATCGCTTGCGCCGAGCAGGGCGCGAAGGTGGTGATCTCCAGCCGCAAGCAGGATGCCTGCGAAGAGGTGGCCGACGAGATCAACGCGCGGTTCGGGGCCGGCACCGCGGTGGCGATCGCCGCGAACATCTCCGACAAGGCGGCGCTGCAGCATCTCGTCGATCAGAGCCGGCGCGAGTTCGGGCGGATCGACTGCCTCGTCTGCAACGCAGCCTCCAACCCCTATTACGGCCCGCAGGAAGGCATCGCGGACGAGCAGTTCCGCAAGATCCTCGACAACAACATCCTCTCCAACCACTGGCTGATCACCATGGTCGCGCCCGAGATGAAGGAGCGGGGCGAAGGCTCGATCGTCATCGTCTCTTCGATCGGTGGCCTGCGCGGATCGACCGTGATCGGCGCCTATTGCATCAGCAAGGCGGCGGACATGCAGCTCGCCCGTAACCTGGCGCATGAATATGGCGCCCACGGCATTCGCGTGAACTGCATCGCGCCGGGCCTGATCAAGACCGATTTCGCCAAGGCGTTGTGGGAAGACGAAGCCGCGGTGGCCGAGCGTAACCGCACGACGCCGCTTCGCCGCATCGGCGAGCCGGAGGAGATCGCCGGCGCGGTCGTCTATCTCGCGTCGCGCGCCAGTGGTTTCATGACCGGGCAGACGATGGTGATCGACGGCGGCGTGACGATCTGATCTCGCCGCTCCTCGATCGAGGAACGTGCGGAAGCAATGATGAAGCCGGGGGTGGGGGATGATCTCCCGTGCCCCGTGCGAACGGAGTGAGACATGGCTAGGTTCACCGACAAATCGATCATCGTGACGGGCGCCGGCTCCGGCATCGGCCGCGCCGCAGCCACGCTCTTCGCCGCCGAGGGGGGCCGGGTGATCGCCGCCGACAAGAAGGGTGCCGAGGAAACGGCGGAGGCGATCCGAGCCGCGGGCGGCACCGCGCATGCGATCGAGATGGATGCGGGCAGCGAGGAAGACGTGGTGCGCACCGTCGCGCTCGCCTGCGACAAGTTCGGCGGGCTCGACGTGATGTTCGCCAACGCCGGCATCTCGGGTGGCATGGCCAATATCTTCGATACCGATGTGGCGCTGATTACCGAAGTCCTGCGCGTGAACCTGATCGGTCCGTTTCTGGCGATCAAGCACGCCGCGCCGCGCATTGCCGAGCGCGGACAGGGGGCGATCATCCTGACGGCGAGCGTCGCAGGCATCCGTTCGGGTGCCGGATCGCCGGCCTATTCCGCGTCCAAGGCCGGGGTGATCAACCTCGCGCAGGTGTCGGCGCAGCAGCTGTCGGGATCGAACGTGCGGGTCAACGCGATCTGCCCGGGGCTGACTGAGACCGGCATGACCAAGTCGGTGTTCGATTATGCGCGTGACGCCGGCAAGATCGACCGCGTCGGCCGGCTCAACCCGCTGCGCCGCGGCGCGCAGCCGGAGGAACTGGCGAAGGTCGCGCTGTTCCTCGCTTCGGACGACGCAAGCTACGTCAACGGTCAGGCGATCGCCGTCGACGGCGGCCTTTCGTCGAGCCACCCGGTGACGAAGCAGGAATACGGCCGCACCACGGCCTGAGGCATGATGAAGCTCCCGCTGCCAGCGCGGCGGGGGCTATTCCTCTGTCCGGATCAGCACGGCCTCGCCGATAAGCAGGAATAGAAGGAACGGCGCCCAGGCGGCGAGGAACGGCGGATAAGCGCCGAGATTGCCCATTGCGAGCGCGAAATTGTCCGCGACGAAATAGGCAAAGCCAAGCGCCATGCCGATCACGGCGCGGATGAACAATTTGCCCGACCGCGCGATGCCGAAGGCCGCAACCGCGCCAAGCAGCGGCATCAGCACCGACGACAGCGGCCCGGACAATTTGTGCCATAGCGCGCCTTCCATCGACTTCGTCGGCCGGCCCGCGGCGCTGAGATCGTCGATCGCCGCGCGCAGCTGCCCGAAGGTCATGCCGTCCGCGTCGACCGTCGACAATGTGAACTGGTCCGGCGTCACGCCGCGCGCGATGATCATCTGGCCGACCTGAGTGATCTTGCCGGTGGCGATGTCGAAGCGGCGCGCCGGGCCGATCGCCCAGCCATCCCCGCTGCGCCAGCCGCGCGGCGCGGTGACGATCGCGCGCAGGCTGCCGCGATCACGCTCATAGAGGGTGATGCCGCCAAGCTGCGCCGCGTCTCCGCGGCCCTTGATCTGGTCCACCTCGATCAGATCGTCATCCGTCCGCACCCAGACGTTCGATCGCTCGCCCCGGTCGATCGGCAGCTTGCCGTAATTCACCTTCTGCCATTGATCGAGCGTCGAGGTGGCGCGTGCCACGATCCGCTCGTTGAAGGCGAAGCTGATCCCGGCGATGCCGACGCTGGCGAGAATGAGCGGCGCCAGCACCTGGTGCGCGGAAAGGCCGGATGATTTCAGCGCGACGATCTCGCTGTTCTGGTTCATCGTGATCAGCGTCAGGATCGTGCCGAGCAGCACCGAGAAGGGCAGGAAGCGCGCGATGATCTCCGGCACGCGCAGAGACATGTAGCGCCACACTTCCGCGTCGCCATTGCCCGGGATGGCGAGGATCTTGCCGGACTCGCCCAGCAGGTCGAGCGCCTGGAGCACCAGCACCAGCCCGGCGAGGATGCCGAAGGTGCGCACCAGGAACATCCGGCCCATGTAGAGCGCGACGGTGCGCGACGGGAAAAACGAGGTCATGCGCGCGCTTCCCGCCGTCGCCGGCCGGGCAGGCGGCTGGTGATGAACTTCAGCCCCTTGCTCGCCGCTCGCTCCAGCGCGCCGATCGGCTGCCCGCCGGGGACATAGGCAAGGGTATAGTACATCCAGATGATCAGCGCGGCGAAGAGCACGAACGGCGTCCCCAGTGCGATGAGGGGGTCGACGCGGCCAAGTTCGCCGATCGACGCGGCATATTGGTTCACCTTGTGATAGGCGACGACCATCACGATCGACAGGAAGACGCCGATCGCCGAGGTCGATCGTTTCGGCGGCACGCCCAGCGACACCGCCAGCAACGGCAGCAGGAACATCGTCAGCACTTCCGCCAGCCGGAAATATAGCTCCGATTTGCTGGCATCGCGTGCCTGCTCGCTTTCCCCGCTGGCGCCGAGCCGCGCAAGTTCGGGGATGGTATATTCGAGATTGCGCCCGCCGCGCGCGCGGAAGCTCTCGAACCGCGGCAGGTCGATCGGCAGATCGTGGGCGGTGAAGGTGAGGACGCGCGGCGTCGCGAACTCGGGCCGGTTGTGGACGAGGGTCCCGTTGGTCAGGCGGAAGATGATGGTGTTGGGATCGTCCGTCGCCAGGAACTGGCCGCGCTGCGCGGTGACGCCGATCCAGTCGCCCTTGGGCGTCTGGGCATGGACGAAGATGCCGGACAACTCACGGCCCTTGTCGCGGCTGCGCTCGATCCGAAGCGTCATCCGGTCACCCAGGTGGGTGAATTCGCCGACCTTGATCGAGGCACCGAGCGCGCCGGTGCGAAGCTCGAAGCGCAGGCCTTCATAGGCGTAGCGCGCACGAGGCTGGATGTAGCCGACGATGGCGAGGTTCACGAGCGCGAGCACCACGGCATACATGTACGGCACGCGCAGCAGCCGGCCGTAGCTCATGCCCACGCCGCGCATCACGTCGAGCTCCGACGAGGTCGCAAGGCGGCGGAAGGCAAGGAGGATGCCCAGCATCAGCCCGATCGGTATGCCGAGGCCGAGATATTCCGGCAGCAGGTTCGCCAGCAGCTTCCACACGACGTTCACCGGGCCGCCTTCCGTCGCCACGAAGTCGAACAGGCGCAGCATGCGATCGAGCACCAGCAGCATCGCGGAGATCACGAGCGTTGAGAACAACGGCAGCGCGATCAGCCGGGCCATGTAGCGATCGATCGATTTCATGGGCGGCGGGACGGGGGCTCGGATCGTTCGGGTGGGGTGGCCGGTATAGGCAACGGGGCGGGGAGTGCCAGCCCTGAATGTTCCGGTGCGGAAGGATGTTCCGCGCCGCGCGTTACTCTGCGGCGATCCCGTGCGGCGAAGCGGCGCGCCGGCGCGACAAGGCCTCGGCAATGGCGCGCTCCAGCGCGTTCAGCGTGAACGGCTTGCGCAGCACATGGTGGCCGTTGAAGGTGGGGCCTTCAGTCGTCTCGCCAGCGAAGCCGGTGACGAACAGCACGGCGAGGTGCGCGTGGCGCGGGTCGAGCGCGGCGATCATCTCCGGCCCGGTGCGCACCGGCATCAGCACATCGCTGATGATGAGATCGGTCGCCGGGTTCGCATCGAGCAGCGCAGGGGCGGCGAGCGGATCGTCGCAGCGGATGGCGTGATGGCCGAGCTCCTCCAGCGCGCCGGCCGTCGCGGCGAGCACGCGCGGATCATCCTCCACCACCAGTACCGTGAGCGCGGTCACGCCGTCCGAGGGGATCGGCAGCGCCTCCGGGACCGCCGCGAGCGGCGTTGCCTCGGTTTCGCGCGGCAGGCTGATCCGCACCGCGGTGCCTTCGCCGGGCGCGGTTTCGATCGCGACATCGCCGCCCTGCTGGCGCACGAAGGCGAAGATCTGGCTGAGGCCGAGGCCGGTGCCCTTGCCGACCGGCTTGGTGGTGAAGAACGGCTCGAACACGCGCTCCGCCACCTCGGGCGTCATGCCGCAGCCGGTATCGCGTACGGTGATCACCACGCGATCCTGATCGTCGAACATCTCGGTGCCAGCGGTGATCGTCAGCGTGCCGCGACCCTCCATCGCATCGCGCGCGTTGACCGCGAGATTGAGCAGGGTGTTCTCCAGCTGCACCCGATCTGCGCAGACGCAGGCCCCGTCGGACTCGTCGACGAACTGGACGAGAACGCCATCTCCGAGCGTACGGTCAAGCAGGTCGCGCATCCCGGCGATCAGCGTCCCGACGGGGATCGCTTCCGGGTTGATCGCTTCCTCCCGCGCGAAGACCAGCAGCCGGCGCGTGAGTTCGGCAGCCCGCGCCGCACCGTCCGCCGCGCTCGCCAGGTGGCGCGAGACATCCTCGCGCCCTGCCGCATGGGAGCGGCGCGCGAGTTCGATCCCGCCGGTAACAACGGCGAGCATGTTGTTGAAATCATGCGCGATGCCGCCGGTCAGCTGGCCGACCGCATCCATCTTCTGCACTTGTCGCAGCCGCGCTTCCTGGACGCGCAATTCCTCGGTCGCGGCGGCGACGGCAAGAGCGAGTTCCTCGGCGCGGGCGCGCTGGGCCTCGGCCTCCGCCTTGGCGGTGGCGCGTTCGGTCAACGCGCGCACCGTGAGCCAGCCAAGCGCGATCGCGCCCAACAGCAGCAGGACGCCGAACGACGACAGGACGAACGCCGCGCGGGTCGATCGCTCCACCAGCGTCATTGCCTGGGTCGTGCGCCGTTCCAGCACCGCGCGTTCCCCGGCGATGATCTCGTCCAGCACGCGGTTGATCTCGTCCAGCGAGGCAGAATTGCGTGCCTGATAATAACGCGACAACGCCTGCGCGTTCTTGCCGTAGTTGGTCGACAGCGCGGTCAGCGACAGCTGCTCGCCCCGCTCCGCATAGGCACGGCGTAGGCGCTGGAGGCGAGCGGTGTGTTCTTCGCTGTCCCGCGTCAGCTGCTCCAGGCGCTGCAGCTGCTCCCCGGCACGACGCCAATCCTCGAAATACAGCCGCCCCAGCTGCTTGTCGCCGGAGATGACGTAGCGGCCGAGCGACGCTTCGGACCGCGCGATCGTGCCCGAAAGGGTGCGAGCCAGCACCATGACGTCGTAGCTTTGCGACTGAAGCGTGATCGCGCGATTGCGCTGCCGGTTCGCCTCGCCCAGCGTCAGGATCAGGGCGACGAGCACGCCAACGCCAAGCACCCCCATCACGACAAGCATGATGGTGCGCCAGGCCCCCCGCAGGGCACTCGGAGCGTCGGCCACCCCGGTCGCGCCTTCGTCCACGATCACGGACACTTGCGTATCAGAGACGAATTGGCGGCGGAAGAAGCTGTGGCTCAGTTGATCACGCCCGTGGCGCGCCCTGCTTCTTCAAACATTTGGATGACGCGGCCCATCTGCTCGCTCGTATGCTCCGCGCAGACCGAGCAGCGCAGCAGGAACATGCCGGCGGGCGTGGCCGGCGGGCGCGCGACATTCACGTAGAGGCCGGCGTTGAGCAGCCCCTGCCACATGCGCACAGCCTGATCCTGATCATCGAGCAGAACCGCCACGATCGCGGATTCGGGCGTCTCCGTCGGCAGGCGGAAGCCAAGCGCCTTCAGCCCGGCGTGCAGCTGGCGCGTGTTCGCCCACAGCCGGTCACGCTTGTCCTTGGCGTTCATCAGCTTGCGGATCGACGCGGTCGCCGAGGCGACGACGGCGGGCGGCAGGCTGGCGGTGAAGATATAGGGGCGGCAGACGAAGCGAAGGATTTCGAACTTCGGGTGGTTCGACACACAGAAGCCGCCGACCGTGCCGACCGATTTCGAGAAGGTGCCGATCACGAAATCGACCTGGTCCTGCAGCCCCTGGTCCTCATAGACGCCGCGGCCGTTGGGGCCGAAGAAGCCCATCGAATGCGCCTCGTCGACCAGCACCATCGCGCCATGCTTCTTGGCGACGGCGACCATCTCCTTCAGTGGCGCGATGTCGCCCAGCATCGAATAGACGCCTTCAAGGACGACGAGCTTGCCCGGCTCCTTGGGCAGTCGGCCAAGGCGCTTGTCGAGATCCTCGACCGAATTGTGGCGGAAGCGCACGACTTCCGCGTTTCCCATCGCGCAGCCGTCGTAGATCGACGCATGGCTGTCGGCATCGAGGATGATATACTCGCCCTTGCCGGCCATCGCTGCGATGACGCCGAGGTTCGCCTGGTATCCCGTTGAAAATACGATCGCGCCGGACATGCCGTAGAAGTCGCGCAGCGCCTGTTCGACTTCCATGTGATCGTGGAAGGTGCCGTTGAGGGCACGGCTGCCGTTGGTGCCGCTGCCGAACTTGTCGAACGCTTCCTTGCCGGCGGCGATGACGTCCGGATCGAACGTCATGCCCATGTAATTGTAAGTGCCGAGCAGGATCGTCTCGCGGCCCTTGATCACCGCCACGGTGGGGCTCTTCACCTCCTCCATCACGATGCCGAACGGATCGCGCAGGCCGGAATCGAGCAGGGCCTGCCGCTCCGCGATCAGCGGCGTGAACTTGTCGAACAGATCCCGCTCTGCCGGCGCGGCGACGGGCTCGGCAGGGAGGGCTTCTGCCTGGAGGCCGGTTTCGGTCATAGATTCTAGTCCCAAACCGTTCGTGTCCAGCGAAGTCGAGGCACCACGCGCAGCGTTTGCGGCACGTCCCTCGACTTCGTCCGGGACGAGCGGGTGTTAGTTCTTCAGCTTCGCCACCGCATCGGCGAGCTGGCCGACCGTCTCGATCTCGGCCTGCATGTTCATCGTGATGATGATGTCGAACTCGTCCTCGATCGCGGCGACGAAATCCATCACCGTCAGCGAATCCCATTCCAGGTCGCCCTGGAAGGTGGTTGCCTCGGTGACGGTCACGCCCTTCTTGTTGAAGGGTTCGATCTGCGTCGTGATCGTTTCGTAAATGCTGTCGCGGTCGCTCATGGCGGCTCCTTAGCGTCGTGTCGCAGGCGTGCCAATCGAATGCGGCGGAAGCGTGGTCATCGCCTGGCGTAGGCACGGGCCGTCTCGGCCAGGCCACGGTCGAGCGGAATGTGCGGCGTCCAGAGCGAGGGCGGCGGGCGCATGTCGGCGCGCGCGGTCCAGTCCGGATGGCTGAGATAGCCGACGCGGTCCTGCGTCAGCTTCGCGCCGGCACCGCGCAGGCGCTTGTCGATCCCGGCGGCCAGGCGAAGCAGCGGCTTGGGCAGGTGGAGCGGCATCACCCGCTGGCCGACGGCGCGGCCGATCGCCTGCGCGAATTCGGCATGCGACAGGCCGGTGCCGTCATCGACCTCGTAGATCGCTCGGTCGCCCGGATGCTCGGCGAGCGCCACGAGAAGGCGGGCGAAATCGTCGACGTGGATCAGCCCGACGAGGCCGGGCGGCGGCAGGAAGGCGAGGCCGAGGCGTGCGAGGCGAAAAACGTCCCGCATTTCGGTATCCTCGGGGCCATAGATGCCGGCGGGGCGCACGATCGTCCAATCCGCCGCGCTGGCGATCACCAGTTCCTCCGCGTCGCGCTTCGACTGGCCGTACATCGATAGCTGCGGCTCACGGGCGGAGAGCGAGGAGACGTGGACGAAGCGCCGCGTGCCGCTCGCCGCCAGGATTGCTTCCGTGCCGGTCACGTTGCCGGCGACGAAGCCAGCACGGTCGGGTGCATTCACCACGCCAGCGATGTGGATCACCGCTTCGCTGCCAGCGACCAGCGCTTCGAGGCTGGGCTGGTCATCAAGGGCGCCGGCGATCCAGGTGACGCCGTCGCGCGGCGGCTGCGGCCGGCGGGCCAACGCGCGCACCGTATGTCCGGCCGACAGTGCTCGCGCGATCGTCGCGCGGCCGACGAAGCCGGTGCCGCCGGTGATGGCGAGGATCATGCGAGCGCCCTCATACGAGCGCCATATGGTTGCGGTGGACGAGCGCGGCGCGGGGCGCATGGCCGAGCAGCGCCTCCTGCTCCTCGCTTCGCCGCCCGAGCAGCCGCTGCATGTCGGCCGCATCATATTCGGCAAGGCCGCGGGCGATCGTGCCGTCCGGCCCGTCGATCGCTACCACGTCGCCGCGCGCGAAGCTGCCGGTGATCGCGGTGGCGCCCGCCGCGAGCAGGCTGCGCCCGGCGGCGAGCGCTTCGGCGGCACCGGCATCGACGTGGATCGTGCCCTTCACCGTCAGCCGGCCGGCGAGCCAGGCCTTGCGCGCGGCCGTGCGGCGTTCGGGAAGGAAGATGGTGTGACGCGCCTCAGTGGAGAGCGGGCGATCGATCCGGCCCGAGGCGATCGCGAGCGCAACGCCGGCGCCGGTGGCGATCCGCGCAGCCGCGATCTTCGACACCATACCGCCCGATCCCATGCCGGATGCGGAGCCATGATCTGCCATGCCTGCGATCCGCGCGTCGATCTGCGCCACCTCCGGGATGTGGACCGCCCCGGCCTGGGCGGGATTGCGATCGTACAGGCCATCGATGTCGGACAACAGCACCACGCCCTCCGCACCCGCCGCCTGGGCGACGCGTGCGGCGAGGCGATCATTGTCGCCGAAGCGGATCTCTGCCGTCGCGACGCTGTCATTCTCGTTGATGACGGGGACGGCGCCAAGCTGAAGCAGGCGGCCGAGCGTGGCGGCGGCGTTGAGGTAGCGCCGGCGATCCTCGAGATCGTCCAGCGTCACCAGCATTTGCGCTGCGGTGAGGCCATTGGCGGCGAGCACTTCAGCCCAGGTCTGGCTGAGCGCGATCTGACCCGTGGCAGCGGCGGCCTGCGCGTCCTCCAGGCTGGCGCGCCCGCCACGCGGGAGGCCGAGGCGGCGGGCACCAAGCGCGAGCGCGCCGGAGGAGACGATCGCGACCTGCTGCCCCGCAGCCGTCCGTGCCGCGACGTCGGCGGCGATGCCCCCCAGCCATTCGCGCCGCACCGCGCCCGACGGGTCGACCAGCAGGGCCGAGCCGATCTTGACGACGAGGCGGCGGCAGGTGTCGGGGGGGAACAGCATGGCGGTCACGCGATACTGCGCGCCACGACAATGGGAAAGGGTGGCGATCAGTCCTGAAGCCGTAGCGCGACATCGTTCATGAAGCGCACGTCGTCGCCCGCCGCGAGCGTCGGTGCCTCCGCTGCGAGCGCGCCGAGCAAATCGGTCAGCGCATCGATCTCGCTCTTGGCGTAATTGCCCAGCACATGGCCGGTCACCCGGTCCTTGTGCCCGGGATGGCCGATGCCGATGCGCACGCGGCGAAAATCCGGCCCCAGATGCTGGTCGATCGAGCGCAGGCCATTGTGCCCGGCCAGCCCGCCGCCCATCCGCACCTTCACCTTCATCGGCGCCAGGTCCAGCTCGTCGTGAAACACCGTCAGCGCCTCGACGCCCAGCTTGTAGAAACGCAGCGCCTCGGCAACGCTGCGGCCGCTTTCGTTCATGAAGGTCGCCGGCTTCAGCAGCAGCACCTTCTCGTTGCCCAGCCGGCCCTCACGCACCCAGCCCTGGAACTTCTTCGCCGTCGGGCCGAAATCATGCACCTCGGCGATCGCATCGACCGCCATGAAGCCGACATTGTGCCGCTGCATCGCATATTGCGGGCCCGGATTGCCCAGGCCGACCCATAGCTGCATCACCAATCCCATCGTCTCACTGGCGTCTCAGCGCCGCATCACTTGGCGCCCAAACGAAAACGGGCGGGGGGCGTTGCCGCCACCCGCCCGCGAAACCGTGCCGCCCCGGGCGGCACCAGGCGATGTTACTCGCCCGCAGCTTCCTCGGTCGCCTCGGTCGACGTGTCGCCCTCGGACGACTTCAGCGCCGACGGTGCAACCACCGTGGCGATGGTGAAGTCGCGGTCGTCGATCGCCGACGTCGTGCCCTTGGGCAGCGTCACGGCCGAGATGTGCAGCGAATCGCCCACTTCCAGGCCCTTAACCGAAACGGTGACTTCCGATGGGATGTTGCCGGCGTCGCACACCAGCTCCAGCTCGTGACGAACGACGTTCAGCACGCCGCCCTTCTTCAGGCCCGGTGCTTCTTCCTCGTCGGCGAACACGACCGGCACCGCGACGGTGACGGTGGTGTTGGCGGCGATGCGCAGGAAGTCGACGTGGACCGGACGATCGGTCACGGCGTGGAAGTGCACGTCCTTGGGCAGGGTGCGCTCACCGTTGATCATCACGACGGTGTTCATGAAGTGGCCGGTGCCCAGCGCCTTCACAAGCTCCTTCTCCTCGAGATGGATCGAGGTGGGTTCCTTGTTCTGGCCGTAGATCACGGCGGGGACGCGGCCTGCACGACGCAGCGCCCGGGAGGCTCCCTTGCCAACCCGGTCACGCGTCTCGGCTGCGAGCGTCAACTGGTCGCTCATCGATATTCTCCGAAACTCATGTGTGTCCTTCCGCGCCACGCCTCCAGGGATGACCATGGCCGGAAGCGGGCGCGCATAGCGGGGAGGGGCACGAAAGGCAATCCTCGCGCGAGGGTATCGGCGCCCGGGGAGGCTTAGTACTTCACCCGCACCGCCTTCAGCTTGTACTTGCCGAGATGGGCTTGGACGCTGTCGGGGCCGGCAAGGTGCCCGGCGCCCACCGCGATGAAGACGCGGCCGGGGGTGCGCATCCGCTCCGCGATCCAGGCCGCCCACTTCGCGTTGCGATCGACCAGCAGCGCCTTGGCTACCTCGGGCGATTCCTTCAGGCTGTCGTTCATCGTCGCGGCCAGCGCATCGGGATCGCCCTTCGCCCAATTGTCGACCATGCGGTTCATCGTCTCGCCGGCCTTGGGCAGTTCGTCGATCGTCGAGGTGAGAAGTTCGATCTGCGCCTTCTGCGACAGCGAATCGAAGATCGAGAGCTGCCCCTCGAACGTCTCCAGACCCATCACCTGCTTCTTCTGCGCCTTGGCTGCGCGGGTCAGGATGCCTTCCGGGCCGTTCTTCGCGTCATAGCCCAGCTTCTGCACCGGCAGCACGCTGAGGCTGATCGCGGCGAACCACGGCTGCATCCGCTCGTAGGAGCCAAGCGGCAGCTTGTTTTCTTCCAGCGTCTTCGCGAACTGGGCGCGCTTGCCCTCCGGCAGCTTCTCGATCAGCGGCGGGCCCTTCGTGTCGAACGCCTTGGAGACGACCACCTTCTGCTGCGTCTCTGCATCCGGCTCCACCATCTCCAGCACCAGGGTGCCGGAACGATCGAACGCCTTCTTCACCGCCTCGTCGAACCAGCTCAGCCCCGGCTTCAGCACGTGGATCGTGCCGAACAGGTAGATCGTCGTATCCTCGTCCTTCACCACCCACAGCGCGGGATCGGCATCCTGCTTCACGACCGGTGCGGGTTCGGCGCAGGCGGGGAGCGCGAAGGCGAGGCCAAGGCTGGCGAATACGGAAGTCAGGGGACGGAACACGAGTGGTTGAAACCTTCCTCTTCGGGGTGGCGAGAGCCTAGCGCGGGCCTTGCCTGTTGGCGAGCCATCCGCCATTGCCCGCCGCGCGATGAACGCCACCTCAACAGACGCGCCGTTAAGCTTCCAGGACATGATCCTGCGCCTCCATTCCTATTGGGGAGCGCGGGGCTGCGCCATTCTGCAACCCTATGACATGCGCATGGGCGCGGGCACCTTCCACCCCGCCACGACGCTGCGTGCCCTGGGGCCTGAGCCGTGGAATGCCGCCTTCGTCCAGCCCAGCCGCCGGCCGACCGACGGCCGCTATGGCGAGAACCCGAACCGGCTGCAGCATTATTACCAATATCAGGTGATCCTGAAGCCAAGCCCGCCTGATCTGCAGGAGCTGTATCTCGGCAGCCTCGCGGCGATCGGCATCGATTTCACCCGCCACGACATCCGCTTCGTCGAGGATGACTGGGAAAGCCCGACCTTGGGCGCATGGGGCCTCGGCTGGGAAGTGTGGTGCGACGGCATGGAGGTGACCCAGTTCACCTATTTCCAGCAGATGGGCGGCTTCGACTGCAAGCCGGTCGCGGGCGAGCTCACCTACGGGCTCGAACGGCTGGCGATGTACATCCAGAACGTCGACAATGTGTACGACCTGCGCTTCAACGACGCAGGCGTCTTCTATGGCGACGTGTTCCTCGAGAATGAGCGGCAGATGTCGACCTGGAATTTCGAGGTCGCCGACACCGACACCTTGTTCGACCTGTTCCGCAAGGCGGCGGCCGAGTGCGAGAATTGCCTCGCCGCGAAGTTGCCGATCCCGGCCTATGAGCAGGCGATCGAGGCAAGCCACATTTTCAACCTGCTGAACGCGCGCGGCGTCATCTCCGTCGCCGAGCGTCAGGCCTATATCGGCCGCGTCCGCGATCTCGCGAAGGGTGCCTGCACGGCGTATATGGAAAAGAATGCCGAGGGCTGGAAAGCCCGCTTCCCGAACTGGAGCGCGGCATGACCGATTTTCTGCTCGAACTGCGCTCGGAGGAAATCCCGGCGCGGATGCAGGACAAGGCGCGCGAGGATCTCGCCCGCCTGTTCACCGCCGAACTCGCCAAGGCGGGGCTGAAGGCGGCCGAACTCGTCACTTACGCGACGCCGCGCCGCCTGGCGCTGATCGCACGCGACCTGCCGGCTGAGACTGCGGCGGTGAGCGAGGAGCTGAAGGGCCCGCCCGCCGACGCACCGGACGCCGCGGTCGAAGGCTTCCTGCGCAAGGCCGGGCTGACCCGCGACGCGCTCCAGACCCGGGAGGTGAAGGGCCGCGCGACCCTGTTTGCGGTGATCGACAAGCCGGGCCGCGCCACCGCCGATGTGCTGGCCGACGCGATCCCGGCGATCATCCGCGCCTTCCCCTGGCCCAAGTCGATGCGCTGGGGCGAGGCGTCGATCTCCACCGAAAGCCCGCGCTGGGTCCGCCCGCTGCAAGGCATCATCGCGCTGTTCGGCGACGATGTGGTGCCCTGCGCGATCGCCGGCATCGAAAGCGGCGCGGCCACTGTCGGCCACCGCTTCCATCACCCCGGCGTCATCACCATCGGCAGCGCCTCCGACTATGTCGAGAAACTGCGCGCCTGTCACGTCATCGTCGACCAGAACGAACGCCGCGCCACCATCGCGCTCGGTGCGAAGCTGGCCGCCAACATGGCTGGCCTGACGCTGGTCGAGGATGAGGGGCTGGTCAGCGAGAACGCCGGCCTCACCGAATGGCCGGTGCCGTTGCTCGGCCGCTTCGACGAGACATTCCTCGACGTGCCGCCAGAGGTGATTCAGCTCACCGCGCGCGTGAACCAGAAGTATTTCGTCTGCCGCGATGCCGGCGGCGCGCTCGCCAACGCCTTCGTCTGCACTGCGAACATCGACGCGGCGGACGGCGGCGAGCGGATCGTGGAGGGCAACCGCAAGGTGCTCGCCGCTCGCCTCTCCGACGCGCGCTTCTTCTACGAGACCGACCTCAAGGTGCCGCTCGCCGACCAGGCGAAGAAGCTCGAAAAGATCGTCTTCCACGAAAAGCTCGGCACGGTCGCCGACAAGGTCGATCGCGTGGCGAAGCTCGCCCGCTGGCTGGTAGAGGAAGGCATCGTCAAGGGCGCCGATCCCGACCTCGCCGAGCGCGCCGCGCGCCTCGCCAAGGCCGACCTCGTCACCGGCATGGTCGGCGAATTCCCCGAGCTTCAGGGCCTGATGGGCGGCTATTACGCCGCCGCACAGGGCGAGCCCGCCGAAGTCGCCGAGGCGATCCGCGACCATTACAAGCCGGTCGGGCAGGGCGACGACGTCCCCACCGCGCCGGCGACGGTCGCCGTGTCGCTGGCGGACAAGCTCGACAGCATCACCCAGTTCTTCGGCGCCGACCTGAAGCCCAGCGGCTCCAAGGATCCGTTCGCGCTTCGCCGCTCCGCCTTGGGCATCCTCGCGCTGATCCTCGACAACGGCCTCCGCTTCCCGCTGTCGCGGATCGTAAGCGGCGACGTGCTCGACTTCTTCGCCGACCGCCTCAAGGTCCAGCAGCGCGAAGCCGGCGTTCGCCACGACCTGATCGACGCGGTGTTCGCGCTCGGCGGCGAGGACGATCTCGTCCGCCTGCTTGCGCGGGTGAAGGCGCTGCAGTCGTTCGTCGGGACCGAGGATGGCGCGAACCTCCTCGCCGGATACAAGCGCGCCGCGAACATCCTGAAGAAGGAAGGTGTCGAGGCATCCGCCCCGGCCGCGACCAGCGCCTATGAGGCGGAGCCCGCAGAGGCCGCGCTCGCCGCGGCGCTGGATGCGGCGGAGCCGGCGGCGGCCGATGCTGTCGCCAACGAGGACTTCGAGGCGGCGATGGCCGCGCTCGCCACGTTGCGCGCGCCGATCGATGCCTTCTTCGACACGGTCACCGTGAACGATGCCGATCCCGCCAAGCGCACAGCACGCCTCGCCTTGCTCGCCCGCGTTCGGGCGGCGGTGCATGGCGTTGCGGATTTCTCGCGGATCGAGGGATAGGGGTAAACGGTTACATCCGGACCCGGACAGGTTTGTCCTTGCAATAGCCGGCCTGCCGGTGTGTTGCAGCGCACAAGTTACGTACTCAGGAGACGACGACGATGGCGACCGCGGTGAAACCCCAGGCGGACGAGCGCTACGTCTATCGCTTCGGCGGCGGCGTGTCGGATGGCGGCAACGGGGACAAGAACCTGCTGGGCGGCAAGGGCGCGAACCTTGCCGAGATGGCGTCGATCGGCCTGCCGGTGCCGCCGGGCTTCACGATCAGCACGGCAATGTGCACGCGCTATTACGAGGAGGGCGAGGCCTTCCCGGACAGCCTGCGCGCCGAAGTGGCTAATGGTATCGCCCATATCGAGGGCATCACCGGCAAGACGTTCGGCAATGCGGCCGATCCCTTGCTCGTCTCGGTCCGCTCGGGCGCGCGCGTCTCGATGCCGGGCATGATGGATACCGTCCTCAACCTCGGCCTCAATGATGACACGGTCGAGGGCCTCGCGGCCACCTCGAACGACGAGCGGTTCGCGTGGGACAGCTATCGCCGCTTCATCCAGATGTATTCGGACGTGGTGCTCGGTCTAGATCACGGCGCGTTCGAGGAAGCGCTGGAGATCGCCAAGGAGGACCGCGGCTTTTCGCTCGATACCGAGCTGTCGGCCGACGACCTGAAGGCGCTGGTCGCCGAGTTCAAGGGGCTCGTTGAGGAGCAGTGGGGCAAGCCTTTCCCGCAGGATGTGCACGATCAGCTGTGGGGCGCGATCGGCGCGGTGTTCGGATCGTGGCAGTCGGATCGTGCCAAGGTGTACCGCCGGCTGAATGACATTCCGGCCAGCTGGGGCACCGCCGTCAACGTGCAGGCGATGGTGTTCGGCAACATGGGCGAAACGTCTGCCACCGGCGTGGCCTTCACGCGCGATCCGTCCACCGGCCACAATGCCTATTACGGCGAATTCCTGATCAATGCGCAGGGCGAGGACGTCGTCGCCGGCATCCGCACGCCGCAATATCTGACCAGGACCGCGCGTGAAGAGGCCGGCGCCAAGCCGCTCAGCATGGAAGAGGCAATGCCTGCCGCCTATGCCGAGCTCGCCGCGGTGTTCGACCGGCTGGAGCGGCATTACCGCGACATGCAGGACATCGAGTTCACGGTGCAGCAGGGCAAGCTCTGGATGCTCCAGACTCGCTCCGGCAAGCGCACGGCGAAGGCGGCGCTCAAGATCGCGGTGGACATGGCGGACGAGGGGCTGATCAGCCGCGAGGAAGCGATTGCGCGCGTCGACCCGCAGGCGCTCGATCAGTTGCTTCACCCGACGCTCGATCCCGATGCCAAGCGCGACGTGCTGACCAAGGGCCTGCCCGCGTCCCCCGGCGCGGCGAGCGGTGCCGCGGTGTTCGACGCCGATACCGCCGAGACCTGGGCGGCTGACGGCAAGTCCGTGATCCTGGTGCGTACCGAGACCAGCCCGGAAGATATCCACGGCATGCACGCCGCGAGGGGCATCCTCACCGCGCGCGGCGGCATGACGAGCCACGCGGCGGTCGTGGCGCGTGGCATGGGTCGCCCTTGCGTGTCCGGCGCCGGATCGCTGTCGATCGACGCCAAGGCAAAGATTGCGCGCGTCGGTGGCCGCGAGGTGAGGGAGGGCGACCTCCTCACCATCGACGGCGCGACGGGCGAAGTGATGGCAGGCGAAGTCGCCACCATCCAGCCGGAGCTGGCGGGCGACTTCGGCACGCTTATGGAATGGGCCGACGAGGTCCGCCGCCTCAAGGTGCGCGCCAACGCCGAGACCCCGCTCGACTGCCGCACCGCCCGCGATTTCGGCGCGGAGGGCATTGGCCTTTGCCGTACCGAGCACATGTTCTTCGACGCCGCGCGCATCACCGCGGTCCGCCAGATGATCCTCGCCGAGGACGAGAACGGCCGCCGTGCCGCGCTCGAGAAGCTGCTGCCGGAACAGCGCAGCGACTTTGCCGAGATCTTCGAGGTGATGGCCGGCCTGCCGGTGACCGTCCGGCTGCTCGATCCGCCGCTGCACGAATTCCTTCCCCACGAGGAAGCGGAGTTCAGCGAAGTGGCGACGGCGGCGGGCGTCGATGTCGACACGCTGAAGCGCCGCGCCGCGGAACTGCACGAGTTCAACCCGATGCTCGGCCATCGCGGCTGCCGCCTCGGCGTCACCTACCCCGAGATCTACGAGATGCAGGCCCGCGCGATCTTCGAGGCGGCGCTGGATGTCGCGGACAAATCGGGCGAGGCGCCGATCCCCGAAGTCATGATCCCGCTCGTCGCGACCAAGCGCGAGCTGGAGCTGATGAAGGCCGTGGTCGATCGCACTGCCAAGGCGGTGTTCGAGGAACGCGGCAAGTCGGTCGATTATCTCGTCGGCACGATGATCGAGCTGCCGCGCGCTGCGCTGCGTGCGGGCGAGATCGCGGAGGCAGGCGAATTCTTCTCGTTCGGCACCAACGATCTGACGCAGACGACGCTTGGCGTCAGTCGTGACGACGCTGGCCGCTTCCTCGGCGCCTATGTCGAACAGGGGATCTACGCCAAGGATCCGTTCGTCAGCATCGACGTGGATGGCGTGGGCGAGCTGGTGAAGCTCGCGGCAGAGCGCGGCCGGGCGACGAAGCCCGGGCTGAAGCTCGGCATCTGCGGCGAACATGGCGGGGATCCCGCCTCGATCGCCTTCTGCGAAAGCGTCGGCCTCGATTACGTCTCCGCCTCGCCCTATCGCGTGCCGATCGCCCGGCTCGCGGCGGCGCAGGCAGCGCTCAAGGCAAGGGGCTAAGCCGGCCTGCGGGGCGAACGGTCAGCCGTTCGTCCCCACCCGGTTCGTCCAGTTGAACCAGCGTGCGCGGGTCATGCCCGCGGGCTGAGCAGCCGATTGCGCCACTGTCGTGCGAGGCGCCACGGGCTCGCGCACCGTATCGGTGTGCACGACGCGCGTATCGGCGGCGCTGGTTGCGACCGGGGCAACAGCGACCGGCGCCGCCGTGGCGAGCCGCGCATTCTCGCGCTCCAGTTCCTTGATCCGCGCTTCCTGCTCGACCACCCGGCTTTCCAGATCCTTGCGGGTGCGGGCGTGGACGTCACGCTCGTCGGCGTAGCGCTGCTTCCACTTGCGGCCGCCCGGGTGGCTTGCCAGGCCGAACAGCCATCCGGCGATCAGCGCCACGGCGAGTGCCAGCCATTGTGTGGGCGTGGTGAAGAGCATCGCGATCCTCCCTGTTACGGAAGGATAACGATGCTACTTATTGCGCGTTCCCGAATGCTCAGGCGCTGCCACCGATGAAGGCGTCGCTGATCGAGCAGGCAGCGGGCCCGAGGATGACGACGAACAGCACCGGCAGGATGAACAGGATCAGCGGCACCGTCATGATCGCCGGCAGTCGCGCGGCCTTTTCCTCCGCACGCATCATGCGTTCGTTGCGAAATTCGGCCGAGAGGACGCGCAGTGCGCTGGCCAGCGGCGTGCCGTATTTCTCCGTCTGGATCATCGTGGTGACGATGCCCCGCACTTCATCCAGCGCCACGCGGTTGGCGAAATTCTCGAACGCATGGCGGCGATCGGTGAGGAAGCCGAGTTCGATCGCGGTGAGCGCGAACTCGTCGCCAAGCTCCGGATAGGCCTTGCCCAGTTCCTTCGCCACGCGGTGGAAGGCAGCATCGACGGTCAGGCCCGCCTCGGCGCAGATCACCAGCAGGTCAAGCGCATCGGGCAGGCCCTTGCGGATCGCGGCCGAACGCTTGGTGATCTTGTTCTTCAGATAGAGATCGGGCGCCTTGTAGCTCAGCAGGAAGGTGACGGCGACGAGGCCGTAGCGCTTCAGCGGCGTCCAGTCGGCGAAGGTGTCGGTGCCATAGACCAGGAACACCATGAAGCCGCCGAGCACGATCGGCAGCACCAGCCGGCCGAAGATCACGCCGACGGCCCAATCCTTCTTGCGGATGCCGGCCTGGAGAAGCTTGGTCTGCGCTTCCTTCAGCTGGCTGTCCTGCAGGACCTTCAGCGATTCTAGGAAATCACGGATGCGGTCGGCGCTGGCGCTCTTCTGCACCAGCTTCGCGCGGCGCTTGCTGGTGGACGCGGTGATGCCGGCCTTCAGCTGCTCGCGCCGGTCGTTCAGCGCCTTCACGCGCTTCGCCATCGGATCGCGCGCGCTGAGCGCGGCGTAGATGGCGACCATCACCGCGAATGCCGCGACGGCGGAGAGCAGCGTCGCCACCCACAATACGTCGACGCCAAGCAGCGTCGGTCCCTGGGTCGGTTCCATCGCGTCAGATCTCGAAGTTGATCATCTGGGCCATGATGTACGCGCCGATGCCCATCCAGATGAGCCCGCCGGCACCAGCCACCATCAGCCGCTGATCGGTGAAGAAGGTCTGCATGTAACCGCCGTTGATGAACCAGATCATCACGAAGACGATGAAGGGCAGCGAGCCGATGATATAGGCCGATGCCTTGGATTCCGACGCCATCGCGCGGATCTTGAGCTTCATTTGGCCGCGCTGGCGCAGCACGGTGGCAAGGTTCTGCAGCGTTTCGGCGAGGTTGCCGCCGGTCTCGCGCTGGATCGCGATGGTGATGACGAAGAACTGGAATTCCGGGGTTCCCAGTCGGTCCGCCGTATCTTGCAACGCCACGTCCATCGACCGGCCGATCTTCATCTTGTCCGCGACGGAGCGGAATTCCTCGCCGACGGGGCCGGGCACTTCGTTGCCGACGACCGCCATCGTCTCGGTGATCGGCAGGCCGGAGCGCAGCCCGCGCACCAGCAGTTCGATCGCATCCGGGAACTTCGCGTTGAACTCCTTGATCCGCTTGCCGATGAAATAGCTGACCACAAAGTGCGGGATGCCGGCACCCAGCGCGAGGCCAAGGAACAGCGCGATCAGGAATGGCAAGCCGATGACGAGCAGCAGCAGTGCGACGCCGATCGTGATGCTCAGCGTCGCCGCGCCATAGCGCCCCACCGTCCATGACTTGCCCGTCATGTTCAGGCGCTTCTGAAGTTCCTCGGGGCGCGGCAGGAAGCGCATTGCTGCCTTGTCTGCCTTGGTCGCGCTCCGGCCGGTGATGCGGCGCATCTGCGCCTCCATCACGGCACCGGGGGAGGCGGCATGGCGCTCCCGCAGTTCGGCGAGGCGGCGGTTGCCGGCGCGCTCGGCCGACGGGCCGGCGAAGGCGAGGTAAATCATCCCGAGCACGATGAGTCCGCCGACCGCCACGGTGATGATGGGTATCAACGGCATCTTGCGTTCCGTGCTCCGTTGCGGCCGGCACGCGCATGGTGCGCGCGCCGGAGGCCAATCAGTTCTTCGCTGGCTTCTTGGGCATCAAACCCTTCAAATCGGCAAACTTGCCGATCAGCGACGTGCCCTTGCCACCCTTGCGGGCCTTGGCTGCGCCCTTCGTCGTCTCGCCTTCCGCGCTGATGACGCAAAGCTTGGTGACGAGATCGGCGAGCGGCGCCACCGTCTTTGAGGTCTTGCCGGCTTCGGCGAACGGCTTGCCGAGCTTCGCTGCCTGCGCGGCGAGCTTCTGGTCGAACGGGATGACGTAATCGATCTTGCGCTCGATCGACGTCTCGAAGTCCTTGCGCGTGATCTCCAGCTGCGTGCCGGGTTGTACCTTGTTGGCGACCAGAAGCACCTGCGTCTCGGGCGCGTTCGACCGCAGCCAGGCGAGGATGCGGATCGTGTCGCGCGCCGCCGCCAGCGTCAGTTCCGTGACGATCACCGCCGCCTGCACGTCATTGATCAGGTGCGGGTGGTGGACCAGCATCGAGCGCGGCAGATCGATAATCGTCGCCTCGAACGCGGCGCGCATCTCGCCCTGCAGCTGATGAAAGGCGCTGCCATCCGTCATCATCGGCGAGGTGATCGGCGCCTCGGCCGACAGAACGGCGAGGTTTTCCGAGGCGCGCACCATGGCGCGCTCGATGAACAGGCCGTCGATCCGGCTGGGGTTCTCGATCGCGTCGGTCAGGCCGCGGCCGGGCTCGAGATCGAGTGCGAGGGCACCAGTGCCGAAATGAACGTCGAGATCGAGCAGGGCAGTGGAGCGACGCTCCTTGTCGCTGACCAGCCATGCAAGCGAGGTCGCGATGGTCGATGCGCCCGCACCGCCGCGCGTTCCGATCACAGCGATCGCGCAATGCGGATGCTCGGTCGTCGGCTCGACATGCTTGGGCGCGTTCAGGATCGCCTGGGCGTGCGCAAAGGTGTCGCGCAGCGCTTCGGGGCTGAGCGGCTTCAGCAGATAGTCCTGAATGCCGCTCGCGATCAGGTCGCGGTAGAGGCGGACGTCGTTGACCTGGCCGGCCGCGATCACCACGGTCCCCGGTTCGCACACCTCGGCAAGCGAGTTGATATCGTTCAGCGGATCGCCCGATTCGGCGAGGTCGACGAACAGTATCTGCGGGCTGGCAGCGACGCTGAGGGACTGGACCGCGTTGCGCAGCCCGCCCTTGTTCACCTTCTCCGCGGACCAGCCCATTTCGCTGGCGACGGGGCGAAGCGCCTGCGCCGTGGCTTCGTCGCAGACATAGGCGACGAATGGCTCGCGGTTGCTGGCGCCGACCGGTTTCCAGGGTGCGTTCATCTTAGCGGCCTCCCCCGGTGCTTTCGGACTTCACGGCCGTGCCGCCGGCGCCCGTGGGCGTCGCCTTACGGAAGGTGTCGATCGCGCGCGTGCCGACCGCCGGGTCGTACGAATCGCTGCCTTCGCCGCGAACGAGATCGGTCGGTCGTGCGACCATCGCGGCAAGATTGCTGTTCACCCCGCACCCTAGGTTGGACGAGGTGTGTGCTTCGTAATCGGGCTGCGCCATGCGGCTATAGTCGGGGCAACCCGGCACATAGGCACGCGCACGGCTGACGACGACGCGGACGGTGCCCGGCGCGATCGCCGCGGCCGTAACCGGCGCTTCATCCGCGACGAGCAGGCCGTAGCGCGCGGCGGCTGCGGCGACATCGGCGCGGATCGCGGGATCGCGCGAGGGATCGTCGACCGCGATCCGGTCGCCGTAGCCGACGCGCAACGACGACATCCAGCCGCTGAGCCGGCGTGCTTCGCCCGGCGCGAGGCCATTCGGCCCGGCGCCGACGTCGAAGGCGTAATCGGCGCGCGAGACGACCGGCTGATGGACCGATTCCAGTCCGCGGTTCTGCGTGCCGGTGCACCCGGCGAGAAGCAGAGCCGGTGCGATGGCGAGGAGGAGCGAGCGCTTGAGCATCATGATGTTCCCGTCCGTCATCATCAGTTGATCGAGAAGCCGGGGGCAGGGGCAGAGCCGCCGCCCTTCTTGCTGCTCTTGCGAGGCGCCTTGGCGTCCGCGGCGGCTGGCGCGGACGTGCCCGGCAGCGGAACCGGTGCGACAGGCGCCACCGCCCCGACCGACGGCGCGGCCGGCGGCAGCGCTTCCATGCTCGGCTTTGGCCGGGTCTCGCCCGATCTGCCCGAGCTCAGCTGCCCGAGCAGCACGCGCTCCACGTCAGTCGGCGATTTGTAGCCGTCGGTCGGCAGCACGATGTCGTTCGCGTTGACCGGCTTCACCAGATACGGCGTGATGACGATCACCAGCTCGGTCTCGTTGCGCTGGAAGCCGTTCGAGCGGAACAGCGCGCCCAGGATCGGCACGTCACCAATGCCGGGGGTCTTATCGATCGAGTTGTTGTGGTTGTTCTGCAGCAGCCCGGCGATCATGAAGCTCTGGCCGGAGCCAAGCTCCACCGTAGTCTCGGTCCGCCGCGTCGTGAGGCCCGGCACCTGCGCGCCGCCCACCGTCACCGCGTTCGAATAGTCGAGCTGCGACACTTCCGGCCGCACGCGCAGCGAGATCCGGCCATCCGCCAGCACCGTGGGCGTATAGGCGAGGCTCACGCCATATTGCTTGTATTCGACGCCGACGCCGCCAAGTCCCTGCACGATCGGGATCGGGATTTCACCGCCGGCGAGGAACGTGCCCGTCTCGCCGGACAGCGCAGTGAGGTTCGGGTTGGCAAGGCTCGTCACCTGGCCGATCCGTTCACCCAGATCGAGCGCGCCGAGCACGTCGAGGCCGAGCAGCTTGCCGGCAAGGCCGGCCGTCGTGGCATTCGAGCCCTGGGTCACCAGTGAGCCACCAACCGGCGCCGCGGTGAAGCCAACACCCAGCGGCCCGCCCGGCGTGAACTGCGGGCCGACCACCCGGCCGCGCGACAGGCCGAACTTGAACCCGCCGGTCTGATCCACAGTGGCGAAATTGCTGCCGATGTTCTTGACGAAGCTGCGGCTCACCTCCGCGAAGCGCACCTGCAGGTTCACTTGCAGCGGCGTCGCCGTGCGCAGCCGGCTGATCACCTTCGTGCCTTCGCCGACGAACGCCTGCACCAGGCGTTCGGCCTCGGCACCATCATCGGGGCTCGCCACGGTGCCGGTGAGCAGCACCAGGCCGTTCATCGTCGTCGTCGTAACGTTCGCTTCCGGCATCGCCATGGCCAGCATCTGGCCGAGCGTGTCGAAATTGTTGCCGACGCGAACCGTGGCTGCATAAACCACCGCGCCGCCCTTGGCCGTGGCGGACACCGTCGTCTCGCCCGCCTTCTTGCCGAAGACATAGAGCTGGGTGGGCGAGCGCACCTGCACGTCCGCGATTTCGGGATTGGCGACGAACAGGTCGCTCATCGGCCGCGGCAGGGTGATCAGGCGGCCGCGGTCCGTCGCGACGGAGAGCGTTTCCGGGCGTGCCGAGACGCTCTGGGCGGGCGCTGCGGCCGGCGTGCCGAGCGTGGCGGCGGCAAGCGCAACCGCGAGCGGGCGGCCGATCGATGTCGAGCGAATACGCATCTTCAGTTCTTCCCCCCGACCGGAACCTCGGTCACAGAATTTCCGCGCGCGATCCGCACCACCGGGCCGGACACCGGCACGGCTGCGCCGGGATAGGGCGCACCGGGCACGCCGCCGGCCATCACCGGGCCGTTCATCGCCGGCTGTTCGGTCTTCCCCGGCACCGTGCGGCGCTGGAAGCGCGAGACGTCTGCGCCAACGGCATAGGTGCTGTTGCCCGCTTGCGGCGCAGTGGCGAGCTGAAGCAGCATCGCCTTCTCGGCCTTCGGATCGGTGCCTTCGGGTACTTTCACGTCACCCGATGCGATCGCCTGTTCGAGCTCGGCGGTATTGTCCGCGATCGAGCGCAGCGACAGCGAGAGCGAGCCGAGCGTCTGCGCCACCGCGATCTGCTCCGCGATCTTCGGCGTCGCCTCGATCGTCACGTTCGAGAAGGTGCGCACGACCGTGTTGCCGCTCTCGTCCTTCTCCTGGCTGGTGCGCTGGTCGGTCGCCAGAACGCGGAGGTTGCGCATGATCGTCTCGGCGGCCTTCAGCGGCGGGCCATCGCCGCCGCCCTCGACCGCCTGGGTCAAGAGCAGGTCGACGCGGTCACCGGGGAACACGAAGCCGGCGACGGACGACTGGGTCGACACCGGCACCGTCACGGCGCGCATGCCCGGGCCGAGCGCTGCAGCCAGGAAACCGCGATCGCCGGGCTTCACGAGCGCGCCCTGCGTGATCGGTTGGCCGGCGGTGATCGGATTGCGCACCACCGTGCCAAGCACGGTCTTCATGTCGAATTCCGGCAGTTCCTGGAAATAGGCGCCCTCGACGAGTTCCTGTGGCCAGGGCTGGAACTTGACCGAGCCGGGATCGATGATCGTGCCGACGGGCAGGGCGCGCGTGGCGACCAGCACCTTGGGCCCGTTTATCGTCTGCGCCTCGTTCGGCATGGCGGTCGCCATCGGGGCACTGCTGCCCATGATCAGCGTGCGTGCCATGAATGCGGTGATCGCGGCGACGAACAACGCACCCACCAGCAAGATGACCTTCCGACTATCCATGACCTGTCATGCCTTTCGCATCAGCGCGGGCTGTTCTTTGATTGCCGGCATATGATTACGTGAATTGGTTAAGAAGCGGTTCGCGCAGGCCGAGTAGCGCGGCTATTGCGATGGCGACGCCATATGGTATCTCGAGCACGCGCTCGTTCTTGCGTAACTTGTGCTCTATTAGCATCACCAGCGTAAGAGCCCCGCCGAGCACTGACATCAGCAGTAGCATCTGCATCAGCGGCGTAAACGGCAGCCACAGCGCCAGCGCTGCGATCAGCTTCACGTCGCCGCCGCCCATCTGGCCGAAGTGGAAGGCGACGCAGAACAGCGTCAGCACCATCGCCGCCATGCCGATCTGGATCGCCATGTCGGGCCAGGGTGACAGCCCGATCGAGACCCACCAAAGCGGAGCCATCAGCGCGATCGCAGCGTTCTTCCAATTGGCGATTTCGCGGGTACGCGCATCCTCGACGCCCGCCGAAACGAGCAGCAGGACCAGCAGTGCCGGCAACAACCAGGAAAGTACGTCCCACCCCATGAAGGAACGGCAGTAGACGGAATGGCTTGCCAAACCGTAACCAGCGCCTGGGCATGATGACACCACGCTCGATCCGCCGCGCGCTGCCGGCAGAGGCCGCGATCACGCGCTGGGCGGCGCCGGATGGCTGGCCGCTGCGCCGCTTCGACTGGCCCGGCACCGGGCGCGGCACGATCCTGTTCCAGGGTGGCCGCGGCGACGTGATCGAGAAATATCTCGAGGCGTTCGAGCATTGGCATGCAGCGGGCTGGTCGATCACCGCCTTCGACTGGCGCGGGCAGGGCGGTTCGGGCCGGCTCAGCCCGGACCCGCATGTCGGCCACGCCACCGATTTTGCGCCGTGGATAGAGGATCTGGCCTCCGTCTGGCGAACGCTGGACGCGCACGGCTCGCGCGTCGTGATGGGCCATTCGATGGGCGGCCATCTCGTGCTGCGCGCGATGCTCGAACAGGCGATCGATCCGTCAGCCGCGGTGCTGATCGCCCCGATGTTGGGGCTGAAGGCACCGATCGGCGCCGGAATGGCCGAGCGGCTGGCGCGCTTCGTGCGCGGCCTCGGCGATCCGGCGCGGCCCGCGTGGAAGGGGCATGAGCGCCCTGGCGCGCGGCTCGATCGGCAGAAGCTGCTGACCAGCGATCGCAGCCGCTATGAGGACGAGCAATATTGGTATGAGCAGGAGCCGGAGATCAAGCTCGGGCCGCCGAGCTGGTCATGGCTGGTCGAAGCCTTCGCCTCGACCCGGCTGCAGCGCGCCGATCCGCGGCTTGCGACGCTAGCGACGCCGATCCTGATGCTGGTCGCTGAGGCGGACGGGCTGGTCGATCCACGCGCGGCGATCGAGGTTGCCGGGCGGCTGCCCAATGCGCAACTCGTCCGCTTCGGTCGCGAGTCGGCGCACGAAATCCTGCGCGAGGCTGATCCGGTGCGTGATCGGGCGCTTGCCGCAATCGACACGTTCCTTACAGCCGAGGCGCCATGATATACGACATCGCCATCGTCGGCGCCGGGATTGCCGGTGCCACGCTCGCCGCCGAAATCGGTGACCGGGCCCGCGTCCTGCTGCTCGAGGCGGAGGACGTCGCCGGCTATCACGCGACGGGGCGGTCCGCCGCCTTCTGGTCGGAAACCTATGGCGGGCCAGGCATCCAGCCGCTGACGTCGCTTTCCGGCGCCCCGCTGCGCGATGGCGGCTTCCTGGAGCCGCTTGGATCGCTGCACGTCGGGGAGGCGAAGGATGAGGCGCGCGCCGAAGCGTTCCTCGCCGAGTTCGCCGGTACCGGCGTCGATCTGGAGCGGGTGGAACCGCGCGATTATCTTTCCGGGCTGCGGCCGGGCTGGACGGTCGGCGTGATGGAGCGCAGCTGCGCCTATATCGACGTTGCCGCGCTTCATGCCGATGCGATCGCCCGCGCGCGGCGGGCGGGCGCCACGCTGGTGTTCGGCGCCTCGCTTACCGCCGCGACCCGTCACGGCACGCAGTGGCGCATCGAGACACGTGCCGGGGAGTTCGAGGCTGAGATCCTGGTCGATGCCGCGGGTGCCTGGGCCGATCCAGTGGCGGCCATCGCCGGCGCGGCACCGCTCGGCATCCAGCCCTATCGCCGGACGCTCGTCCAACTGCAGACCGATCCGCCGTCCACGCCGGCGATCCCCCACGTCGCGCATCTCGGCGGCGAATTCTACTTCAAGCCGGAGGCCGGCGGCCGCCTGTGGCTCAGCCCGCATGACGAGACGCCTTGCGATCCCTGCGACGCACAGCCCGAGGAACTCGACGTGGCGATTGCGATCGACCGGCTGGAGCATGTCGTCGACTGGCGGGTCACGCAGGTGGAGCGCAAGTGGGCCGGCCTGCGCAGTTTTGCGCCTGACCGCCTGCCGGTCTACGGCTTCGATCCGCGTACCTCGGGCTTCTTCTGGTTCGCGGGGCAGGGCGGCTTCGGCATCCAGACCGCGCCGGCGGCGGCGATGATCGGTGCAGCCCTGCTGATGGGCGAGGAGCCCGAACTCGGGATCGACATCGCCCGCTATTCGCCCGGGCGGTTCTGACGCTGTGAAAGGTCGGCGCGGCGCCTGCACGCCGCGCACGGCCTGTCAGGCGCGCTTGCCCGCAGCCATCGCGGCGTCGCTTGCCAGCTTGTCGGCGCGCTCGTTCTCGGGGTGGCCGGCGTGGCCCTTCACCCATTGCCATTGCACCTGATGGCGATCGGCCGCCTCGACCAGCGCCTGCCACAGCTCCACGTTCTTCACGGGCTTCTTGTCGGCCGTCTTCCAGCCGTTGCGGCGCCAGCCGTGGATCCACTTGGTCAGCCCGTCCATGACATACCGGCTGTCGGTGTAGAGCGTCACGCTGCAGGGGCGCGTGAACGCCTTCAGCGCCTCGATCGCGGCGGTCAGCTCCATCCGATTGTTGGTGGTGACCGGCTCGCCGCCGGACAATTCCTTTTCGTGCTCGCCCATGCGCAGCACCGCGCCCCAGCCGCCGGGCCCGGGATTTCCTTTGCAAGCGCCGTCAGTGAAGGCTTCGACCTTGGGTAATTCGCTCATGCGGCGCGGTAATGGTCGAGCCGGCGGACATAAGCGAGGGGGTCTTTGCGCATCACCAGCGCATCGGCCGGCGTATTGAGCCAATCCCACGCGCGCGACAGCGCAAAGCGGATGCACGCCCCGCTCGCCAGCGTTGCGAACTGCGCCCGCTCGAAGTCGGAGAGCGTATAGTGGCGCTCATACCCCTCGATCAGCGCGTCGCCGATCGCGGCATCGAACGCGCGGCCGTGCGAATCGAACGACCAGGCACTGTGCATCACCGCCAGATCGTAAACGCGGATGTCGGTGCAGGCGAAGTAGAAGTCGATCAGCCCCGTCACCCGGTCGCCCAGCATCAGTACATTGTCGGGGAAGAGATCGGCATGGATGGCGCCCTGATCGAACGCCTCGGGGCGCCAGTGTGCCAGCACATCGTCCAGCGCGCGGCCGAGCTGGTCGTAGAGGCCAGGCGCGATCTCATCCAGGCTACGGCCGCAACGCTCGAACAGCGGCCGCCATGTCGCCACGCCCATGGAGTTCTCGCGCGTCTCCGGGAAATCGGCGACGGCGCGGTGCATCGCGCCCATCGCATCGCCCGCTGCCAGCGCCTGTGCCGGCGTGGGGTGCGACAGCGACACACCCGACAGGAACTTGATCAGGCAGGCCGGGCGCCCTTCCAGCTCCTGGATCTCGCGCCCTTCGCGATCCTTGATCGCGGGCGGCACCGGCAGGCCCTTTGCGTCGAGGTGATCGAGCAGCGCCATGAAGAAGGGGAGGTCATCCGCCGCCACGCGCTTTTCGTACAGCGTCAGGATGAAGCGGCCGCGCGTCGTGTCGACGAGGTAGTTGGAGTTCTCCACGCCCTCTGCGATGCCCTTGGCGGAGACGAGTTCGCCCACGTCGTAGCGCCGGAGGAAATCGGCGAGCGCTTCCGCCGAGACATGCGTGTAGACCGCCATTCACCTGTCACGCCCGCACACGCCGGCGTCTCCCTTTACCGATACTATCTTGTGCCCCGAGCCCGGCTCAGGCCGCTTCTTCCAGCGCGCGCGGCAGCTTGAAGGCGATCGTCTCGCGCGTCGTCTCCTCCTCGCGCTCGCTCACCGCGTATCGGGTCGCCAGCCGCTCGACGAGCTCGCGCACCAGCAACTCCGGCGCGGACGCGCCCGCCGTCAGCCCCAGCGTGCGCACACCATCGAGGAACGCCCAGTCGAGATCGCTCGCCCGCTGGATCAGCGCCGCGCGCACGCCCTCGCGCTCGGCCACTTCGACCAGACGAAGCGAGTTCGACGAGTTGGGCGCGCCGATCACCAGCACTGCGTCGCACGCGCTGGCGATTGCCTTCACCGCCGCCTGGCGGTTCGACGTGGCGTAGCAGATGTCCTCCCCGCGCGGCGCCTGGATGCTGGGGAAGCGGCGCTGCAGCGTGCGCACCATCTCCGACGTGTCGTCCACCGACAGCGTGGTCTGCGTCAGGAAGGCGAGGTTCTCGGTGTCGGCCGGCTGGATGCTCTGGGCATTCGCCAGATCCTCGACCAGTGTCATCGCGCCCTGCGGCACCTGGCCGAAGGTCCCGATCACCTCGGGATGGCCGGCATGGCCGATGAACAGGATGTGGCGCCCGGCCGCGACCAGCCGCTCCGCCTGGCGATGCACCTTCGACACGAGCGGGCAGGTCGCGTCAAGATATTCAAGCCCGCGCGCCTCGGCGTTGGCCGGCACGGACTTGGGCACGCCATGCGCCGAGAAGACGACCGGCGCGCCATCGGGCACCTCGTCCAGCTCCTCGACGAACACCGCGCCCTTCGCCTTCAGCGTATCGACAACGAACTTGTTGTGGACGATCTCGTGCCGGACAAAGACGGGCGCGCCGTGCTTCTCGATCGCGAGTTCGACGATGCGGATCGCGCGGTCCACCCCGGCGCAGAAGCCGCGCGGCGCGGCGATCAGCAGTTCGAGCACAGGCTTGTCGGTCATGGCCCCGCGCTTACGCGATTGCCTGCCCGCACGGAAGGCGGTTATGAGCGCGGCCGTATCGTATAAGGTGTCCGCCACGTGTCCTTCCGCATCACCGTCGCTCCTATCGCCCTGCTCCTGCTCGCCGGCGGTTGCGCCAAGAGCGGGGACATTCTCGTCGATGGCGGTGTCGGCATCAGTTCGGTCCGCTCCGTGTGCCCGGTGGTGGGCGTGCCGGCGGGCACGGGCGACATCACGCTGTTCGATCCCCCCGCCAGCCGCGACGCGAGCGCGATCGACGTTTCCGCGCTGATCACCAATGTCCGCGGCACCTGCAACGACGCTGGGCAGGACGTCACCAGCACCGTCACCTTCGACGTGCGCGCCCGCCGCGCCCGCACCGATGCGGCGCGTGATGTGACCTTGCCCTATTTCATCACCATCGTGCGCGGCGGCACGCAGGTGGTGGCGAAGCGCGTCGGCCAGGTCACCGTTCACTTCGATGCCGGCCAGGCGATCGCCAGCACCAGCGCGCAGGCCAGTGCCAGCGTCAGCCGCGCCGCCGCGACGCTGCCGGACTCGGTCCGCGAGCGCCTGACCCGCAAGCGCAAGGCGGGCGACGAGGATGCCGCGATCGATCCGCTGTCGGCGCCGGATGTGCGCCAGGCGGTGCTCTCCGCCAGCTTCGAGGCGCTGGTGGGTTTCCAGCTCACCGAGGAGCAGCTGCGCTACAACGCGCAGCGTTGAGCCACGGCCCGCGCTGATGGGCGATTGACTCGCCCCGCGCACCTCGCCACAGGCGCAAATGTCGATGCCGGGCAACCGGCGTGGGCGCGCGGGAGAGTGCGGGCGGCCTTTCAGGCCCCATCCGCCGCCGAAGGAGCAACCACCCCGGAATCTCTCAGGCAGCAGGGACCGCGCATACCCATCGACGCTCTGGAAAGCGGCCCCGCCAAACGGCGCGGCCCACCGAAGGTGTAAGCACGGGTTATCCGTGCGAAAGCTCTCAGGTTCCGTGACAGAGGGGGTCCGGTTCGTTTCGCCACCACGGCGGGACGATCGCCCTTGAAGACGGACGATCCGCGATGAGCGATCACGACGACGAAGACGTAATCATCGAAACCATGACGCTGCCGCTCGACGGCTGGCATCGTGCGCACGGCGGCCGGATGGTCGAATTCGCGGGCTATTGGATGCCCGTGCAGTTCGAAGGCATCATGGCCGAACATCTGTGGACGCGCGAAAGCGCCGGCCTGTTCGATGTCAGCCACATGGGCCAGATCACCTTACGCGGCGAGGGGCTGGTGCCCGCGCTCGAGGCGATGATGCCGGCCGACATCGCCGGCCTCGCGCTCAATCGCGCACGCTATTCGCTGCTGCTCGACGAAAACGGCGGCATCCTCGATGATCTGATGCTGACGCGCCTCCCCGCAGACGAGGATGGCGAGCGCATCTACATGGTCGTCAATGGCGCGACCAAGTACGACGACATCGCGCACATGCTCGATCATCTGCCCGACGACATCACGCTGAACCTGATGGAGGACCATGCGCTGCTGGCGCTTCAGGGCCCCAAGGCAGTGGACGCGCTGGTGCGGCTGGTTCCCGGCGTCGATGCGCTGGTATTCATGCAGGCCGCGCCCTTCACCTGGCAGGGGCATGATCTGTGGATCAGCCGCTCGGGCTATACCGGCGAGGACGGTTTCGAGATCTCGATCCCGGCAGAGGCTGCCGAGGCGTTCGCCGATGCGCTGCTGGAGCAGCCCGAGGTGAAGCCGATCGGCCTTGGCGCCCGCGATTCGCTGCGTCTTGAGGCCGGCCTCCCGCTCTACGGCCATGACCTCTCGCCCGAGACGACGCCGGTGATGGCGGACCTCGGCTTCGCGCTGTTCAAGCGCCGCCGCGAGGAAGGCGGCTTCCCCGGCGCCGAGCGCATCCTGGCGGAGCGTGAGAACGGCCCCGCCGCCAAGCGGGTCGGCCTGCTGGTCGAGGGACGCCAGCCGGTGCGCGAGGGCGCGACCGTGGTCGATGAGGACGGCAACACCGTCGGCAACGTCACCTCCGGCGGCTTCGCGCCCACGGTCGGGGCACCGATCGCCATGGCGTACGTTCCGCTCGCGATGGCGACGCCCGGCACCCGCATCCAGCTTTCGCAGCGTGGCAAGGTTCACGCCGCCACCGTCACTGCCATGCCATTCGTCCCCCACCGCTACGTCCGAGGAGCGAAGTAAATGAGCCGTTATTTCACCGAGGATCATGAGTGGATCGACGTCGACGGTGATGTCGGCACGGTCGGCATCTCCGATTATGCGCAGGGCCAGCTCGGCGACATCGTGTTCGTCGACGTGCCGGAAGCCGGCAAGTCGCTCGCCAAGGGCGACGAGGCCGCCGTGGTCGAAAGCGTGAAGGCTGCCAGCGACGTCTATTCGCCGGTCTCGGGCTCCGTGATCGAGGGCAACGCCGCGCTCGCCGACGAGCCGGGCCTGGTGAACACCGATCCGGAGGGTGAGGGCTGGTTCTTCAAGTTGACCCTGTCGGACGCCTCGCAGCTCGACGGGCTGATGGACGAAACCGCCTATCAGGCGTTCGTCGCCAAGCTCTGATCCAATCTAGCCCCTCCCGCTTCAGGGGAGGGGTCGGGGTGGGGCCCCTCCGCGAGCGCGATGCCCGGAGGGACTGAGACACCCCACCCGCAGCCCTTCCCCTGATGGGGAGGGGAGGAGTGTATCGAATGCGCTACCTACCGCTTACCGACCACGACCGCCGCGAGATGCTCGCCGTCATCGGCGCCGGCTCGATCGATGACCTGTTCGTCGACGTGCCCGAATCCGCGCGCCTGTCCGGCCCGATCGCGAACCTCCCCGCGCACGCCAGCGAACTGGCGGTCGAACGCCACATGACGAAGCTCGCGCGGAAGAATCTGTCTGCGGGCGAAGCGCCTTTCTTCCTCGGCTGCGGCGCGTACCGCCACCATGTCCCCGCCAGCGTCGATCACCTGATCCAGCGCGGCGAGTTCCTGACCGCGTACACGCCCTATCAGCCGGAAATCGCGCAGGGCACGCTGCAGATGCTGTTCGAGTTCCAGACGCAGGTCGCGCGCCTGCTCGGGACCGATGTGGCCAACGCATCGATGTACGACGGCTCCACCGCCTGCTGGGAAGCGATCGGCATGGCGCGCCGCATCACCAAGCGCGCCAAGGCGATCCTGTCGGGCGGCCTCCACCCGCATTACGTCTCCGTCGCGAAGACGATGGCCAAGTACACCGGCGACTCGCTCGAAACGTCGCTCCCGGCGCTGACCGCAGAGACAGACGTCGACGCGCTGATCGCCAGCATCGATGACGACACCAGCTGCGTCGTTGTCCAATATCCCGACATCCTCGGCCGCATCACCGATCTCCGGCCGCTGGCCGACGCTTGCCACGCGAAGAAGGCGCTGCTGATCGCCGTCGTTACCGAGCCGGTGGCGCTGGGCGCGATCAAGTCGCCGGGTGAGATGGACGCGGATATCGTCGTCGGCGAGGGCCAGTCGATCGGCGTCGGCATCCAGTTCGGCGGGCCGTACGTGGGCCTGTTCGGCTGCAAGGACAAATATGTCCGCCAGATGCCCGGCCGCCTGTGCGGCGAGACGGTGGACGCCGACGGCCGCCGCGGCTTCGTGCTTACGCTCTCCACGCGTGAGCAGCACATCCGCCGCGAGAAGGCGACCAGCAACATCTGCACCAACTCGGGCCTCTGCGCGCTGGCCTTCTCGATCCACATGACGCTGCTGGGTGAGGCTGGCCTGAGGGCGCTGGCCGCGACGAACCACGCCGGCGCGGTCGCCGCGGCAGAACGGCTTGCCAAGGTGCCGGGCGTCACCCTCGTGAACGACACCTTCTTCAACGAATTCACGCTCGATCTCGGGCATGAGGCGCGCCCGATCGTCCGCGCACTTGCCGACCAGGGCATTCTCGCCGGCGTGTCGCTCGGACGGCTCTATCCGGGTGAAGCGGCGCTGGAGAACGGCCTCGTCGTCGCCGTCACCGAAACGACGACGGCAGAGGACGTGGAAGCACTGGCGACCGCGCTGGAAGCAGCGCTGGCGTGACCTCGGCTCGCCGCTCATTCGGGAACACGCCCCCTCCGCTCGTCCGGAGCGCAGTCAAGGGACGTGCCCGAGGCACGACGCTCGCGGCCAGTGTCGCGGCGTTGCCCGGCACGGAGGGGGAAGTTCACGGGCACGCTGAATGGGTCTCGCGTAATCCGCGCGAAAAGCGCACGGCCAGCCCCCTTCAAAAGTTGGAAAAGTCATGGTTCTCTCGGAACATGGCTGATCACGCGCCTTTTCTGACTGCGACCCGCGACAGCGCATCGTCGCGACGTTGGAAAAAAAACGCGCTATCGCCTCAACTTCCTCAACATTCGTTTTTTGCAATCGTCGTCGGCGACCGTCGCCGCGACGCTGAAAGGGCAATGATCTCATGGCCTTGAACCAGAGTGGCTGGCGTCCGACGACGCCGCAGAGTGGCAGCGCGGCTTCGCCGACGTTCACCGGCAACAAGGCGCTGATGCTTGAGGAAGCGCTGATCTTCGAGATCGGTTCGACCGATACGACCGGCGTCGAAGTGGCGGAGCCCGTCACCACGACGGGCCGCCTCGGCAATCTCGCGCGCACCGCGCCGATCGGCTTGCCGGGCCTCAGCGAGCCGGAGACGGTGCGTCACTACACCCGCCTCAGCCGGCAGAATTACGCCATCGACCTCGGCCTCTTCCCGCTCGGCTCGTGCACGATGAAGCACAACCCGCGCCTCAACGAGAAGATGGCGCGCCTGCCGGGCTTCGCCGACGTTCACCCGCTCCAGCCGGTCGATACGGTGCAGGGCGCGCTCGGCGTCATCAACGAACTGGCGGTGTGGCTGATCGAGCTGACCGGCATGCACGGCGTCGCGATGAGCCCCAAGGCGGGCGCGCATGGCGAGCTGTGCGGCATCCTGTGCATCAAGGCGGCGCTGGAAAAGCGCGGCGAGGGCCATCGCAAGGTCGTGCTGGTCCCCGAAAGCGCCCACGGCACCAATCCGGCGACCGCCGCCTTCGCCGGCTTCAGCGTGGAGGACATCCCCGCAACGCCCGAAGGCCGCGTCGATACGGAGGCGCTGAAGGCGCGGCTCGGCCCGGATGTCGCGGCGGTGATGATCACCAACCCCAACACCTGCGGCCTGTTCGAGCGTGATCTGAAGGCGATCTCCGACGCGGTCCACGCGGCGGGCGCCTACGTCTATTGCGACGGGGCGAACTTCAACGCGATCGTCGGCCGCGTGCGTCCGGGCGACCTTGGCGTCGATGCGATGCACATCAACCTGCACAAGACCTTCTCCACGCCGCACGGCGGCGGCGGCCCGGGCTCCGGCCCGACCGTGCTGTCGGAGGCGCTGGCGCCATTCGGCCCGCTGCCCTTCACCGCGCGGATGAAGGACGGCCATATCGCGCTGATCGAGGAAGAGACGGCCGGCGACGATCACCCCGACACGTTCGGCCGCATGACCGCCTTCCACGGCCAGATGGGCATGTTCACCCGCGCGCTGACCTATATCCTCAGCCACGGCGCCGACGGCCTGCGCCAGGTCGCCGAGGATGCGGTGCTCAACGCCAATTACGTCCTGCGCAGCCTCGAGGACACGCTCGACGCGCCGTTCGCCTTCTCCGGCCCGTGCATGCACGAGGCGATCTTCTCCGACGAAGGCTTCCCCGAAGGCTTCTCGACGATCGACGTCGCCAAGGCGCTGATCGATGAGGGCTTCCACCCGATGACCATGTATTTCCCGCTGGTCGTCCATGGCGCGATGCTGGTCGAGCCGACCGAGACCGAATCGAAGGCCGCGCTCGATCAGTTCATCGGCGCGCTTCGCTCGGTGGCCGAACGCGCCAAGGCCGGCGACCAGAGCCTCAAGACCGCGCCGCACTTCGCGCCGCGCAGCCGCCTCGACGAG
>CAYMIU010000012.1:65998-88387 GCA_964390515.1 uncultured Stakelama sp.
AAGCCGAAGCTGGTGTGGAAGCCGCCGGTCGTCACCAGCGAGGCGGCCGAGTAAATGACGGGCAGGGCGGTGCTGGCGGGCACCGCCGGCCTTGTCGGCGGCGCGGCGCTGGGGCTGCTCGCCGCGCTGCTCGTCGTCCATTTGTGGCACAATGTGCTGCGCCTGCCGCCGCTCAACGATGATCCCAAGCCCGGCATCGCGATGCTTGGCGGCGTGGTGCCGATCTCGATGGCGCTCGGTGCGCTGCTTGGCACCTTGGGGATGGCGCGCCGCGCCCGGCAGGGGCAGTCCTTGCGGCCGTGGCTGATCCTGTTCGGCCTCGCGCTTGCCGTCACGCTCGCCGGCCTGATCGCGATCATCTCCTGATCACGCCGGCCGATCGGACAACCGTCAGTCGCTGTTCCGCTTCGGCCTGAGCGACGCCGCCAGCACGATCCCCGCGCCGATCTGCGCCAGCCCGTACAGCCGGCGCCGTCCCGGATGGCCGCCGAACGGGCGGACCAGCGCATCCACCGCGTCGACCTCCGATCGCCACAGCGCGACATGGCGCTTGGGCTGCAGCAGCCCAAGCAGACCGTCGCCGATCATGAACACCGCGGCCATTTCGGCCGACCGTTTTAGGCCCAGCGCCAGATTGTCATCCATGCCGGGCTAAACGCTCGGCGTCAGGCGGCGGGTTCCTTGGGGTAGGGCGATGGTCCCCCTTCCGCGATGAAGCGATCGACGCGCGCCTCCAGCACCGGGATCGGCACGCTGCCAAGGCTCAGCACCAGATCGTGGAAGTTGCGGATGTCGAACCGGTCGCCCAGCGCCTGTTCCGCCTTGGCGCGCGATCGCTGCACCGCCAGCTGGCCGAGGTAATAGCTCAGCGCCTGTCCCGGCCAGCCGATGTAGCGATCGACCTCGGTGGTGATCTCATGCTTGCTCAGCGCGGTGTTCTCGCGGAAATATTGCAGCGCCTGGTCGCGGGTCCAGCCCTTGGCGTGGATGCCGGTGTCGATCACCAGCCGCGCCGCGCGCCACGCCTGATATGACAGCATGCCGAACCGCTCATAGGGCGTGCGATAGAACCCCATCTCGTCGCCCAGCCGCTCGGTGTACAGCGCCCATCCTTCCCCGAATGCCGAGATATAGCTGTTGCGCCGGAACGGCTTCAGCGTGCTGTTCTCGATCGACAGCGGCATCTGGAACGCATGCCCCGGCGCACTTTCATGCAGCGTCAGCGCCGGCAGCTGGAACAGCGGCCGCGACGGCAGGTCATAGGTGTTGACCAGATACGTCCCCGGCCCCCCGCGCCCGGCGGTGTAGAAGGGCGCGATATCGGGCGGCACCTCGATGATCGCGAACCGCTGCCGCGGCAGCCGGCCGAACCACTTGCCCGCCATCGCGTCGAACCGCTTGGCGTGCCACGCCGCCTCCTTCATCAGCTCGTCGGCGGTCTTGGGGTAGAATTGCGGGTCGGTGCGCAGGAACTTCAGGAACGCCGGCAGGTCGCCGTCGAACTTGGCGTCCTTCTTCACCTGCTCCATCTCGGCGCGGATCTTGGCGATCTCGGCGAGGCCCAGCGCGTGAATCGCGTCGGGCGTCATGTCCAGCGTGGTGAACGCGCGGATCCGGCTGCGGTAATAAGCCTGGCCATTGTCATAGCGCGTCGCCGCCAGCTCGTCGGTCATGCCCGGGAAATATTCGCCGCGCAGGAACGTCAGCAGCGTCTTGTGCGCTGGCACGATCGCGTCCGCGATGATCGCGCGCGCCTCGGCCTGCAACGCCGCACGGCGATCGGCCGGGATGGAGGCGGGCAGCTTGGCGAACGGCTGGTAATAGACCACCGTCGTCGGGTCGGTCGCCGTGGCGATCGTCTCCACCGCCTTGTCGCGGCCCTGCATGATGACGGCGGGCGGGGTGAAGCCGCGCTTCAGGCCCAGCCGCATATTGTCGGTCTGCTGGCCCAGGTAGCGCGGCATGGTGCGCAGCCAGCTCAGATAGCGGCAGTAATCCTTCTCGCCCCCGGCGAAGCTGCCGCGCGCGGTATAATGCAGGTCGCTCCAGAACGCGCTGTCGCCGTTCAGCGGCTTCTCCCACTCGCGGAACTGCTCCTCGTCGATCAGCGCGGCGATCTGCGCGCGATAGACCTGCCAGTCGATCAGCGTGTCGGGCGACAGCCGCTTGGTATCGACCGCGTCGAGCTTCGCCAGCGTCCCCTTCCAATACGCCAGCCGCCTGGCGTGCGCCTCGGCGGACACGTCGGGCAGGCGGTCATCCACCACGCCCGGGCCAGCATCCGCCAGTCCCTCGCTTTGCCGCCACGCCCATTCCGCGCGCCAGATCGCGTCAAAGGCGGCATCCGCGGCGGTGGCGGCAGGGGCAGGGGCGACGGCGGCGGCGACAAGCGCCAGCGAAGTGACGAAGGGCATGTCAGGCTAGGTGTCCGATCATCACCATCCCCGCAAGCCGTCACTCCATCGAAATCGCGCCCTTCGTCTCCTTCTGCCGCCGCACATGCTCGCGCCACACGATGTAAAGGCCCGACGCGATGATGATCGGCGCCCCCAGCCAGGTGCTCGGCACCGGCAGCATCCCGAACACCAGCCAGCCGAACAGCGTCGCCCACAGCAGCGCGGTATAATCCATCGGCACCACCAGGCTGACGTCACCCAGTTGCAGCGACCGGGTCATCGCGATCTGCGCCACCCCGCCCAGCAGGCCGATCGCGAGCAGCAGCACCCACACCAGCGGCGGATGCGCCTTCACCGACACGGCATAAACCGCCGACAGCGGCACCAGCGACAGCGTGGAAAACCAGAACACGGTGGTCAATCCCGCCTCCGACTTGCCCAGCGTGCGCAGCAGGATGGAGATGCACGCGGTGCCGAACGCCGCGCCAAGCCCGGTCGCGATGCCCAGCGGCGGAATATGTCCGTCCCCCGGCTGGGTCACGATCAGCACCCCGACGAACCCCGCCAGCACCGCCGCCCAGCGCCGCCACCCGGTCGCTTCGTGAAGCAACAACGCGCCCAGCACCGTGGCAAAGATCGGCATCGAGAACCCCAGCGTCGTCGCCTCCGCCAGCGGCAGCAACAGCAACGTCCAGAAGGTCAGCGTCATGGCCGTCAGCCCGATCACGCAGCGAAGCACATGCGCCCCGAACCGCTGCGTCTTGAGCGAGGCGAAACCCGGCCCCGTCCCGACGATCGACACCACCAGCAGCGCCGCGCCGAATTGCCGCCAGAACAGGATCTCGCCCAGCCCCGCACCCTCAGCCTCCGCCACCTTGATCACCGCGTTCATCGTCGCAAACAGCGCGACGGAGGTGAGGCGCAGGCCGATGGCGCGAACAACGTTATCCTGACCCATTGGAACAGGCCCTAGCGAGCGACCGCGCGAGAAGCTATCCGCGCCTGATGATCAAGCATGCACTCCCCGTCACGCGCGAGGCGGATTTCGCCGCCTGGTACCAGGCCGTCATTTCGGAAGCCGACCTCGCCGAGGAATCGGGCGTGCGCGGCTGCATGGTCATCCGGCCATGGGGCTATGGCATCTGGGAACGAATCCAGCGCCTGCTCGACGATCGCATCAAGGCGACCGGCCACGAAAACTGCTACTTCCCGCTCTTCATCCCGCTCTCCTATTTCGAGAAGGAGGCCGAGCATGTCGAAGGCTTCGCCAAGGAAATGGCGGTCGTCACTCACCATCGCCTCGTCGCCGACGGCAAGGGCGGCCTGACCCCCGATCCCGAGGCGAAGCTGGAGGAGCCGCTGGTCGTCCGCCCGACCAGCGAGACGGTGATCGGCACCGCCTTCTCGCGCTGGGTGCAGTCGTGGCGCGACTTGCCCGTGCTCATCAACCAATGGGCCAATGTCGTCCGCTGGGAAATGCGCACCCGCATGTTCCTGCGCACCAGCGAGTTCCTCTGGCAGGAAGGGCACACCGCCCACGCCACCGCCGACGAGGCGCGCGAAGAGACGCTCAAGATGCTCGAGGTCTATCGCGACTTCGCCGAAAACTGCCTCGCGCTCCCGGTGGTGGCTGGCGAGAAGCCGGAGAATGAGCGTTTCCCCGGCGCCGTCGCGACCTATTCGATCGAGGCGATGATGCAGGACGGCAAGGCGCTCCAGGCGGGCACCAGCCACTTCCTCGGCACCAATTTCGCCCATGCGCAGAACATCCGCTTCCAGAATGCGAGCGGCGAGCTTGAGTTCGCCAACACCACCAGCTGGGGCGTCTCGACCCGAATGATCGGCGGCGTCATCATGGTGCATGGCGATGACGACGGCCTGCGCGTGCCGCCGCGCATCGCGCCCTGGCAGATCGTGATCGTCCCCATGCTGCGCGACAAGCCCGAGGACGCGGAGCTGGTCGATTATTGCAAGGCGCTGCAGGCCTCGCTCGCGAAGCAGACCGCGCTCGGTGAGCCGGTCCGCGCGCTGCTCGACCTGAAGCCCGCCAAGGCCGCGACCAAGCGTTGGGGCTGGGTGAAGAAGGGCGCACCGATCATCGTCGAGGTCGGCCCGCGCGACATGGCCGGCGGCAACGTCTCGGTCGTCCGCCGCGACCGCCTCTATCGCGAGGATGGCAAGCTCGACAGCGCGATCGTCACGCAGGACACGTTCGTCGAACAGGCCGGCGCGATGCTCGAGGATATCCAGGTCGCGCTCCATGCCGAGGCGAGCGAGCGGCTGAAGGCCAGCATCAGCCCGGTCGATGACTGGGCCGGGGTCGAGGCGATGTTCGCGGATAGCGCGGCGAAGCCCGGCTGGGCCGACGTCGCCTGGTCGCGCCCCACCGGCGCCGAACTCGACAAGGTGGTCGAGCGGCTGAAGGCGCTGAAGCTCACCATCCGCAACGCACCGATGGGACAGACCGGCCACCCCGGCGCGGCGTGCATCTTCACCGGCGGCCCGGCGGTCGAGCGCGTGCTGATCGGACGGTCCTACTGATGGCGATCTGGACCCGCCCGATCGACCTCGCGCAGCTCAACAGCTTGGGGGAGGGCGTCCTCCCCGGCTTGCTGGAGATCGAGTTCACCGATCACGGTGACGATTGGCTGCGCGCGCGGATGCCGGTCGGCAAGAAGGTGCATCAGCCCTTCGGCCGCCTCCACGGCGGCGCCTCGGTGGTGCTGGCGGAAACGGTCGCATCGGTCGCCGGCGCGATGGCGGTGCCCGACGGCAAGGTGACCGTCGGGCTCGACATCAACGCCAATCACGTGCGCGCCGCGCGCGACGGCTATGTCCACGCCACCGCGAAGGCGGAGCAGCTCGGCCGCACGACTCAGGTCTGGACGATCCGGATCGAGGATGATGCGGGCAAGCTCATCTGCCTCTCGCGCATGACCGCCGCGGTGATCGACGCCGCCGCCGGCTGAGCATCCGGGGCCGCCCACCACGCCTCAGAAACTGTGGTGGACGGCCTCCAGATTGCACCCGTCCGGATCGAGCACGAAGGCCGCGTAATAGCCCGGATGGTAATGGGGCGGCAGGCCGGGCGCGCCATTGTCCTGCCCGCCGGCCGCCAGCGCCGCGGCGTGAAAGGCCTGGACGCTGGCCCGGTCGGGCGCCGCAACCGCGATATGGATGGCGCCGCTGATCGCCCGTCCCTTGGCGATCCACAGGAACGGCTTGGGTCCGACGCCATAGCCCACCTGGTCGGGCAATTCTTCGCTGCCGCCCTGCACCATGACCCGCGTGATGCCGAGCGGCGCCAGCGCCTTGTCATAGAAGGCAAGCGAGCGCCGCATGTCGCCCACCGCAATGCTCACATGATCCAGCATGGCTACCTCCCGAAATCGCGGGGCGACGCGGCCCGCCGCCCCCGTTGCGCGGCTATCGATTGCCGCCGATGAAATCGCCGAACCCGCCCAGCGCCGATCCTTCGCCACGGTTGCCGCCGCCGCCTTGCGCTGCGGCCATCATCCGGCCCGCAAGCCGTGCGAAGGGCAGCGACTGGACCCATACTTTCCCCGGCCCGGTCAGCCGCGCATAGAACATGCCCTCGCCGCCGAAGATCATGCTTTTCACGCCGCGCACCATCTCCAGGTCGAAATCGACCGACGGCGTGAACGCGGCAAGGCAGCCGGTATCGACGTGCAATTGCTCGCCGGGGGCAAGCTCGCGCTCCACCAGCGTGCCGCCCATCTGAACGAACACCCAGCCATCGCCCTCCAGCTTCTGCATGATGAAGCCTTCGCCGCCGAACAGCCCGGTCATCATCCGCCGCTGGAACGCGACGCCGATCGACACGCCCTTCGCCGCCGCAAGGAAGCTGTCCTTCTGGCAGATCAGCGTGCCGCCGAGCTCGGCGAGGCGGATCGGCAGGATCGTCCCCGGCGTCGGGCTGGCGAAGGCGACCCGCGCCTTGCCCGATCCGCGATGCGTGAAGACCGTGGTGAACAGGCTTTCACCAGTGACAAGGCGCTTGCCCGCCCCCAGCAGCTTGCCCATGAACCCGCCATCACTGCCGCCCGAACCGTCACCGAAGACGGTCGTCATCTCGATCGAGGCATCCTTCCACACGAAGGCGCCCGCCTCCGCGACCGCGCTTTCGCCCGGGTCCAGCTCGATCTCGACGAACTGCAATTCCTGTCCCTTGATCTCGAAATCGATATCGTCCGACAGCCCGGTGCGGGCGTGATGGGACCAGGGACCGGCCATGTGACATGCTCCATTCGTCTGTGTTGATCACTTAACACACATGGATACGCCGGCGGGGCATCGCCGGGGAAGGGGGGATCGTCGCACGCGCCGCTCGGTCTGGCGTCGCGGCGATACCATCTTGGGGCGTCCAAACCCTTTCTAGGTTCGCGATCGCGGGTGGAGGCGATAGCCTTCCCGCAACCAAGCCAAGGGAGAGTGTTCGTGAGCAAGGCCAATTACCGTCCGGAAACGCTGGCGCTGCATGCCGGTTGGCGCGCGGATCCCGCCACCGGATCGGTAGCACCGCCGATCTTCCAGACGACCTCCTACCAGTTCCGCGATGCCGATCATGCCGCCGGGCTGTTCGCGTTGCAGGAACTCGGCAACATCTACACCCGTATCGGCAACCCGACGACCGACATCCTCGAACAGCGGATCGCCGCGATCGAGGGCGGCGCGGCGGCGGTCGCGGTCGCATCCGGTCAGGCAGCGTCGGCCTATGCGGTTCAGAACCTCGCCCGCGCCGGCGACAATATCGTCAGCGCGACCGACCTTTACGGCGGCACCTACAATCTCTTCGCCAACACGCTGCGCGACATGGGGATCGAGACCCGTTTCGTCGATCCGAGCGACCCGGGCGCCTTCGCCGCTGCCTCTGACGATCGCACCCGCGCCTGGTATGTCGAGACTTTGCCCAATCCGAAGCTGGTTGTCTCGCCGCTGGCGGAGATTGCCGCCGCCGGGCGTGAGCTCGGCATCCCGCTCATCGTCGACAATACCGCCGCCCCGCTGCTCGCCCGCCCGCTCGACCATGGCGCGGCGATCGTCGTCTATTCGACCACCAAATATATCGGCGGCCATGGCACCTCGATCGGCGGCATGATCGTCGACGGCGGCAATTTCGACTGGTCGGCCTATCCTGAGCGTCAGCCGCTGCTCAACACGCCCGATCCCAGCTATCACGGCGCCGTCTGGGCGGAGGCGGCGAAGCCGCTCGGCCCGATCGCTTATGCGCTGCGCGCCCGCACGGTGCTGTTGCGCGATCTCGGCGCCGCGCTCTCGCCGTTCAACGCCTTCCAGATCCTCCAGGGGCTGGAAACGCTGCCGCTGCGGATGCCGCGCCACTGCGACAATGCGCTGAAGGTGGTCGATTTCCTGAAGGGCCGGTCGGACGTCACCCGCATCATCCACCCCTCGGTTCAGGAAGGGAAGCAGCGCGCCCGCGCCGATCGCTACCTGACCGGGGGGCTGGGCGGCCTGATCGGGATCGAGCTTGCCAGCGGTCGCGACGGCGGCCGGCGCTTCATCGATGCACTCCAATTATTCTACCACGTCGCCAACATCGGCGACGCGCGCAGCCTCGCGATCCATCCCGCCTCCACCACCCATTCGCAATTGTCGGAAGAGGAACAGTTCGCGACCGGCGTCTCGGCTGGCTACGTCCGCCTTTCGATCGGGCTCGAACATATCGACGATATCCTCGCCGATCTGGCGCAGGCGCTGGACGCGGCGAAGGGCTGATCCGCCGGTTATGGCGTCACGCCTTTCACGGTGTTGACGCCCCCGGCACCGAATCCGTATCAGGGCGTCAGGGCGGTCCCTGTTGGGCCGCCCTTGCTCTTTCAAGGAGACGCCCCGTGTCGATCACCGCCCTGATGCCCGTTTATCCCCGCTGCGGGGTGCGGCCAGTGCGAGGCGAGGGGTGCCATCTGATCAGCGAGGATGGCCGCCGTTTCCTGGATTTCGCCAGCGGCATTGCGGTGAACGCGCTCGGCCATGGCCATCCGAAACTGGTGAAGGCGATCGCCGATCAGGCCGCCACGCTGATGCACGTCAGCAACCTCTACGGCAGCCCGCAGGGTGAACAGTTCGCGCAGCGTCTGGTCGACAACACCTTCGCCGATACGGTGTTCTTCACCAATTCGGGCGCCGAGGCGGTGGAATGCGCGATCAAGACCGCGCGCCGCTATCACTTCGCCAACGGCAACCCGCAGCGCCACGATCTCATCACCTTCTCGATGGCGTTCCACGGCCGCACCATGGGCACCATCTCGGCCACCAACCAGGCCAAGATGCGTGACGGGTTCGAGCCATTGCTGCCGGGCTTCAAATATGCCGAGTTCAACGATCTCGAAGGCGCGCTGGCGCTGATCGATAAAAATACCGCCGGCTTCCTGGTCGAACCGATCCAGGGCGAAGGCGGCATCCGCGCCGCGACCCCCGAGTTCCTCAAGGGCCTCCGCAAGGCGTGCGACGACCACGGCCTGCTGCTGGTGCTCGATGAAGTGCAGGCGGGCTACGGCCGCACCGGCAAGCTGTTCGCCCACGAACTCTACGGCATCACGCCCGACATCATGGCCTCGGCCAAGGGCATCGGCGGCGGTTTCCCGCTCGGCGCCTGCCTCGCCACCGAGGAAGCGGCCAAGGGCATGGTGATCGGCACGCACGGCTCCACCTATGGCGGCAACCCGCTGGCGATGGCGGCGGGTGAGGCCGTGCTCGACGTGATCCTCGAAGACGGCTTCCTCGATCGCGTGACCCGGATGGGCGAACGGCTGCGCTCGGGCCTCGAACAGATGATCCCCAACCACGATCACCTGTTCGACAGCGTGCGCGGCCACGGGCTGATGCTCGGCCTGAAGCTCAAGAGCGACAGCCGCCGCTTCGTCGAATTCGTCCGCGACAACCACGGCCTGCTGCTGGTCTCCGCCGGCGAGAATGTCGTGCGTGTCCTGCCGCCGCTGGTGATCGACGAAAGCCACATCGCCGAGTGTATCGAGAAGCTGAGCGAGGCGGCGCGCATCTACGTTCCCGCCAGCGACGATTGACGGAAAAAGGCTCCGGCGCACCGCGCCGGAGCCGTTCGGACGCATCTGGCCGCGCCTGTCTCGATCGAGGCCGATTTTCGCCGGATAGCGGCCACCCATGATGCGCCTGAGGCCATTGGAGGAGTTGAAGTGACCCGCCATTTCTTGAACCTGTCGGACGCCGGTGCCGATGGCCTCGCCGCCATTCTCGCAGACGCGCTCGATCGCAAGAAGGCCCGCGCCGGCTGGACCAAGGGCCGCGTGGACGCCGACGCGCCGCTCGCGGGCCACGTCCTGGCGATGATCTTCGAGAAGAATTCCACCCGCACCCGCGTCTCCTTCGACATGGCGGTGCGCCAGCTCGGCGGCCAGTCGATCGTGATGGAGGCGGGCCAGATGCAGCTCGGCCGCGGCGAAACGGTGGCCGATACCGCACGGGTCCTCTCCGGCTATGTCGACGCGATCATGATCCGCACCGACGACCACGCCAAGGTCGAGGAAATGGCGCATTACGCCAGCGTTCCGGTCATCAACGGCCTCACCGACGCGTCGCATCCGTGTCAGATCGCGGCCGATCTCCTCACCATCATCGAACAGGGAAAGTCGCTCCCCGGCCTGAAGGTCGCGTGGCTCGGCGACGGCAACAACGTCCTGGCGTCCATCGTCGAGGCGGCTGGGCTGATGCAGTTCGACGTCGTCGCTGCATGCCCACAGGGCTACCAGCCGTCGGAAGAGGACCTCGCGCTCGGCAAGGGCCGCGCAAAGGTCGTTGGCAACGCGCGCGAGGCCGTTGAAGGCGCCGATATCGTCGTCACCGACACCTGGATTTCCATGGGCCAGGCCCATGCGGAGACGAAGCTGGCCGCGATGATGCCGTTCCAGGTGAATGCCGAACTCATGGCAACGGCGAAGCCGGACGCGGCATTCCTTCACTGCCTGCCTGCGCACCGTGGCGAGGAAGTGACGGAGGACGTCATCGACGGTCCGCAGTCGTTGATCTGGGCCGAGGCTGAGAACCGGTTGCACGCGCAGAAATCCATCCTGCGGTGGTGCTTCGACCAGATCGGTTGATCGAAGCGCCACCGATCCCCATCTGCGCCTGACCGAATCCCCGTCCGCTGTCCCGCCCCGTGCGGCAGGACGACAGGGCTTCATCTTCTCAGCCCCGCACGGTGGACATGACTGACCTCATCAATCACGACCTTGATCGCGCCATCGGTTTCACGATCCCGCATCAGAATGCGCGGGGTCGCCTCGTTCGGCTAGGCCCTGTGCTGGACGAGATCCTCGCCGCGCACGCGTATCCCCCCGCAATCGAGTCGTTGCTGGCCGAGGCCCTGACGCTGACTGCGCTGGTCGGCTCGACACTGAAGGATGTGGGCGGCCAGCTGACGCTCCAATCGCAAGGTGAGCATGGGGTCGTGCGCCTGCTGGTGTGCGATTATCGCGCCGGAGAGCTTCGCGGCTACGTTCAGTTCGATGCGGAAAAGCTGGCGGACGCGCCGGCTGATCCCACGCTGTTCGGTCTGTTCGGGACGGCGTATCTGGCGATCACGTTCGACTTGGCAGCGACCGGGGAGCGGTACCAGGGCATCGTTCCGCTGGACGGCGATCGCCTGTGCGACGCGGTGCAGAGCTATTTCGCCCAGTCCGAGCAGATCCCGACGCAGGTGCAGGTCGGCTTCGCCAAGCGTGACGGCCAGTGCGTCGCCGGTGGCCTGCTGCTTCAGCACTTGCCGGAGGGCGAGGAAGGCCGCGAGCGGCTGCATACGAAGCTGGATCATCCCGAGTGGGATCACGTCGCGGCGCTCGGCGCGACGATGGGGAGCGAGGAACTCGCGGATCCGACGCTGTCGCTGGAGACGCTGGTCTGGCGCCTGTTCAACGAGGAGGAAGAGGTTCGCATTCTGGCGAAGACCCCCATCGTCAAAGGGTGTCGTTGCACAGTCGAGCACATCCGCTCGGTGCTGGCGAAATTCCCGCCTGACGAGCGGCGTGCCATGGCCGATGAGCAAGGCGTGATCGGTGTCGATTGCGCTTTCTGTTCGACCGTGTTCCCAATTCGGGTCGACGAACTCGTCGCATGACGGTCGACGGCGGTCCTTCAACCGCAACGATTATGTTATTGTCAGATTGCCTGCCCGAGCGCTGAGGATCGCGCGCCGGTGAGGACATGGAAATAGACATGCTTCGCTTCGCTTACCTGGCCGTGGCCGGGCTGGTTGCCTTCACCGCCGCGGCAGCGGCGCAGGGCCCGCGGCCCGCATTGCTCGATCAGCTGCGTCTGGGCAGCTGGACGCTGCACGAGATCGGCTCGCCCGCCGCGCGAAGGACGATTTGCGTCACCGATCCCGCCGCGCTGCTGCAGGTTCATCATGGTGCGGCACAATGTGCCCGGTTCGTCGTCTCCAGCGATCAGCGCGCGACGACGGTAAACTACACCTGTGCGGGCCACGGGTACGGTCGCACTACCCTGACCGCCGAAAGCCCGACGCTCGTCCGGATCCAGACGCAGGGGCTTGCCCAAGGGGCGCCCTTCGACATGGATTACGAGGCGCGGCGCGACGGGATGTGCGTACGGTCGGCCAGAAATTAGCGCCGTGTTAACGCTTCGGGCGTTAAATGCGGCGGGTGCTTCTAGCCGAGCACTTTCTCTCCCTAGTTTTTCGCCTCACAAGGGCACCCTGGGCCGCCCGGCTTGCCGGCGCGGCCCTTTTTCTTGCGCCGCGCGCGCAATGGGCCTAGCCGCCGCGCGATTATGACAAGTCAACTTCCACCCGCAGTCGCGCTGGTCTCCGGCGGCCTCGATTCCATGGTGTCAGCGGCCCTGGCGCGCGAGGCGGGTCACCCGCTGCTCGCCCTCTCGATCGATTACAATCAACGCCATCAGGTGGAACTCGCGGCTGCTGCGCGGATCGCGCACGTGCTGGGCGCCAGCCGGCACGTGGTGCTGCCGATCGATCTGAGAGCGTTTGGCGGATCGGCACTGACGGCGGACATCGACGTTCCGAAGGACGGCGTTGGCGGTGATATTCCTGTCACCTATGTTCCGGCGCGTAATACCGTGTTCCTGAGCCTGGCCCTCGCCTGGGCGGAGGCGGCGGGTGCACGGTCGCTGTACATCGGCGTGAATGCGCTGGACTATTCGGGTTATCCCGATTGCCGCCCGGAGTTCATCGCCGGGTTCGAGGCGCTGGCGGAGCTCGCCACGAAGGCGGGCGTGGAGGGCGACGCCTTCCGCATCCAGGCGCCGCTCCAGAACATGACCAAGGCGGACATCGTGCGCGAGGGCACGCGGCTCGGGCTCGACCTTGGACTCAGTTGGTCGTGCTATGATCCGGCGCCGGGCGATGTTCATTGCGGGATGTGCGACAGCTGCCGCCTCCGTCACAAAGGCTTTGAGGACGCCGGGGTTTCGGACCCGACCGCCTATGCCGTAACGCCGCCGGCACCCTGACGGATCGCGCCGGGATGAGCTACGCAGTCAAGGAAATGTTCCTGACGCTTCAGGGTGAGGGCGTCCAGGCCGGGCGGCGCGCGGTGTTCGTGCGCTTTGCCGGCTGCAACCTGTGGTCCGGCCGGGAACAGGATCGGGCGAGCGCCATCTGCCGCTTCTGCGACACCGATTTCGTGGGCATCGACGGCCTTGGCGGCGGTCGCTTCGCTGATGCCGATGCGCTGGTTGCAGCCGTAATCGCGATGTGGGGCGGGGGCCTGGAGGATCGCTTCGTCGTTCTTACCGGCGGGGAGCCGATGCTGCAGATCGACGACGCGTTGATCGATGCACTGCACGCTGCGGGTTTCTTTATCGCGATCGAAAGCAACGGAACGCTGGCGGTGCACCCGGGCGTCGACTGGGTGTGCATCAGCCCCAAGGCGGGAAGCGTCACCGTGCAGCGGCGCGGCGATGAGCTGAAGCTCGTCTGGCCGCAGCCGGGCAGTGACATCGCCGCGATGGAGGAGTGGGATTTCCGCCACTTCCTGTTGCAGCCGCTCGATGATCCGAATGCCGACGCCAACCGCGATGAAGCAATGGCGATGGTGATGGTACGGCCTCGGTGGCGCCTGTCGTTGCAGACGCACAAGCTGCTTGGCCTCCGCTAGGAGGGCGACAAGCGGCTCAGGCCCGGCTCGCCGTCCAGCGATCTACTACCTTGCCAAGCACGCCCAGCGGCATGCCGCCCGCCTGCACCACGGCGTCGTTGAAGCCGCGCACGTCGAAGCGGGCGCCGAGCTTCGCCCTGGCCGCATCGCGGAGGCGATTGATCTCATTGTGTCCCGTCTTGTAGCCCAGCGCCTGACCGGGCCAGATGCAATAGCGGTTGATCTCGGACCGGGCGTGCGCTTCGGTGTAGCCAGTGGCTGCCATCATCCATCGCGTCGCCTGGTCGACCGACCAGCGCTTATGGTGCAGGCCAGTGTCGACGACGAGGCGCGCCGCCCGGAAGTTCATCGATTGCAGGTAGCCGATGCGGCCGAGCGGATCGTCGTTGTAATAGCCGAGCTCCGCGCCGATCTGTTCTGCGTACAGCCCCCAGCCTTCGGAATAGGCGTTGAACCCAAGCAACGTGCGGATCAGCGGCAGATCAAAGGTATATTCGCCCTGCCAGATGTGGCCGGGAATACCCTCGTGGAACGTCAGGGTGGGCAGGCCGAAGCGCGGCCAGCTATCCATGTCCTTGAGGTTGATGAAATAAATCCCTGGCGTTGAGCCGTCGAGCGCACCCGGGCCGGCATAGCCGTTAGGCGCACCGTTCTGGATCGCCGGCGGCACGCGCTTTATGACGAGGTTGCCGCGGACGAGCTTGCCGAACGCCTGCGGCAGCTTCGGACGAAGCTTCGCGACGATGGTATTGAGATAGGCGAGCAGTTCCGCGCGGCCCTGATCATTGTCCGCAAATAGCAGATCTGGCCGTTTGCCAAGTGCGGCCATCCGCTCCCCCGCCGTCCCCTTGGTGAGACCTTGGGCCCGGAGCAAAGGATCGAGCTCGGCGGCATAAGCGCGGCATTGTTCGAGGCCGAGTTCGTGGATCTCGTCGGGCGTCCGCTTCGTGGTGGTGGCCGCTTCGGCAAGCCACGCGTAGCGGTCGGCGGCGGCGGGGAGGTGCCACATACCCCCGTCCTGTGACGCGCGGGGTCTGAGGGCTTCCAGGGCGTCGGCCTGCTTGATCAGGGCAGGGGTGATACGGCGATCGACCATGGCGGCGGCGCGGGTGGCCCAATCACCCTCCAAACCGGCCTTTGCGGTCTTCTCGGCGAAGCTGCGGACCATGCCCTGTTCGGCCGCAGGCTGGGCGGCGCCGGCGCGGAGCTGGGCGACGGTGATGTCGTTGAACAGCGCCGGCAGCAGGACGCCTTGGGCGGCATCCGCCTTGAGCCGCTCGGTTTCTGCTCCCAGTTGCAGGGCGTAAGCGTCCAGCCGGGCGAGATAGGCTTCGGCATCAGCGCTGCTTGCCACTTGATGTTTGTTTTCCAGCAGATCGGGCGTGTCGACGAACGCGCCATTGCCTTGGGTCACGATGTAAGGGGTTGAGCGGAAACCGTTATTCGACAGGAAGGCCATGTCGCCCACCGGCATCCGCTTCCAGCCTTCGAGCCCGATTTCGTGGGCAGCGACGACGGTTTCGACATGTGTCGCGACCGCTGGAGAGAGGGCAGCGTTGTCGATGCGGCGAAGCTCGGCGAGACGCTGGGCGGCTGCACTGCGGCGGGCGGCTTCGGCTGCGGCGCTGCGGTCGGTTAGCTTGGCCTTGAGGGCGATCAGCTTGCCATTATCGAGGCCGAGATAGGCGGCGCCTTCCGGGTAAGCGGTGAGCAGCGCTTCTGCGTGGCGGTCGAGCGTGGCCAGCGCGGCAGCGTCGGCGGATTGCGCCAGCGCGGGAGCGGAAAGGGCCGATGTGGCCGCAATTGCGGCGGTTCCGGTGAGGAAATCACGGCGCGCAACGGTCATGACATGGCTTTCAATGGCAAGAATTGGCGCTCGATGTGCAAGCGTTGCGCATCATTGTGCAGCGATGGTTGCCGGATGATCGGCGATGGAACGTCATTCCGCGCGCGGGGTGCGCTGGCGGATCAAGCCTTCCTGCGCGACGCTGGCGACGAGGCGACCGTCCTGCGTGAAGATCTGGCCACGGTTCATGCCGCGAGCGTGACCGGCCCAGGGGCTGTCGGTCGCGTAGAGCAGCCATTCGTCGGCACGGAAATTCTCGTGCAGCCAGATGGAATGATCGAGGCTGGCGCTCTGGAAACCCGGCGTGGTCCAGTTGACGCCGTGCGGCAGCATGCAGGTGCCGAGCAGCGCCATGTCCGACGCATAGGACAGGATCGCGCGGTGCATGGAGGGATCGTCGCCGACGGGGGCGACGGCACGGAACCAGCTGTGCTGGATCGGATCGGTCGGTGTCGGGTTGAACCATTTGCGCGGATAGACCGGGCGGATTTCGATCGGCCGCGGGCGAGTGACCATGCGGCGCTGCTTTTCGGGCAGGTTCACCGCATCCTTGGCGCGCAGTTCCGCCTCGGTCGGGAGCGATTCGGGCGGCGGCACGTCGGGCATCGCATCCTGATGATGGAAGCCTTCCTCCGGCACCTGCAGCGAGCAGGCAAGGTTCAGGATCGGGGCGCCGCGCTGCATCGCGATGACCCGGCGCGTGGCGAAGCTGCGGCCTTCGAAATCGCGCACGACGCGGTAGACGATGGGGAAATTCTCGTCGCCCGGCCGCATGAAATAGGCGTGGAGCGAATGCGCGACCTTGGGGGCTTCGGTCGAGCGTTGTGCGGCCTGCAGCGCCTGGGCGATCACCTGGCCGCCGAAGACGCGGCCAACGCCGCCCTTTGACCGGCGGCCGCGATAAAGATCGGTATCGATTTCCTCGACGTCGAGCAGATCGACGAGATCGGCGGCAAGAGCCTCGGGCGTGGGGGGAATGCGCGTGTCGTTCGGGGTGTCGCTCATCTGGTCCGGTCCCTGTGCCTGCCGCGATGGGACAGGCAAGCAGGGTGGCCGTGGATCACGCCTGGCACACCTGTTGCGACCTGCCCCTGGTATCGCTCCCCTCCCTCCTGCGGGAGGGAGGGGAAAAGCGTCAATAGCCGGCCGCGCGCGCGAGGCGATCGGCGTGGAAGTTCGCGTCTCCGAACAGTTCGGCGAGGACGCGCTGGCGCTTCATGTAGAAGCCGATGTCATATTCATCGGTCATGCCGATGCCGCCGTGCATCTGGATGCCCTCCTGCACGCTGAGCATCGTGGCGAGGCCGGTCATCGCCTTTGCGACCGAGACGGCTGCGTCCGCCTTCTCGTCACCGGCGTCGAGCAGCTGCTGCGCCTTCAGCACGGCGGCGCGGGCCACGTCCATCTCGCTGTAGAGGTGCGATGCGCGGTGCTGCAGCGCCTGGAAGCTGCCGATCAGCACGCCGAACTGCTTGCGCTCCTTGAGGTAGTTCACCGTCATGTCCATCGCGACCCCGTCGAACTCGATCCGCGCGGCGAGGCTGGCGTCGGTCAGCCGCTCGGCCTTGGCGGTCATGCCGGCGGCATCCCTGGGCACGGCGAACAGCGTGACGCCGTCCTGATCATCGGCCGAGCCGGCGGTGCGGGCGGCGACGATCACCACGTCAGCAACATGGCCGTGGTGGACGAACTGCTTGGCGCCGGTGAGCTTGAAGCCGTTGCCGGCGCGCTCCGCCTTCATGGCAACCGACGAGCGGTGCTTGGCGCCTTCGTCGATCGCGAGCGCGGCAACGGTCTCACCGGCGAGGATGCCGGGGAACCAGCGATCCGCGTGCGGCGTGCCCTTCATCGCCTCTACCGCGGCGACGGCGGTCTGCAGGAAGGGCGACGGCGACAGGTTGCGGCCGATTTCTTCGAGCACGACGCCCGCCTCGACATGGCCGAGGCCAAGGCCGCCCTGTGCCTCGTCGATGAGGATGCCGGTGAAGCCCATGTCGGCGAACTGCTTCCACAGATCGCGCGAGAAGCCGGTCTGGTCATTGTCGTCACGCAGCTTGCGCATGTGGCTGACGGGGGCGGAATCGGCCACGAAATCGCGCGCGGTGTCGCGCAGCATGGTCTGATCTTCGTTCAGGAAAAGAGGCATCGTTCGTCCCTTTTACGCCCCGGCGCGCATGAGCGCCGGAGGAGGTGGGAAGCGGCGGCAGGCCCGTGGCCGCGCCGCCCGCTTCCCGTAGATGGTTTGGCGAGCGCGCCCTCCCCGTTGGGGAAGGGAGACCCGATCACGCGCCCGGCAGCTCCAGGATGCGCTTCGAGATGATGTTGAGCTGCACCTCGCTGGTGCCGCCCTCGATCGAGTTCGCCTTGGTGCGCAGCCAGTCACGGGCCGGCGCGCCGCCGCGCGACCGCTCGCTTTCCCATTCCAGATTGTCCGAGCCGCCCGAGGCCATCAGCAGTTCGTGGCGGGCCTTGTTCAGCTCCGTGCCGTAATATTTCATCATCGACGGCTGGGCGGGGTGCGCGCGACCGGCCTTCAGCTCGTCAATGAAGCGTTCGGACTGGGCGGCGAACGCCTTGGAGCGGACCTCGAACTCGGCGATCTTGGCGCGAAGCAGCGGATCGGCGAGGCGACCGTCATGATCGAGGCCGATGGTGGCGATCGCGCCCTCGATCAGCGGGTTCCTGCCGCCGCCGCCAAGGCCCATGTTCGAGATCATCTCACGCTCATGGCCGAGCAGGTATTTCGCGACGTCCCAGCCCTTGTTGAGCTCTCCGACGAGGTTCTCCTTCGGCACCTTCACATCGTCGAAGAAGGTTTCGCAGAAGGGCGAATAGCCGCTGATCAAGAGGATCGGCTTGGTCGAGACGCCCGGCGTCTGCATGTCGAACAGGACGAAGCTGATGCCCTTGTGCTTGTTCGTCTTGTCGGTGCGCACCAGACAGAAGATCCAGTCCGCATAGTTCGCGTAGCTGGTCCAGATCTTCTGGCCGTTGATGAGGAAGTGATCGCCCTTGTCCTCCGCCGAGGTGGCGAGGCTGGCGAGGTCGGACCCGGCGTTCGGCTCCGAATAGCCCTGGCACCAGCGGATCTCGCCGCGCGCGATCTTGGGCAGATGCTCCTTCTTCTGCTCCTCGGTGCCGTATTTCAGCAGCGCCGGCCCGAGCATCGAGATGCCGAAGGAAGACAGCGGGTTGCGGCACCGCAGCTTCGCCATTTCCTCGCGCAGGATCTTGGTTTCGGCCGCCGAGAGGCCGCCGCCGCCATACTCCTTGGGCCAATCGGGCACGGTCCAGCCCTTGGCGCCCATGGCGTCCATCCACTGCTTCTGCGCCGGGGTCATGGCGCTCTGGTCGCGGCCACCCCAGACGCTGTCTTTCTCGCTGCGGATCGGCTCGCGCATCTCGGGCGGGCAATTCGCCTCGAGCCACGCGCGCGTCTCGGCGCGGAACTGATCAAGATCGGTCATTCGCTTGCTCCTTCGCGGGTCTTCTCGCGCAGATATTGGATGAGTTCGATGGTGTGGCCTTCCGGATCATCGAGGAAGGCGATGCGCATGCCGGGGAGATCCACCGGCGGGCGAACGGCGGTGGCACCGGCGGCGACCGCGCGATCCCAGGCGGCATGGATGTTGCGCGTCGACAGGCCGAGCGGCCCGTGATTGTCCCCGCGCACCAGGGAGCGGCCGTCGGTGTGATGATAGAGGACGAGGGTGAAGGGATCGTCCGGGAGGCCGATCAGCACCTCCTCCAGGCCGGGAAGCGCGATGCGGGTACGCTCGGTGAAGCCGAACGCTTGCGCATAAAAGGCGAGGGCGCGCGGCAGATCCTCCACGACGAACTTGGTGAAGAGGATGCTTCCAACGGTCATTGCGCCACTCCTGCCGCATCGTGGACGTCGCGTGCCGCGGCGATGGCGGTGCGATCGGCATAGAGATCAGCAATCACCTGGACGCCGATCGGGAGCCCGTCCGCATCCTCGCCGATCGGCACGCTGGTGGCGGGCAGCATCGGGAAGGTGGCGAGGCCGGGGAAGACGAACTGGTGGAAGAACTGCGTGTCCTCGCCGTCGATCGTGAGGCGGCGGGTGGCGAGCGGTGTCGGATCGTGCGGGAAGGCTGTCATGCCGACCGTGGGCGCGATCACCGCATCGTAGCGTTCGAACAGGCGGCGCCACTGGCGCTGGTTGCGCGCCTGCTCGTCATGGAGGTGGAGCCAGGGTTCGAGCTCGGGCGCGGCCTGCCCTTCGGGGCGGGGCGCGCGGCGCGACATGGCGATGTTGAGCATCTTCCAATAGTCGGCGTGCTGGCGTTCGAGATCGGGTAGGAGCTCGCTGCTGGTGTCGACGGTGGCGCCGGTTTCCCGCAGCGCGTCTGCCACCCGTTCGAGTGCGTTTACGATCGACTGCTGCACCTTTGCCATCGGGTGGCTGGTGAGGAGCAGGAAGCGCCAGTTGCTGTCGTGGCGACGCGCGCCGGCGAGCGGGTGATCGGCGACGATGCCGAGCGCAGTCTCGAGATCGTCGGCATCGCGCGCCATCGGGCCGAGCACTGACAGGACGGTGCGTGCGCCGTCCGTGCCGGGCATGTAATGGCCCTCGGTCGGGATCACGCCCCAGGTGGTCTTGTGGCCCCACACGCCGTTGAAGGCGGCCGGCACGCGGATCGAGCCGCCGATGTCGGAGCCGAATTCGAGTGGGACCATGCCCGCGGCGAGCGCGACGGCCGACCCGCCGGAGGAGCCGCCCGCGACCCGATCCGGGTTCACCGCATTGTTGGTGCGGCCATAGACGGGATTGTCGGACTGTAGATCCGACAGGGCGGGGGGCACGTTGGTCTTGCCCAGGATGATCGCGCCGGCCGCCTTCAGCCGGCGGACGGCAACGGCGTCTTCGGCCGCAGTGAAATCGCGATGCTCGGCAAAGCCGAAGGTCGTCGGCAGCCCGGCGACGTCATAGCTTTCCTTGATCGTCATCGGCACGCCGAGGAGCGGGCCGTCGAACCCTTGCGTGATGCGCGCGTCGAGCTCGGCCGCGGCGGCCCGGGCGCGATCGAAATCACGCACCACGACGGCGTTGAGCGCGCCGTCGCGTTCCTCGATCCGGGCGATCGCCGCCTCGGTTTCCGCCAGCGCCGTGGTGGCACGGGAGCGGACCGCGGCGGCGGTTTGCAAGGCGGTGCGTTCAGTCATCGGCCCGTGCTCCTGTGCCCGCCTCCCCGCCGCGCGTGGCAACGCCGGCCCCGGAAGGGGAGCGGCGGCACCACGGCGCAACGGGCAGGGCGGGGCACGTTTCGGTCACTTCAGCGCAGCGCCCGTCTCGGCTGCGGTCTTGAGGCTCTCGGCGACCTTGAAGCCATGCTTTTCAAGGCCTTCGACGATCTTCTTCAGGCCGACTTCATTCTGCGCCCAGAACATCGGGCCCCCGCGATAGACCGGCCAGCCATAGCCCATGATCCAGACCACATCGACGTCGCTCGCGCGCTGCGCCTTGCCTTCTTCGAGGATCAGCGCGCCTTCGTTGACCATCGTGTAGAGCGTGCGCTCGACGATCTCCTGGTCGGTGATCTCGCGCTTCGGCAAGTTCGACTTGGCGCGGAATTCCTCGATGATCTCGAGCGCGCGGGGGCTGGGCGTGGCGTTGCGCTTCTCGTCGTAATCGTAATAGCCGGCGCCCTTCTTCTGGCCCCAGCGACCCTCGGCGGCGAGCGCGTCGCGGATGCTTTCGATCCGGCTCGGGTCGCGATGCCAGCCGATGTCGACCCCGGCGAGATCGGCCATCTGGAAGGGGCCCATCGGCATGCCGAATTCGACATGGACCTTGTCGATCTGCTGCGGCGTCGCGCCTTCCATGAGGAGCTTGTTCGCCTCGATCTGACGCGGGCTGAGCATGCGGTTGCCGATGAAGCCGTGGCAGACGCCAGCCACGACCGCGACCTTCTTGATCTTCTTGGCCAGCGCCATGACGGTGGCGAGCACGTCCTTCGCGGTCTTTTCGCCGCGCACCACTTCGAGCAGGCGCATGACGTTGGCCGGCGAGAAGAAGTGCATGCCCACGACGTCCTCGGGACGCTTCGTCACGGCGGCGATCTCGTCGACGTTCAGGTAGCTGGTGTTGGTGGCGAGGATCGCACCGGGCTTCGCGATGGCGTCGAGCTTGGTGAACAGCTCCTTCTTGACGTCCATGTTCTCATACACCGCCTCGATGATGAGATCGCAGTCGGCGAGATCCTCGAGCTTCAGCGTCGGGGTGAGGAGGCCCATCGCCTTCTCCGGCGCGTCGGGCTTGATGCGGCCCTTGGCGGCCGACGCCTCGTAATTCTTGCGCATCACGCCGGTACCGCGGTCGAGCGCTTCCTGCTGCATCTCGACGATGGTGACCGGGATGCCCGCCGACAGGAAGTTCATCGAAATGCCGCCGCCCATCGTGCCGGCGCCGATCACGCCGACCCTGTTGATCGGGCGAAGCGGGGTCTTGGGATCGACGTCATCGATCTTGGCGGCCTGACGCTCGGCGAAGAACAGGTGGCGCTGCGCGGCGGACTGGGTGCCGGTCATCAGCTTCATGAACTGTTCGCGCTCGAACTTCATGCCCTCATCGAAGGGAAGCTCGCTGGCGGCGACGACGCAGGCGATGTTGGCTGCCGGCGCATCGAAGCCGCGCATGCGGCGGCCGTGCTTCTTCTTGAACTCCTCGACCGCCTCTGGGTCGGGGGCGACCGTCTTGTCGCGGACGCGGGGGATCGGCTTCTTGTCGGCGATCTCGCGCGCGAAGGCGATCGCGTCCGCTTCCAGCGAGTCCTCTCCGACGACGCGGTCGACCAGGCCGACCTCGGCCGCCTTCTTGGCCGGGATCGGATCGCCGATCGCGACCATCTCAAGCGCGGCCTTCACGCCGACGATGCGCGGCAGGCGCTGCGTGCCGCCAGCGCCGGGGAGCAGACCGAGCTTCACCTCAGGAAGGCCCATCACCGCCGAGGGGACGGCGACGCGATAGTGGCAGGCG
>CAYMIU010000012.1:88397-94019 GCA_964390515.1 uncultured Stakelama sp.
ACTTCGCAGCCGCCGCCGAGCGCGGTGCCGTGGATTGCCGCGACGATCGGCTTCTCGCTGGAATCCATCATGTCGATGACTTCGTGGAGCGACGCGCCCTTGGGCGGCTTGCCGAATTCGGTGATGTCAGCGCCGGCGAAGAAGGTCTTGCCGTCGCAGCGGATCACCATCGCCTTGATGGCGGGATCGTTGATCCCCTGGCTGACACCCTCCTTCAGGCCGTCACGCACGCCGGCGCCAAGCGCGTTCACCGGCGGCGAATCGGAGATGATGACGAGAACGTCGTCGTGGCGTTCGAAGCGGACGGGGGAGGTCATTGTGCGTTGCTCTCCAATACAGGAAGGACGTGCGGCCCGGTGACCCGGGGCCGAAAGCTGGTCAGGTAAGGGCGGAGTAGATCATCGTCTTCAGTTCGCGCCGGATCGGGTAGATCATGCTGGGTGACAGCTGGGTCATGAACACCATCGTCACGCGTTCCACCGGATCGATGAAGAACGCGGTCGAGAACATGCCGCCCCAATAATATTCGCCGACGCTGCCGGGCATCATCGAGCGCGCGGTATCGATCGTCACCGCGAAGCCGAGGCCGAAGCCAGTGCCGGCATTCTGCGTCTCGCTGAACAGCGACTTCGACATGGCGGACAGATCCGCGCCGCCGGGCAGGTGGTTCTGCGTCATCAGCTCGATCGTCTTGCGGCCCAGGATGCGCGTCCCATCGAGCGTGCCGCCATTGAGGCACATCTGGCAGAAGCGCTGGTAATCGAGCGCGGTCGAGACGAGGCCGCCGCCGCCCGAGACGAGCTTGAACGGGCTGGACCACATGCTCTCGTCAGCGCGGTCGAACATCACGCGACCCTTGCCGGGGACGAGCGTGTAGCAATCGACCAGGCGATCGAGCTTGTCGGCCGGCACGGTGAAGCCGGTATCATTCATGCCCAGCGGCTTGAAAATGCGCCGTTCGAAGAACTCCGCCAGCGACATGCCCGAGACGCGCTGAACGACCGCGCCGAGCACGTCGGTCGACACCGAATAGTTCCAGCTCGTCCCCGGCGAGAATTCGAGCGGCAGCCGGGCGAGCTCGGCGACGAAGGTGTCGAGATCGTAATTGCCGTGCCAGTTCTCGAGCTTCAGCTCGCGGTGCGCGGCATCGACGTTCGAGCGGTTCTGGAAGCCGTAGGTGAGGCCGGAGGTGTGGCGCAGGAGATCCACCATCCGCATCGGCTCGTCGGTGCGCCTGGTGATGAACGGCACGCCAGCGCCGCCGCCGGCATAGACGCCGGTCTTCTTGAATTCCGGCAGGACGTGATGAACCGGGGTGTCGAGCGCGACCTTGCACTCTTCCACCAGCATCATGAACGCGACCGAGGTGATCGGCTTCGTCATGGAGGCGATGCGGAACAGGCTGCCTTCGTCGATCTGCTTCGTGCCGCCCTCGCGCGCGGCACCCTGGGAGGAAAAGTGCACGACTTCGCCGTCGCGCGAGACCAGCAGCTGGGCGTGCGGGAACTCGCCCGAATCGAGGTACCGCTCTTTCAGGAACGTATCGATGGCGCGCAGGCGGCTGCCGTCGAACCCGTGCTTCTCGGGTGCAGCAATCTTCATGGCCCCTCCATACCCCGGTTTCTAAATCCAGATCTCCCTATCGCTTGAGCGAGGCATGAATCAATCCTAATGCGAGGTCCTGCACACTCGTTTTTCGATCTGGGGAGGATCGCCCGTGGCGACACAAGCATCGGCCGCATCATGGCCGGCCATGTCCATCAAGCAAGTGGAGGCGCTGTTGACCGCGCCTGGCGCGAAGTTCGAGATGGAGACGGTGGACATCCGCGGCGTGCCGACGCGCGTGTGGAAGAACGCGCCGCCGCACATGGCCGCGCTCGTCCAGCTATCACGCAGCCATGGCGAGCGGCTGGCGACGATCTACGAGGACGAACGGGTCAGCTACGAAGCGCAGTTCCGCGCCATCGCGACACTGGCGGCCGATCTTGCCGCCAGCGGCGTGAGCAAGGGTGACCGCGTGGCGGTGGCGATGCGCAACCTGCCGGAATGGATCGTCGCCTTCTTCGCGGCGACGACGCTGGGTGCGATCGCGGTGCCGCTGAACGCGTGGTGGACCGGCGAGGAGCTGGTCTACGGCCTGAATGACTCGGGCGCGAAGGTGCTGATCGCGGACGACGAGCGGTGGGAGCGGCTCGCCGCGCTGCGCAGCGAGATCCCGGGCGTGGCGCGCGTGCTGGTGAGTCGCGCGAGCCAGCCGCTGGACGGCGCGGAGCGACTGGAGGACGTGATCGGCACGCCGCACGACTGGGTCGGGCTGGCGGCGCGTGACTTGCCGGCGGTGGCGCTGATGCCGGAGGACGAGGCGACGATCCTTTATACCAGCGGCACGACCGGCAAGCCCAAGGGCGCGCTGGGCACCCACCGCAATTTCATGACCAACATCCTGTCGACGGCCTATGCTGCAGCCCGCACCATCTTGCGACGGGGCGAGGCCTTGCCGGAGCCGACGCCGAAGGTGGCGCTGACCGTCATTCCGCTGTTCCACGCGACCGCGCTGTCCGCCGGGCTGATGGGCGCGATGGCTGGCGGCCACACCATCATCTACATGCGCAGGTTCGAGCCGATCCGCGCGATGGAGATCATCGAGCGCGAGAAGGTGAATTCGACGGGCGGCGTGCCGACCATCGCCTGGCAGTTGCTGGAGCATCCCGAACGCCACCGCTACGACCTCTCAAGCCTGGAGACGATCGGTTATGGCGGCGCGCCGTCCGCGCCGGAACTGGTGCGCAAGATCGCCGGCGAGCTGAAGAGCGCGCCGGGCAACGGATGGGGCATGACCGAGACCACCGCGACGGTCACCACCCATTCCGGCGAGGATTATGTGAACCGGCCCGAAAGCTGCGGCCCCGCCGTGGCCGTGGCGGACCTCAGGATCATGGATCCCGATGGCGTGCGTGAATTGCCGGCTGGCGAGGTGGGCGAGCTGTGGGCGCGCGGGCCGATGATCGTGAAGGGATATTGGAACAAGCCCGAGGCGACCGCAGCCACGTTCGTCGATGGCTGGGTGCGCACCGGGGACCTTGCACGGCTGGACGAGGAAGGCTTCTGCTTCATCGTCGACCGCGCCAAGGACATGGTGATCCGCGGCGGAGAGAACATCTATTCCAGCGAGGTGGAGAACTGCCTTTACGATCACCCCGCCGTCACCGATTGCGCGCTGATCGGCATTCCGCACCGTACGCTGGGCGAGGAGCCGGCGGCGGTGGTGCACCTGGCGCCGGGCACCAGCGCCAGCGAAGCGGAGCTTCAGGCGTGGGTCCGCGATCGGCTTGCCGCCTTCAAGGTGCCGGTGGCGATCCGCTTTTGCGACGAGATGTTGCCGCGCAATGCCAATGGGAAAATCCTGAAGCGTGACCTGAAGGCCTATTTCGAGGATCGTGCTGCGGCCTGAAGCGTTACCCGGTCGAAACGAAGGGCAGCGAGATGAAGACCGACGACTTTCTGCGTGGCCGGCGGCGACACGAATTGTCGGAGGACGATCTTGCGGCGCTGGAGGCCGCTATCGAGCGCGTCGACACGGTGCCGGCGCGCGAGGTGATCTCGCGACGGGGCGAGCGGCTGCATTACAGCACGCTGCTGATCAGCGGCTTCATGTGCCGATACATGGATGCCCGCGACGGATACCGGCAGCTGCTGTCCTATCAGGTTCCGGGCGACTTCGTGGACCTGCACGGCTTCCCGACCCGGTATATCGACCATGACATCGCGGCGATCAGCGAATCGACGATTGGCCTGGTGCCGCACGAGCGGCTCGAGGCGATCATGGCGGAGCGGCCGCACCTTGCCCGGCAATTGTGGTTCAGCACGATGCTGGACGCGGCGATGCACCGGGAATGGATCTTCCGCATCGGCCGGCTCGACGCGATCGGGCGGCTCGCGCACTTCCTGTGCGAAACCTGTTGCCGGATGGAGGCGGTGGGACGGGTGCGCGACGGCAGCTTCGAATTGCCGATGACGCAGCAGGATCTGGGCGAGGCGGTGGGGCTGACCAGCGTGCACGTGAACCGCGTGATCCGGCGCCTGCGCGAGGAGGGGCTGGCAACCGTGGGGCGCGGGCGCGCCGAGATCCACAACTTCCAGCAGCTTGCCCGGCTGGGCGAGTTCGAATCGGATTACCTGTACCTCAACGACGGGCCGTGGACCGAAGGCGAGCAGCGCCGAACCGCCAATCGATATCGCTAGGCGGCGGACACTGACCCCAGTAAGATCGGCCCATATGTCAGATCCCGCGCCGCAGGACCCGCTTGCTCCCTTAACGGCGGGCACCCCGCCTGCTGCATCTCCGGTGCTTCCGGAGGATCCGCGGATCGGCCTCCGGCGTGACCGGTTGCTGGCAGCCCTGACGCTGACCGCCGGCGCCGGGCTGGCGCTGGGGCTGCCGTTTGCGTTGAAGGCGGGGGCCGAGTTCTTCATGCCGACCGCGGCGGCGCTGGTGGTTGGCGTGGCGCTGATCCCGCTGCTGGAATGGCTGGAGTCGCGGCGGATCCCGTCCGCGGTCGCCTCGCTGTTCTGCGTTCTGGTGTTCCTGATCGCGGCGAACGTGGCGCTGGCAGCGATCGTGGTGCCGGCGACCGATTTCTTCCGGCTGCTGCCAAGCCGCATCGGGCGGATCCAGGAGAACCTGGCGCCGCTGCTCGATCTTTATTCGAACCTCGAGCGCTATGCGAACCGGACGCTGCGGCAGCTTGCCTCGACGCCGATCCGGTCCTCGCCCACCGCCGCGGTCGCGCCGCCGAGCTCGATCCTGGAGCTGGCCGCGACTTCGGCGCCTGGCGTCATCATTCAGGTGCTGTACGCGGTACTCGTCACCTTCTTCTTCCTGTCGGGCTGGACGAAGTTTCGCGCGAAGATGATCACCAATCGCGAAAGCTTCGGCGGCGCGATGGCGACGGCGCGGGTGATCCAGGACGTGATTGACGACGTATCGAGCTATCTCGGCACGATCACTGCGATCAACATCGTGCTGGGCCTGGTGACGGCGGGCGCATTGTACCTGCTGGGCATGCCGTTCCCGTTGATGTGGGGCGGGATCGTCGCGCTGTTCAACTACATCCCCTATTTCGGGCCGGTGATCGCCGCGCTGCTGGTGGCGATCGGCGGCCTGATGACCTTTTCCGACATATGGACCGCGCTGGCCGCGCCGGCGATCATGTATGGCCTGCACCTCATCGAGGCGAACGTGGTGACGCCGCTGATCGTCGGGCACCGGCTGACGATCAATCCGGTGCTGATCCTCGTCTCGCTGAGCTATTGGGGATGGGTATGGGGCACGATCGGCGCGCTGTTGGCGGTGCCGCTGCTGATCATCGTGCAGACCATCATGGGCGCGGCGGGCAAGCCGGACATCGCCGGATTCCTGTTTGAGCATGGTACTTTGGTGCGCCAGCCGCGCGGGCGGTTCCGACGCGGTGAAAAAAGCGAGCCCTCAGTCGTTGACAGCCCCGCAACCGTGGCATAGTGGCGCGCCTCCACGCTGATCCAAGCGGGTGTAGCTCAGTTGGTTAGAGCGCCGGCCTGTCACGCCGGAGGTCGCGGGTTCGAGCCCCGTCACTCGCGCCATCC
>CAYMIU010000013.1:0-92784 GCA_964390515.1 uncultured Stakelama sp.
GTCTTCTGCTTGTCGCCAGCCATTTCCGCGGCGCTGAAGGCGACGGCGCCCCAGGCGATCAGGGGGTTCTTGAACAATTTGGCGAGCGGCATGTCATCGGGCAGCGCGCCGCGACGGCCGGCGGCGGCAAGCGCGGCGAGCGGCACGATCCCGCGCTGACCCGCGGCCAGCCCGATGAGGTAGGAACGGAGCATGGGCGAATTCCTCGTGTGGTTCGCGCGAACAATCGTTGGGGGCGGCTTCGTATCCCGCGGATGCCGTAAAACGGGGCGGCAGGAAAATAGTGGCGCGGCGCGCGCCGATGGGGAACAGCAACGCGATGGCCAAGCTCTATTTCTATTATGCCAGCATGAATGCGGGGAAATCGACCAACCTGCTGCAGGCCGATTTCAACTATCGCGAGCGCGGCATGGCGACGATGCTGTTCACCGCGGCGATTGACGATCGCTTTGCGGCGGGCACGATCACCTCACGCATCGGGCTGTCGGCGCCGGCGACGATGTTCGACGCGAGCACCAATATCGCTGCCTGCGTGCTCGACCGCCACGCCGAGGAAACGGTGGCGTGCGTGCTGGTGGATGAGGCGCAGTTCCTGACCACGGCACAGGTCGACCAGCTGGCGCGGCTGGCGGATGTCGATGGCATTCCGGTGTTGGCCTATGGCCTGCGTACTGATTTCCAGGGGGCATTGTTCGAGGGATCGGCGCGGCTGCTGGCGCTGGCCGATGCGCTGATCGAGATAAAGTCAGTCTGTGAATGCGGGCGCAAGGCGACGATGAACCTGCGGGTGGACGCCGACGGGCGCCCGGTGGCGGCAGGGGCGCAGACGGTGATTGGCGGCAACGACCGCTATGTCGCCTTGTGTCGGCGGCATTTCACCGCCGCGCTGGAATTGGGCGCCGCGGGCCAGGCGTGACACGCGGGGGCGCTGGCGCTCGCTCGCCCGCCCCCCTATCTCGCCGGCATCATGACACCCGACAATCCCATCTACGCCGCGGCGGTGTGGATCATTCCGCTGATCATCGCGATCGTCTTTCACGAGGTAGCGCATGGCCTGATGGCGCGCGCTCTGGGCGATCCGACCGCGGCGCAGCTCAACCGGCTGTCGTTCAATCCGCTTCGCCACGTCGATCCGATCGGCACCGTGATCCTGCCGCTGGGCCTTGCGCTCGCCAAGGCGCCGGTGTTCGGCTGGGCCAAGCCGGTGCCGGTGGATGCGCGGCGGCTGCGCAATCCGCGCTGGGGCATGGTGGCGGTGGCGCTGGCGGGGCCCGGGATGAACTTCCTGCTGGCGGCGGTCGCGGCGATCGCGATCGGCGTGCTTTACGGTCAGATGAGCGGGCCGCCGGAGGGCGTCAGCCAGTTCATCTTCGCCAACCTCGTCAACTTCCTGCTGATCAACATCTTCCTCGCGGTGTTCAACCTGCTGCCGCTGCCGCCGTTCGATGGCGGGCATGTGGTGGAAGGCGTGCTGCCGCGGCGGCTGGCGGTGGAATGGGCGAAGCTGGCGCGTTTCGGCTTCCCGCTGATCATCGTCCTCCTGGTGGTGGTGCCGATGATCTGGCCGAGCGCGAGCATCGTGGGCAAGATCGTCGGTCCGCCCGCCGACTGGCTGGTGCGCCAGTATCTCGCCTTTGCGCAACTGTTCGCCTGAGGACCCCTGACATGCATGGATGGCTGATCCTCGACAAGCCGCTTGGGCTTGGATCGACGCAGGGCGTGAGCGCGGTGAAGCGGGCGCTGCGCGAAGGTGGATATGGCAAGGCGAAGGTCGGCCACGGCGGCACGCTGGACCCGCTGGCGTCGGGCGTGCTGCCGATCGCGCTGGGCGAGGCGACGAAGCTTGCCGGGCGGATGCTCGACAGCGACAAGGTGTATGATTTCACCATCCGCTTCGGAGAGCAGACCGATACGCTGGACGCGGAGGGGAAGGTGATCGCGACCAGCGATGTCCGCCCGACGCGCGAGGCGCTGGCCGCCGCGCTGGCGGACTTTACCGGGCCGATCGAGCAGATGCCGCCGGCCTTCTCCGCGCTGAAGGTCGACGGGCAGCGGGCCTATGACCTGGCGCGGGCGGGCGAGGAGGTGGTGCTCAAGACCCGCGCGGTGACGGTATTCGCGCTGAGCGTCACCGAGGCGGCCGACGCAGGTGCGCTGGAGGAAGCGACGCTGAGCGCGCATGTTTCCAAGGGCACCTACATCCGCAGCCTCGCGCGCGACATTGCGCTGGCCCTTGGAACGGTGGGCCATGTCACCTATCTCAGAAGGACGAAGGCGGGGCCGTTCGGCCTTTCGCAGGCGATATCGCTGGACAATTTGAGCGAAGCCGCTAAGGGGCGCACCCTTGAACATATTCTCCTGCCGTTGAGGGCGGGGCTGGACGACATCCCGGCTCTACCCCTCACGCCCGACCAGGCAGGGGCGCTCCGCCGGGGGCGTGTTCTGGCCGGGATCGTTGCCGACGATGGCCAGTATTTTGCCTGCCTGCACGATGTGCCGGTAGCGCTGATCGAGGTCCAGGCCCGCGAGGGTCGTGTCGTCCGCGGCTTCAACCTGTAAAAGATGTCGAAGGAAAACACATGTCGATCACTGCGGAACGCCGCCAGGAACTCATCAAGGATCACGCCCGCGCCGAAGGCGACACCGGTTCGCCGGAAGTCCAGGTCGCGATCCTGACCGAGCGGATCCGGAACCTGACCGAGCACTTCAAGGGCCACGCCAAGGATAACCATTCGCGTCGCGGCCTGCTGATGATGGTCAACAAGCGTCGTTCGCTTCTCGACTATCTCCGCAAGACGGACGGGGATCGTTACCTCGCCCTCATCGCGAAGCTCGGTCTTCGCAAGTAATTACGGAAGGGCGCCCTTGCGGCGCCCTTCTCGCATATGCGGCCCGCACCGTGCGGGCGCACATGCCAGAAGGCAATAAGGCCGACTGGCAGGAGCCGACACTGGCTCAAGCAGGCCCCCCGCGCATCGGGCGTGGGGAGTGAAGGAAACGAAATGTTCGACAAGAAAACGGTAAGCATCGAGTGGGGCGGAAAGACCCTGACGCTCGAAACGGGCAAGGTTGCCCGCCAGGCCGACGGTGCCGTGATGGCGACGCTCGGCGAAACGGTGGTGCTGTGTGCCGTCACCGCTGCCAAGACGGTCAAGGAAGGGCAGGATTTCTTCCCCCTCACCGTCCACTATCAGGAAAAGTTTTCCGCCGCCGGTCGTATCCCGGGCGGCTTCTTCAAGCGTGAGCGTGGCGCGACCGAGAAGGAGACGCTGGTCTCGCGTCTCATCGATCGCCCGATCCGCCCGCTGTTCCCGGAAGGCTTCTACAACGAGATCAACGCCATCGCTCAGGTGCTGAGCTATGACGGCGAGAACGAGCCCGACATCCTGGCGATGGTCGCCGCGTCGGCCGCGCTGACGATCTCGGGCGTGCCGTTCATGGGCCCGATCGGCGCCGCGCGCGTCGGTTACGTCGATGGCGAGTACATCCTGAACCCGACCGACAAGCAGGTCGAAGAGGGTCAGCTCGACCTGGTCGTCGCCGCTACCTACGACGCAGTGATGATGGTCGAATCCGAAGCCAAGGAGCTGTCGGAAGAGATCATGCTGGGCGCCGTGCTGTTCGCGCACGATGCCTGCCGTGAGGTCGTCAAGGCGATCGTGAAGCTCGCCGAGCAGGCCGCCAAGGATCCCTGGGAGCTGGCGCCGGTCGACGACAAGTCGGCGACGCTCAAGAAGCTCGACAAGGTGATCGGCAAGGATATTGCCGCCGCCTACAAGCTGACCGACAAGCAGCAGCGCCAGAACGCGCTGAACGAGGCGCGCGCCAAGGCACGCGAGGCATTCGCGGACCTGAAGGAAAGCGATCCCGCCCAGTATCTCGGCACGCTGAAGCTGGTGAAGAAGCTCGAGGCGAACATCGTCCGTCAGGCAATCCTGAAGGACGGCAAGCGCATCGACGGCCGCACCACCACGCAGATCCGCCCGATCGAAGCCGAAACGCACTTCCTGCCGCGCGCGCACGGTTCGGCACTGTTCACCCGTGGCGAAACCCAGACGATCGCGACCGCGACGCTTGGTACCCGCGATGCAGAGCAGATGATCGACGGCCTGAACGGCCTGTCGTACCAGCATTTCATGCTGCACTATAACTTCCCGCCCTACTCGGTCGGTGAAGTGGGCCGCTTCGGCGCGCCGGGCCGTCGTGAAGTCGGCCATGGCAAGCTGGCGTGGCGTGCGCTGCACCCGGTGCTGCCGACCAAGGAAGAGTTCCCCTACACGATCCGTCTGACCAGCGACATCACCGAGTCCAACGGCTCGTCGTCGATGGCGTCGGTGTGCGGCGGTTCGCTGGCGCTCATGGACGCCGGCGTGCCGATCAAGCGCCCGGTCTCGGGCATCGCGATGGGCCTGATCCTGGAAGGCAAGGATTTCGCGATCCTGTCCGACATCCTGGGTGACGAGGATCACCTCGGCGACATGGACTTCAAGGTGGCCGGCACGTCCGAAGGCATCACCACGATGCAGATGGACATCAAGATCGCGGGCATCACGCGCGAGATCTTCGAAGCCGCGCTGCACCAGGCGAAGGAAGGCCGTGCGCACATCCTGGGCGAAATGAACAAGGCGCTGGGTGAAACCCGCACCGAGCTCAGCGCGCACGCACCGCGCATCGAGACGATCACGGTCGACAAGTCGAAGATCCGCGACATCATCGGCACCGGCGGCAAGGTGATCCGCGAGATCGTCGCCACCACCGGCGCCAAGGTCGACATCGACGACGAGGGCGTGGTGAAAATCAGCTCGTCCGATCACAGCCAGATCGAAGCCGCGATCAACTGGATCAAGGGCATCGTCGAAGAGGCCGAGGTCGGCAAGATCTACACCGGCAAGGTCGTCAACATCGTCGACTTCGGTGCGTTCGTGAACTTCATGGGTGGCAAGGACGGCCTCGTCCACGTCTCCGAAATGAAGAACGAGCGGGTCGAGAAGCCGGGCGACGTCGTGTCCGAAGGCCAAGAAGTGAAGGTCAAGGTCCTCGAGATCGATCCGCGCGGCAAGGTTCGCCTGTCGATGCGCGTCGTCGACCAGGAGACCGGCGCCGAGCTGGAGGACACCCGTCCGGCCCGCGAGCCGCGCGAGCCGCGTGGTGACCGTGGTCCGCGTCGTGACGGCGGCGGCGGTCGCGGCGGTGAGCGCGGTGGCGACCGTGGCGATCGCGGCCCGCGCCGCGACCGTGGCCCGCGCCGTGACCGTCCGGAAGGCGGCAACGGCGGTGGCAACGATGACGGCCCCGCGCCTGAGTTCGCCCCGGCGTTCCTGACGAACGACCGCGATCGCGACTAAGCGATCCGTCGCCTTCGGGTGATACAGGAAGGGCCCCGGCAGTGATGCCGGGGCCCTTTCTCGTTGCCGGGAGGGGAGGAGCTGGAGGTCAGGCGAAGGCGGGTGCCTGACGGAGCTGCTGATAGGCCGCGATCACCTTCTGCAGCATCGCTTCGTGGCTGCGGTCGCCGCCGTTGCGATCCGGGTGATAGCGGCGCACCAGTTCGCTGTACCGCTTGCGCAGTGCCATGCGATCCGCGTCGGGCGCGAGACCGAGAACCTTCAGGCTGGCGCGATCCTGGCCAGACAGCGGCTTGCCGTCCTTGCGCTCGGGCGCGACTTCGCGGCGGAAGCGGGCGCCGATCGCGTCGAGCGGATCGGAAAAGTCGGCCCAGCGCGGCCCTTGGTCGCCGCCACCGGCGCGGGCGAAGGCGCGGGTTTCGCGCTCCCAGCCGGCCATCGGCCGCTGGGCGTGGTGGATCTCCTCGGCCGTCATGCCGTCGAAGTAATTATAACCGGCATTGAACGCGCGCACGTGATCGAGGCAGAACCAGCGGAACGCCGGCGGGCCATCACTGCTCGGCCCCTCTAGCGGCGGCGCGCGGAACTCGCCCGGCTCGTCGCAGCCCGGCACGCCGCACGGCCGATCCCCTTCGATCCTTCCATGAAAGCGCGTGTTCGGACGCTCCTTCGCCAAAATCCGATCTTCCCTGCAAAAACCGGCTATATAGGCGCCATGACGGATACTTTCATGGGGCCGATCCAGCAGGCGATCACGGCCCGTCTTACCGAGGCGCTCGATCCGAGCCGGCTGGAGGTGATCAACGAAAGCGCCCAGCATCGCGGCCATGCTGGCGACGACGGCTCGGGCGAATCGCATTTTCGCGTGGTGGTGGAAAGCGCCGCCTTCACCGGCCTCAACCGAGTCGCGCGGCAGCGGCTGGTGAACCAGGCGCTCGCCGAGCTGTTACGTGATCATGTCCATGCGTTGGCAATGAAGACCATGGCACCGGGAGAAGCGTGATGACGTACCGCCTCTGGTACTGGCCGGGAATCCAGGGGCGGGGTGAGTTCGTCCGCCTGCCGCTGGAGGCAGCCGGCATCGCATACGAGGATTGCGCGCGCGATGAGGGTGCCGGCGCGCTGGTCGCGAACATGGAGACATGGGGCGGCCGTGGGCCGTTCGCACCGCCTTATCTGGAGGCGGACGGCTTCACCATCGCGCAGGTCGCCAACATACTTCTGTTCCTCGGCGAGCGTCATGATCTCGCGCCGGAGGGGCCCGCGGACCGCTACTGGATCCACCAGCTGCAGCTGACCGTCACAGATATCGTGGCCGAGGTTCACAACGTCCACCATCCGGTGGAATTGATGGCTTACTATGACGAGCAGAAAGCCGAAGCCGCGCGAGCCGCACGCCAGTTCCGCGAAGAGCGGCTGCCCAAGTTCCTGGACTATTTCGAAGCCGCGGCGAATGCGAACCCGGGCGAGTGGCTGATCGAAGGCCGCTGGACCTGCGCGGATACATCACTGTTCCAGCTGATCGAGGGGCTTCGTTACATGTTCCCGCGCCGAATGGCGGCGATCGAGCGGGACTATCCCGCCCTGATCCGGATTCACGATTCGGTCGCGGCGTTGCCCGGGATCGCGGCCTATTTGGCCAGCGATCGGCGGCTGGCGTTCAACACCGACGGCATCTTCCGCCATTATCCCGAACTCGACGATGAGTGACACGATCGCGCGGGCCGCGCGGCCTGCGGCCCGGATATTGCTGGTGGACGGCGCTGGCCGCGCGCTGCTGTTCCGCTTTGTCACGGATGATCGGCCGCCGTTCTGGTGCACGCCCGGCGGCGCACTCGATCCCGGCGAAAGCTATGCCGCGGCTGCGGGGCGCGAGTTGTTCGAGGAAACCGGCATCATCGCCGATCCGGGGCCTGAAGTTGCGCAGCGCACCGTTGATTTCCTGACGATCGAGCGCGTGCCGGTGACCGCGGATGAGCGCTGGTTCCGTGTCGACATCGAGGCCGCGGAGATCGATCCGGCCCGCCATACGGAACTTGAGCGGCGCGTGATGACCGAGTGGCGCTGGTTCGCGCGCGATGAGATCGCGGACTGGCCCGAATTGATCTATCCTGCGGACCTGATGGCGATGCTGGAGGCGACGGACCGATGACGAGAGACGAACTGATCGAGCTGACGCTGCTGCCTGCGACGCACGACATCGGCGGCTTCAAGGTCCACCGCACGCTGCCGCACCGTGAGCGCACGATGGTGGGCCCGTTCCTGTTCTTCGACCAGATGGGCCCGGCGCATCTGCCGCCGGGGCAGGGAATCGACGTTCGGCCGCACCCGCACATCAACCTCGCCACCGTCACCTATCTGTTCGAGGGCGCGATCGGCCATCGCGATTCGCTGGGCACCGAGATCGTCATCCGCCCCGGTGCGGTGAACCTGATGACCGCAGGGCATGGCATCGTTCATTCCGAGCGATCGCCGGGCGATGAGCGCGCGGACGGCCCGGCGCTGTCCGGCATCCAGACCTGGCTGGCGCTGCCCGACGGGCGCGAGGAGATCGATCCGGCGTTCGAGCACGTGCCCGCCGGCGACCTGCCGATCGTGGAGGGTGCGGGCGTCAACGCGCGCGTCATTATGGGCTCGCTGTGGGGCAAGTCCGCACCAACGACCACTTATGCCGGCACCATCTACGCCGATATCGCACTGGCGGCGGGCGCGAGCGTGCCGATCGATGCGGATGCCGACGAGCGCGCGATCTATCTGGTCGAAGGTGATGCCATGCTGGAGGGCGTGCCGCTGGAACCGCAGAAGCTCTATGTGCTTCGACCCGGCATCGCGGCGACGCTGCGGACGAGCGGCGGCGCGCGCGCGATGCTGGCTGGGGGTGACGCATTCAAGACGCCGCGTCACGTGTGGTGGAACTTCGTCAGCTCCAGCCGCGAGCGGATCGAGGAAGCGCGGCGCGCCTGGATGGCGCGTGAGTTTCCGGTGGTGCCGGGCGACGAGATCGAGTGGATCCCGATCCCCGGACAGCCGAAGACCGTCAGCTATCCGTAACCGCGGGGCGGGCGGCGGGCGGCTTCATGCCCCCGCCAGCTTGCGAGTCGCGGCATTGGCCCAATAGCCTTCGCCGCCGGTGACAAAATCGCTCTCCACCGGCGTATCGGCCGGATCCGTCGGTGATACCCAGGTGCCGTGTGCGTGGCTCTGCGCCAGGCGGCGCGGGGCGGCAGCGCCGGGCCAGGCCTGGACCCAGACTTCCTGGACCGCCGTGTCTTTGTTGGGCTCCATCCGCACCCAGGCGAGCGGGCGCTCGGGCGTTGCGGCAGCGGCTGCGCGCGATACGGCGGCGCGAATCCGCTCCTGCCGCTCTTCGCCGAGATATTGCCACACCACCGAATGAACGAGCGTTCGCGTGGTACCTTCCGCCTGCGGCTGCGCAAGTTGCTCCTCCAGCCAGTCGGCCGCGTCAGCTTGCGTGAGTTCCGGCGGGTCGGCGTTGATGAGCGCGACGACCTGCTCGATCCGCGCGATCCGTTCGGGCGTGTCGATCCAGGCATAGGCCGCCAGCCGCCGCGCTGCGGCCGGATCACGCGCGTCGATCGGATGTACATCAACGCCGCGTACCGAGGCGAAACGCACGTCGGCAGGCGGGGGCGCCGCGCCGTGCCACTCGGGCCGGATCGTCACGGCTGCATCGGCCGGCCCGTAGTGACTGCCGCCCAGATCAAAACAGAAGCGGTGTAGCATCAGGTTCAACCCGGCGCTCGATCCGATCTCCAGCAGCTCGATCGGCCGGCCGAAGCGGCGTGCCACGTCGATCAGGCCGACCATCAGCGCCGCCGAGCGACCGGGTTCGTTCGTCTGAGGCGGGCTGTCGAGCCAGGGGTAGAGTTCGTCGTCATGCGCCACCAGCGTATCGCCAACGATCGCCGCGACCTCGCCCTCCTCCGTTACCGCGCCGGTGAAGACCTGGGCGAGGCGTGCGTCGACGCCCGACCGGTGAAGCGCGTGAAAGCCGCCGACGAGGCGGAGCGGCAGCGCGTCGGCGGTCGGCTCGCCGGGCCAGTCGAGTGCGCGCGCGCCGGTGCGGCTGTCACGTGACAGTGCGCTCGCCAGTGCCTTGCACACACGCGCGGTGATCGGCGCCGCCATGACGGTGCAATAATGGTGCTGGATCAGGAACGCGCCACGGTTCGTCTGCTCGTCTGCCATCTGCTCTCTCCCTCTTGCGCCCTTGTTGCGCCTTCGGGGGGCGGTGCGTAAAGCCCGCGGCATGAGCGATCCGATCGTCATTGCCGTGCCCAAGGGCCGTATTCTCGGCGAGGTGCAGCCGCTGCTCGCGGCGGCCGGCATCGTGCCGGAGGCCGCGTTCTTCGACGAGGACAGCCGGGCGCTGCGCTTCGCCACCAGCAACCCCGATATCACGCTGATCCGCGTCCGGGCATTCGACGTCGCGACCTTCGTCGCGCATGGCGCGGCGCAGCTTGGCGTGGTCGGTTCCGACGTGCTTGGCGAATTTGCCTACCCTGAGCTTTATGCGCCGGTGGATCTGGGCATCGGGCATTGCCGCCTGTCGGTGGCGGAGCCGGCAGATCTCGCCGCCACCGATGATCCGCGCGGCTGGAGCCACGTGCGGGTGGCGACCAAATATCCGCACCTGACAGCGCAGCATTTCGCGCGCCGCGGCGTCCAGGCGGAATGCATCAAGCTGAACGGCGCGATGGAGCTGGCCCCGATGCTCGGCCTTGCGCCACGCATCGTCGATCTTGTTTCATCAGGCCGGACGCTGAAGGAAAACGGCCTCGTCGAAGTGGAGACGATCGTTGAGGTATCCTCGCGCCTGATCGTCAATCGCGCGGCGATGAAGACGCGCGCTGCAGTGGTGCCGCTGGTGGAAGCGTTCCGCCGCGCCGCAAACGAGGCCGCTGCCGCATGATCCGCTTGTCCACCGCCGACGCATCTTTTGCGACTGATTTCGCCGCGCTGGTCGATGCGCGCCGCGAATCGGACGCGGACGTAACGCGCGACGTCACCACGATCCTGCGCAGCGTGCGGGACGAGGGTGATGCTGCGCTGAAGGCGTTCACGCTGAAGCTCGACCGGCACGATCTGGATGCAAGCGGCTGGTCCATCCCGCTCGGCGATTGTGTCGCTGCCTTTGCCGGACTCGACCCGACGCTGCGCGAGGCGCTCGAACTCGCCGCGGCGCGGATCCGTGCCTATCACGAGAAGCAGCGGCCGGAGGATGTCGCCTTCACCGACGATGCCGGCGTTCGGCTGGGCGCGCGGTGGCGGGCGGTGGATGCGGCCGGCATCTATGTGCCCGGCGGGCGCGCGGCTTACCCCTCCACGCTGCTGATGAACGCGATCCCGGCAAAGGTCGCGGGCGTCGAGCGGCTGGTGGTGGTGACGCCGACGCCCGATGGCATCGTCAATCCGCTGGTGCTGGCGGCGGCGCATCTGGCGGGCGCGGACGAGGTGTGGCGGATCGGCGGCGCGCAGGCGATCGCCGCGCTCGCCTGGGGCACGAAGCGGATCGCGCGCGTCGATGTCGTCACCGGCCCCGGCAACGCCTGGGTCGCGGAGGCCAAAAGGCAGGTTTATGGCGTCGTCGGCATCGACATGGTCGCCGGGCCGAGCGAGATCGTGGTGGTGGCTGATGGCAAGAACGATCCGGACTGGATCGCGGCGGATTTGCTGAGCCAGGCCGAGCATGACGTGACCACCCAGTCGATCCTGTTCACCGACTCGGCCCAGTTTGCCGATGCGGTCGCCGGGGCGGTGGAGCGCCAGCTTGGCGAACTCGCGACCGGCAAGACGGCGCGTATCGCGTGGGAGGCGAATGGCGCGATCGTGCTGGTGCGCGACCTGGCGGAGGCGATGCCGCTGGTTGATGCGCTGGCGCCGGAGCATGTCGAGATCGCCGTCGATGACCCGCAACCGCTGTTCGATCAGCTGCGCCATGCGGGTTCCGCCTTCCTTGGCCGGCACACGCCCGAGGCGATCGGTGATTATGTGGCCGGCCCGAACCATGTTCTGCCGACCGGGCGCCGCGCGCGCTTCGCCAGCGGGCTGGGCGTGACCGATTTCATGAAACGCACCAGCTTCCTCCAGCTCGACTCTGCGGCGCTTCAGAAGCTTGGCCCGGCGACGGTGGCGCTGGCCGAAGCGGAAGGGCTCCCGGCGCACGCACAATCGGTGGCGCTGCGCCTCTAATCGCGGCATCGCCGGCGCGGGGCAGGCCAGGGGGACTGGCCGATCCGCGCCTGGCGGCGTAAGGGCCGCCGCCATGTCCCGTACCGCTGCCCGCACAAAGGCCCGCGCCGCTGCGCGCCTCGCCGCCACCCAGGCGCTCTATCAGCACGATATGGAATCCACCGCGATTCCGGCGCTGTTGCACGAATTCCACATGCATCGCATCGGCGCGACCATCGAGGACGCCGAATATGCCGAGGCGGACGTCGCCTTCTTTGACGACATCGTCACGGGCGCCCATGCGCGAATGGGCGAGATCGACCAGCTGATCGAGAACAAGCTCGCTGCCGGATGGAGCCTTGAGCGGCTCGACAAGCCGATGAAGGCGATCCTGCGCGCAGGCACCTATGAATTGCTGTCGCGCGTCGACGTGCCCAAGGGTGCGGTGATCAGCGAATATGTCGATGTGGCCCACGCGTTCTACGAGCGGCGCGAGGCGGGCTTCGTCAACGGCCTGCTAGATGCGATCGCCCGCGAGGTTCGCCCCTGATGGCGGAGGTCATCAACCTGCGCCGCGTGCGGAAGGCACGCGCGCGGGAAGATGCTGCCGCAACCGCTGCGGCGAACCGGCTGGCCTTCGGCCGCACCAAAACCGAGCGCGCCGCGGCGAAGGCGGAGCAGGAGCGGCAGGAGCGCGCCCTCGACGGGGCCCGCCGCGAGGACTGACTGCCGCCTGCCGCAGCCGATCAGGCGTGCGGCACCGATTCGACCGGTACGACGATCACTGGCCGGGCAGCCGGCGAATCGACCACGATTGCGATCGCCCAGCCGGCGAGGACCAGCGTCACCACCCAGGTCACCAGCGCGCCGCCGGCCCGCAGCGGATTGGGGCTGTTGCGCGCCATGCCCAGCGGGTGCGCGACGCGCGCGATGACGAAGAGGATGCCGAGTGCCCACAGGCCGACCAGCGGCCCGCGCGCGAACTCGATCAATCCCATCAGGATGAGCACGATCGGGGCATATTCGATGAAGTTCGCATGCGCCCGCATGCCGGACAGCATCGCCGGATCGCCGCCGTCCCCCACCATCACCTTGCCGCGCATGCGCCCGCGAACGAGCCGCACCGCCAGCCAGATGTTGATCACCGCGCAGGCTGCTGCGGTGACCAGCGTAACCGGTAGAACCATTATCTGCCTCCCCCATTTTGTTGTCGGGGGCAGCGTGCCGGGCGAGGAGGCGGGTTGCAACCGCCGCGTGTTCCGCTATAGGCGCTGGGCTTCGCGAATGCGCCCGGCTGCCCGGCGCGGCCGGTTTTCCTTACCGGTCCGTGCCGATCGTCGTCGGGCCAATCGTATTTGTTTAGAACATCAAGATTAAGGTGCCGCAATGGCCGTCCCCAAGCGAAAGACCTCCCCCTCCCGCCGTGGCATGCGCCGTTCGCATGATGCGCTGTCGGTCGAAGCGTTCCAGGAGTGCCCGAACTGCGGCGAGCTGCGTCGTCCGCACAACCTGTGCACCTCGTGCGGCCACTATAACGGCCGTGAGGTCGTGTCGGTCGAGGGCTGACCCCACAGGTCACGGGAGTACGACGGATCATGGCCGACAGTTCCTGGATCGCCGTCGATGCGATGGGCGGCGACGAGGGGCTGGCGGTGATGCTTTCCGGAGTCGCGCGTGCGCGTCATCGATTCGAGGGGGTCAAGTTCCTCCTCGTCGGTGACGAGCAGGCGATTCGCGCCGGCCTGGAACGTCATCCCAATCTCAGTCGTCATGCCGAGATCGTGCACGCGCCCGATGTGATCTCGGGCGACGAGAAGGCCGGCCAGGCGCTTCGTCGCGCCAAGACCACGTCGATGGGGATTGCGATCGACTGCGTGAAGCAGGGTCGCGCTGCCGCTGCCGTGTCTGCCGGCAACACCGGTGCGCTGATGGCGATGGCCAAGCTGTCGCTGCGGACGATGCCCGGCATCGATCGCCCGGCGCTTGCTGCGTTGCTACCGACGCTGGGCGAGAACGACGTCGTCGTGCTGGATCTTGGTGCCAACACCGAGGTCGAGGCAAAGAACCTCGTCCAGTTCGCGGTGATGGGCGCGGCCTACGCGCGCGTCACGATGGATCTCGACAGCCCACGCGTCGCGCTGCTCAACATCGGCAGCGAGGACCAGAAGGGTACCGAGGAGATTCGCGATGCCGCCGCTGCGCTGCGCGGTGGCGGTCATTTGCCGATGACGTTCACTGGCTTCGTCGAAGGCGATCGGCTGTCTCGCGGCGATCATGACGTGATAGTGTGCGATGGCTTCTCCGGTAACATTGCGCTCAAGACCGCGGAAGGAACCGCGCGCTTCGTCGCTGACCTGCTGAAGCGCGCCTTCACCAGTTCGGTTCGCTCGAAGATCGGCTTCCTGATCTCCCGCCCGGCAACCCAGCTGCTGCGCGACCATCTCGATCCCAACAATCACAATGGCGCCGTCTTCCTTGGCCTCAATGGTCTGGTCGTGAAGAGCCATGGTGGTGCCAACGAACTCGGCATCGCGACGGCGATCGGTGCCGCGGCCAAGATGGTGCAGGCCGATCTTGTCCGGCGTATTGCCGACGACCTCAGACATTTCGAGAAACAGGCGGCATGATTCGCAGCGTCATCATCGGAACCGGTTCGGCGCTGCCCGCGCGTCGTGTGTCGAATGCCGATCTGGCGCAGATGGTGGATACGACGGACGAGTGGATCGTCGAGCGGACCGGCATCCGCTTCCGCCACATTGCCGGCCCCGATGAAACGACGGCGACGCTTGCGCGTGACGCGTCGAGCGCGGCGTTGGCAGCAGCCGGCATCGCCGCGCAGGACATCGATCTGATCGTGCTGGCGACCGCGACGCCGGACCAGACCTTTCCTGCCACGGCGACGAAGGTGCAGGCGATGCTGGGCATCGACGATTGCGTCGCCTTCGACGTCGCGGCGGTCTGCTCGGGCTTTCTCTACGCGGTGCAGGTGGCGGATAGCATGATCCGCGCCGGTACGGCGAAGCGCGCGCTGGTGATCGGCGCGGAGACGTTCAGCCGTATCCTGGACTGGGAGGATCGCACCACCTGCGTCCTGTTCGGCGATGGTGCGGGCGCGATGGTGCTGGAGGCGCAGGACAGCGCCGAGGCCGACGGGCGAGGTATCCTGGCGACGAAGCTCCACGCCGACGGCCGCCACAATGAACTTCTCTATGTCGATGGCGGGCCGTCGACCACGGGCACCGTCGGCAAGCTGCGCATGAAGGGGCGGGAAGTGTTCCGCCATGCCGTGGTGAACCTTGCCACGGTGATGCAGGAATCGCTCGCTCTCGCGGGGCTGGAACCTGATGCGGTCGACTGGGTCGTACCGCACCAAGCCAACGCCCGCATCCTTGACGCAACCGCGCGCAAGCTCGGGCTGCCGGCCGAGAAGGTGGTGGTGACGGTAGATCAGCACGCCAATACCTCTGCGGCATCCGTGCCCCTCGCGCTCGACACTGCTGTCCGCGACGGGCGTATCAAGCCGGGACAGATCGTGGTTCTGGAGGCCATGGGCGGCGGATTTACGTGGGGCGCTGCGGTGGTCCGTTTCTAATATGTAACAATTACCATACATGTGCCTTCCGGTGATCGGTGGGAGGTGGTAACGTCCTCCAATCACTTCCGGGGGATAAGGCACGAACGATGAGCGAAGCTGGCACGTTGACCAGGGCCGATCTGGCCGAGGCACTTCATCGCCAAGTGGGCCTGTCACGCGCGGATTCCGCTCAATTGGTAGAGCAGATTCTCGAAAAGCTGTGCGGCGCGCTGGCCAAGGGGGAGAACGTCAAGATCTCCGGCTTCGGCACGTTCGTGCTGCGTGACAAGGGCGAACGGATCGGACGCAATCCGAAGACCGGCGTCGAGGTGCCGATCGCGCCGCGCCGGGTTCTCACCTTCCGCGCCAGCCAGATGATGCGCGATCGCATCGTCGCGGCGGGCGCGTGAGCGGCAGCGAGAAGGCTGCCGGCGCCTTTCGGACGATCGGCGAAGTCGCCACGGCGACGGGCGTCGCGCCGCATGTGCTGCGCTATTGGGAAACGCGCTTTCCGCAGCTGCGCCCGATCACGCGGGCGGGAAATCGCCGCTATTACCGGCCCGAGGATGTGGCGCTGGTGGGGCGGATCCAACGGCTACTGGCGACCGAAGGCTATACGGTAAAGGGCGTGCAGAAGCTGTTGGCAGCCGAGGGCGATCAGCCCGCCCCGGCGGCACCCTTGTCCGCCGACATGCCGCTGGAAAAGTCGGATTACGCCGGGCTTGTCGCGATCCGTGACCGACTGCAGCGGGCGCTCGAGGCGGCCTGATCCGTGCGCCGCGCCGCCCTCAGGCGGCGAGGGGGAAACGCAGCAGGCGATCGTTGATCGCGACTAGTGCCTGAGCGGGCCCGCCCATCGCGCGCACGATCTCGGGATGATCGGCATCCAGGCCGCCGGTGAGCGAACCGAACGCGGGCAGGATGATCTTCGTGCCCGTGGCCACGAAACAGCGCCGCGACACCAGCTTGCCACGCACTCGGACGCGCAGCTTGGGATGGAAGTGCCCGGACAGTTCCGGCCGCTGCTCGCGCGGCGACGCCTCGTGCCGCAGCATGAGGCCGTCCACCAATGCCTCGTCCACGACATCGCCGCCGCACCGGTCCACGAAGTGGGAATCGTGGTTGCCGGTGATCCATGTCCAGCGCGTTGCTTGCGTCAGCTCCCTGAGCGTCGCCTGCGCCGCCTCGGGAAGCCGTTCGCATCCGGCGGGATCATGGAAGCTGTCCCCGAGGCACCAGACCTCCTCCGCCCCCGTGGCTGAAACGACGGCAGACAGTTCCGCCAGCGTCGCCAGCGAATCGTAGGGGGGCAGCATCTGGCCCGACCGCGCGAACCAGCTCGCCTTTTCCAGATGCAGGTCAGCGACCAGCAACGCTCGCCGTGCAGCCCAGAACATCGCGCCTTGCGGCAGCGGCGTCAGATCATGCCCGGCGAACGAAAAGGGAACCATGCCAGTGCCTTGCCCGAAGCGAGTCGGCGGATCAACCGCCGGCTTCGCGTTCGGGAGCAGATGGGGTCGGCGATCAGAAGGTGTAGCCGATACCCAGCACGCCGGCCCATTGGTTGCGCGAACCGGCGATACTGACGAGCGGGCTTGCCGCCACGTCATCAAGCATCCGGCGATACGTGCCCCCGCCGACCAGTTTGAAGCCCTTGAGCAGGTCTCCCGTCAGCGAGATCGTGCCGACTGCGCCAAGAGTGTAGCTCTTCCAGCCGCCGCGGCCGTTGTAGGCGGGCAGGCCGGATGCGACCGAAGCCTCAGGCGAGACGTTGAAATAGGTCTGGACGTACTTCGATTCGACACGCTCGGCCGAGGCGAACAGCGCGACCGCCGTCTTGCGGCTCAGTGGCGTGAAATAGTTCAGGGTCGGCTGCCAGATGCCGCTGCGATGAACGCCGGCGACGTCATGGCGATAGCTCAGCGACAGCGAGAGCTTGTCATAGGGGCTGGTGATGACGCCCGTCTTGCCGATCCCGAAATAACCGCCGACCTCTACCGCGGTATCAAGCTCGCCGAGGCGGCGAACGCGCGGATCATCGATTCCCTGGCGGCTGCTGCGCGTGAAGTTGATCACTGCCACCGGACCGAGTTGAATGTCCCATGCCTCGCCGGGGCGGCTGGGCAGGAGATCCGCGCTCGCGCGATTGCCGGTGACCGAGAAGTTGACGCCGCCGATGGTGCCGATCGCCGCGGGCACGGGAACGAAGCGATAATCGTTCGAGCCATCGTAGTCAGGCAAGTAACCTGCGCCGATGCCGACCGTAATCATGTCACCGCCCGGCTGCTCGGCCGTTGCGGGCGCATCGGCAGGGCCGGCGAGGCTCTGGGCGGAAACGGCCGTCGGCACGGCAGCAATCAGGGCAACAAATCCAATCAGGCTTTTGGGATTCACGTTGGGGCTTCCTTATGGTCGCCCTCCGTAACAACCCTGATTGATTTAGGGTCCGCGTCGCGCCGTCAGAGCATGTAGCGCAATTTTACCTGTTGCGATTCGGCATCACCATCGAGGGTGAACCGCGCAGCGTCGAACTTGGGCGGGCCGAAACGGATTGGGGGATTGCGGGAAAAGCCGAAGCCCTCGCGCGGGATGCCGGCAAAGGTGTCGAGCTTCTTGTTGCCGTTCTCGTCATGGATCACCGCCACGGCATATTTGCCATAGGGAATCCCGGCGAGATGAAGCGAAGCCGTGCCAGCGGGGATCGACCGCTTGGTAGCGTTGTGATCGTTGGTGCAGCGGGGAAAATTGTCCGGATCGCCCGTCACGCAGATGCGCAGCATCCCCTTGTCTGACCGCACATTGGAAAAGCTGAGGTCAAGCTGCCCCACCGGCGCCGCGCCGATTATGAGCAGAGCGGCCCCCCCCAGCGCGAGCACGCGCGCGGGCCTGATCGCGCGTGAAATCGCCGAGCCCGTCATCGGTGCCGCACAACCGGTCCCAGAAGCGGAAATAAAGCCCATAATTGCATCCGTACCGTTCGTGATGGCGCTGATGGTGACTGGCCGTGATCAGCCAGGCACCCAATGGCCCGCGCCACATGAACCGCGGGAAAACCTCCCAACCCATGTGGTTGGTCACTCCCATAACCGTCATGATCGTCAGGACTAGCCCGAGCGCCGCGACGTGGATCGGAATGAGAAACACCAGTAGCGGAATTACCACAGCGCCGGTGATCGCCTCGATCGGGTGGAAGGCCATCGCCGCCCAGGCCGTGGGCGGGCGGCTGGCGTGATGGACGGCATGGGCGATGCGAAACGGCTTTGGCCAATGCATCCAGCGATGCGTCCAGTAAAACCAGGTGTCGTGCGCAGCGAGGTACAGCAGCACTGACACCGGCAGATACCATAAGGGATAAGCGTGAACGTCGTCGTAGATCCGCGTCCAGCCGCGGTTCCGCCAGCCCCAGGCGACGATGCCGGCGGGGATGCCATAGATTGCAGCGGAGGCGAGGCTCCAGATGATCTCGCGCCGAATCTGCGGATCGAGCCCCACGTAGAGGCCCGGATGCTTGCGGCGCGTGACAAACGCGAAGGCGCCGCTCGCCGCGAGGTAGCGTACCCCCACGATCAGCGTCATGGCGACAGCAGAGAGGGTAATGGCAAGCGCGGCGGTCATCCCGCTGCTCTACGCCTGCGTGTGCCGCGGGGGAAGGCGCAGCGGCTGATCGGCCGGCGGGCGTTGCGCTGGCCTGCGCCGAAACAGCGGCTGCGCCGATCCCGCTTTCGCGCGCATGCCCGATCCGCTAGGCGGAGCGTTATGCCCGAAATCCACCATTGCGATCTCGCCATCGTCGGCGGCGGGTTGGCAGGCGGCCTCATCGCGCTGGCGATGGCCGCACGCCGCCCCGATCTGTCGGTGCGGCTGATCGACAGCGGCGAGGCGCTGGGCGGCAATCATGTCTGGTCGTTCTTCGATGGTGACGTCGCGAAGGACGACCGCTGGCTGCTTACGCCGCTCGTCTGCCATGCCTGGCCGAGCTATGACGTGCGCTTCCCGGCACACAGCCGCACCATCGCGCAGCCTTATTATTCGATTGAGTCGGAGCAGTTCGATGCCGTGGTGCGCAAGGCGCTGCCGGCAAGCGCGATCATGACGGAGCGCAAGGTCCTGGCGTGCAGTGCCACCGCGGTGGTGCTGGCGGACGGCGAGCGCGTCGAGGCGACGGGCGTGATCGACGCGCGCGGCGCGGGCGACATGTCGATGCTGGAAGTGGGGTGGCAGAAATTCGTCGGGCGCTTGCTCGATGTCCCCGCCGGTCACGGCGTCGAGCGGCCGATGGTGATGGACGCGACCGTGATGCAGCATGACGGATATCGCTTCATCTATCTGCTGCCCTTCTCGCTGACGCAGATCTTTGTCGAGGACACCTATTACAGCGATACGCCAGCATTGAACGTCGGCGCGCTCAATCGCCGCATCGCGGTTTATGCGGAAGGCCGGGGCTGGGCGGCCACGCCGGCGGGGCGCGAGGAAAAAGGCGCGCTGCCAGTGGTGATCGGCGGAGACTTCGAGGCTTACTGGCGTTGGGGCGGGGCGAAGGTCGCCAAGGCCGGGGCGCGGGCCGGGCTCTTTCATCCCACGACCGGCTATTCCCTGCCCGATGCCGTCCGGCTGGCGGTGCGGATCGCCGGGACGGCGGACCTCAGTGGTGAAGGATTGCACGAACTGACTCATGATTATGCGCGGGAGCGGTGGGACGAACGCCGCTTCTACCGCCTGCTCGACGCGATGCTGTTTCGCGCCGCTGATCCGGAGGCCCGCTACAAGGTGCTCGAACGTTTCTACCGCCTGCGCCCCGGGCTGATCTCGCGCTTCTACGCCGCGCGCTCGACGCGGGCGGACAAGATGCGGGTTCTCTCCGGCAAGCCGCCGGTTCCCTTCTGGCGCGCGCTGCGCGTGGCGAGGCGCGTGTCATGACCAAGGCGATCGTTATCGGCGCCGGTTTCGGCGGGCTTGCGCTCGCCATCCGGCTGCAATCGGCCGGGCTCGAGACGACCATCCTCGAGGCGCGCGACAAGCCCGGCGGCCGGGCGTACGTCTGGCAGCGCGACGGGTTCACCTTCGATGCCGGACCGACCGTCATCACCGATCCCGCCTGCCTCGAGGAATTGTGGGCGCTGACCGGCCAGAACATGGCCAGCGACGTGATGCTGGAACCGGTTCAGCCCTTCTACCGGCTGAACTGGCCCGACGGCACGAACTTCGACTACACGAACGACGACGTCCTGCTGCGCGACCAGATCGCGAAGCTCGATCCGGCCGACGTTGCCGGGTACGAGAAGTTCCTCACCTATTCCGCGGGCGTCTATCGCGAGGGTTACGAGAAGCTCGGCCATGTCGCGTTTCTCGACTTCGCCTCGATGATCAAGGCGGCGCCCGCGCTGGCGAAGTACCAAGCGTGGCGCTCGGTCTATTCGATGGTGTCCTCGTTCGTGAAGAGCGAGAAGCTGCGCGAGGCGCTGTCGTTCCACACGCTGCTCGTCGGCGGCAACCCGATGACGACCAGTGCGATCTACGCGCTCATCCACAAACTGGAGCGGGACGGTGGCGTCTGGTTCGCGCATGGCGGAACCAACCGGCTCGTGCGCGGAATGGTGGCGCTGTTCGAGCGTCTGGGCGGCAAGCTGCGGCTAGACGATCCCGTGGCGGAGATCGAGACGCTGGGCGATCGGGTGACGGCGGTGCGCACGCAGAGCGGCTGGCGGCAGGAAGCGGCGATGGTCGCCTCCAACGGCGATATCGTCCACACCTATCGCGATCTGCTGAGCGGATCGAGCAGCGCGCGGCGCTCCGCGGCCCGGCTGGAGCAGAAGAAATACTCGCCGTCGCTGTTCGTGGTGCACTTCGGGATCAAGGGCACCTGGCCCGGCATTCCGCACCACATGATCCTGTTCGGTCCGCGCTATAAGGGGCTGCTGGCGGACATCTATGATCACGGCGTGCTAAGCGAGGATTTCTCGCTGTACCTGCACCATCCGACGGTGACCGATCCCAGCCTGGCGCCGGAGGGTTGCTCGACCTTCTATGCGCTCGCCCCGGTGCCGCACATGGGCAAGTTCCCCGAGGATTGGGATCGCGTAGGGCCGATCCTGGAGAAGCGCATCCTGGACGAGGTCGGGCGACGGCTGATCCCCGACATCCATGACCGGATCATCACCAAGTTCAGCTACGCACCGCCCGATTTCGCACGCGATCTGAACGCGCATCTCGGCAGTGCCTTCAGCCTGGAGCCGGTGCTGACGCAAAGCGCGTGGTTCCGGGTGCACAATCGCGATGATGCGATCTCGAACCTATATTTCGTTGGCGCCGGTACGCATCCCGGCGCGGGTATCCCGGGCGTTGTCGGAAGCGCGAAAGCGACCGCGGCGCTCATGCTTGAAGGAGTAAGGCGGTGAAGCGCCTGGCAATTTACTGCGGTTCTGCCACGCCGCGTGATCCTATCTACATGGAGAATGCGCGCACGATTGGTCGCACGCTGGCCGAACGCGGCATCGGCGTGGTGTATGGCGGCGGCCGGCTTGGCCTGATGGGCGCGGTGGCGGACGGTGCGCTGGACGCGGGCGGCGAGGTGATCGGCGTGATCCCGCAGGCGCTGGTCACCGCCGAAGTGGCGCACCGCGGGCTTACCGAACTTCACGTCGTCGAGGGAATGCACGAGCGAAAGCGCATCTTCACCGATCTTGCCGACGGCTTCGTCACGCTGCCGGGCGGTACCGGCACGATGGACGAACTGTGGGAGGCGCTGAGCTGGGCGCAGATCGGTTATCATTCCGATCCGGTCGGCCTGCTCAACACGGACGGATATTATGACCACCTGATCGCCTTCTGGGAGAAGATGGGTGAGGTCGGCTTCCTGCGCCCGCAGCATCGCGACCTGCTGATCGTCGCCGATACGCTCGATCTGCTGCTGGAGCGGATGGCGGCGCACGAGCCGAGCCAGCCGATCGTGCGGATGAGCGCGGCCGATCTTTGAGGCAGGCAGTCGCCGTGGCACCTGACGAGCGCGCCCGGCTGGTGGCGGCGGCACGCGATTCGATCGCGCGCGGCTCCAAGAGCTTCGCCATGGCGAGCAAGCTGTTCGACCCCGCGACGCGTGAGCGCGCGTGGCTGCTATACGCCTGGTGCCGAGCCTGTGACGATATCGTCGACGGGCAGGATCATGGCCATGGCGCCACGGCCGTCAGTGATGCCGAAGCGCGCGTTGCGCTGATCGCCGAAAAGACGACGGCGGCGTTGGCCGGCCGCGTGGTCGGCGACATGCCGTTCGACGCGCTGCGCGTCGTGGCGGCGGAAACGGGCCTGCCGCCCCGCTTCGCGCACGACCTGGTCGGCGGCTTCCGCCTCGATGCGGAGGATTGGCGGGCCCGTAGTGAGAACGACCTTTACCGGTACTGCTACCATGTCGCCGGCGCGGTCGGCTGCATGATGGCGGTGGTGATGGGGGTGGACCCGGCCGACGAGGACACGCTGGACCGCGCATGTGATCTCGGGCTTGCCTTCCAGCTCGCCAACATCGCGCGCGACATCGAGGAGGATGATCGCATCGGCCGCTGCTACCTTCCGGTCGAATGGCTGGTCGAGATGGATATTCCGCCCGGCCAGCACATGAAGCCGCCGTTCCGCGATCGCCTGGTGGTCCTCGCGCGGCGCCTTGCCGATCGCGCCGCGCTGCATGAGGCGAGCGCGCGGGTCGGCGCGGCGAAGCTGCCGCCCCGCGCGCGTTGGGCAGTGCTGGCCGCGGCTGGCATCTATGGCGATATCGCACGCGAAGTGGCGGCGCGGGGCGCCCACGCCTGGGATCATCGCGCAACCACGTCGAAAGCGGCCAAGGTTGGCTGGGTGGCCAGGGCGGCCGTGGCGGCGCGGCAACCTGTGGCGGAGACGCCGCGCGATCCAAGACTGTGGACGCGGCCGCGCTAGGCGCCTCCTGATCATTGGCCGTCAGGCCATCCGGCGGCGCCCCCGATCGACAGCCGCCGTGTGACCCACCTTGGCGGCCGGGTTGCGCGTCTTCACGGTATCCACGAACAGCCAGTCATTACTGACGCGATCGGGCGTGATCGTCAGCGCCATATAGCCGCGCCGGCTGGTATCGCACCATTTGAGCTCCGGGCTGGCTGCAACGAGGGCGCGCGCAACGGTCGCTGGGTCGACGGTGAGCGCGCTTTCGAAGCCGGACGAGGTGACCGACTGACCGGCGAATTCCACGCCGACCGGCTGCCCCTTCTGCGCGAGGTCGAATGCCCAGGCATTATGGCTGTCACCGCACAGCACGACAAGGTTCGCGTCTGCCGCTTGCGCGGCGTCGAGTAAGCGCGCGCGCGCTGCCGGATAGCCGCCCCAATTGTCGAGGTCCGACGGCAGGCCGGCCTTTCCGACCGCCACCGCAGCCTGGATATAACCTGCCGCGCCTGGGCGGGCCTGCGCGATCCACCCTTCGACTTCGGGTGGCACACGCATCGTGCCCATGATCGTGCCGAAGCCGACGACCTGCCACCGTGCGCCCGACTTCACCGATCTGGCGAGACCATGCTGCAGCCATGCTTCCTGCTGTGAGCCCAGCATGGTGCGTGCCGGATCGTGCCACACGCCGTCGCGGTACGCGGCAAGTGAGCGCATTGGATCGGGGCTGCGCAGCATGTCGGCCAGTTCCGGCGATTGCGATCGGGCGGCAAGGCGCGTGTCGGTGCGGAACAGCGTGGCGAGGCGGCCGATATCATAGGCCTTCCACGGCTCGTCGGAGACGGGCATCCATTCGCGCCATGCCTGGATCGCTGCTGCACGCCGGGCGATCCACTCGCCTTCGCTCGCCGGATCGTGGTTCTGCGCGCCGCCTTCCCAGCTGTTGTTGGCGCTTTCGTGATCGTCCATCGATGCAATCATCGGCAGGCGTGCGTGCAGTGCCTGGAGATCGGGATCGGCGCGATAGCTGGCATAGCGCAGCCGGTAATCGGCAAGGTGGATGATCTCGGTCCGTGGCTGCGGCAGCCGGCTCGCCACGACCTCCTGAAGCGACGGATAGGTGCCGTTCGCATATTCGTAGAAATAGTCGCCGAGATGGATCCACATATCGAGATCATCGCGCGCGGCGGCATGGCCATAAGCGTTGAAGAAGCCGAAGCCGATATTGGAGCAGGAGAAGATCGCGGCGCGAAAGCGGCTGGCGCGATCGTCCGGCAGGGTGCGCGTGCGGCCGACGGGGGATATCGTGCCGTCGGCCGCGACGAAGCGGAAGTGATAGTCGCGGGCCGGCTTCAGCCCCGTCACGGTCACCTTCGCCGTCCAGTCCCGCCACGGTCCCGTCACCGTTTCCGCGCCGGCGGCGACCCGCGCGAAATCCGGTGTCTCGCTGAGCTCCAGCTTCAGTCGCGCGCTGTCGCCGCTGGCCGGCACATAGCGGGTCCACAGCAGCATCTCGTCCGGCCCCGGCTCACCGCTGGCCACCGAGTGGGTGAAGCCGCGCGCGGCAAGGACGGTCTGCGCGGATGCAAGACCCGGCAGCGCGAGCGCGCCCGCGCCGAACATGCCGGTGGCCAAGAGCGAGCGGCGGCTGACGTTGATCATCAATTCCCTCCCCGAAAGCGGTGCGGTTCGTGCCGCCCCTGCCGTGGGAAGGTGACAGATCGGTGTCAGGCCCGCTAGGCGCGCGGTGGATGGAAGCGCGCTGGCTCGATCGCAATCGCTTGATGGTGCTGATCGCGGTCGCCGTTGCCGCGCGCGCTGCCACGTTCGGCAACCCGCTGGTCCATGTCGATGAGGATTTCTACTTCACCGCGGCGCGCCTGATCGCGAATGGGGCGGTCCCGTATGTCGACGTGTGGGATCGCAAGCCGATCGGCCTGTTCCTGCTTTACCTTCTGCCGGCATCGCTGCCGTTGGGATGGGGGATTATTGCCTATCAGCTGATGGCGCTGGCCGCGGTGGTGATCACCGCGTGGTTCGTCATACGCCTGGCAACGGTCGCCGGGTGGGGACGGGGTGCCACATATGCCGGGATCCTCTATGTCCTGTGGCTCAATCTGGCGGACGGGCAGGGCGGGCAGGCACCGATCCTCTACAACCCGATGGTGGCCGGTGCCGCCTGGCTTATCGTCACCAATACACGTCGACGGAGCTGGTGGCAGGACGCAGCAGCGATGGCGCTGATGGGCCTTGCGCTGCAGGTGAAATATTCCGTCGTGTTCGAGGGGGTGTTCTTCGGCCTGTGGATTCTGGCGCGCGAGTGGCGAGCGGGGTTAGGGCCATTCCGCATCCTCGTTCGCGCCGGCGGGCTGGCGGGGATCGCCCTGCTGCCGACGGTCGCCGTCATCGGCTATTATGCGTCGATCGGGCAGTTCGACGCCTTTCTTTTTGCGAACTTCGAATCGATTACCGCGCGGCAGGCCGACCCCCCACGTGAGCGCTGGGGCAATCTCGCCAGGCTCTTTCTGATCCTGTCACCGCTGATGGCGATGGCGGTTGTGACTGCGAGAAAGAGCGCGGTAGCAGAGGCCTCCGAACGGCGATTCATGCTGTGCTGGTTTGCCGTGGCACTCCTCGGCATCCTCGTCCCTGGCGGCTGGTTCGATCATTATGCACTGCCGGCGGCGGTGCCCGGCGCCGTCTGTGCTGCAGGCTTCCTGGCGACGCGACCTCGTGGCCCCGCCGCGGTTCTGCTGTCGGCAGCGCTGATCGGGCAGGTGCTGGTAATCGCCAACTGCGAATCGCGTGGCAATAGACGTGAGTTGGCCGCGATCACCGATGCGATCGGGGAGGGGACGGGTTGCCTGTGGGTCTATTCCGGAAGCCCGAAAATATATGCCGCGGCAAATCGATGCCACGCGACGCGATACCTGTTCCCCAGCCACCTGTACCGCACGCGTGAGAACGGCGCGATCGGCGTGCCTCAGGCGATGGAAGTCGCGCGGATCCTGCGCGGGGCGCCGGCGGTGATCGTGATGCGGCCGCCATCGATCGGCGAGCGGCGGGACATTCGCGCGATGGTCGAACGCGTCATTGCTGCGGATTACGCTGTCGCCGCCCGGCAGCCATTGGGGAATGAGGTGCTGACGATCTACCGGCGGCGCTGAGGCGCGATGGTCAGGCGGCGCGCCGCTCGCGCTGCGCGATCTGTTCCGCATAATAGGCCATCAGCTCGATCGCGTGTTCCCGGTCGGTGCGCACCTGCCCGGCTGCAATGATGGCGGCCCGGTGGAGCAACGCCCGATCGCGTGCGTGCATTCGCTCGATCGCCCTGGCGCAGGATATCGGATCACGCGGTTCGTACAGCTCGGCGCAGCGTGCGTCCGCCACTTCCGCGCAGCCGCCGGTGTGCGGCACGATGAGCGGCAGGCCCGATGCCATCGCTTCGGCCGCCACCAGCCCGAATGGCTCGGCTTCCGATCCGTGGATCAGCGCGTCGCAGCTGGCCATGATCCGCGCGAGTCGCTCGCGATCATAGACTGGGCGAAAGATGCGGATGTGCGGGCTGCCGGCGATCCGCCGCTCGATCCGGTCGCTGTCGACCCCCTGGCCCAGCAGCACCAGCCCCACCGGCAGGTTGGCGCCCGCACGCTCCACCGCATCGATTACCATCGGCCAGCGCTTTTCGGGGTGGTGGCGGCCCAGGCCGAGCAGCAACAGGCCGTCCCGCGGCAGTTCGCATTGCTCCAGCAGCGCGCGGCGCAGGCGCTCGTCACGAAAAGCGGGCGAAAAGTGGCTGCGCTCGATCCCCAGCGACATCGGCGCGTCGATCCGAAGCCCGCGTGCGCGCAGCCGCTTCTCGAGCGCCGGACCGTTGGTGACGACGCAATCGTAAAGATCGAGGAAGCGCGCCATGTAGCGGGTGTACCAGCTGAACGCCTGCTCGATCCGTTCGTGGCTGGCGAAGCCTTCGAACCAGCGCTGTGCGTAAGCGGCCATATTGTCGTTGTGCATGAAGAACGACTTGAGCGCCGTGCCCTGCCACTCGCCCACGAACCAGGCGGGCCGCCAGGGCGAGGAGCATTCCACCACATCCGGTGCGTAGCGGTCGAGCAGGCGGAGCACCGCAGCGCGATCCCAGAACAGGCCGTAGTTGCGGTCAAAGGGCAGGCGCGGTGAACGCACGTAATGGATCCTACCGCCGCCGGGCTGTTCCTCGATCCGTTCGTCAGATCCGGGCGCGAGCACGATCAGCTCGTGGCCCAGATCGTTCATGATGCCGATCTTGCGATCGATGTAGGTCCGCACGCCGCCGCCCGTTGGCGAGTAGAATTCGTTGACGTCGACGACGCGCACGTCAGCTGCCGACCGGCCCGAAGCTCGGGATGATGCCGCGCAGATATTGCGCGCGAATGGTGACGCGAGTCACGCCGCGTGGCACGTCCACGATCGCCTGCGAAAGCTTCGGCTTGGCGCGGCCGATGCGGTCGTTGGACGGCACTCCTGCACCGTCCGTCCAGACGTTGAACTTGTTCTTGCCGTCACGATCATGGGTGAAGAACAGCGCGTACCGCCCCGGCTGGGGTGCCTGAATGCACAGCACCACCGGGCCACGCGCCGGCGTATCGGCCCGTACGCGGTGAAACACCTTGCCCTCGCGCCGCAGATCACGGTCGTCCTTCAGGAAATCCTCTTCGGTGGCCGGGAACAACTCGAGCTTCAGCCCGCCGGTGCGGTCCTTCAGCCCCTCCACCGTCACCTCGATCGCGGGCACATTGCGCGCGGCACAGGCCGGGGCATCGCTGCCGATCGGTGGAGCGGCGGCGGCGGCTGGGGCGAGAAGTGCCGCAAGGCCGAACAGCATCAGCCGCGCCAAAGCCGCAGTCCCTTCCAACCGGCGGCCGCAGAGAAGACGAGCACCAGCAATAGATGGATGCCGAGCGTCAGCGCCGCCACGAAGGCAATCATCGCGCTCAGCGCCTCGTCCTGCCCGATCACCAGGATCGCGAAGCTGGCGAACAGCAGGTCCTTGTTCGGCACCAACGGCAAGCGCGATACGAGCAGGCGTGCCGCCGCCAGGAACAGCCATACGCCAAGCGCCACGTCCGGCATCGCGAAATGCCACGCAAGCGCCACGAACAGCGAACTCGCGGCAATACGGCCGGTATGAACCCAGAAGATCCAGCGCAGCTGCTGCCGGGGCAGTGAGAAGATCCGGCGCGAGAAGATCAGCATCAACAGGCTGATGACCAATGTGATCGCGGCCGATCCCGCCACGGCGTGAAGCACGTTGGGCGACATCAGCTGATAGCCGATCGGCAGTGCGATGGCGCACAACAGGATCGTGACGGTGTTGCCGGCGATCGCCGACAGCAGCGACACGTCCTTCACCGCGCCGAATGGGGCCGCGACGATGTTCGCCCGTGCCCGTGCCCAGGCGTAGAAATACGCCTCGCCCGAATAGCCGAGCACCACGTCATTCGCGATCCGCTTCTTGTGAAGCGCGACGAAGCCCGACAGCGGGATCCGCCAGAGCCGACGGAAGATGATGAAATCGCCAGTCGGTGCGGCCATGTAGAGGCAGAAGAAGGCAAGGTAGAACCACGGCGAATCGGGCGTGGTGCGGCTCAGCCCCTCAAGGCCCGAGCCAAGGAGCTCCCGGCCAAGCATCACCACCATCGCCGCGCTGATCAGCCCGCCGACGATCGTCGGCCAACGCCGGCGGATCGTTTCGGCAGGCTCGAGCGCTGCAATGTCCGGCAGTTCGGCATCGATTACCGATGCCGGCATCCGGTCAGCTTTCGCGGTCAAGACAGGCGACTTCCTTTGCACATTCCCACGCGACATACGGCGGGTCGGTCTGGCCGGTGCCCGCGGAATGTGGTGTCTTTGAGCGGCAATTTGGGCTGCAGCATGACGGGCTTCAAGATGACGGCGGCTCACCACATCCTCGGGTATGCGCAAAGCTTCAATGGCGGCGGGGTGGAGCGTGCGCTTCTGCGGCTGGCTGGTGACTGGGTGGAGGCAGGGCGAAGAGTGACGCTGGTGGTCGGCGACCCGCGCGGTCCGTTGGCCGGCGAAGTGGCTGAAGACGTCGACGTTGTACCGCTTGGATCAGCTACTTACCGCGCGCTGTTGGCACTGCCACGACATGTACGGACGATCAGGCCCGACGTGATCTTCTGCGGCGGAAGCCATTATACGAGTATCGCGGCGTGGACGCGGCTGCGGCTGGGGGCAGCCTGTCCGCCGATCGTCGGCAAGGTGTCGAATGCTATCCGCCGACCCGATCATCATGTTGCGCTAATCGCCGGTCACGCCGCCTGGCTTCGCCTGCACCCGCGGTTTCTGGATCGGGTGGTGGCGATGAGTCCTGCTAGCGCAACCGCAATTGCGGCGGCAATGCGGCTGGCCCCGGAGCATGTGGCGGTTATCCCCAATCCGCCCGCACGGCCGATCGCCGGTGCGCCCGCCCTGCACTTGCCGCCCCGCTACATTCTCGGCGTTGGACGGCTCGCCCGTCAGAAGCGTTGGGATCGCCTCATCTCCGCGCTGCCGCGGCTGCGGGATCGGCAGGTGCCGCTGGTGATCCTTGGCGAGGGGGATGAGCGCGCGGCGCTGATGGCGCAGGCGCAAGCACTCGGCGTCGCGGATCGCCTCATCATGCCTGGGCATGTCCCCGATCCGCTTGGCGCGATGGCAGATGCCACGGTGGTGGCGCTGTCGTCGGCCTTCGAAGGAGTGCCCGGCGTGCTTCGCGAGGCCGTGTCGGTGGGCACGCCGGTGGTGGCGACCGATGCATCGCCCGCCGTGGCGGAAATCGTGACCTCGCCGGCGCTCGGCACCATCGTGTCGCGTGATGATCCGGCAGCGCTCATCGGCGCACTGGATCATTGGCTGGCCGGCGCGGCACGCCCCGCACCGGTGCCGCCGCCCGGCAAGGATTCGGCGCGGCGCTACCTTGCGCTGTTCGATTCGCTCATGCGGGTTTGACGCGATCCGGGGCTGCGGCCTGCACTTCGGGCAGTGCGAGGTTCGCTTCTTCCGCCGCCAGGAGCCGCGAATAGGCATCGAGCGGAAGCGCAAAACGGCGCGCGTTTGCCATCTGGGGGACGAGGCACAGGTCCGCGATGTCGGGCCCGTCGCCGCCCAGGAACGGGCCGGGCAATCGCGCCGCCATCTCCTCCAGCGCTGCCAGGCCCTCCGCGATCCAGTGGCGATACCATTCGTCTTTTGACGCCTGATTGGCGCCGAACTGAGTCTCCAGCCGCTTCAGTACGCGCAAATTATCGATCGGATGAACATCCGCGGCGATCACCAGCGCGCGGGCGAGCTGGCCGGATCGCTCGAACGGGTCTTTCGACACCATCGGCGGTTCGGGGAAGCTGGCATCCAGCCAGTCGACGATTGCGAGGCTCTGCACCAGCGGCCGCCCATCCACCATAAGCGTCGGCACGAAGCCCTGCGGGTTGATCGCGCGGTTCTCCGCCGCGGCCTGCTCCCCCGCCAGCAGGTTCACCGGCACCGTCTCGTAGGAGACGCGCTTCAGGTTGAGGCATATCCGAACCCGGTAAGAAGCGGAGGATCGCCAGTAATCGTGGAGGACGATGTTCATACCATCGCCGCTTCCGGCGTGTCGGCGTCGTCTCGTTCTTCCTCGATTTCGCTGCGGCGCTCCATCGCGGTCTTGATCAGCGCCGTCATCGGATCGGCAAGCGCAAGGCCGAGGATGCCGAACAGCGCGCTGGCCAGGATCTGCGCGCCCAGCGTCAGCGCTGGCGGCATGTCGACGGTGCGCTTTGCGACCATCGGGATCAGCACGTAGCCGTCGAAGGTCTGGACGATCACATAGGTGCCGATCGCCCAGATGCCGGTATCGACGCCGGCTGAGAAGCCCACGGCGACCATCAGCGCGCCGGAAACGAACGCTCCGATATTGGGGATGAAGGCGAGGACGCCGGTCAGGATGCCGAGGATCATCGCCATCGGCACCCCGCCCATCATCAGCGCAACCCAGGTGAGCACACCCTCCGCCACCATGCCGATGATGCGCCCGAACAAGAGCCGGCGCAGCGTCGTCCCCATGCGGGTGATGGTAAGCGCGAATTCGGTGCGATGCTCCTCCGGGATCATCCACTGCAGCCCGCGATCATAGACCCTGGGATCCATCGCCACGAACAGGCCGATCACGATGATCATGAACATGGTGGTGAGCGCGCCAAAGGCGGTACCGACCCACGACGTCAGTCGGCCAACCGAACTCAGCGCCTGGCGGGCGAGGCCGCTGACATCGGATGCGCCCGGCATCAGCCCCTGATTTGTGAGCCAGGTCGTCAGCTTCACGGTCTGCGCTTCCAGCGTCGAGCGCAACTGCGAGATCTGCTCGGCGACCTGAACGCCGGTGAGATAGATGGTGCCGAGCAGGAACACGACCGTCAGCACGCAGACGATCAGCAGCCGCCAGCTTCGCCCGATCGGCAGTACACGGCCCAGCAACCGCACCCCGCCGTCAAGCAATGATGCGAAGACGAGCCCCGCGAAGATGATCAGCAGCGGCTGGACGAGCAACACGACCAACGCGATCGCCGATGCCATTCCAAGCCAAACTGCGGCCCGCTTGATCTCGCGCCGGGTGGCGGGATCGTGCACCTCGCTTGGGCTGGCGCCCTGGACGACGCGGACCTGGTCTTGGCTCATCGGGTCTCCTCTGGCCTCAGTGACGTGCCCGCGCGGCCCGGCCGAAGCGATGACCACCAGCTCAGCGGATTGAGGGTTGCCGATCCATCCACCGAGAAGGTGATGAACTCCGCGCGCCCGCCGATATTCTCCCACGGCACCGCGCCGCCGAGGCCCTTCTCCGTGCCGCCAAGCGCGAAGCGGCTGTCGGCGGAGCGATCACGATTGTCGCCCATCAGGAAGACGTGGTTGGCGGGGATCCTGACCGGGCCGTAATCGTCGCCCGGGCTCGCCCCAAGCTCGACGGTGTCATAGCGGCGGCCTTCGGGGTTCGTCTCGGTGACGATCGGCAGGCGACACACGATCGTGCCGTCCGCCCGGGTCACCCGCGCGTCCGGATATTGCCACTGATCGCACGTCGCATTGGCGTCGACCGGCAGGTCCTTGTAGTGGAGCGGCCCGCGCGCCAGCGGCTTCCCATTTATGATCACGGTGCCGCCGCGCACCTCCAGGGTATCGCCCGGCAGGCCGATCACCCGCTTGATATAATCACTGGTCTGGCCCGGCGGGGTGACGATCACCACGTCGCCGCGCTCCGGCACCTTGCCCCAGATGCGGCCCTGCCATGCCGGCAGCTGGAACGACCAGCTTTCCACCGGCTTGTGCAGCACCGTCCCTTCAAAGATCGCCACCGGGTTGGGGATGGTTGGCGACACGAACGACCAGCCATAAGCGAACTTCGACACCACCAGGCGATCGCCCACCTCAAGGCCCGGCAGCATCGATTCGCTCGGGATGTAGAATGGCTTGGCGATGAAGCTGTGGAAGCCGAGGACGGCGAGGATGAGCCAGAACAGGCCCTTCGCCTCACCCCACCAGTCCAGACCGCGCGCGGGGCGCTGGGGCCCCTCGTCGGCTGCTGGTTTGCCCGTCAACGCCACATCCTCGGCCACATCATTCACTCGGTTGGAGAAATCGGTCTGGTTCTGCGACCGCCTCGATGATCACGAAGGCCTGCGCCCAGGGATGATCGTCGGTCAAGGTCAGATGAATACGCGGCTTATGCCCCGCCGGCATCATTGCCGCCAGCCGCGCGCGTGCGCCGCCGGTCAGCGTCAGCGCGGGGGCACCGGATGCGTTCGTGACGACTTCGACATCCTTCATCGTCACGCCGTCGCGAAAGCCGGTGCCGAGTGCCTTGGAGAAGGCCTCCTTCGCCGCAAAACGCTTCGCATAGGTGCCGGCGGCGGTAAACGGTCGGCTGCGGGCGCGCTCCCGTTCGCGAGCGGTGAAGATGCGCTCTTCGAAGCGCGCGCCGTAGCGGGATAGAGACGTCTGGATCCGCTCGATATTGCAGAGATCCGCGCCCACCCCGATGATCACCGCGCCGCGTCCATCGCCGCGCGCATTTGCCGGATGCTTGCGTCCAGCCCGACGAAGATCGCCTCGCCGATCAGGAAGTGGCCGATGTTGAGCTCCACCACCTGTGGGATCGCGGCAACTGGTGCGACATTGTCGAAGGTGAGGCCATGTCCTGCATGCACCTCGATGCCGTTCTTCGCCGCGAGCGCAGCCGCGTCGGCGAGCCGGCGAAGCTCCTCCGCGCGCGCTGCGCCCTGCAGTTCGCAATAGCGGCCGGTGTGAAGCTCCACGACCGGCGCGCCCAGACGGACGGCGGCGTCGATCTGCCGCGCGTCAGGCTCGATGAACAGCGACACGCGCGAGCCGGCAGCGCTCAGCGCGGTGACGAGCGGCGCCAGCCGGTCGTACTGGCCCGCAGCGTCGATGCCACCTTCCGTGGTGCGCTCCTCGCGCTTTTCCGGAACGATACAAACGGCATGCGGGCGATGCTTCAGCGCGATCGCCAGCATTTCCTCGGTCGCTGCCATCTCCAGGTTCAGCGGAATGTCCAGCGCGTCGATCAGCCGAGCGATATCGGCGTCGGTGATGTGCCGGCGGTCTTCACGCAGATGGGCGGTGATGCCGTCCGCGCCGGCATCTGCGGCCAGCAACGCCGCCCGCACCGGATCGGGATATTCGCCGCCGCGCGCATTCCGCACGGTGGCGACGTGGTCGATATTGACACCGAGGCGAAGCGCGCGGGAAGGCATCAGGCCGCGGCCCGGCTGCCCGGCTTGATCGCGGGGATCGCGGCCAGCTCGGGCGGCAAGGCATCGGGATCATAGGTCGGCACGTCGAGCCGGATCAGCGGGAAGAACGGAACGCCGATGTCGGCGCTGCCGTTCGACCGGTCGACCAGCGCTGCCCCGGCGATCACGCGTCCGCCCGCGGCTTCGATCGCCTTGATGGCTTCCCGGCTTGAAAGCCCGGTGGTGACGACATCTTCCATCATCAGCACGTCCTGGCCCGGCTCCAGCCTGAAGCCGCGGCGAAGTTCGAAGGTGCCGGTGGGGCGCTCGACGAACATTGCGGGGACGCCCAGCGCACGCGCCATTTCGTGCCCGGCGATGACGCCGCCCATCGCCGGCGATACTACGGCGGTGATCCGCTCGCGCAGCTCGGCGGGGATCCGTGCCGCAAGTGCCTCGGCAAGCCGTGCGCCGCGCCGCGGGTCCATCAGCACGCGCGCGCACTGCAGGTAGCGCGAAGAGCGCAATCCGGATGACAGGATGAAATGGCCTTCGAGCAACGCATCCGCCGCGCGGAATTCGGCCAGCACCTCGTCTTCAGTCACAATTCGCCCTTTCGTCTTGCCGGCGAGATACGGTCGCTGTGGCGCCTGTGCAACGGAACGTGGCAGTCCGGCGCCAAATAATGCCGCTTGCGTGCTTGAGGCGCAGGGGTGCCCTGCGTATAGGCCGCCCGATGGACGGATTCCGCGCGGCATGGCGCTGGCGTCGGCCGGGACGAGCAGGGGTAACGACAAAACGATGAGAAGCGCGTTTAAGGGAGTGATGCTGGCCGCGGGGCTCGCGCTGGCGGGGCTCGCCCCCGCCGCCGCCCATCCGGCGGTCAATGCCACCGCCGAAGCGGCGACGGCGATCGGAAACTCGGCGGATACGGGCAACGTGACGGCGGATACCGCCCCGTCTGCCCCGGTCCTGGCCATGGACGGCGCGCCTGCCATGACGGCGAAGCCGATGCTGGGGCAGCCCACCGACGGCCTGATGACGATTCAGCCGCAGGTGACCGAGAATGGTCGCCGCGCGCACTGGTTCCATGATCGCATCCTCCTGCCGCTGATCACGATCATCTGTCTGCTCGTGCTCGCGCTGCTGGTTTATGTCTCGATCCGCTATCGCCGCGCTCGCAACCCGGTGCCGTCGAAGACCAGCCACAACACCATGATCGAGGTCATCTGGACGCTCGTTCCGGTGCTGATCCTGGTCGCCATCGCGGTGCCGTCGATCGGCCTCTTGTCGGCGCAGTTCAAGCCGGCCCCCGCGGGCGCGGTCACGCTGAAGGCGATCGGCAACCAATGGTATTGGAGCTACCAATATCCGGATCATGGCGGGATCGAGATCACCGCCAATATGCTGAAGGAGAAGAACGAGGTCGCCGCCGGTGAGCGTTTCCGCACTGACGCCGATGGTCCCCGTCTCCTCGCCACCGACAATCGCGTGGTCCTGCCGGTCGGCGTGCCGATCCGCCTGATCACCACGGCGAACGACGTGATCCACAGCTGGGCGATGCCGGCGTTCTGGATCAAGCTCGACGCGATCCCGGGCCGCCTGAACGAGACCAGCTTCACGATCGAGAAGCCGGGCCTTTACTTCGGCCAGTGTTCGGAACTGTGCGGCGCGCGTCACGCCTACATGCCGATCGCCGTCGAGGCGGTGCCGCCGGCGGAGTTCGCCGCGTGGATCGCGGCCAAGGGTGGCAAGATGCCCGGCACGGCCGAACCGTCGTCGTCCGTCATCCCGCAGCCGGGCGCCGACAACTCGGCCGCCGCGGTCGAGGATGCCGCTGCCGCGTCGAACGCTACGGGCCCGGTCGTCAATGCGACCGGCACTTCTCCCACTTCCCCGCAGGGCGCCACCGGCAACCCGGGCGGCACCGGCGACACGGGACGCTAAGATCATGACCGACACCGCTCTTCAACCTTCCGCCTTCCAGGCGCACGGCGATCACGCGCATCACCATGACGCGGATCACAAGCCCGGTTTCTTCCAGCGCTGGTTCATGTCCACGAACCACAAGGACATCGGTACGCTCTATCTGATCTTCGCGATCGTCGCGGGGATCATCGGCGGCGCGATTTCCGGCCTGATGCGCGTGGAACTGCGCGATCCGGGTATCCAGTATCTGCCGACGTGGCTCGCCATGCTGCACGGCCCGGGCACGTTCGACGAGGCGCTCCACCTGTGGAACGTCATGATCACCGCGCACGGCCTCATCATGGTGTTCTTCATGGTGATGCCGGCGATGATCGGCGGGTTCGGCAACTGGTTCGTGCCGATCATGATCGGTGCGCCGGACATGGCGTTCCCGCGCATGAACAACATCAGCTTCTGGCTGTTGATCCCGGCCTTCCTGCTGCTGCTCGCGTCGCCGTTCTTCGGCGCCGGTGCCGGCACGGGCTGGACGGTGTACGCGCCGCTCTCCACTTATGGTGAGCCGGGGCCGTCGGTCGACATGGGCATCCTCTCGCTCCACCTGGCCGGCGCTTCGTCGATCCTGGGTGCGATCAACTTCATCACCACGATCTTCAACATGCGCGCACCGGGCATGACGCTGCACAAGATGCCGCTGTTCGCCTGGTCGGTGCTCGTCACCGCGTTCCTGCTGCTTCTTTCGCTGCCGGTTCTCGCTGCCGCGATCACCATGCTGCTGACCGATCGTAACTTCGGCACGACCTTCTTCGATCCGGCCGGCGGTGGCGATCCGGTGCTCTACCAGCACCTGTTCTGGTTCTTCGGCCACCCCGAAGTGTACATCATGATCCTGCCGGGCTTCGGCATCATCAGCCACATCATCGCAACGTTCAGCCGCAAGCCGGTCTTCGGCTACCTCGGCATGGCCTACGCGATGGTCGCGATCGGCGTGGTCGGCTTCGTCGTGTGGGCGCACCACATGTTCGCCACCGGCCTCAGCGTGAACACCAAGATGTACTTCACCGCGGCGACGATGGTGATCGCGGTGCCGACCGGCATCAAGATCTTCTCGTGGATCGCGACGATGTGGGGCGGCTCGCTCACCTTCAAGACGCCCATGACCTGGGCGGTCGGCTTCATCTTCATGTTCACCGTGGGCGGCGTGACGGGCGTTGTCCTCGCCAATGGCGGCGTCGACGATTACATGCACGACACCTATTACGTGGTGGCGCACTTCCACTACGTGCTCTCGCTCGGCGCCGTGTTTGCGCTGTTCGCGGGCTTCTACTACTGGTTCCCGAAGATGTTCGGGAAGATGTACAACGAGTACCTCGGCCAGCTGCACTTCTGGGTGTTCTTCCTGGGCGTGAACATGCTGTTCTTCCCGATGCACTTCCTGGGCCTGCAGGGCATGCCGCGTCGTTACCCGGACTATCCGGACGCCTATGCATACTGGAACCAGTTCGCGACGCACGGCTATGAGATCATGGCCGTCGGCATGGTGATCTTCTTCGTCAACGTGATCTGGTCGCTGATCGCGGGCAAGAAGGCGCCGGACAATCCCTGGGGCGAAGGCGCGACGACGCTGGAGTGGACGCTCTCCTCGCCGCCGCCGTACCACCAGTTCGAGACGCTGCCGGTGATCGAGGACTCCAAGCACTGAGCTTGATCCACGATCATCGACTCGCTCGAAGTCAAAAAGGAAGCGCCCCGCAAGGAAACTCGCGGGGCGCTTTCGTTTCTGGCGGCGCCCGCGTTGCGTGCTGCGCGGTGTAAGTGGTCCGGGACCTAGAGGCGGAGAAACAGGGTCAGCGATGCGACATGCGCCATCGCAACCTGCCGTCCCGGCGCATCGCGCGTCTGGTTGAGGTAGCCCGCTTCCAGCGTCGAGGTGCCACTGATCGGGATTTCGAAGCCGGCGAAGGTGCGGATCTGGTCAAAGCCCTTGGTGCCGCCCCAATCCGCGGACTTCAGCCCGACGAACGCCTCGGTCGAGCCAAGCAGCGCCAGGCGCTGCGCACCCGGGCGCAACGGATATTCGAACCGCACCATCTGGCGCGCGCGAAGCGACATGCCGTCGCCGTCCGAGCGCCAGCGTTGCTCGAGCCGGGTGCGCGATTGCACTTCCAGCTTGCCGATCTTGCCGACGTTCCACGTCGCCTGCTGGAAGGAGCGATCCTCGTTGCGGTCCGCCGCGCCCTCCAGCGGTTCGATGACATGGGCATAGCCCTGGTAGAGCGTCAGGTCCTTCGACACCTGCCATCCGATGGCGGGGCGCAGCAGCACCTGCGACAGGCGTGATACGCCGTCGGTGACGCGCGGCTGGACCTCTGCAAAGAACACCAGGCGGCCATTGATCGGCCCCATCACCGTCGCGTTGATCCAGGCCGCTTCGTCATGGCTCGTCCGTGCGCTGGCGGCGCCCGGATGCACGGTGGTGAATGCAGCGGCGGCGAAGAAAAGATGATGTGGTCGCATATGCTCACTCTAGCCGTGCCACCGCGGCTGCGTCATGGTTCGCGCCGACAGAGCAACAAAACGTTGGGGAGAAGATGATGCCGGCCTTTCGCATGATCGATACTGGGGGATCGACCATCCGCACCGCCATTGAGGGTGAGGGGCCTCTTGTGCTGATGGTGCATGGCTTTCCGGAAAGCTGGTATTCCTGGCGCCACCAGATGGGGGCGGTTGCCAATGCCGGGTTTACCGCCGCCGCGATCGACGTGCGCGGCTATGGCGGGTCGGACAAGCCGAAGACGATCGAGGCCTATGCGATGGAGGAACTGGTCGCTGACATCGCGGCAGTGGCGCAGACGCTCCAGCCCGATCGCCCTGCGATCCTCCTCGGGCATGACTGGGGCGCGCCGCAGGTGTGGAATTCCGCACTGACGCGGCCGAATCTGTTCTCCGCCGTTGCGGCCCTTTCGGTCCCGTATACGGGCGTGCCCGCCCGGCCGTTCACCGAGATCTTCCGCGAGGCCTTCACCAAGAAGAACCGCTTTTTTTACCAGGAATGGTTCCAGAAGGTGGGGCCGCCGGAGGAAGAGGCGGAGCGCGACGTGCGCGATTTCCTGCGCAAATTCTATTTCGGCATCGCGGGTGATGCGCCCGAAGGCACCTGGCCGACCAAGGCCGCAGACGCGACGCTGCTGGAAGGCATGATCGATCCGGGGAACTTCCCGGAGTGGATGACGCCGGAGGATCTCGATTATTACGTCGCGGAGTTCGAAGGCTCCGGCTTCTTCGGTCCGATCAGCCGCTATCGTAATCACGAGCGCGACTGGGCCTGGTTGCAGGAGTTTCGTGACCGGAAGATCGAGCAGCCGGCGCTGTTCATCGGCGGCACCAAGGATCCGGCGAGCACCGGCTTCGGCGCGATTGCTGATCCGATCGCGATCATGCGTCCGCATGTGCCGAACGTCGAAGGGCATATGCTGGAAGGGTGCGGCCACTGGACGCAGCAGGAGCGACCTGAGGAGGTGAACCGGCTGCTTCTCGATTGGCTCAAGCGGCTGAACTAGCCGCCGGCTGATCGCGCCGCCTGCCGGTGGAGATCAACGCTTGTCCTTCGCTCACAAACCGCCCAGCGTCGTTCCGGGGCAATAAGCGGGGGCGGGATGGCGGTGATCAGCCGGCACGGCGGCAGGTGATCGGGTCGCTCGATCGCGCCGCCACGCTGCGGCTCGGGCGAACGTTCTCGGCGCAGGCTTATGGCCAGGTCGTCACGATCCTGGTTCAGCTCGCGCTCGTGCCGTTGCTGCTCCATTCGTGGGGCGCGGATGTTTACGGCGCATGGCTGGTTCTGGTCGCGATTCCGTTCGTTCTTACGTTCAGCGACCTCGGCTTCACCTTCGTCGCCAAGAACGAGATGGTGATGGCGGTCGCCGCAGGCCGGCACGACGGCGCATTGCGCACGTTCCAGAGCATTCTTGCACTGATCAGCATTGCGCTTCCCCTGCTTTTTGTGGTTGCCGTACTCATCATCGCGGTGGCCGATGTCCGCGCGGTTCTGCGGATCGACGCGCTCGGTGCAGGTGCTGTCGATGGTGTCCTGCTGCTGCTCACCGCCAACGTGCTGCTCTATCAGCTGTTTCTCCTGATCTGCGCGGGCATTCGGGCGGAGAATCGGCCGGCCAGCGAGGCTGGCTGGGCTGCCACCGCGCGCCTCGGGGAGGGCGCCGCGATTGCGCTCGCCGCGTTGGCAGGGGGTGGTGTGATCGCGGCAGCAGGGGCGGCGTTGCTGAGCCGTCTGCTATTCATCGCGCTTGCCAGCCGCTGGCTTCATGTGCGCTCGGCATGGCTGCGCTTCGACTTCGCGCTCGCCTCGGTGACGGAACTGCGTCGCATCGCGCCCCTCGCGTTCGCCTATATGGCAATGCCGCTCGGGCAGGCGCTGCTTATCCAGGGGCCTGTGATCATTGTCGGCGGCACATTGGGAGCGGTGGCCGTGGTCGTCCTGTCGACATCCCGCACGCTCGCGCGCCTTGGTACGTCGGTCGGCAACATGCTCAACAATAGCGTGGTGAGCGAATATTCCGCGCTCGCGGGCGCCGGTGATTGGACCGAATTTGCGCGCCTCGTCCGGACGCAGATCGGCGCGACGCTGATCCTTGGTGCGCTCTATATCGTTGTGCTCCTGGTGCTTGCCCCCTGTGGCTTGCAGCTCCTGACGCACGGCAATGTTGCCGTGGAGCAGCCATTCTTCTTCATCCTATTGCTCGGCGTGGCTGCGGAACTCTTCTGGTCGGCCCTGTTCACGCCAATCTCTGCGATCAATCGACACGGACAGGTCACCTCCGCCTTCCTCGTCATCGCGCTCATCGCGATTGCCGGAACTCCGGCGCTGAGCAAGGCGTACGGGCTTGCAGGGATCGCGGGCAGCGCGCTCGCCGCGCAACTGGCAATGATCCCGCTCTGTCTGCTGGTCCTGAAAAAGATCCGACATGGCGCGTGAACGCGTACCGCCGATCCTGTTCGTCGGCCTCTCCGCGAGAGGGCACGGCGGCATCCAGAATTTCAACCGTCGACTGACCGGCGCGCTTCGGCAGCTGTCGGTGGAAGCCGACGTGGTCATGTACGCCGATCCGAAGGGTGAGGCACAGACCGGCGCGCTCGGCGGCAGCTTTCCTGACCTGGTCAGGGCCGTGTCATCTCGGGCGCGCAGCACGGATGTGTTGCTGCTCGGTCATATCAACCTGCTCCCGCTCGCCGCGCTTTATCGCATGCTTCGCCCGCGGGGGCGGGTGATCCTGTTCGCGCACGGCATCGAGGTGTGGGGCGATCCGGCGTATCGCGCGCCGCGGGTATGGGACGCGCTACTGCTGCGGCGCGTGGTCGATCGGGTGGCGATCGTCAGTCGCTATTCGCAGGATCGGATGATGCGGGCGTTCGGCATCCCTGACGCGAGCTTCACGCTATTTCCGAACGCAGTTGATCTGCCGTCGACACCTGCTGGGGCTAAGCGAGGCTTCACGATCCTATCGGTATCGCGGCTTGGCGTCGGCGAACGGGAAAAGAACATTGATCGCCTGATCGAGGCCATGCCGCGGGTGCTGGCAGAGGTTCCGGCCGCGCGGCTGCTGGTGGTGGGCGAGGGGGCCTTGCGTGAAGACCTGCAGTTGGTCGCGAAAAAGCTGGGCGTCGATGATCGGGTCGCACTGCCGGGGGCGGTCGATGCCGCCGGCCTTGCCGCCGCCTTCAACAGCGCCGCGGTCTTCTGCCTGCCCTCGTCGAAGGAGGGATTTGGCATCGTATTCCTCGAAGCATGGGCGGCGGGCATGCCGGTCGTCGGCTCGCAGTTTGGCGCTGCACCCGACGTGATCGAGGACGGCGTCGATGGCCTCACCGTCGATCCGCATGATGTGCCGGCGCTGGCCGACGCTCTTGTCACGCTGCTGCGCGATGCGGACTTGGCTGCGCGGATGGCGACTGCCGGGCGCGAGAAGGTCGCTCGCCTCTATTCTGCCGATGCCTTCGTCGCCAATCTGGCCGCGCTGCTGGGCGTGGATGCATGCGACACCCTGCGATAACCGAGCAGCAACAGCACGCCCGCGACGATCAGCAGGAACAGGTAACCGCGGCAGAAGAACGACAGCATGGTGCTGACTTCCCGCTCTGCGAGGAATGTCGTCGACGCGAACACGAAGCTTGCCCAGCAGTTGCTCACCATTCGCCCGCCAATGCCGTCCAGCATGATGAACGTGAAGGCTACCGTGAGCCCGGGCAGTAGCAGCACGCCTGTCAGGCCGAACGCCGCGAGGCTGCTTGCGATCAGCCCGACGACCGGGCGCGCGATCGATCCTTGCGCGCGAAAGCCGTAATACCAGGCAATCCGATCGGGCGCGGTGGCGAGCGTCTTCGTGAGCAGGAACGACGGCAGCAGCGTTTCCGCGGCGTCGCGCCACAGATCAGCGCCGCCCATGGTGCCGCGCTCGTCCAGCTTACGCGCCACCTGGTCGATGGGCTGGATCATCGTGAACCGTTCCGTGTTCCACGTCAGCGGGTAAACGTAACTGTCACGGTACGTCATATGGTAGCTGGCGGCGATCGCATCGGCGCGCTGCGACAGTTCGACGGGATCGAACCCGGTGTTACGGATAACCTCCAAGGTGGCCGCAATCCGGCTGATGCTCCGCACGTCAGGCTGCATGCGCACGATATGGATTGCCGGCACGACATAGAGGGTTGCGATCAGCGCAGCGGCGGCCGGCGGCGCGATCCACCGCAGCCTGGGCCGAATGCCAAAGGCGAGAAAGGTGACGCCGACCACCATCACGAAATCGAACAAAGTGCGCTTCGTGTTATCCGCAAGCGTCAGCGCTACGATGACGATCGCCATCAGGGCAAGCCGCGCCTTGTGGCCTGACGGGCGTGGTTCGCTGGCGATCAGCGCCGTCTGCATCGCAGCGCCAAGCAGCAGCAGCGGGTAGAAGGTACCGAAGCCACCGAACCCGCCCGTCTCGAAACCACCGTTGCTGGCGAGTGGCCTCATCTGCGTCTGAAGAAAGTAAAGAACTGCACCGAGCGTAAAGGTGGGTAGTGCAAGACGGGCGAGATTGACCGGTGCGGCGGTGATCCTGTGCAGATCATGCGCGATGCGCCAGGGCTGCCGCACCAGATGGCTCGCCAGATAACCAATGCTGATCGAGGCGAAGCCGGCGAGGAGCAATCCCGCGGACAGTTCCGGCATCCGAAGGTTCGATTGCACCGGCTGCATCGCCGCTGTCTTCACGATCAGGCTGGCAGTCCCGAAGTAAATGCACATCACTGCATAAAGGCCGTCCGAAATGCGCCACCCGCGCATCTGCGACGGGATGAGCGCGCAGGAAGCGACGGTCGCTAGTGCAAAAAGAACGAAAATATTCGCGCCGAGCATGAGCTGTGCGTAGAAAAGGAATACAAGAAAAGCGCTATATATAAACCTGACCGCCTTCATCAGTGATGCGTCCCATCGCCATCTCGGTCACACCGTAAAGGTGGAATGGCGCTACGTCACGCCAGATTAACTATAACCGTTGCTGGTGTTCTCTGCAGCGATTAGAAGCATGGATGGGGGAGCTTGCATGATTCGTCACGCCGAGAGGTTGGGGCTGCCGCTTGACGGCCACATTGCGCGTTCGTGGGAAGGCGGCGCCAGCTTCACGCTCGGGAATCGCCTCTATCGCGCGCTGTGGATCATTACTTGGTGCCTTCTTGCCGCCTGGACGCCGCCACCGTTTCGGCCGTGGCGGTGCGCCTTGCTGCGGCTCTTCGGCGCATCGATCGCCCGTACCGCCAATGTCTACGGCAGTGCGCGCATCTGGTCGCCTGCCAACCTCATCATGGACGATCATGCCGCGATCGGGCCGCGCGCGACGATCTATGCCATGGCCCCGGTCCGGATCGGGGCGCACGCCGTTATTTCCCAGGGGGCCCATCTGTGCGCCGGGACCCATGATATCGAGGATGCAGCGTTCCAGCTTCGCGTGCGCCCGATCATCATCGGCGCACGCGCCTGGGTTGCGGCGGAGGCTTTCGTCGGGCCGGGCGTAACCATCGGGGCGGGGGCAATACTGGGCGCACGGGCCTGCGCGATGCAAGACATCGCCGCGTGGACGGTGTGCAGTGGGAATCCGGCACGCGTGGTGCGCCAGCGCCGGATTCGCTTCGCCGTGCCGGCATGAATGTCGCCGCGGCGGGCGAGCCGCCTGAACTGACGGTGGTCATCCTGACCTTCAACGAAGCGCATCACATTGCGCGCGCCATCCAGAGCGTGCGGAAGATCGCGCGCGAGATCCTCGTCATCGACAGTTTTTCCAGCGATGCGACGGTCGTGCTTGCACGGGCGCTCGGCGCGCGCGTGTTGCAGCACCCCTTCGTCAGCCATGCCGCGCAACTCCAATGGGCGCTCGATCACGGTGACATTACCACCGGCTGGACGATGCGGCTCGATGCCGACGAAGTGATCGAGGCGGATCTAGCGGATGAGATCGTGAGGCGTTTGCCGCGTCTGCCATCTGACGTCTGCGGCGCGGAGGTCGACCGCAAGCACATCTTCATGGGCCGCTGGATCAGGCATGGCGGCCGTTACCCGCTGCGCCTCGTGCGACTGTGGCGCACCGGCAGCGGGCGGGTGGAGCAGCGCTGGATGGACGAGCATGTGGTCGTCCACGGCGGCCGCACGATCCTGTTGCGTGGCGGCCTTGCCGACATGAACTTGGGGGACCTCGGCTTCTTCACAGCCAAGCACAATGATTACGCCAGTCGCGAAGCGATCGAGGTGCTGGCGACACGCTACGGCTTGTTCGAGGCCGCGCCGCCGCCCTCCGCGCGCCAGGCCCGGCGACGGCGCTGGATCAAGCTGCGGATCTACAATCGACTGCCGCTGTGGGTGGGTCCGCTGGGCTACTTCCTCCACCGCTACGTCTTGCAGTTCGGCTTCCTCGACGGTCGGCAGGGCCTCATCTATCATCTGCTGCAAGGCTTCTGGTATCGCTTCCTGGTCGCGGCAAAGGTAGCGGAATGGGCGCCGACGCTGGCGCGTTGCACGTCCCGCGACGAGCGGATCGCCTGCCTGTCGCGCCTGTCGGGGCTCCCAATTGGCGCCGCGACGTGACGCGGATCCTGCGCATCATCACCAGCGCGGATCCGCGCACCGGCGGCCCGATCGAAGGCGCGCGCCAAGTCGGCGAATTCTGGGCGCGGGCAGGCCACCGACAGGATCTGCTGACGCTTGATCCGCCAAACGAACACCATCTTCACGATTATCCCGGCACCATCGTCGCGCTCGGACCGCCGCGTGGCTCGGGCATGGCGGAGCGCTACCGTTACAGCCCGGCGATGCTGCCATGGCTAGCGGCGCACCTGCGGGATTATGACGCGGTGATCGTGTCCGGCCTGTGGCGCTATGGGGCGCGCGGCGCGATGCGGGCGCTGGCGGGCGGCGAGAGGCCCTATGTCGTCTTCCCGCACGGCATGCTCGATCCCTGGTTTCGTCGTAGCGCGCCGCTCAAGCAGCTCGGCAAGCAGGCATCCTGGTGGTGGGCGGAGGGGCGGTTGCTCGCCGGCGCACGCCACGTTTTGTTCACGAGCGAGGAGGAAAGGCACCGGGCGCAGGGCGCGTTCTGGCCGTACCGCGTCAACGGCACCGTGATCGCCTACGGCACGCCGCGCCCGAGCCACAGCGACGCTTCCGGTGCAGCCTTCCGCGCTCTTCTGCCGTCGCTGGGCAAGCGCCGTTACCTGCTTTTCCTCGGCCGCCTCCATCCCAAGAAAGGCTGCGACTTGCTGGTCGAAGCCTTCGCGAAGATCGCGCCGCATCACCCGGACCTCGATCTGGTGCTTGCCGGGCCCGATCAGGTAGGGCTTGGTTCGTCGCTGCAGGCGATGGCGCAGAAGCTTGGCCTCAGCGATCGCGTCCACTTCCCCGGCATGGTCGAGGGGGCGGCAAAGGCAGGCGCGCTTCGCGGGGCGGACGCCTTCGTCCTTCCCTCGCACCAGGAGAATTTCGGCATCGCCGTCGCCGAGGCGCTTGCCCATGGCACGCCGGTGCTGGTCAGCGATCAGGTGAACATCTGGCGGGAGGTGATCGCGGACGGCGTTGGGCTCGTCGCGCCCGACACACTCGCCGGCACAACCGATCTGCTCACCCGCTTTCTCGCGCTTTCGCCGGCGCAGCGTGCCGGGATGGGCGAAAAGGCACTGTACTGTTTCGCTCATCGATTTGATCTCGAACATGCAGCAGCCGAACTCATGACACTCCTCGAGCGCGAGATCCGTTAGCCGCTGTCCTACATGTGATCCTCTGTGGCAGGAACATAACGCGAACTGCAACGGAGGGTTAGATGGCGGTCGAGGTGGAAGTACCGGCGGGCTTTGTCCCGCAATATGCAGTGGCGTTCGGCGCGGTGGACGGCCCGGCGGTGTCGGTGAACATGGCCAATCCGCTGCCCGTACGGTCGGTGGCGGCGGAGGCGACCACGGTTGCGCTTGCCGGCATCACCACAACGAGCGCTGTCTTCGGGCCTTTCGTCCCGGCGCTCGATCATCCGATTCGTGTCACTCTTTCCAACGTGTGGGCCGGGGCGGCAGAGCTGCTGCGCTCGGTGGACGGCGGCGCCACCAAGCTGCCGCTGACGATCGGGGGCGAGCGGTGGGGCCGGTTCACCGGCAACGCCAACGAGGTCGTGACGGAGGAACGGGAAGCGGGGGCGAGCTACTTCCTCGCGGTTACGCTTCAGTCCGGCACGCTCACCTATCGGGTGGCGCAATGAGCGCGGTGGACGTGGTGGCGCGCGGCGTTGCCGTTCGTGCGCGTAGCGCCGTTGCGGCCGGAAGCCGGCATGGCCGGTTGCTGCGCGCCGCAGATGCCGCCGAAGGACGAAACCCGGTCGTTCTGCCGCCGTGGCTTGCGCCGCCGCCCTATGCCGCCAGCACGAGCTACAATGTGGGTCAGGTGGTCACCAATGGTGGTTCTTGGTTCATGTGTGGTCTGGCCGGTACGACGCCGGCAACGGGTGGTGGTCCCTTGGTCACCAACAGCGGGCAATATGTCGCGGATGGCGGCAGCGGCGTCTATTGGACCTGCCTAGGCGGGGCACGTGCGCCCGATTCGGGCGATGGCGCACCCGCCGTCTCGATCGTCACTGCCAGCCCGTCGATCGGGCCCAATTGGCAGCCGGTGACTTACCCTGCCGCTTATTCCGTCCGCGGCGCCGCGCCATCGCCGTATCGCACGACCTTCTGGTCGCTCGGCACGTTCGAGGCGAAGCCCGGCACGATCATGTCCGTCGGCGCATCGGTGGTGTTCGAAAGCGACGCGGAGCGGCTGGCGCTGTTCCTGCCCGCCAATTCGGCGCAGGTTCGCGTGATCGTCGGCGGTCGCTATCTCATGCCGGGCAGCCATGTGGTGGGTGGCAACGACCAGTGGATGGTGATCGACTGGACGAACAGCACCGGGCGGCGGCTACGGCGCTACGAAGTGGAAACGGGCAAGAGCGCGTCCTTTTTCGGCTGCGCCCAGGTTCCCCTCTCCGCCACGGTCAGCGCAGCCGGCGCCGGTGCGCCGCGGATGGCGGTGATCGGCGACAGCTACAATGCCGGCTCAAGCTACGGGCCGTGGCTCGCCGGGGGATCGATTGCGCAGCTGCTGGGGAAGCGGCTCGGGTGGCGTGACACGTGGAACCTGTCGGTCGGCGGAACGGGGTATCTCAACCCGTCTGCGGCCGGCTTCTTCACGTTCCGCCAGCGTGTGCCGCAAGCGCTGGCGCTCGCTCTGGACGTCGTGCTGCTGATGGGCTCTACCAACGATGTCGACCATCCGCCGGCGGCGCTGCAGGCCGAGGTGCTGCAAACGCTGCGCGCGATCCGTGCCGGCACACCGGCGCCGATCATCGTTATCGGGTTGCCGTCGATCAACGTTGCCGGCGCCGCTGCCGCGGAAGGTGCGGTGCAGGCCGCGGTCGCGCAGTCGGGGGATCCGCTCGCCTTCTTCGTTCCGATCTGCGGTGCATCGCCGCCCTGGGTGCTGGGCAACTGGAACAATGGCGGCGGCGTGCCGAGCGGTACGGTCAATGGCGGGCTCTATATCGCAGCGGATAACGTGCATCCGCCGGAGATCGGCTTCGATTATTATGCCCAGCGGATCGAGCAGGCGATCCGGGCCAAGGTGCTGCCCGTGCTGGCGGGCGCCTGATCGCACCCGGGCTGCTGGTTCATTCCGCCAGCAGCCCGGGCGAAGGCATCGGCAGGGAGCGACGCCAGCGCGGCAGTGCGCGCCACTCAGCGTGGAGGAGCCGCAATTCGCGCTCGAAATCGGTGAGGATCGCGGCCTTGCTCCATCTAGTGCCGGCGCGCTCCTCGGCCGCTCGTTCGCAACCGGCGCGCAGCGGTGCATCGTCCAGCAGCCGTTCGATCGCCGCGGCAAAGGCCGGTGCGTCAGCCGGTGGCGTTGCCAGGCCGCATGCGCCGATTTCGTCGGCTAGCCCCGTGCCTGGCGCGGCGGTGGCGATGATCGGTCGGCCGGAGGCGAGCATATTGGGCAGCTTCGACGGCAGCACCAGATCCGCCGCACCGCCGATCTGCGGCAGGAGGTGGACGGTCGCAAGGCCCAGCAGGTCGCCCAATCGCGCCATGGGTTGCAGCCCGACGATGCGCACGTTCTCGCAATCCGCCGCGAGACGATCCAGCCGCTCGCGCTCCGCCCCGTCGCCGCAAATCACGAACAGCAGGTCCCGCCGCGCGGCGAGCAGCCTTGCTGCCTCGATGATGATGGGAACGCCCTGCTTGGCGGCGATGTTGCCGGAATATAGCGCGACGAAGGGTTCGCTGATCCGCCATTGCGCCCGGTATGGCGACGGTTCGGTGAGGGGTTTCACGGCCGGGCTGGCCCAGTTGCGGAACTCGATCACGCGGCTTGGATCGTTGCCGCCGGCGACAAGCTTGTCGCACATTGCTGGCGAGATGCTGCTGACGCGATTGCCGTTATGGCCGAGGCGCTGCAGCCGGCGCATCAGCGGATGGTTGGCGATGGCGAGCTGCCCCGTGGCGCTTGCCATGTCGAGTTCGAAGTCCTGCACATGAACCCACACGGGGCGCCGTGCGGCCCAGCCGAACAGTCGAGCCACGATGGCAGAGAGGAAAGACGGCGCGACGGCCACGATGACGTCGGGCCGCCGCCGAAGCAAAAGTGCCGCGATCAACGCCGCGGCCGCCAATAGAGCAAAGCAAAGGTGATGCACCGCCCGCGGCCAGCCGCGTGGGACGGCAGGCACATAGAGCGGTAGACGAAGTATCGACACCGCGCACTCGCGCGATCGCCGGGGCAAGATGCCGCCATAGGCCGGATCGATCTTCCATGCGGGATAGCAAGGCTGGCCGCAGATCACGCGTACATGGTGGCCATTTTCTGCCAATGCTTGCGCCATCCCTGCCGTGTAGGGCCCGATTCCGATCGGCTCGGGCGCATAATTATGGCCGAGGATCAGAATATCCATGGAAGAGCCGATCACGCGATTGAACGGACCGCCGGAGTTCTCCTGAAATGCGCACGGACACAGTCGGTCGGCACTGCATTAGCCATGTCAGCGATCCCCCACGGTCGCGTTGTTCAACCGCGACTCGTGAAAAGGATACGTTAACCAAATTAGAAGTCTAGCGTGATCTTTGCGGTAACTATCCAAAATGGAGATGAGGGACGAAAACTCTGGCTCTCATCTGAAAACAACGGTTCGTCAGAACTTCGGACCGGCGACGGCACGCGGCGCACGCTTGGGCTTCTCGTCGATCAGCTTGGCGATGGCGGGGGAGCGCGCATCGGCGTGGGCATAGTCGCGCGCGGACATGCCGGCGACATTATCGGTCTGGTCAGGGTTGGCGCCGGCCGCGAGCAGCGCGCGCACCAATGCGAGGTCGCGCTTTTGCACGGCGCGGATCAGCGGTGTCTCGCCGCCGCCATTGCCGAGGTTCGGATTGGCCTTGGCGCCGGTCAGCACGTCCACCATGCCGTTCTGGCCATATTGCACCGCCAGCAGCAGCGGCGTGTCGCCCCGGCCGTCGCGCAGGTTCGGATCGGCGCCGCGCGACAGCAGATAGCGCAGATAGGTTTCGTCGCCGCGCTTGATCACGATGTGCAGCGCCCCTTCGCCGGTGGTCACGTCGCGTGCGTTGACGATCGTCTGCCCCGGCTGGTCGAGGATCTTGATCACCTCCTCGCCCTTGGCGCTCTTCACGGCTTCCAGGAACTTGTAGCCCTGCGACTGCTGCTGCGCGGCAACGGGCAGGGTGGTGCCGAGGAGGGCGGGGACGAGAAGGGCAGGGAGGATCAGTCGGCGCATCGTCTTCACGGGGGTCAATCCATCGTCATGGTTGCAGCGACGGCCCTAACAGACCAAGGCTGGCAAGGCTATGAACGCCCGTATCTTTGCCCTTTTCGCCGCCCTTGCCGCAACCGCCTGTTCGCCGGAAGCCCCGCCGCAGCGCCCCCCGCTGGAAGGCGCCCGGATCGGCGGCCCGTTCGCGCTCACCGATCAGGACGGAAAGCCGGTTACCGACGCAAGCTTCGCCGGAAAGTACCGCATCGTCTATTTCGGCTACACCTTCTGCCCTGATGTCTGCCCGCTCGACGCGCAGAACATCGGCGCGGCGCTCAAGCTGCTGGAGAAGACCGATCCCACCCTGGCGCGCAACATCGTGCCGATCGTCATCACCGTCGATCCGGCGCGCGACACGCCCGCGGTGATGAAGCAGTTCGTCTCCGCCTTCCACCCGCGCATGGTAGGCCTCACCGGCAGCCCGGAGGAGATCGCGCGGGTCGCCAGGGAATATGGCGTCTATTTCAAACGCGGTGCCGGCACCCCAGATGGGTATATGATGGACCACAGCCGCCAGGCCTATCTGATGTCGCCGGACGGGAAGCCGCTGGCGCTTCTGCCGCAGGAAGGGCCGCCGCAGGGCATCGTGGACGAGATCAAACGCTGGGCGAAATGAGCCGTTTCTGGGAAGACACACCGCTGGAAAAGCTCGATCGCGCGCAGTGGGAGGCGCTGTGCGACGGCTGCGGCAAATGCTGCCTGCACAAGCTGGAAGATGAAGAGACCGGTGAACTGATCCCGACCAATGTCGCGTGCCGGCTGCTCGACCGGCGCAGCGGCCAGTGTTCGGATTACCGGCACCGCCACGCCTATGTCTCGGAATGCGTGCGGCTGACGATGCGCAACGTGCGCGAGATCGACTGGCTGCCGACCACCTGCGCCTATCGCCTGCGCGCGGCCGGCGAAGCGCTTCCCGAATGGCATTATCTCGTCTCCGGTGATCGGGATGCGGTGCATCGCGCCGGCGAATCGGTGCGCGGCTGGACGATCAGCGAAGACGACGCCGGCGAATTCGAGCATCACATCGTCGATCGGGTGCTGTGAGCCACGACATCGATGTCGTGCGGCATCCCACCGCACGGCGGGTGAAGCTGGCCTTCGATCCGGCGAGCGGCCGCGTCCGCCTCACCATCCCGCGCCGCGCCGCGCCTCGGCCAAGGCCGCGCTCGCTTGGGCGGCCGATTATGAGCAGTGGATCGCGGCGCAGCGTGCCAAGCTGCCCGATGCGCGCCCGTTCGTCGATGGCGCCACGATCCCGTTCGGCGACACGATGCTGACGATCGCGTGGCGGGAAGGCGCTTCACGTGTCGTCCGCCGCGACGGTGACACGCTCGCGCTGTCCGGCCCACGCGAGACCATCGCCCGGCGCGTCGAGGCCTGGCTTCGACGCGAGGCGCTGCGGCTATTGGAAGCAGACACCGCCTTCTATGCCGCACGGGCGGGCGTATCCGTCGACAAGGTGACGGTCGGCGATCCGCGCGGCCGCTGGGGCAGCTGCAGCAGCAGCGGGGCGATCAGGTACAGCTGGCGGCTGGTCTTGGCACCCGAGGCGGTGCGCCGGGCGACTGCCGCGCATGAAGTGGCACACCGCGTCCACATGGATCATTCGCCCGCGTTCCACGCGCTGGTCGCGGCGCTTTATGGCAGCGACCCGACCCCGCATCGCCGCTGGCTGCGCACCAACGGCGCCGCGCTTCACTGGTACGGGCGGTCTTCCGGCGCTGACGCCTGATAGCGGGGATCGCGGCGCGCTTCGCGATACGGCTCGCGGCCCATCTCCCGGCTCATGTCGCGCCCCTGATCACGGCCCTGATCACGACCTTGTTCACGGCGCGGCTCGCGCGGTTGATCCCGCCCGGTCACGCGGTCGATCCAGTCCTGGTCCAGTTGCTGCGGCGGCGGCTGATCGCCATCCGGATAGCCTTCGGGTACCGGGCGCTCGGCGCGCGACGAGGGGCGCTCGATGCCCTGACCCGATGGGTCGACCGGCACGGGCACGCCGCCGGCCGCCACCGGATCGCCATTCTCGTCGACGAACACGCCATTGTCGGGCTCGCCGAAATAGCTCTCCTCGTCGGGCTCCAGCTGCCATTCGGGCAACGTCACTTCGGTGTCGAACTGCTCGATCGGCCGGTTGGCGACGGCGACCCGCATGAACTGCGCAAAGGCGCGCGCCGGCGCGGTGCCGCCGTGGAGGCCGGGCACCGGCTTCGCATCGTCACGGCCCATCCAGACGCCGGTGGTGATCCCGGACGAGAAGCCGAGGAACCAGCCATCCTTCGACGAGGTGGTCGTGCCGGTTTTACCAGCCACCGGCCGCCCGATCTGCGCCGCGCGGCCAGTGCCGGTGTTGACCGCGGTCTGGAGCAGATCGGTCATCTGCGCCGCTACGTAAGGCGCCACCAGCACGCGGCTGCGATCCACCTCGTGATTGTAGATCACCTCGTTGTTCGCCGTCACCTTGGTGATGCCGAACGGCGTCACCGCAACGCCCTTGTTGGCGACACTGGCAAAGGCACGCGTCATGTCGATCAGCCGCACGTCGGACGTGCCGAGCACCATCGAGGGCTGGATGTTGACGGGCGTGGTGATGCCGAAGCGACGTGCCATGTCGGCCACCGTGGTGAAGCCCACCTGCTGGCCCAGCCGCGCCGCCACCGTGTTCAGCGAATAGGCGAAGGCGGTGCGCAGCGTGACCTGGCCGGAGAAGCGGCGCGAATCGTTGCGCGGGCTCCAGCCATCGATGGTGATCGGTCCGTCGAGCTCGCTCGATTCCGGCGTCTTCCCGGCTTCCAGCGCGGCGAGATAGACGAACAGCTTGAACGCCGATCCCGGCTGGCGCTGGGCCTGCGTCGCGCGATTGTAGATCGACGAGACGTAATCCTTGCCGCCGACCATCGCGCGCACCGCGCCGTCGCGATCGAGCGCGACCAGCGCCCCTTGCGCACTGCCGGGCGCTTGCTGGCGGATCGCCGCGTCCGCCGCGCGCTGCATCGACAGATCGAGCGTCGTCCAGACTTCGAGCGGCTTTTCCGTCTCGTCGATCAGCATTTCCAGCTGGGGCAGTGCCCAGTCGGTGAAATAGCGAACGCTGTTCTGCTTGGGCTCGGGCGCGAGCTTCACCGCCTGCGGATCGGCGCTGGCCGCTTCGGAGGGCGAGATCGTGCCGTTGTCTGCCATCACGCGCAGCACCACCTGCGCGCGATCGACCGCTGCCTGCGCGTCGGCCGTGGGCGAGTAATTGGACGGCGCCTTGACCAGGCCGGCAATGATCGCCGCCTCGCTCAGCGTCAGCCGGTTCGCGCCATGGCCGAAGAACTTGCGTGACGCAGCGTCGATGCCATAGGCGCCGCCGCCGTAATAAACCTTGTTCAGGTACAGCTCGAGGATCTGGTCCTTGCTGAACTTGCGCTCCATCGCGAGCGCCAGGATCCACTCGCGGAACTTGCGGCCGAACTTCTTCTGGTTGTTGAGGAAGACGTTGCGGGCCAGCTGCTGCGTGATGGTCGAACCGCCCTGCACCCAGCGGCCGCGATCCAGCCGCACCCTTACCGATCGCGCGACGCCGATCGGATCGACGCCGAGGTGACTGTAGAAGCGCTTGTCCTCGACCGAGACGGTCGCGTCGCGCATCACACCCGGGATGCGATCATAGGCGAGCCATTCGCCATAGCTCGGCCCGATCGAGACGAGCACGGTGCCGTCGGCCGCGTGGACGCGGATCATCTGGCCGTTGGGGGACGATTTCAGCTCCTCGAACGAGGGAAGCTGCGCGCGGGCGATGTAGACCGCGGTGACGAGGGCGCCCAGCGCCAGCACGGCGAGCGCGATCATAAGCTTGATCGTGATCGACAGGCGGCGGCGCCAGGGCGAGCGGGGTGCGGGGCGGCGTGCCATTGGATACTGCTTGGCGGATAGAAGCTTAGGCCATGCTTAACAAGATGGCCGGACGGGCCGCGATCACCCCCGCTCGGCCGAAATCCGCGTCGCCTGGGCGATCATCCGCACCAGCGCCGGCGCGTGGCGGAAGGCGGGGAGCAGCCGCGCGGCGAGTGCCGGATGCTCGGCCGCACCGCGCACCGCATCGGCGATCCCGATCGGGCGGCGCAGGCGCCGGGCGAAGCGCGGCTGCCAGTCGCTCATCGCCCCTTCGCTCAAATAGGCGCGCGCCGCCGAGATCCCGCTGGCGAGCGCAATCCCCATGCCCTCGCCGGCGAGCGAAGGGATTACCCCCGCCTGGTCGCCCAGCCGGAACAGCCCGGGATGCGAGGTCTGGTCGCGCCACCCATAGGGCACGTTTGCCACTGCATCGGCACCACCGGTGGCAAAGGCGAGGCGTTCACCCAGGCGCGGCGCCTCGCGGCCGATGCCGGCCAGCAGGGTGGCGGGATCGCCCACCTCGTGCAGGCGGGAGCGGCGCACCGCGAGGCAGATGTTCGCCGATCCATCCTCCTGCCGCACCACGCCGGCATAGCCGCGATCGAACAGGTGAAGCTCGATCGCATCGCCGATCAGCCGGTCGAGCGCCGGATGCGCCGCGGCCCGCACGCGAAGGCCGAGCGCCGGATCCTCGCCGCGTGCGCCGGACGGGCGCCCGAGGCCGCGGACCTCATGCTTCCCGCTCGCCAAGAACAGCGCCTTGGGGGCAAACAGGCCGCCATCGTCGAGCCGGACGGCATCGCGGATCGATCGTACCGACACACCTCGCTCAACCGCCGCGCCCAGCGCCGTCGCCCGGTCGAGCAGCAGGGCATCGAGCCGTCGGCGCGACACGCCGATCGCTGGCCGAGGCAGCGCCGCCTCGGCGACGCGATCCCCGGCGATGATCCGGACGCGGGTGATCCGTTCCCGATTCAGCGAATCCGGTTCGATTCCCAGACCTTGCAGCGTTTCGAGCGTGCGCCAGCTGAGAAAACCGCCGCACAACGCATCGCCGGTTTCGCGATTGCGCTCCAGCAACAGCGGCGCGTCGCCGCCGCTGGCCAGCGTGATCGCCGCCGCCGATCCCGCCGGCCCGCCACCAACGATCAGCGCCTCTAGCGTTCGCACAGCCGCTCCACGCAAAGCCGGAAGGGGAAGTAGCGCGACACACGCGCATCCTGAACGCCTGCCTCGGCAAGGATCGGCGGCCATTCCCGCGGGCGATAGCTGCGGGCGATCGACAGCGTGCCGTCATGCCGCACGATCGGATGCCAGCGAGCGAGGCGGGCGAGCAGGGGATAAGCGCGATAGGAGAAGCCGTGGCGATGCAGGTCGTTGACCAGCCATCCCATGCGCGCCTCAGCATGCATGAAGCGCAGGAAGGCGACGAGCTGATCGCGGCTCATGTGATGCGCGACGAGGCTGGAGACGACGAAATCCCACGGCTCGACCGCCAGATCCGCATAGTCCCCGGTGACGAGCCGGATCGACGCCGGCGTGTGTGGCCGGGCGGCCCGTTCGCTGCGCGGATTGAGGTCGACGCCGACGAGATCGAAGCTGCGGCCGTGCCGCTCGCCCCATCGGTCGATGCGGCGCAGCATGTCACCATCGCCAAAGCCCACGTCCAGCAGCCGGTAATGGCCGCCCCTGCGCGTGGCACGCGACAGGAAGGCGAGCGTCGGCCGCGCCGCCAGCGTCACGACGTTCACCTTCGCCAGATCGGCGACGACTGCGGCATAGACGGCGGCGTCGAGATCATCCGCGTCCATCAGTTCCTCGGCCGTGGCGCGTACGGAAAGGCTCATGCGGCGCTCCGGAACCCGAAACCCTCCGCCGCCAGCCCCGGCCCGAAGGCGAGCGCCACGCCGTGCGTCACCGGCGGGCCGGCGAGCAGACGGGAAAGCACGAACATCAGCGTCGCGGAGGACATGTTGCCATTGTCCGCCAGCACCGCACGTGATCCTGCCAGCGCGCCATCGGGCAGCGCCAGGGCATGTTCCACCGCATCGAGGATCGAACGCCCGCCCGCGTGCACCGCCCAGGCATCGGGCGTCGCGCCTTGGGTCAGCACCTCGACCAATGTGGGGTCGGCAAGCGCGGTGCTGATCCGGCCCGGCACTTCGCCCGACAAATGCATGGCAAAGCCGCGGTCGGTGATGTCCCAGCGGATCAGGTCGGCAGAGCCGGGGAGGGTGGTGGCGAAGGGGCGTTCCAGCGCAAAGCCGTCCGGCTCGGCAGTGACGAGCGCGGCCGCTGCGCCGTCGCCGAACTGCAGCATGGCAAGCAGCGGCTCCAGTGCGTCGGCGGCCTGAAGATGCAGGGTGGAAAGCTCCACCGTCACCACCAGCACGCGCGCCTCCGGCTCCGATCGCACGATGTGGCGCGCACTGCGCAGTGCGGCGACCGCGGCGTAGCAGCCCATGAATCCGACGAGCAGCCGCTCCACACTGGGCGGCAAGCCGAGCCGGACGGCGATGATCTGGTCGATCCCCGGCGCTACGAAGCCGGTGCAACTCGCCACCACCAGATGCGTGATCGCGCCGAGCGGCTGGCGGCTGGCGAGATCGTCGATCGCAGCCAGCGCCAGCACCGGCGCCGCCTCGGCATAGATCCGCATCCGCTCGGCCGTTCCGGGGTGGGGCTCCGCGGCATAGAAACCGCCCTCGTCGACCGGCGAGCCGTTCGTGTCCGGCAATACCGACCAGCGATGGTCGATCCCCGATCGCGAACCCATGCGATCGAACAGCCGGCGCTCCCGCTCCGGCAGGCGAGCGCGCGCCCAGGCGAGGAAGGCGCCATGGATGTCGTGCCGCGGCACCGCGGTGCCGATCATGTTGAGATGGGCGTTCATGTCCGCGGGGTAACGCGCGGCAACGCGTTTCGGCTCGCGATCAAGCCAAGGTGTTAGTCGCGCCCCGGCGGTCAGTCGTTCGACCAGCGCGCCCAGATGGCGGTGGGCAGCACCAGGCCGCGCGCTTCCTCGCGCACGCCAAGCTCGCCGCATTCGACGGTGCCGGGGAGGTCGGCAAAGACCTGGCGCAGCATCTCGCCGATTGCCAGTGCCGACATGCGCACCGCGTAAACCGTGAGGAACAGCGCGCGGGAGTTTCCATCGAGCAGCTGGCGGCAGTCTGCGATCAAGGCGGGCAGATGCTCCTCCAGCCGCCAGATCTCCCCATCCGGGCCACGGCCATATTTGGGCGGATCGAGCAGGATCGCGTCATAGCGGCGGCCGCGACGGACCTCGCGCGCGACGAACTTCGCCGCATCGTCGATGATCCAGCGGACCGGGCGATCGGTCATGCCCGACAGCTTCGCATTGGCGCGCGCCGCCTCGACCGACTTCTTGGACGCATCGACATGGACCATCTTCGCGCCCGCGGCCGACAAGGCGAGCGTCCCGACGCCGGTATAACCAAACAAGTTCAACGCCTCAGGCTCACTGACGCCCTCCAGCCGCTCGCGAAGCCAGGACCAGACGGGCGCCATGTCCGGGAAAAACCCCAAGTGGCGGAAGGGCGTGTTCTGCGCGGTGAAGCGCACGGTGCCGGAGCCGACGCCCCAGGCGAGCGGCCAGCCATCGCGCGGCACGGGGCGGGTGTAATGCCACTGGCCGCCGCCATCCTCGTCGCTGCCGGGCACGAATTCGCCGTGCGCCTGCCAATCGTCATGCGATGGCGCCCACAGTGCCTGCGGCTCTGGGCGGATGAAGCGATAGTCGCCGTAGCGCTCCAGCTTTCGCCCATGGCCGCAATCGACCAGGCCGTAGTCGCCCCAGGGTTCGCCGATCAGCGTCTCAAGCTTCATGGCCGCAGCGTTACCGACATTGCGATCTGCTTGGAACCGCCCGGCGGCACCAGGAAGATGCCGGGCTTGTCCTTGAGCTCGCCGCGGTAGCCCTGCGGATCGGCAATGCCGTGCCACGGCTCGACGCAGATGTAGCGCGCGCCGGGCTTGGTCCAGATCCCGAGCATCGGCGTGTCCGGGAAGCCGATTTCCAGCTGCGGGCCGTCGCTGGCGCCATAGGTGACGCTGGAGGAGCGGATATCGTCCCACACCAATGCATCGTGCGCGAACAGATCGTCGGCCAGGTGCAGGGTGCGCCCGTCGAGTGGGGAGGGGCGGGTGCCGGGCGCGATCGTCGCCTCGCCGGCGATCACGCGCAGCGGCTCCGGCTCGTCATGCGAGAAGGTGATGCGGTGGTCGCTGCGATCGCGGCCATAGGGCAGCGGCCATGCGAAGGCGGGGTGGAAGCCGAAGCTCGCCGGCATGGGTTCAGCGCCCGGATTGCGGACGGTAACCTCGGTGACGAGCGTCGGCCCGTCGAGGCGAAAGGCGGCGTCGAGCACGAAATCGAACGGATATTGCTTGCGCATCTGCCCGTCCGCTTGCAGCCGGAACAGCACCCGCGTGTCGTCCTGCTCCACCGGCGCGAACGGCAGCCGCCGCGCAAAGCCGTGCTGCTTCATCGGATAGCTGCGCCCGTCGACCCGGATCTTCTCGCCCGCCGGCTTGCCGACGACGGGGAAGAGCAAGGGCGCGCGGCCGGTCCAGAACTTCGGATCGGCGTCGGTCATCAGCTCGCGGCCGGCGGCGTCCTTCAGCGAGGACAATTCCGCGCCGAGCGGATTGATCGCCGCGGACAGTTGATCGTTCGCGATGGTGATCCAGTCGGTCACTTTGCCTCCTTCATCGTCATCCCCGGCGACGCGGGGAGGACGACTATGTGTCAGCCGCGGAGCGACGCGCCCAGCTTGGCGGCGGCGGCGACGACCTTGTCCGCGATCGCCTTCAGCTCGGCCTCGACGAACGCCTTGTCACCCGGTTGCAGCACGACCTCGACCGCCATCGAGGTTTCACCGTCCTTGGTGAAGACGTCGAACACGCGGGCGGAGACGATCGCCGCCTTGTCCGCGCCCTTGACCGCACGCGCCAGTGCGTCGGCGGCGACGCCATCGGGGACGAGGAAGGCGAAGTCACGGCGGACGGCTTGGAGCGCGGGCGGCGTATAGGCCGGGCGCATGAAGCCGGCGGAGCGCTTTCCGGGGATCGCATCGAGATACAGCTCCACCGCGGCGACGCCGGCGTCGAGATCGAACGCGCGGGTGACATTGGGGTGGAGGATACCGAAGGCGGCGAGCACCGTCTTTGGCCCGAGCCGCAGCGTGCCCGACTGGCCCGGGTGCCAAGCGTCACCGGCTTCCCCGAACACCTGAAGGTTGTCGATCGGCGCGCCGGCGGCGGCGAGCAGCGCCAGCGCCTCTGTCTTGGCGTCGAACGCATCGAAGCCCTGTGCCTTGCCCGTCTGCCAGTGCCGCGCGCGGCGATCGCCAGCGAGAATCAGGCTGAGCGTCGGGCGCTCCTTGTCGGCGAGATAGCGGCGGCCGATCTCGAACAAGCGGATCGTGCCGGCCCCGCGCCGCACGTTGCGCGCGGCAGCCGACAGCAGGCCGGGCAGCAGCGACGGGCGCATGACCTTCAGGTCCTCGCTGATCGGGTTGGCGAGCGTGAAGGCGCCGCCACCGAAGGGCGCCGCCTCGCCTTCCGAGATGAAGCTCCACGTCACCGCTTCGTCGAGGCCGCGCGCGGCAGCGGCGCGGCGGACGCGGCGCTCCAGCTTCTGCTCCGGCGTGGCGGTCGGCGTCGCGACACCCGGCGCGCGCGGCAGCGGCACCGAGGGCACGTTGTCGATCCCCTCGATGCGGATCACTTCCTCGACCAGATCGGCCGGGCCGTCCACATCGCGGCGCCAGGTCGGCGGGGTGACCTGCCAATCGTCGCTGACGGTGAAACCGAGCGACTGAAGGATCGCGCGCTGCCGCTCCGGCGCGACGGCCAGGCCGCCGAGCGTTTCGGCGCGGGCGGGATCATAGGCATAGCTGCGCGTGCCCAGCGGCGGCTCACCCGCGCGGGTGATGCCGGTCGGCTGACCACCGCACAGGTCGAGCACGAGGCGGGTAGCGATCGCGAGGCCGTCGTCGAGGAAGGCCGGGTCGACGCCGCGCTCGAACCGCTGGCGCGCATCGCTGGTCAGCATCAGCTTCTGGCCGGTGCGGGCAATATGCTCGGGATCGAAAAAAGCGCATTCGATGATGACGTCGGTGGTCGCGTCCGACACGCCCGATTCCTCGCCGCCCATGATGCCGCCGATGTCATGGACATGGGCATCATCGGCGATGACCGTCATCGTCTCATCGAGGGTGTAGGTCTTGCCGTTCAGCGCAAGCACCGTCTCGCCGGCCTTCGCCTTGCGCGCGACGAGGCCGCCGGAGAGCTTCGCCTTGTCATAGACGTGCAGCGGGCGGCCGAGATCGACGATGATGTAATTGGTGATGTCGACCAATGCCGAGATCGGCTTCTGACCGATCGCGCGCAGCCGCTTCGCCAGCCATTCGGGGGAGGCGCCGTTGGTGACGCCGTTGACGCCCTGCGCGAAGAAGGCGGGGCAGCCGGCGGGATCGTCGGTGCGCACATCGGGGCTGGGTCCCTCGCCCGCCACCGGCTCGACGCTCAGCGGCTTCAGCGTGCCGAGGCCGGCGGCGGCGAGATCGCGCGCGATGCCGCGCACGCCCATGCAATCCTGCCGATTGGGCGTGATCGACACGTCGATGACGGGATCGTTGAGGCCCGCCCATTCGGCATAGACTTCGCCGACCGGCGCGTCGGCGGCGAGCTCGATGATGCCGTCATGATCGTCGCCCAGCTCCAGCTCACGCGTGGAGCACATCATGCCGTTCGATTCGACGCCGCGGATCGCCGCGACCTTCAGCACCATGCCGTTGGCCGGCACCGTCGCGCCGGGCATGCCGAACACGCCGACGAGGCCGGCGCGGGCGTTGGGCGCGCCGCACACGACCTGAAGCGGGCCGTCACCCGCGTCGACCGACAGCACCTGAAGCTTGTCCGCCTGCGGATGACGCTCAGCCGTCAGCACCTTGGCGATGCGGAAGGCGGCGAGTTTCTCGCCGGGGTTCTCGACCCCTTCGACCTCGAGGCCGATGCGGGTGAGGCCGACGAGGATCTCGTCCAGCGATGCCGCGGTGTCGAGGTGGTCCTTGAGCCAGGAAAGCGTGAATTTCATCTCTATCGTCCGATCACGCCGCGCCGACGCCGCCCGACAGGGTCGGGACGTCGAGGGCGGAGAAGCCATAATGCTTGAGCCAGCGGATATCGCCGTCGAAGAAGGCGCGCAGATCGTCCATGCCGTATTTCAGCATGGCGAGGCGATCGATGCCGCAGCCAAAGGCGAAGCCCTGCCATTCGTCGGGATCGAGCCCGCAGGCGGCGATCACCTTCGGGTGAACCATGCCGCTGCCCAGCACTTCCATCCAGCCCCCGTTGGGCGTGTAGCCGACGTCGACCTCCGCCGAGGGCTCGGTGAAGGGGAAGTAGCTCGGGCGCAGGCGAAGCACGATGTCGTCGCGCTCGAAGAACGCCTTGAGGAACGTCTCCAGCGTCCACTTGAGGTGACCCATGGTGATGCCCTTGTCGATCACGAGGCCCTCGACCTGGTGGAACATCGGCGTGTGGGTCGCGTCGCTGTCGCTGCGATAGGTGCGGCCGGGCGCGATGATTCGGATCGGCGGCTTGTTCGCCAGCATGGTGCGGATCTGCACCGGCGAAGTGTGGGTGCGCAGCAGACGGGGCCGCCCGCGGTCCTCCGGGACATGATCGCCGGCGAGATAAAACGTATCGTGCATCGCGCGCGCCGGATGGGTTTCCGGAATGTTGAGCGCGGTGAAATTGTGCCAGTCGGTCTCCATCTCCGGGCCGGTGGCGACCGCGAAGCCGAGATCGGCGAAGATTTCCGCCAGTTCGTCCATCACCTGGCTGACCGGGTGGATCGTGCCGGCGAGCGGCGCATCGACCGGAAGCGTCATGTCGATCCGCTCGGCGGCGAGCTTTGCCTCCAGCGCGGCGGCCTCCAGCGTGGCCTTGCGGGTGGCGATGGCGTTGGTGACGGCCTCGCGCAGGCCGTGGATCGCCGGCCCCTTCACCTGGCGCTCCTCGGGGCTGAGGCCGCCCATCGACTTCAGCAGCGCGGTGACCCGGCCCTGCTTGCCCAGCGCGTCGACGCGCACGGTTTCCAGCGCCTCCAGCCCGGCCGCGGCATCGATCGCGGTCAGCAGGTGCGTCTTCAGGTCGTCAATCTCGGTCATCGGTCTCGCCCGTACGGGTTGGTAGGCGCCCTTTAATCGCGAAGGCGCCAGACACGCAAAGGGCGCGGGTGTTGCCACCCACGCCCTTCGTGTCGCTTCAGAAGAAGAGGCTTAGGCCTGGGCCGGCAGCGCGTTCTTCGCCTGAGCGATGAGCGCGGTAAACGCTTCGCCTTCGTGCATCGCGATGTCGGCCAGGACCTTCCGGTCCAGTTCGACGCCGGCCAGCTTCAGGCCGTGCATGAACTGGCTGTAGGTCAGACCCTCGGCGCGGACGCCGGCGTTGATGCGCTGGATCCACAGGCCACGGAAGGTCCGCTTCTTAACCTTGCGGTCGCGATACGCATACTGGCCGGCCTTTTCGACGGCCTGCCGCGCGATGCGGATCGTGTTCTTCCGGCGACCGCGGTAACCCTTGGCCTGTTCCAGAATGTTCTTGTGCTTGGCGCGAGTGGTTACGCCCCGCTTGATGCGTGCCATGTGCTAGTTCCTCTCGCTCAACGCAGGCCGTACGGCGCCCAGGCCTTCACCGTCGCGGTGTCGGCCTTCGACAGCACCTTGGTGCCGCGGTTCTGGCGGATGTACTTGCTGTTGTGGCTGATCAGGCGGTGACGCTTGCCAGCGACGCCGTGCTTGAGCAGGCCGGATGCGGTGAGCTTGAAGCGCTTCTTGACGCCGCTCTTGGTCTTGAGCTTGGGCATTTTGGTCCTTTCAAATCGAGCGAGACTGGAACCGCCGCGGCAGCCCTGATGGCCGGGCGATTCTTTATACCTCGCTGGGAAGAAGCGGGGCGCATAGCGGCGGGGCGGGCGAAATGCAACCAACGCCTGCGCCATGCGATTTGCGTTTTCATGGACATGGCGACTGAACCTGATCGGCAGCCCGCGCTGTCCGGGGTAAAGACCCCGCCGGGCACCGGCCCGCGCGATCCGCGTCGCCGCCGCCCTATCCTGCGCAACACGATCATCGCCATCCTCGCCATCCCGGCGCTCATCTGGCTCGTGCTGTACATCACCAAGGGCCGGTTCCTTAAGGGTACGTTCGAGACGGTCGTCGGACGGATGACCAACCGCGAGGTGCGCGTCGGCGGCGATTTCCAGCTCTATTTCGCGCCGCTCAGGATCAAATTCTACGCCGAGCGCTTCACCATCGCCAATCCGGCCTGGGCAACGCGGCCCTATCTGTTTCGCGCCGACCGGATCGACACGCGCATTGCGCCCTTATCGCTGCTGTTCGGCAAGCGGCGGCTCTACTGGCTCGACCTTGAGAACGGGGCGGCGGACCTGGAGTGGAACGCCGGGCACACGACGAACACCTGGACGTTCAGCGAGAAGAAGGGCGGCAAGCCGCTGGAGTTCCCGCGCATCGACGTGGCGACGGTGCGCGGCACGACGGTGCGCTATCTCGATCCTCGCATGCGGCTGCTCGCGGACCTCGGGATCGAGGACATCCGCTCGGAAGATGCGCAGATCGGCAAGTCGGTGCGGGTCGGCGGCACCGGGCGGATCCGCGACACGCCGTTCCGCGTCACCGCGCAATTGCTGTCGCCCGATGCGACGGTCAACCGCGGCGAGAACAAGCTGACCGCGCGCGCCTGGGCGGCAAACAACGTGGTCGACGTGTCGGGCACGCTTCCCTCGCTGGCCGAGATCGAAACGGTGCCGCTGCAGACCCGCGCCCGCGGGCGTGACCTGTCCGAACTGCTCGGCATCATCGGCGTGGTCCTGCCGGAAACCCGTCGCTATGCGCTGAAGGGCCGGATGGTGAAGGATGGGGAGGTCTATCGCTTCACCAATATCGCCGGCACCGTTGGCGAGAGCGACGTCGCGGGCAAGCTGACGGTAACGAATGGCGAGCGGCTGCACCTCGATTCGGTGATCCGCACGCGCAGCCTCGATATCGTCGATGCGTCGGTGCTGGTCGGCTACAATCCCGACATCGTCGAGACCAAGGGCGCGGTCGCCGCAGCGGCCGCCACCGGCTCCGGCCCTCGCAAGCTGCTGCCGGACGACGACATGCCGGTCGAGAAGATGCGGACGTTCGACGCCGACCTCGTCTGGACCGTCGATCAGGTGAAGTCGCGCCGCGTGCCGATTTCCAACATGGAACTGACGCTCGATCTCGATCGCGGGCGGCTGGCGCTGTCGCCGTTCAACTTCGCCATGGCGCGCGGCAACGTCTCCAGCGACATCGTGTTCGACACGCGCCAGCGGCCGAGCGCGGTGAAATACGACTTCCGCCTCGCGCCAACGCCGATGGGGCGGCTGTTCGCAGGCTGGGGCGTCGCGGAGTCGGGCACCACCGGCACCATCAAGGGCCGGGTCCAGCTGAACGGCCGCGGCGATTCCATCGCCGATTCGCTGGCCACGTCGAGCGGCCGGATCGCCTTCGTCATGCCGCAGGGCGCACTCTGGACGCGCAATGTCCAGCTGTCCGAACTCGACATCGGCACGTTCGTCCAGAAGATGTTCGCCGGAAAGCTGAAGAAGCCGGTGGAGATCAATTGCGGCCTCGTCGCCTTCACCGTGCGCAGCGGGATCGCGGCGGCAGACCCGATCCTGATCGACACCAGCAAGAACGTGATCCTCGGCCGCGGCGGCTTCAGCTTCCGTACCGAGGCGATCGACATCGCGATCCGCGCCGATGCCAAGAAGTTCAGCCTGTTCTCCGGCCAGTCCCCGGTCGGCATCGGCGGCTATTTCTCCGCCCCGACGCTGAACGTCATCAGTCCGCAGCTGATCGGGCGCGCGGGCGTGGGCCTGGGGCTCGCGGTGGCCGCCGCGCCGGTCGCCGGCGTGCTGGCGTTCGTCGATATCGGTGACGCGAAGTCGGCTGCCTGCGGCCCGGTGCTGTCCGCCGCCACCGCTGCGGCGCAGCGCACCACCAAGGGTCAGCCGCGCGACGACGTCGGCAGCGGGACGACGGCCAAGGACGAGAAGGGCAAGGACAAGCCCGGCAAGGAACAGCGCAAGAAGTTCCTGGGAATCTTCTGAATTCCCGCCGTGCCTAATGCGCGTGCGGCACGGCGTGCAGCGCTTCCAGCACTTCGTCCATCCGCGCCGGATCGCCGATCGCCAGAACCTGGCCGGTGCTTGCCTCCGTCAGCGGGTCGCCGTTCCAGTCACACATCCGCCCGCCGGCGCCCTCGACGATCGGCGCCAGCGCGGCGAAGTCGTACAGCGCCAGCCCGGCTTCGCACACGATGTCGAGATGCCCGCTCGCGAGCAGCCCGTAATTGTAGCAGTCCCCGCCATAGACCGGCCCCTGCCGCGCATGGCCGCCCGACACCGCCGCGACCAGCGCCATGAAATGCGGCACCTCGTCGTCGTTGAAGGCGTGCGGACTGGTGGTGGCGAGGATCGCGCCCTCGATCTCGCGGCAGGTGCGGGTGCGCGCAGGGGCGCCGTTGAACAGGGTCGGCCGGCCCGCCGAGCCGATCCACCGTTCGCGCTGGACCGGCTGGTCGATCACGCCCAGCACCGGCCAGCCGTCCTCGACCAGCGCGATCAGCGTGCCGAAAATCGCGCGCCCGACGGTGAAGCTGCGCGTGCCGTCGATCGGGTCAAGCACCCAGCGCCGCCCGGTCACCCCGTCCTTGCTGCCATATTCCTCGCCGTGCACCGCATCGCCCGGCGCCTCGGCATCGAGGATCCGCCGCATCGCCGCTTCGGCCGCGCGATCCGCCAGCGTGACGGGCGAGTGATCGTCCTTCATCTCGGTGCCCAGCTCCCCGCGGAAATAGGGGCGGATGGCCTCGCCGGCGGCATCGGCAAGGCGGGCGGCGAGATCGAGGTCGGACTGGCGGATCGGCATCCTCGCTGCCCTATCGTGCGGCGCGCGCCCGCGCTAGGATCAACCCACCCTGGGAGAACCATCATGCGCCGTCTGATTGCCGCCGTGTCGCTCGCCATCCTCGCCACCCCTGCTTCCGCCGCTTTGCCGGTCGGCGCCAAGGCCCCGGATTTCACCACTCGCGGCGCGGTCGCGGGCAAGATCGTCACCGTGAACCTCGCGCAGCAGCTGAAGAAGGGGCCTGTGGTGCTGTACTTCTTCCCCGCCGCCTTCACCGCCGGCTGCAATGCCGAGGCGCGTGCCTTCGCCGATAATATCGCCAACTTCCGGGCCGCCGGCGCCACGGTGATCGGCATGTCGGCCGATCCGGTCGAGGCGCTGCAGAAATTCTCCGCCACGGAATGCGCCGGCAAGTTCGCGGTGGCGAGCGCCGGCCCCGGCGTCGTCGCAGGTTACGACGTCGCGCTCGGCCGCCAGGTCAAGGGGCGGGATGCCACCAACCGCACCAGCTACGTGATCGATCGCGACGGCCGGGTCACCTTCGTCCACAGCGAACTGGCGGCCGACCACCACGTCGCGCTGACGCTTGCCGCCGTGCGCAAGCTGAAGGGCTCGTGACGACAACGTAATGTTAGCAACTCTGGGCTAGCCACCGTCTCCGGGACTAGGCCGCGCTTTGGGCGGCGGCGCGGGGCGGAGAAGCTGATCGTGGGTTCGATGATGACGCCGATAGGGATCGCACCGTCCGATCTCTTCGACGCCATCGGCGTATTCCTCGCGGATCATCATCTCAGCCCCGATCCGGTCAATTACGCCTTCGCCCATGCGGTGCTGAGCGATCCTGCCGCGCCGCTGGCGCGGGCCGTCGCCGATCTCACCGACGGCAGCATTCGCCTGACGCCACAGGATATCGCGGATCTCGGCTCGCTCGCCGGCCGTGCACGGGCTGCGGCGCAAAGCCCGGGCTTGCGCGCCGAAGCGGGTGAGCAGGCCGCCGCCGTGCAGCGTGCCGACCAGCTCATTGCTCGCGCCGATCTTCAGGTCAGCGAATTCTCCGGCATGGTCCGCGCGATCCATGCCGAGACGAGCGGCTTCGGCCGCAACCTGGAAGAAAGCGCCGCGGCCATTCGCCTCGCAGATCCGGTGGCCGGGCGCGACGAGCTCTCGCGGCTCACCGGCGCGATGATCGAGCGCGTTCGCTCGTCCGAACAGCGGCTCGCGGCCGCGGAGCAGGAAGCGGAGGAACTGCGCCGCGCGCTCGACGAGGCACGGGACTGCGCGCGACTCGATCCGCTCACCGAGCTCACCAATCGACGCGGCTTTGACGAGGCGTTCGGCGCACTTCCCCCCGACACGCCGATCGCGATCGCATTGTGCGATATCGACCACTTCAAGCGCGTGAATGACGAATTCGGGCACGCGGTGGGGGATCGCGTGCTGCGCGCGGTGGCGCAGACGCTGGCGGGTGCCGTCGAACATGGTCTCGTCGCCCGATATGGCGGCGAGGAATTCGCGGTGCTGATGAGTGGCCCCGCGGCCGCCTCGGTACGTGACGCAGTTGACCGTGCCCGCAGCGCGGTCGCGGCGCGTCGTTTCCGTGTGCGCGATACCGACATGCCGGTCGGCGAGGTCACCATTTCGGGCGGCATCGCCATCGGCCGCGCGGCCGATGCGCTCGAGGCGCTGTACGCGGTGGCGGACGCCGCTTTGTATGAGGCGAAGGCCGCGGGGCGGAACCGCGTAATCTGCGCCGCTTGATGGTGTAGCGCGCCAACCAGAGTTGGCGAAATTTTCCACGCGAGAAACGGCTCTGTTCTAAGTCGTTGATTTTGCGTGTTCCGCGCAATTGGCACGGTCGATGCAACGTCCCTGGCATGCAGATGGATCATCCACTGCCACTCAGGAGACACACCATGATCAACCGTTTCGCCAACCTTCAGAACCACGCCGTCAGCTTCCTCGGCGCTCTCGCATTCGCCGCCCTGATGATCAGCGCTGCAGTGCCCGTTTCGCCGATCGCCTGACCGCAGCCAGCCACTCACACGCTCACCGAAAGGATATCGCCATGTTCCGTTCCGCCGCCCTCGCCGTCGCCGCGCTCGCCAGCTCCTCGGCCCTGCTGCTCTACGTCAATGCAGCTGCCGCCGTGGTCGCCTGAAGCGGCTCGACCCTTCCTTCCTCACCACGTGAATAGGTGCCAATGAGCAATCCCGCGGCCAACACATGCCCGGCCATCGCCCGCATCAGCGCGGCGCGGCCGGGCGATGGGCCGGGATCCTCCACCGACGCGGCCAGCGCGAACAGCTGAAAGGCATAGCGGTGCGGCCCATGCCCCGTCGGGGGATCGGGTGGCAGCCAACCTTCGCCGAAATAGGAATGACGGCCAACGTCGCCGGCTTCCTCGCTTCCCGAACCATCTGCGCTGATCGCGCCCTCCGCCAGCCGCGCGGCATCCGCCGGCAGCCCCCATACCACCGCATGAACCAGCGGCTGCGGGGCAGGGGCGTCCGCATCTTCCACCAGCAGCGCCAGCATCATCGTGCCTTCCGGCGCGGCACCCCACACCAGCGGCGGCGAAATGCCTGCGCCATCCGCGGTGAAGCGGGGCGGCAACCGCGCTTCATGGGCGAAGGCGGGGCTGGAAAGATCGAGCGCATCGAAACGACCGCCCAGCTCGGGTTGAACGATCGCCAGCTTGTCCGCACCCGCGCGGACACCGGAAAGCGCACGGCCAAGCCATGCGGGAACATGTTCTAACATGGCACCTCCTCCGATTCCTGAAACGCATCAGGCGGCACCACGGTCCCACCCGCGCGTTGCGGGCTCATGGCAGACCCGTACGATCTCGACCGCTTCGTCACCGCGCAGCAGGGCGTCTGGGAGGACGCGCTTGGCGAACTGCGGCGCGGGCGGAAGACCAGTCACTGGATGTGGTTCATCTTCCCGCAGCTTCGCGGGCTCGGCCGCAGCGCCATGGCGCATAACTATGGCATTGCGTCGCTGGGCGAGGCGCGTGCCTATCTCGCGCATCCGCTGCTCGGGGCCCGGCTGCGCGAAGCGACGGCGGCGGTGCTGGCTGCGCCGGGTAGCGCCGAGACGATCCTCGGCGCCGTCGACGCGATGAAGCTGCGTTCGTCGATGACCTTGTTCGCCCTTGCCGCCGATGATCCGGCACCCTTCCGGGCGGCGCTCGACCGCTTCTTTGCCGGGCACCAGGATGCGGCGACTCTCGATGTGCTGAAAGGTCGGTCAGGCGCCTAGCGCGCACCGGGCGCCTGCGCTAACCCCCTTGGAAAATGGGGGGATATCATAATGGGGAAGTTTCGCCGGCGCGTTGCCGCGTCCGTTGCGCTGGTCGCGCTCGTGTCCGGCTGCGGCGGGGGCGATGGCGGCTCGACGTCGGCCGCTGGCAGTGGCAGCGCTGCGGTGCCCGCCCCGTCGCCAAGCCCGACGTCCGCCGGCGCCTGCAGCCTTCCCGCGCGGCAGGACTGGGCTGCGGCGCAACTTCGCGAATGGTATCTTTTCCCTGAAACGCTGCCGACCAGCCTCAATCCGGACGGCTTCTCGGACCTGTCGGACTACGTCGACGGGCTGACCGCTACGGCGCGCGCGCAGAACAAGGATCGCTATTTCACCTACGTCACCTCCATCAAGGAGGAGAATGCCTATTATCAAAGCGGCTCCAGCGCCGGCTACGGCTTCCGCCTGGCGCTCGATGCGTCCGGACGGATCTTCGTGACGGAAGCGTTCGAACAGGCGCCGGCGCTCGCCGCCGGGGTCGATCGCGGGGCGGAACTCGTCGCGATCGGCGATACGGTCGCCGGCCTGCGCAGCGTATCCGGCCTGTATCAGTCCGGCGGGGTCAACGCGCTCAACAATGCGCTCGGGCCGTCGCAGGCCGGCGTGTCCCGCGCCTTCCGGGTGCGCGTGCCCGGCGGCTCCGAGGTCGACGTGACTATCACTCAGGCCGATTACGAGATCGCGCCGGTTTCCAGTCGTTATGGCGTCAGGATCATCGAGGATAACGGCCGCCGGGTCGGTTATGTGAACCTTCGCACCTTCATCTCCACCGCCGATCAGGCGCTGCGCGACGGCTTTGCGCGGCTCCGCGCGGCGGGCATCACGGAAGTGATCGTTGACCTGCGCTACAATGGCGGCGGCCTTGTCTCCACCGCGGGATTGCTCGGCGATCTGCTCGGCGGCAATCGCTCGTCGAACGAGGTGTTCGGCTACATCAGCTACCGGTCGGAGAAATCCTCGGAGAACGAGCAGCGGCTCTTCTCCCCACAGCCGCAATCGGTGTCGCCGACGAAGATCGCCTTCATCGGCACGGATCAAAGCGCGTCCGCCAGCGAAGTCGTGATCAACGCCTTCGTGCCCTATCTGCACGCCAATGCCGCGCTGATCGGCACCAACACCTATGGCAAGCCGGTGGGTCAGATCGCGCGTGATCTCACCGCGTGTGACGATCGCCTGCGGGTGGTGGCCTTCGCGACGCAGAATGCCGCGCGGCAGGGGGCCTATTACAACGGGCTGGCACCGGTCATGGAGGCGACCTGTCAGGCCGGGGACGATCTCGCCTATCCGCTCGGCGATCCGCGCGAAGCATCGACCCGGCAGGCGCTCGATTTCCTCGCCGGGCGAAGCTGCACCCGCATCGGCGGGGCGAGTGCCAGCGCCTCCGCCGCGCGCACTCGGGACGTGGCCGCTCGGCGCGAGTTGCTCGTGCCCGCGCGCCCGACCACCGCGCAGCGCGAAACGCCAGGCGCCTACTGACGCGGTCACCGGCCCGGTCAGCGGATGCGGCGGACGACCTCTTCCAGCTGGTCGGTCGCCGCATTCCACCCGGGTTCGAACCCCATGGCGGCGTGCTGGTCGCGCGCTTCCTCGCTCCAGTGGCGCGCGATGGCGGTGTAGCGGGTCTTGCCGCCTTCATCGGCGAACTCGTCGATCCGAACCATGAATGGCCCCTGCGGCACCCAACCGGGCGCAAAAGCGTCGGTCGAGACGATCCGCTGCTGCGGCACCACCTCCAGATAGACGCCCTCGGACGGGTTCTCCTCGCCATTGGGGCCGCGCATGATCATTGCCGATCGCCCGCCGGGGCGAAGGTCCATCGCGACAAGCTCGACGGTCCACGGGCGCGGCACGAACCATTCGGTGAAATGGTCGGTCCAGGCGCGCCACACGGTGGAGACGGGGGCATCGATCAACCGCCTGATCCGCAATTCGTTACTCATCGTGCGGTCGCTCCGGCGCGGGCACGCTCGATCGTGGCGATGTCGATCCGCTGCATCCTCATCATCGCCTCCATCGCGCGCTTCGCCGCCTCCCGGTCGGGATCGGCCATCGCCTCCATCAGCGCACGCGGCGTGATCTGCCAGGAGAAGCCCCAGCGATCCTTGCACCAGCCGCAGTCGCTCTCCGCCCCGCCGTTACCGACGATCGCGTCCCAATAGCGGTCCGTTTCTTCCTGGTTCTCGGTCATCACCATGAAGCTCACCGCTTCATTGGGCTTGAAGTTCGGCCCGCCGTTCAGCCCCAGGAAGGGACGGCCCAGCACGGTGAATTCGACCGTGAGTTCGCCGCCGGCGGGCATCGACGGGTTATCCGCGGCAGACGCCTGGATCGCCTTGATCCCGCTGTCGGGGAAGATGCTGGCATAGAAGGTCGCCGCCTCGCGCGCCTGGCCTTGGTCGAACCACAGACACGTCACCATCTTGTCGCTCATGGTGCCTCCTCACGCTTTTCCGGGTGCAGCAACGCCGAAAACTGCCCCCATCGGGTCTCCAGCGACGATCACTTCGTCGCCACCTGGTACCGTCATCGGACCGGAAAGGACCGTTCCGCCGCCATTTTCGACCGCTTTTTTCGCGGCCTGAATGTCGTTCGCGCGGAAATAGAACAGCCATCCCGGCGGCTGCTCCCCATTGATCTTCATCGTCGCGCCGATCGTCTGGCCACCCACTTCGATGAAGGTATAGTCGCCCAGATCGCCCGGCATCACCATCTTGTCGGGATAGCGCCAGCCAAACACGTTCGCGTAAAAGTCGTTTCCTTCCAGTGGGTTGGTCGTCGCAAGCTCGTTCCAGTTGCACTTGCCCATCCCCGTCCGCTCCCAGGCAGTACTCGGCGCATCGACCGCGCCGCGCATGACGTAGAAGGTGTTGCCCTGCGGGTCCGCAACCATCGCGAGCCGCCCCACGCCCGGAATATCGCGCGCCGGAAGGTGGATGCTGCCCCCCGCCGCGGTAATCTTCTCCACCGCCGCATCGACATCATCGACCCCGATGTAGAACAGCCACGTCGGCTTCGCCCCGGCATCGATCATGTCAAGCGAAAGCGGCATCATGCCGCCGGCGTTTTCCCCATTGGGGGCGATGATCATGCGGTAGTCTGGCCCCTCCGTCGGCCGCTCGCCGAAGCGCCAGCCGATCACGGCCTCGTAGAAGGCGATCGCCTTTTCCGGCTCTGGCGTCAGCAGTTCGTACCAGATCGGCGAGCCATGCACGTTGCGCATCCTGCCCTCCTCAACGATCGACCAGCGGGGTGAAGCTGCCGAACACCATGCGCTTGCCATCGAACGGCCGCTGGTCGCCCGGGGCGAGCCGCTCGTCGTTCATCAGCTTTTCCCACGCAGCGTCGCGGACCTGCTTGGACGGCCATTCGACCCAACCGAACGCCACCGCTTCCCCCGGCTCCGCCTTCACGGTGCGGCGGAAGTCCGTCACTTTGCCGTCGCTGACATCGTCGCCCCAGGTATCGACCACCCGCGTCGCACCATGTTCCAGGAACGCGGCGTCGATGGCCGCGCAGAACGAGCGATAGGCATCCTTCTTCGCTTCCGGAACCGGGGTTACCACCCCGTCGATATAGCCGCATAGGCCGCCCGGTCCGTCCTCGTGCAGGAGCTCGAACCCGCCGTAGACCATGCGTTTTCCGTCGAACGGCATGTCGTGGATGGCCTTCATCCGCGGGTCGTTCATCATCTTCTCGCCAGCGGCGTTGCGCGTCGCTTTGTCGGGATACTCTACCCAGCTGAACAGGACCGCCTCGTCATCCTTCGCCTGGACTGCGCCATATAGGTCGTTCACCTCGCCTCGAGGGACGTCATCGCCCCAGCCTTCGACCATCCGGGCGACGCCGAACTCCTTGAACAGGGGCAGGGCGCTTTCCGCATGATCCTTGTACTTCTGCTTGTTGGCAGTCGGCACCGCGACCAGGAAGCCGTCGACATAGGTCATGCGGCTTCTCCCTGGCGTTCGAGCCACGCCTGGATTTCGGGCGGCGGGCTGCCGGTGAAGCCGGCAAGCTGAGCCTCCATCGCGCGCTGGAAGGCGGGCCGCGCGGCCGCGCGCGCGACGTAGGCAATGAGATTGTCGTAGCGGTCGAGATAGCCGTCGCCGGACACGATCCGAAGCACGTCGGCCATCAGCAAGTCGCCGGCGGTGAAGGTGTCGCCGTCCAGCCAGGTGCGTGATCCGAGCCGCTGGGAGACTTCGCCCAGCCGCTCGTCGATCCGCGCTTCCACCGAGGGTAGCCGCGGCTTCGACCACGGCTGCTGTGCCTCGAACAAGGTGCAGATGGCATGATCCATGATCGGCGGCTCGACCGTGTTTAGGGCGGCGAACATCCAGCCGATGGCACGGCTGCGCGCGGCGGGATCGCCTGGCAGCAGCCCGCCACCGAACCGCTCCGCAATATGGAGCACGATCGCGCCGCTTTCGAACAGCGTGAGATCGCCGTCCTCATAGGTCGGCACTTGCCCGAAAGGCTGCCGCAGGCGGTGTGGCGCATGCTTCTGGCTACCCTGGCTTAGGTAGCGAACGTCATAAGGCTGGCCGGCTTCTTCCAACGCCCAGCGTACGCGCAAATCCCGTACCTGGCCCTCCGCAAACGGGGGTACCCAGTCGAAGGCCGTGATGACCGGTTTCGACATCCTCTCTCTCCTGTCATTGATCCGGCTCAGGCCGGCATACGTGTTCGAAGCGGGGCGTCAGGCGGTGGCGGCTTCGGGCTGCCCCATCGTCTGTTCGGCGGCTGCCATGTCCATGAAGAATGGCCCCCAACCGTGCCCGTCGGGATCTTCGAATGCGCGGCTGTACATATAGCCGTGGTCCTCCGGCTCATGCGCCTCGCGCCCGCCCACCTTTATCGCCGCCTCGGTGATCGCATCCACCTCAGCCCGGCTGTCGAACGCCAGCGCCAGCAGCGCGCCGCTTTGCGTACGGGCGTCGATGATCGTCTTGGGCGTAAAGGTGGCATAGAAGGGCCGGTCGAGAAGCATGACGCTGATTTCGTCCGACCATATCATTCCGGAGCCCTGCTCATTCGAGAACATAGGGTTCTTGGTGAAGCCAATCGCCTCGTAGAAAGCGGTCGCCTTGGCGACGTCCGAAACGGGCAGGTTCACGAAGATCTTCTTGACCATGGCAAACGCTCCTTTGCCGAATCGATCCTTGTTCTTGATGCCTACCGGAGTTATGAAAAGCAACTATGAAGTTAGAAAAAGTGACCAAGGAGGATCGTTCTTCGCGACGCTGGTATGACGATGCGTGCGGCACCGCGCTCGCAATGGAACTGGTCGGGGAGCGCTGGTCGATGCTGATCGTGCGCGAACTGATGTTTGGTGCCCGGCGCTTCGGGGAGATCAAGGCAGCGCTGAATGGGATCAGCGCGAATGTGCTGACACAGCGGCTGGAGGGCCTCGAGGCAGCGCACATCCTGCGCCGTGTGAAGCTGCCGTCGCCGGCCAACGTTCAGGTGTATGAACTGACGCCTTGGGGGTATCAGGCGGAGGAGCCGATCAAGGCGCTTGCCGCCTGGGCTGCCCGGTCACCGGATTACAATCCGCTGCTGTCGCTGTCCGCCGCGTCGATGATGATGTCGCTTCGTGTAAACATCGATCGCGAAAGAGCGCGCAAGATGCCTGTGATGACGGTCGGCTTTACGCTGGGTACCGACTCGTTCCTTGCGCGCCTTGCGGACGGTGAACTTGCCATCACCCGCGGGGTCGGGCCCAGCGACGTGCATTTCGCCGCCAGCGCTCGGCTGCTGGCGAACCTCATCTACGGCAAGTGGCCACTGGAAGAGGCTGAAAGCGCTGGCGAACTCGTCCTCGGCGGTGATCGCCTCGCGGCGGGGCGCTTCATCGATCTCTTCCATCTTCCGGCGAAGGCAAAGGTTGAATAACCCCCGACCTCGCGCCTAAGGCAGTCGTGTTACTTTCGAGGCGCGCATGACCGATATTCCGAATACGCTTCCCGACAGCCGCGAGACGACGATCCTCGACGCGCCCGACAAGATGGTCAGCGTGCGTGAGATGTTCGGCATCGATTCGGACATGCAGTGCCCCGCCTTCAGCGAGGCGGACGAACGCGTGCCGGATCTTGATCCCGCTTACGTGTTCGATCCGGATACGACGCTTGCGGTGCTCGCCGGGTTTGCGTTCAATCGCCGCGTGATGGTGCAGGGCTACCACGGCACCGGTAAGTCGACACATATCGAGCAGGTGGCAGCGCGACTGAAGTGGCCGTGTATCCGCATCAATCTCGATGCGCACATCAGCCGTATCGACCTCATTGGCCGCGACGCGATCGTGCTGAAGGATGGCCAGCAGGTCACGGAATTCCGCGAAGGGCTGCTGCCTTGGGCGCTGCAGACGCCGACTGCGCTGGTGTTTGACGAATATGACGCCGGGCGCCCGGACGTAATGTTCGTGATTCAGCGCGTGCTGGAGACCGAGGGCAAGCTGACGCTGCTCGACCAGAACCGCGTGATCCGGCCTAACCCCTATTTCCGGCTGTTCGCGACCGCCAATACGGTGGGCCTGGGCGACACGAGCGGGCTGTATCACGGCACGCAGCAGATCAACCAGGGTCAGATGGACCGCTGGAACATCGTCGTCACACTGAACTATCTGCCCGCAGCGACCGAAGCGAACATCGTGCTCGCCAAGTCCGGCGAATATGACAAGCCGGAGGGCCGCAAGCAGGTGGAGGACATGATCCGTGTGGCGGATCTCACCCGCAAGGGCTTCATCAACGGCGATATCTCCACCGTGATGAGCCCGCGTACGGTGATCACCTGGGCGCAGAATACGCTGATCTTCAAGGACGTAGGCTTCGCATTCCGCCTGTCGTTCCTCAACAAGTGCGACGAGGCGGAGCGGCCGCTGGTCGCCGAATATTACCAGCGCGTCTTCGGCAAGGACCTGCCGGAGAGCGTGGTGGGGAAAGCGTAACCTCTGGCCACCGAGACGCCCATCGATCGCTTCAAGAACGTCCTTGGCGGCGCGTCGCGGGCGCTTGCCGACGAGGCGGAGATCGAGCTCGCCTTCACCGCCGACGCGCCGAGCCAGTCGGGCAAGCACCTGAAGGTGCCGATGCCCGCGCGCAGCCTGCCGGCGGACCAGGTGGCAGAAGCACGCGGCTTTGCCGACGGCTTCGCGTTGCGACTGAAGCATCACGATCCGGCGCTTCACCTGCGCGGTGCGCCGCCGGAGGCCGTTGCCCGCGCCGTGTTCGACGCGGTGGAAAACGCGCGCGTCGAGGCGCTGGGCAGCCGCGGCTATCGCGGGATCACCGACAATCTCGCCCACGCACTCGACGTGAGGCTGCGCGCGGATCCGATCACCCGTGCGCGGACGAAGGATGAAGTGCCGCTCTCGACCGCGCTTGGCCTTATGGTTCGCGAGGCACTGACGGGCGAGCAGGCGCCGGCCGCCGCCGCGCCGGGAATCGCGCTGGTGCGCGAATGGATCGAGCAGAAGGCGGATCTGTCGAACCTCGCGCTGGCGCTCGACGATCAGCGCGCCTTCCAGTCGCTGGCGATGAAGCTGCTCGAGGACCTGGAGCTCGTCGAGGGGGACCAGACGCCCGAGGAGAGCGACGACGGCGGCAACGAGGACGAAGGCACCGACAGCGAGCAGCAGGACGAGGGCGAGGAGGGCGAGAACCAGGACAGCGAGGGGCAGGCCGAGAGCGAGCAGCGCGGCGAGCAGCGCGAGTCCGACGATACCGAGGGCGAAGGTCAGGAGCAGGGCGAGGAAAGCTACGACGATCTCGACGGCGAGCCCGGCGATGACGGGGAGGAGGGCATGCAGCCCGTCCGCCCGAACCGCCCGGTCGCGGATCTGTCACCGCACTTCGACTATAAGGTGTGGACGACGCAGTTCGACGAGATCATCGCGGCGACCGAACTGTGCGATGCGGACGAGCTGTCGCGGCTTCGCGGCTACCTCGATCAGCAACTGGTGCCGCTGCAGGCCGTGGTGTCACGGCTCGCCAACCGGTTGCAGCGCCGCCTGATGGCGCAGCAGAACCGCTCTTGGGACTTCGACCAGGAAGAAGGATTGCTCGATGCCGCGCGGCTGGCGCGCGTCGTGATCAATCCCATGCAGTCCTTGTCGTACAAGGTGGAGAAGGACACCGAGTTCAAGGACACGGTGGTCACCCTGCTGATCGACAATTCGGGCTCGATGCGTGGCCGGCCGATCTCGATCGCCGCGATCAGCGCGGATATCCTGGCGCGTACGCTGGAGCGCTGCGGCGTGAAGACCGAGATCCTGGGCTTCACCACGCGGGCCTGGAAGGGTGGGCAGAGCCGCGAGACGTGGCTGGCTGCCGGCCGGCCGCCGCAGCCGGGTCGCCTCAACGACATCCGCCACATCGTCTACAAGCAGGCGGACGAGCCGTGGCGGCGCGCACGAAACTCGCTTGGCCTGATGATGCGCGAGGGGCTGCTCAAGGAGAATATCGACGGCGAGGCGCTGTTGTGGGCGCATGGCCGGCTGATCGCGCGGCCGGAAGAGCGGCGCATCCTGATGGTCATTTCGGACGGCGCGCCGGTGGACGATTCGACGCTGTCGGTGAACAGTGGCTCGTATCTGGAGCGACATCTGCGGCAGGTGATCGACTGGATCGAACGCAAGTCGCCCGTCGAGCTTATCGCCATCGGCATCGGCCATGACGTGACGCGCTACTACAAGCGCGCCGTGACGATCATGGATGCGGAGCAGCTTGGTGGCACCATCATTGAGCAGCTGGCGGCGCTGTTCGACGCTAACTGACGGGGCGGCGCGATGACCGCGGTCACGTCGCCGGGCGAAGGATTTATCGGGCCGGTAAAGCGGTCGATCACCATTGCCGGGCACGCCACCTCGATCAGCCTTGAGCCCGTGTTCTGGCGGTTGCTGGAAGCGGAGGCCGCAAGCCACGGATTGCCGCTTTCCGCCCTGGTGGCGCAGATCGACGCGCTTCGGATCGCTGCCGAAGATCCCCCAAACCTGGCGAGCGCGTTACGCACGTGGATCGTCACGGCTGCTATAACAAAGTAAGAGTCATTCTCATTAGCGTTGACAGTGAGAACGACTCGCAATAGCTGGCCCCCAAGGGAAAACAAAAGGGGCAGCTTTTTATGTCGAGTCTCGGCACGCCGCGCAGCGGACCGGCCTTTCTTGCACTCGCCGCGGTAGGTTTTATCGCCAGCGCGCCGGCTCTTGCGGCTGATGCGCCCGCTGCGGGGGGCGTTCAGGACCGGCCGGCGGAGCGCGACGAGATCATCGTGACCGGCACCGCGGAGGCTCGTCCGCCGGAGGTCGAGAGCCCGAAGGCGACGTCGGACATTCTCGACACGCCGCAGACGATCACCGTCATCAGCGACCAGACGCTGCGCAAGCAGAACCTCCAGACGCTGCGCGATGCATTGCAAACCGTGCCGGGGATCACCTTCGGCGCGGGCGAGGGCGGCGGGGGTTATGGGGACTCGATCAACCTGCGCGGTTACTCTGCCGCGAACGATATCACCATCGATGGGCTGCGCGATTCCGCCCAATATAGCCGTACTGATCCGTTCAATCTTCAGCAGATCGAGGTCTATAATGGCGCCAATTCGGTCTTCAATGGTTCGGGAAGTGTAGGCGGAACCATCAATCTGGTCAGCAAAGTACCGACCCCCGTTGACCTGACGATTGTTCAGGGCGCGCTCGGCACGTCGGACTATTATCGCGCGGCGATCGACAGCAACGTGCGCGCGAACGATCTCGTCGCGGTCCGCCTGAACGCGATGTATCACCAGAACAAGATCCCCGGCCGCAATGTCGAGAAGTTCGAGCGCTGGGGCGTGGCGCCCGCGATCACGCTGGGAATAGATGGGCCGACGAGCCTGACGCTGGCGTACGTCCATCAGGAGGACAACAACACGCCGGTTTATGGCGTGCCGTACTTCAAGAGCCTGGTGAACGACGGCGGGCTGCCGAGCGTAGACCGTGCCGATTACTATGGCATCGTCAACCTGGACCGGCAGGATACGGTGGTCGACCGGCTGACCGCGACCTTCCGCCATGATGCGGGGGACGGCATCTCGCTGCGCAACATCACCCGCTGGCAGCGCGTGGGCCAGTACAGCCAGACGTCGGCGCCGCAGGGCACCTTCTGCCTGCCCAACGGATTGCAGCCGGTGGGCGCCAACGGCCTGTCGACCGTCGGCATCCCGTGCCCGTCGGGACTGGCGCCGGGCCAATATCTGCCATCGGGGCCGCGCGGCACGGTGCGCGACCAGGAGAACCAGCTGCTCGTCAACCAGACCGATTTGCGCGTCGAAAGCGGCGAGCGGGGCGGCGCCTTCCGCAACGTGCTGAACATCGGCGTTTCGGGGATGATCGAGGATTACCAGATCTCGTCCGGATCGCTGCTGCGCACGGCGACCGGCGCCGCCATCACGCCGCTGCCGATCCTGGCGCTGCGCCATCCGGACACGACCTGGACCGGCCCGGTGAACAAGACGATCACCGCGCAGAACAAGGGTGAGTGGCGGAACCTCGCCGTCTATGCGTTCGACACGCTGGAGATCGGGGAGCTGTTCGAGCTGAACGGCGGCATCCGATGGGAATATCAATATGCCAACTTCCGCGCGCTGCCGCTGCAGATCACGCCGCCGGGCACGGCACCGCTGACACCGGCGCAGCAGGCGCGGCAGATCAGCCGCGAGAAGCTGCTGTCCTATCGCGTGGGCGGCGTGTTCCACCCGGTCCGCGACGTCAGCGTCTATGCGAGCTTCGGCAATTCCAAGGTGCCGGCATCGGCGACGGTGCGGCTTGGCTGCGGCACGATCAGCGCTCCGGGCGCCGCAGATCCGTGCGCCGGCGCACCGGAGACGGCGAAGAACTACGAGGCCGGCGTGAAGGCCGGGCTGTTCGACCGCCGGCTGGAGCTGACCGCCGCGTTCTTCCGCAACGAGCGGACGAACTTCCGCGTGCCGTCCAACGATCCGCTGCTGCCGGCCGGGCTGCAGGTGCTCGACGGCAAGAGCCGGGTCGACGGGATCACGCTGGGCGCATCCGGCAACATCACGCCGCAATGGACGATCTTCGCCAATTACACCTATCTCGACGGCAAGGTGCGGCAGAGCATCTCCGCGCGTGATCGCGCAGCGGGTGTGTTCGACGCGCAGGCGGGTCAGGACCTGCTGCAGACGCCGGACCATTCCGGCAGCCTGTTCACGACGTACAAGCTGCCGTTCGGCCTCGAGATCGGCTACGGCCTCACGTATCAGGGCAGCTTCGCGCTCAACAACCGCGTGCGCGCCGTGGTGAACGGCGTAACGATCGACACGCCGCAGTTCCGTTCCGACGATTACCTGATCCACCGCGCCTATATGGCCTATACGATCGCTGGCGGACTGACGGCGCAACTGAACGTGCAGAACTTCACCAACGAGAAATATTACACCGGCATCCGCAACAACGTGAATGCGACGAGCGGTGCGATCACCGGAGGCTGGGCCGTGCCGGGCGATGGCCGCCAGGCAACGCTGAGCCTGTTCTACAACTTCTGACGATGGAGCGCGGTGCGGCCTTCGTCCCGACGCAAGCAGAGGAGGTCGCGCCGTGCTGATCGCTGTTCCTGATGTACTCGATTGCGCAGGCGTCGCGCGGCTGCGCGCGATCATCGATGCGTCGGAGTGGGTCGACGGCAATGCGACGTCCGGCCACCAGTCCGCGCTCGCCAAGCGCAACGAGCAATTGCCGGAGGACAGCGCGGCAGCGCGCGAGGCCGGCCGGATAGTGCTTGAGGCGCTGGGCCGGTCGCCGCTGTTCTTCGCCGCGACCTTGCCGCTCAAGGTCTTCCCGCCCCTGTTCAACCGTTATGGCGAGGGGCAGACGTTCGGCACGCATGTCGACAATGCGGTGCGGATCCAGCGCGGGACCGACTTTCGCATTCGCGCCGATATTTCGGTGACGTTGTTCCTCGCCGACCCGGCCGATTATGACGGTGGGGAATTGGTGATCGAGGATCTGTTCGGCGAGCAGCGCGTGAAGCTGCCAGCGGGCCACGCGGTGGTCTATCCCTCGTCCAGCCTGCATCATGTGACGCCGGTGACCCGCGGCACGCGCGTCGCCTCCTTCTTCTGGCTGCAATCCATGGTGCGGGACGACGGCGCGCGCCGCATCCTGTTCGATCTCGACCGCGGGGTGCAGGCGGTGGCCGGCGACAAGGGGCAGGACGATCCGACGACGATCCGGCTGACCGGCGTGTACCATAATCTGCTGCGCCGCTGGGCAGACGCCTGAGGCACCGATTGACGGCCGGCCGACCGGCATGTCACGCGCGCGCCGCTACGAAGGGCGCGCGATGAACAGGCTGGCGGTGCGGCGGCGTTGGTTTCAGGTCCACCGATGGATCGGGCTGCTGCTGACGGCGGTGATCGTGCCGATCACGCTGAGCGGCGCTGCGCTCGTGTGGGGCGACGCGCTCGACCGGCTGATCCATCCTGCGCGCCATGCGACGAGCGGCACCGCGCTGCTGCCGCTGGCGCGCTACGTCGCGGCTGCGCAGCCGGAGGTGCGGGACGGGGCGCGGATCGCCAACATCGTGCTGCCTGCGTCGCGCGGCCCGGTGCTGGTGACGCTGACCGCGCCCGCCGCTCAGCCGGAGGTGCGGGCGCGGCGACTGATGGTCTATCTCGATCCGCCCACCGCGCACGTGCTCGACGTGGCGGATGGCGGATCGGGCGTGATGCGGGCGCTGCATGTGCTGCATGGCAGCCTGTTCGTGCCGGGTGTGGGGCGGGCGATCGTGGGGTGGATCGGCGTCGCGCTGATGGTGGCGAGCCTGACCGGGCTGTGGCTGTGGTGGCCGGTAACCGGGAGGGTGACGCGTGGCCTGCGCTGGCAGCGGCAGCCGAGCCTAGGCGCCAATCTGCATCACATGGCGGGCTTCTGGATCGCGCTGCCGTTGTTCCTGCTGGCGCTGACGGGGGCGTGGATCAGCTTCCCGGCCTTCTTCGGGGCGCTGGCGGGAGAGCCGTTGCAGCGACGGGTGCTGGCGATCGCCCAGCGGCCGATGGCAGTGCCGGCGCTGGGGATCGACGATGTGGTGGCGCGTGGGCAGCCGTTCGCACCCCCCGCGCCCTTGCGCACGATTATCCTGCCGACCGAGCGGCAGGCGGACTGGACGCTTTCCTATGACACCCTGCCGCTGCGCACCGTGATGGTGGCGGACGACAGCGGGACGGCGGCGCCGGGGCGCGCCTTCGCGGCGGCGGGCGGTAACAGCATCGGCCAGTGGGCGCGGCGGCTGCATGACGGGACCGGCATGGGCCTTGTCTGGCAGGCGCTGATCTTTGCCGCAGGGCTGGTGCCGACACTGCTGGCGGTGACCGGCGTGCTGATGTGGTGGCGCCGGCGTTGAACTACGCCGCGGCGGCAGCGGCCCAGGCTGCCGCTTCGTCTGCGTTGCGCCCCGTTACCTCCAGGTCGCGGGCCGTGCCGCCCTCCACCGTGACGGCGCCGGACCATTCGAACGTCGCATTGCCGCTGAGCGTGACCATGCCGTCCGCCGCGGCGATGGCGCGGACGAGGCCGCCGCGATTGCGCACCACGATCGACCGATCGAACGGCAGGCGAGCGGTGAGACCGGCGGCGAAAGTGGAGGCACCCATCGCGCTGCCGCAGGCGTTGGTGAGGCCAACGCCGCGCTCGAAGGTGCGGACGTAAACTTCTCCAGCATCGCGCACCTGGACGAAGGAGACGTTGGCGCGGTTGGGAAGCCACTCGGGCGCGGCCTCGCAGATCGTGCCGATACGCGCCAGTTCCGCCTCGTCCACGTCGTCGACGAAGGCGATGAGGTGCGGATTGGGAATGGCGACCGCGGTGAAGGAGAGAGCGGGCGACAGGTGTGCGATCGGGCGGTCGATAATCTCGTCGCCTTCGCCCAGGAGCGGCCAATCGGCGATGCCCAGTGTGGCGGGGCCGGCGGTTTCGCGCACGGTGTAGACGCCGGGCGCGAGATCGGGGTCGCGTGCGACCTCGGCATGGCTGGTCTTGAGGCGGACGGTGGCCGCCTCCAGCCCCGGCGCGTCCAGACCGGCGCGCGCGACGCAGCGCAGGCCGTTAAGGCAGGTTTCCGGTTCCGAACCATCGGCGTTGAAGATGCGCATGCCGAAGGCGGCGCGATCGTCGCCCCCCGTCAGCAGCAGGATGCCGTCAGCGCCGACCGGACCGGCGCGATCCGTGAGCGCGCGGGCGATGCCGGCCCAGGCGGCGTCGGGCAGATCGAGCGTGCGCGCATCGATCAGCGCGAAATCGTTGCCGGAGCCGTGGCACTTGGTGATTGGGAGACGCATGGCGGCGCATATCGACCCGGGCGGGGGATGCCGCAACCCTCCGCCGCCCGAGACACGGCGCGTCAGGGCAAGGCGTAATGATCCGCCAGGCGATCGAGCGCCATGGTCAGCACCAGCCGGCCGGATCGCGCGGGCCAGCCGAGCGACTTTTCGGCCACCGGCAGTGCCTCACCCGCGCACACCACGCGCCACAGCACGTCGCTGAGGCCGCGCCCGACCGCGGCGACGGCTGCATCGAAGCGGCGCTTGGCGGCAATCTGCGCGCTCGTCGGATCAAGGCCGGTGCCCGCGCCGCCGTCGACCCGCGCCGTCCAGCGCATGGTGGTCCGCGGCGGTAGAGCGGCGCGCTCGTAATCGGCGCGCAGCCGCTCGCCCGCCTCGATCTGGCGCGCATCGACCATCCCGCGCGCGCCGAGCCACGAGAGCGGCGATTCGGCGAGGTTCACCGTCACGCTGCGGGCGCGGCGCGCCGCCACCAGCCGCCCATCCGAATCAACACCCCGTTCGGCCAGCATCCGCATTATGTTCTCCTTGTGTTCCAATCGGAGCCATGGCACGGAGGAGCGTTTGTAGGACAGCCTGCTGGTTCGGGGGCGGCGTTCGCCTGCGGTCAATCGGCGGTGGGCCGATGGACCGGGCCGGTGCGGCGCAGCCGGAGCCAGGAGCCGAACGCCCACCAGGCGAGTGCCCACAAGGTGCCGGCGCTCCACCCGGCGATCACGTCGCTGGGCCAATGGACGCCGAGATAGACGCGGCTGAAGCCGATCAGCACGACCAGCGCGATCGTCGCGCCGAACAGATACCAGCGCGCCGCGCGGCTGGGCACGATCTGCATCACCATCAGCGCGATGGTGAGATAGATGATCGCGCTGTTCCCGGCATGGCCGCTGGGGAAGCTGGCGGACGACACCTCGACCAGGTGATCGACCAGCGCCGGCCGCTCGCGGCCGACCAGCCGCTTGCCGATCGAGATGGCGGCCGAGCCGCTGACCGTGCCGCCGAACACCAGCGCGGCGGTGAGGAAGTGGCGTGAGGCGAGGAGGAAGCCGAGCGTCAGCATGACGACGAGCGTCAGCACCGTCTTGCCGCCAAGCGCGGTGATGTCGATCATCGCCTCGACCAGCCACTTCGGCCCGATCGGCGTGGCGAGATCGGCGGGGGTTCGCAGCGCGAGCATGATCGCGTGATCGAAATCGAACTGCGCGCCGCGCGCCAGGGTGGTGCCGAGAAGCGCAACGATCAGCACCGCCCCCGCGACCGCAGCAAGCGCGATGAAGACATAGGGGGGATGCGAGACGCCTTCGGGCGCGGTCTGATCAGGCGTGGGCGGCGTGTCGGCGAGATGCGCGAGCGTGGATTCGGGGGGCATGGCGGTGGGTGTAGCAGGGATAGGCGGGCGCGCAGTCCCCTTGTTGGTTGGGAGGGCAGGCCCGGCGAGACGGCAGAGCGCGGACGCTAAGACATGGCGCTGTGCCGGTAGCGCTATTCAGGGACTGAGGTGTTCACCGCCTGTTGGATCTTCCAGTCGGCGTACGTCTGCCTAGAATCTTTTACCTTCCACTCGGTTCGTCCGTTTGAACTTCGATCAAGGATTACTGCAGCTGCCGCAGACGGACTACTGAACGAGTAAGGCCTGACGAACTCCAAGAGGCCGTCTCCGGCCGGCTTCAGGAATTGCTCCTCGATTAGCGACTGCTTCAGTACCGAATAAGTGGTGCCAACGTATTCAGTGTCTGTGAGACATCGAGAGCCTTCGAGAACGATGAATTCACCGTCCTCTTCAACCGCCTCGGCAGCAACACCCGAGCGGTGCCGAATTTCAAACTTGATATCGTGCGCCGTTCGCTGATCGGTCGGAATGGCCAATTCAGTCACTGCTCGTGGCTGAGGTTTCAGCATGTCCAAACCGACCACCGGCAGAATGATCTGCAAGTTTGAGAGAAACTGCTCCATGTTTGCCTGATCGGCCTCGGGCAGACGGCGGCGATGCTCGGCAGGGAAGGTGCCGTTGTCGAGTTCAACGCGCTTTGCGGTAAGCGCCATCTGAATCAGCCGCGCTTCAAGATACTCAACGTGTCCCTTTGAAAGATCGTCATCGCTGGTAGTCACGGCAATAGCGGTTTGCCAAAATCCCCGTTGGGCTGCGCTTTGCTTGATCCTCTCGGCGACGCTGTTCGCTGCGCCAATGTAAGCACGAGTAGCCCCGTCCTTTAAAGGATCGGGACCATAGAGAATGTAGACGCCGGTTCGATCCAGCTCTGGTCGCGCCGTAAGCGCTGCGAACGTGGCATCGGTGGCTACAAACGTGAGCCCGGTCCATCCATGGATCGTCGCCTTGCGTAATCCGGTCGGGGTGCCATCAACCAAGAAGAGCTGGATCGTTCGACCGAAAGCGCTAGTCAGACTCTTCCCTCCGATTGCAACATTGATGTCGTAGCGTCGGGCACCCGTATGCTCAATCGTGTTCGTGTTCGTGTTCGTGTTCGTGTTCGTGTTCGCTGGAGTTGACGCAGAGCTCGTGACCGGGCCGCTACGGGGGCCGCGACCCGGCTGTAGCCTTGATTCTTAGATGCTTGGCGTCTTACTCGACGTAGATGCCGGCGATTTTCCAGGTGCCGTCTTCGCGGCTCATGGCGATCGTTTCGATCGCGCCCTTCCTGTTGGCGAAATCGGTGCGGAACTGGACGGTGCGATAGCCATTGGGTGGGGCCGGCGTGTCCATGTCGCTGATGAGGGTGCGGGAGACGACGCTGCCGAGCGGCGCGCGCACCTTTTGCGCGGCGGATTGCCAGTTTTCGAGCGTGTTGGCGGTGCGGAAGGACTGGGCGGTGGCGGCGTAGCTGTCGCGCCAGTTGGCGGCGTCGCCAAGCTCCAGCCAGTGGCGCGCGACCCCGGCGCCGTCTGACTCGGCCAGCGGCGCTGTGGCGGCGGGCGGGGCCTGGTCGGCCGGCTGGGTAGTGGGGCTGGTGACGGCCAGCAAGGCGGCGGCGATTGTGATCATGGCGATTCCTCCGGTCGCCCAGCCAATTGCTCGCGACTGTCGCGGCAATGGTGGGGATGGAGGCTCATGGTGTTGGTCGTGGCCGGGAGACGCAGCCCACAATTCAGCGTCCCCGAGGATTTCGGGGGTCGTGCCTTCCGCCTCGCGGAGCAGCCGTGCGGCTTCCTTGCTGCTGGGAACGGCGAGCTTTCGGCGTGCGTCGCGCAACCGCTCGTTGATCGTATGGACCGACAGATCGAAGTGCCGCGCCATCGATTTGGCGTCGTGCCCGACGAGAAGCAGGCGGAGCGTCTCCTTCTCCTTTTCCGTCAGCGCCTCAACTCCGGGAGCCATCAAACCTCACGCTGTCCCACCTGATCCTGACACTGAGGCTAGCGGAGCGACCGGCAAGCGTGACCCCCAAAACGATTGTACCCGCGGCTGGTGGGCCGCGGGTACGGGAGAAACGATCGCGCGTCGGCGGTGTCAGTCGTGTTCGCGATCGCCGGCGCCCATGTAGAGTTCGCGGCCGGTTTCCTCGTAGACGTTGCTCATCTTTGCCATGCCGGCTTCCGCCTCTTCGGTGGCGATGAAGCCTTCGCTGCCCTGGTTCTGCAGCCGGGCGAAATCGCGGACTTCCTGCGTGATCTTCATCGAGCAGAACTTCGGCCCGCACATCGAGCAAAAATGCGCGGTCTTGGCGCCTTCGGCGGGCAGTGTCTGGTCGTGGTACTTTTCCGCCGTGTCGGGATCGAGGCTGAGGTTGAACTGGTCGCGCCAGCGGAACTCGAAGCGGGCGCGCGACAGGGCATCGTCGCGCATCTTGGCGGCGGGATGCCCCTTCGCGAGATCGGCGGCGTGGGCGGCAAGCTTGTACGTGACCACGCCGACCTTCACGTCGTCGCGGTCCGGCAGGCCCAGATGCTCCTTGGGCGTGACGTAGCAGAGCATCGCCGTGCCATACCAACCGATCATCGCCGCGCCGATGCCGCTGGTGATATGGTCATAGCCGGGCGCGATATCGGTGGTGAGCGGCCCCAATGTGTAGAAGGGTGCCTCGCCGCACGCCTCCAACTGCTTGTCCATATTCTCCTTGATCTTGTGCATCGGCACGTGGCCGGGGCCCTCGATCATCACCTGCACGTCCTGCGCCCAGGCGCGCTTGGTGAGTTCGCCCAGCGTGTAGAGTTCGGCGAACTGCGCCTCGTCATTGGCGTCGGCGATCGAGCCGGGGCGCAGGCCATCGCCGAGGCTATAGGCGATGTCATAGGCCTTCATGATCTCGGTGATCTCGTCGAACCGCTCGTAGAGGAAGCTCTCCTCGTGGTGCGCGAGGCACCATTTCGCCATGATCGAGCCGCCGCGGCTGACGATGCCGGTGACGCGCTTGGCGGTGAGCGGCACGTAGGGCAGACGCACGCCGGCGTGGATGGTGAAATAGTCGACGCCCTGTTCGGCCTGCTCGATCAGCGTGTCGCGGAAGATCTCCCACGTCAGGTCCTCCGCGATGCCGCCGACCTTCTCCAGCGCCTGGTAGATCGGCACGGTGCCGATCGGCACGGGCGAGTTGCGGATGATCCATTCGCGCGTGTCGTGGATGTTGCGCCCGGTGCTGAGGTCCATCACCGTGTCGGCGCCCCAGCGGATCGACCAGACGAGCTTGTCGACCTCGGTCGCCACGTTGCTGGCGACGGCGCTGTTGCCGATGTTGGCGTTGATCTTGACCAGGAAGTTGCGGCCGATCGCCATCGGCTCGGATTCGGGATGGTTGATGTTGTTGGGGATGATCGCGCGGCCGCGGGCGACCTCGTCACGGACGAATTCGGGCGTCACGTAATCGGGGATGGCGGCGCCGAAGCTCTCGCCGTCGCGGGCATAGTCGCGCAGCATCTCGCGGCCGAGATTCTCGCGGGTGGCGACATATTCCATCTCGGGCGTGATGATGCCGCGGCGGGCGTAATGCATCTGGCTGACGTTGGCGCCGGGCTTCGCGCGCAGCGGACGCTTCACGACATTGGGGAAGGGCTGGACACCGCCGGAGCGGTCGGGGCCGAGCTGGCCGTTGTCCTCCGGGCGAAGCTCGCGCGCGTCATAGGCCTCGACGTCGCCGCGGGCCATGATCCACTCGCGCCGCAAGGGGGCGAGGCCGGCGTTGATGTCGATGCGGACGTTCGGGTCGGTGTAGGGGCCCGACGTATCATAGACGTTGAGCGGGGGTTCGCCGCAGCCCGGCTCCAGATCGATCGCGCGCATCGCGACCTGCACCTTCCGGTTTCCGGGGACCGCAACGTGGATCTTGCGGCTGCCGCGGATCGGGCCGGTGGTGACGCCGATCGCGCTGCGGGCGACCTCGATGGGGGAATCTACGTCGGCCATGCTGTTCTCTCCTCAATACGGAGAGAGAACAGGTGCCCTGGGTGGCAGGCCGCTCCTTCCCTCCGCCGGTGTCAACCGGATCAGGTTCAGCGGGTCGCGGGCTCGTGCCCGCCTCTCAACCGCCGACAGCGGTCCCCCGAGGATGCGTCATGTGTACGTGGTTTGCGGGGCGCGGTAAAGCGCCCCGCGGCCGATCAGCTGGCGGCGCTCGTCTTCAAGTTGCCGTTGAGCCCGGCGGGGAAGAAGCCGCCGGAAGTGACCGACGCCTTGTTGAGATAGAGGATGTTCAGCACCTGGGCGGCGGAGCGGCTGTAGGCGATGCCGTTGCCGTCCGCCGGCACGATGTTCGCCGCGCCATCGGGCTGGGTGATGCCCTGATCGATGTCGGTGGTGCCATCGAGGCGATCGCGCTCGTCGCTGATCTTGTTCGCCGCGTCGCGCAGGCCAGTCGCCGCATCACTGCCGCGGGTGTAGAGCAACGTGCGGATCAGGCCGGCATGATAGCCCTCGGCGCCGAGGATGCCGGTCGCGGCAGACGCGATCGTAGGGCTGGCGATCAGCGGCACGCCGCCCTTGTAGGCCGAGACGGCAACGTCGGCGAAGACGTAGGCGCCGAGCAGGAAGTTGTTGTCGTTGGCGTAGGGGTCGAAGACGGCGCCGGCGCCGATCACCCCGGTCGCGCGCAGGAGCGCGGTGAACGGGCCGTCGGCCGCGCCCGAGATGTTGATCGCGGGCTGCGCGACGGCGACCGCGGCGAGCTGCGCGCGCAGATACGCGACATGCGCGCGCTCGTCGGCGGCGAGTTCCCGCGCGCAGGCGGCGACCAGCGGATCGGCGAAGGGCACGAGCGCCCCGCCAGTGACGGCGCCTTTGGTGCCGGTGCCGCCGAGCAACGTATCCGGTAGCCCCACGCCGGTCGTGGCGAAGCAATAATATTGCGCCTGGAGATATTCGAACTGCAGCAGGAAGTTCAGGAGATCGCCGTCCGGGTTGGTGGTCGACGTGCCGGTGGGGGTGGGCGTCGGGCTGGGTGTCGGCGAGGGCGTATCGTCATCGTCGTTGCCGCCGCAGGCCGACAGCAGCGTAAGGCCGCCGGCCGCCACGGAAGCGCCGCCGGCGAGCTGGAGGAAGCGGCGGCGTTCGGCGCGGCGCCGTTCGGTCGCGTCGAGGATGGCGTCGAGATTCTTCTGGTCGATCATGAGGGCTGTCCCTGAAATCCGGATGAGGTGGAGCGAGGCGCTGGCGCGCCGTCAGCTCGCGGCAGACGTCTTGATCGTGCCGTTGACGCCGGCGGGGAAGAAGCCGCCAGCCGTCACCGCGGCCCGGTTCAGATAGACGATGTTCAGCACCTGGCCGGGCGAGCGGCCGAAGGCGATGCCGTCACCATCGAGCGGCGCAATGTTTGCAACCTGCTGGCCGCCAACCGTCGTCGGCGCAACGCCCTGATCGAGATCGCTGCCGCCATCGAACGAGTCGCGGATGTTCGACAGCGCCTCGGTCGCGTCGATCAGCGACGGCGTGGTCAGGCCCTTGCGATACAGCGTCGTGCGGATCATCGCGCCATGGTACGCCTCGACGGCGAGGATGCCGCCGACCGCTTCCTGGAAGGTCTTGTTGGCAAGAAGGCCCGTCGCGCCGCGATAGGCGGTGACGCCCAGATCCTCGAACAGGAAGGCGGCGAGGAGGAAATTGTCCTCGCTGGCATAGGGATCGAACGTCTGGCCGGTGCCGATCAGCCCCGCGGTGCGCGCGATGGTGCTGAACGGGCTGAGCGGCGTTGCGCTGAGATCGATCTGCGGCTGGGCGATCGCAACGGAGGGCAGCTGCGTCCGCAGGAAGCGCACGTGCGCCAGTTCGTTGGCGGCGATTTCCCGCGCGAAGGAGGCGACCGCCGGATCGGTGAAGGTTACCTGGCGCCCACCGGTGGCGGCACCCGCGGTGCCGGTGCCGGACGTATCTCCGGCTGCGAGCGCGGCACCCGTGGTGGCGAAGGAATAGAAGTTCGCTTCGAGATATTCGAGGTTCAGCGCGAAGTTCAGGACGTCCACGTCGGTGATCGTCGTCTGGGCGGCGGCGGGGGTAGAAAGGGCGACGGCGCCCGCGCCCACTGCGGCAGCGCCAAGCGCGGCGGCGAAGAAGGCACGACGATCCTCCCGCCGGCGGGCCCGCGATTCCAGCGTCTCAAGCAATTGATCCGATTGCGACATCGCAGCTTCCTTCCCTGAACTCGCGCCGACCGGCGCTGCACCGGACGGCCTAGATCGTTTCGCTGTCCTTTTCCTGAACAAAATGACAGGCACGACGCAAGACGGAGCTACGAACGACAATCCGCAACGATCCGCCAGGGATTTTTCGAGGGCGGCGGGGCCGGGGTCAGTTGCGCTGTGCGACCAGCCCGCGCGCGATCACCTGCGCCTGGATTTCCGCCGCGCCTTCGAAGATGTTGAGGATGCGCGCGTCGCACAGGATGCGGCTGATCTCGAATTCCAGCGCATAGCCGTTGCCGCCGTGAATCTGGAGCGCGGCATCGGCATTGCTCCACGCGGCGCGGGCGGCGAGCAGCTTCGCCATGCCGGCCTCGATATCGCAGCGCTTGCCCGAATCCTTCGCGCGGGCGGCGGCATAGGTGAGTTCGCGCGCGGCGATGAGATCGACGAGGCTTATTGCCAGTTTATCGGCGACGCGCGGGAAGTGGATGATCGCGCGGCCGAACTGCTGGCGATCGAGCGCGTAGGAGAGGCCGAGTTCGAGCGCGCGGCGGGCGACGCCGACGGCGCGCGCGGCGGTCTGAATCCGCGCGCCCTCGAAGGTGCGCATCAACTGCTTGAAGCCCTGGCCTTCCTCGCCGCCGAGCAAAGCGTCGGCGGGGGCGGCCATGCCGTCGAAGGAGAGCGCATATTCGCGCATCCCGCGATAGCCGAGAACTTCGATTTCGCTGCCCGACATGCCGGGGGCGGGGAAGGGATCGCCTTCGGTGCCGCGCGGCTTGGGGACGAGCAGCATCGAGAGGCCCGCATAGCCCTTCGCATCCGGCAAGGTGCGGGCGAGCAGGGTCATGAGGTCGGAGCGGCTGGCGTGGGTGATCCACGTCTTCGCGCCGTCGATGCGCCAGCCGTCGTTTTCGCGCCGGGCGCGGGTCTGGAGCGAGCCGAGGTCGCTGCCGACATCGGGTTCGGTGAAGACGGCGGTGGGGAGCACCTCGCCGCTGGCGATGCGCGGCAGCCACTCGGCCTTTTGCGCTTCGGTGCCGGAGCCGGCGATGAGCTCACCGGCGATTTCGGAGCGGGTGCCGAGCGAACCGGCGCCGATCCAGCCGCGCGACAGTTCCTCGGTGACGATGCACATGACGAGCTTCGACAGGCCGAGGCCGCCGTAAGTCTCGGGGATGCAGACGCCGAAGGTGCCGAGTTCGGCCATCTTCGCGACGGTGGCGTCGGGGAGCAGATCGTTGGCTAGGTGCCAGCCGTGCGCGTGGGGCAGGATCTCGGCATCGGTGAAGCGGCGGAACTGGTCGCGGATCGCGTCAAGCTCGGCGTCGTGGAGCGTTTCGCTGGGCCATTCGCCGGCGGCGAGCCGGTCGACCAGCGCACGGCGATCGGCGGCGGCGTCATGATCGAGGAGGTCGGCGCAGGCGGTTGCGAGCGTGCGCGCGGCGGCGGTGAGGCCGAGGTCGGCGGGGCGGAACAGCTCGTTCTGGCCCATGGGAAGCCCGCCGACGAGCTGCGCGATGCTTTCCTGAAAGGCGAGGCGGGCGACGAGGGCGTTGACGTCCCCTGAGTTGCGGTCCGCCCAGTCGGCCACCGCCTCCAGCGCGGCGACGGTGGTGGCGACCCAGGCGAAGC
>CAYMIU010000014.1:0-13417 GCA_964390515.1 uncultured Stakelama sp.
TATCCGGTCAGCGCGCCCACGCCGCCGCCGATCAGCGCCCCGCCCAGCCGGTCGCCGCGTCCGGCAATCGCCGCGCCCGCGACGCCGCCGATCGCCGCGCCCACTGCCGCACCGGCAACGCCGTTGCTTTGCCGCGGATAATCGTACGGCGCCCCCGGCCGGGCAGGCGGCGGGCCCTCAGAGGCATAGCCGCCATAGCCCGGCAGATTGCCGTTATCGTAGAAGGTGTAATCCACGCCTTCCGGATCAAATTGATCCCAGTCGATCCCCCCGATCGTGTCATACACCGCGCCGCGATCGTCGATCAGCACCGCGTCATTGTAATAGCGTGACCAGGTATAGCCGACCGGCGGCTGCGGCAGGCCGTATCCGGCCCAGTCGTTCACATACCAGCGCGGCGCCATCCAATAGCTCGGCAGCGCCCAGCCGCGCACCGGCCGATGATAGGCGTTCCAGCCGCCCGGCGCGCGCGCCCCGCCCCACCAGCGGCCTTGGATGCGCCCGCCCCAGCGCGGGCCGTTGGCGCCGGGCCGTCCATTGTTCCACCCCGCGGGCCGCTGCGGCCGCTGCCACTTGCCCGCGCTCGGCGCTGCGGTGGTGGTCGTCCAGCCACGCCCGTTCTGCGGCTGCGGGGTAGCCACAGGCCGCGGCGTCGCAGCCGGTACGGTCGGCGCAGACGAGATGGCGGCGGGCGCCGGGCCGCGAACGACAACCCGTTCCTGCGCCGCGGCGCCGCTGGCGATCGCCATCGCCACCATGGCACTGGTGACCAACAGGTTTCGCATCAATTCGCCTCCCGACAAGCACGGTGGACCGTGCCGCACCCGTTATTTTAACGTTTTGATTACCATTGCGTCCGGGTGTTCGCCACCGCCGCGCCCGTCCCGAATTGGGGCGCGTCCTGCGACGAGACACCGGCCGCCGACAACAGGAACGCTCGCGATGACGATCACCATCACCGCCTTCGCCTCCTCGCCGGACAAGGGCCGCGGGCAGGCGCGCGACATGCGCGTTCGCTGGGCGCTGGAAGAGGTCGGCCAGCCCTATGACGTGCGCCTGCTGTCCTTCGCGGCGATGAAGCAGCCGCCGCACCGCGCGCTCCACCCGTTCGGTCAGATCCCCACATTTGAAGAGGGCGACATCGTCCTGTTTGAATCCGGCGCGATCGTGCTTCACGTCGCCCAGCGTCGCGCCGGCCTGCTTCCGTCAGGCGCAGCGGCCCGTGCCCGCGCCATCAACTGGATGTTCAGCGCCCTGAACACGCTGGAGCCGCCAATCGTCGAACTGGAAATGGCGCACCTCCTCGAAGGCGATCGGCCATGGACGTCGGAGCGCCTGCCGATGCTCGAGGAGCGGGTCGAGCGCCGCCTCGGCGAGCTCTCCGCTTATCTCGGCCGCCGCGCCTGGCTGGAGGACGCCTTCACCGCAGGCGATCTGCTGATGATCACCGTGCTTCGCCGGCTGGAGGGCAGCCACCTCCTCGCCCGCTTCCCCAGCCTCGCCGACTATATCGCACGCAGCGCGGCACGCCCCGCCTACCGCCGCGCGTTCGAAGCGCAGCGCGCCGTGTTCCTCGAAAGCGTGCGCGCAGCCGAAGCCGGCAACCGCTGACCTCAGCCGATCCGCTCTGCCAGCAGCGCCGCGATCCGCTCGCCGCCCTCCGCATCCGCCGCATCGAAGCGGCCGGGCAGCGGGCTGTCGAGATCGAGCACGCCGATCAGCCGCCCCTGCTTCACGATCGGCACCACCAGTTCCGACGCGCTCGCCGCGTCGCACGCGATATGGCCGGGGAAGGCGTGAACGTCCGCCACCAGCTGCGTCTCCAGCGTCGCCGCCGCCGCCCCGCACACGCCCTTGCCGATGGCGATGCGGATGCACGCCGGCTTTCCCTGGAACGGCCCCAGCACCAGCTCGTCGCCCACCAGCCGATAGAAACCGGCCCAGTTCAGGTCGGGCAGATATTGCCACAATAACGCAGCGGCATTGGCCATGTTGGCGATAGTGTCAGGCTCGTCCGCGGTCAGCGCGTCGAGCGCGGACAGGATATCCCGGTAAAGCTCTGCCTTGTCGTCGGCGGCGATGTCGAACTGGTACATGGGCGCCGATGTAAGGGCGCCCACCGCGCTGCGCGAGCGCTTCTTTTCACGCGATCCTTACGATTGTGCGCTAGGGGCACGTGCCATGTATCAGGATGCCACCTTCGCGAGCGTCGAGCGGGCCGTTTCCCGGCCCGCTTCGGCGGTGTCGCACGGCGTCGGGCTGGCGGGGCTCGCCGGGGTCATCGTCTGGATCGCGATCGCGCGCCATTACGGGATGGACGGGCCTTATGCGGCGCTGGTGAACCTCCTCGCCTGCGGCGTGCCCATGGTGCTGTGGTCGCTCCTCGTCGACAAGGTGCATCGCAATCCTTCCACCGGCATCGACTGGGCCAACGTCCGCCCGCTGCGCGAAACGATCGACATCAGCCTCATCAAGCTCGTCGGGCTATGGGCCACCTGGGCCGCGATCGCGCTGATCTACGCCACCGGGCGCTTCTATTGGGAAGGCAATTTCCAGTTCGCCATGTGGTGCTTCGGCACGGCGGCGCCCTGGCTGTTCGTCGCCTCGATCCCGTATGTCCTATGGCTGGATCGGCGGCTGATAGAGCCGCGCGACGGCGCCTGGGCCTTCGGCGCTTGGTTGACGCACACCGGCACCGCGGAGCCCGAGGTGATCTACAACCATTTGCGCTCCTGGGCGGTGAAGGCCTTCTTCCTCGCCTTCATGCTGGCGATCGTGCCGCCGGGCTTCGGCGATTTCGTGCGCACGCCCACATTCGGCATCCTCGCCGATCCGGTCGCTTTGGCGCAGTGGCTGATCACCTTCATGTTCGTGATCGACGTCGCCTTCGCCACCGTCGGTTACATGCTGACGATGCGCCCGCTCGACGCGCATATCCGCACCGCAAATCCTTATGCCGCCGGCTGGATGGCAGCGCTCATCTGCTATCCGCCGTTCCTGCTGATGGATGCCGGCGGCCCGCTCGATTACCATCCCGGCACCGCGGAATGGACCTATTGGCTGCAGGGCCACCCGTTACTGCTCGCGCTGACCGGCGCAGTGCTGGTGGCGCTCACCGGCATCTATGCCTGGGCGACGGTGGCCTTCGGGCTTCGCTTCTCGAACCTCACCAATCGCGGGATCCTTACCCACGGTCCGTACGCCTGGTCGCGCCACCCGGCCTATCTCACCAAGAACCTGTTCTGGTGGATCTCGACCATCCCGATCCTGTCAACGGGCTCGCTGGTCGACGCCGCACGATCGACGATCATCCTCGGCGTCGTCAGCGGCATCTATTACTGGCGCGCACGGACGGAAGAGCGCCACCTGCTCGCCGATCCCGCCTATCGCGAATATAGCGCCTGGATGGATCGCAACGGCACGGTCCCGCGGTTCTTCCGCCTCATCACCGGCCGCGCCGAGCCCGCAGCCTCCTCAGGCGCCACCGCCTGACGCCGCCAGTGCCGCGTCCAAGCCCAGCCGCCGCTTGATCTGCTCGCGCGACGCGGCAAGCTGCGTGGCCGCCATATCGCCGCCCAGCGCACGGGCCAGGGCCATCGCGCCCACCATCTCCGCCAGTACGGACGCCGCGAGCGCGTCCGGCTCCGCCCGTCCCAGCGTCGCGAGCGTTTTCGCCAGCGCACCGCGAAAGGCAAGGATCCCCTTGCGAAACCGCTCCCGTGCCGCCGCCGGCATGCGCGTCGCTTCGCCGCTAAGCGCCGGCAACGGACATCCCCGCTCCGCCGCCTGCAACAGGTCGTCCGCCAGATAAGCGTCGATCAGACCCGCGAGCCCCCGCGCGGCATCTTCCTGCCCCAGATGCTGCTTCAGGATCTCCGCCGAATCGCGGAACATGCGATCGACCGCGTGGCAGACCAGATCGTCCCGGTTATCGAAATGGGCGTAGAAGCCGCCATGCGTCAGACCGGCGCGTTTCATCAGCGCAGCGACGCCGATCCCGTCCGCCCCCCGCTCGCGCATCGCGCTGGCAGCCTCGTTGAGGATTCGCGCGCGGGTGCGGTCTTTCGCGGTCATTTCGCTGCCATCACGCGCCACGCTCATCACATCATCCTCCATTGATTGCCGTTCTTGCGCATCCAGCAGCCGTTTTCGACCGCATTTGCACGCCCCCGGAAGGCTCTTTGAGGCTCGACATACGCAGGTATGACTCGACAGATGATGAACATCATATAATATGATAGGCGTCATATTCGAGTATCCGAAAGGCTGCTCGCAGGAGAAAAAGCGATGTCCCAAGGCACGGCACTCATCACGGGAGCGTCCACCGGAATCGGCGCCATCTATGCCGATCGCTTGGCGAAACGCGGCTACGACCTCATCCTTGTTGCCCGCGATTCCAATCGCTTGGAAGAGGTTTCTGCCAAACTGCGTGCGCAGGCAGGCATCAACGCAGAGGTGCTCCCCGCCGACCTCGCCGACCGCAGCCAGCTCGCACACGTAGAACAGCGCATCGCCGCGGAAGAGACGTTGACGATGCTCGTCAACAACGCCGGCATCGCTCTTCAAGGCTCACTCCTCGACGTGCCAGCGCCCACGGTCGAACAGCTGATCGCCATCAACGTCACCGCCCCCACCCTCCTCGCCCACGCCGCCCTCCCAGGCTTCGTTGCCCGCAAGCGCGGCGCGATCATCAACCTCTCATCAACGCTCGCGCTGGCACCGGAAGCGTTCGAAGCAAGTTACAGTGCTACAAAGGCCTATATCCTCAACCTCAGTCAGGGTCTTAGCCGTGAAGTTGGCGCGAAGGGCGTCCACATACAGGCCGTGCTTCCCGGCGCCACCCGCACCGAAATCTGGGAGCGATCCGGCAAGGACGTGAACGCCTTCCCGGCGGAAGTCGTCATGGATGCCGAGGCACTCGTCGACGCGGCACTGGTCGGCTTCGACCGTGGCGAAACGGTCACGATCCCGCCGCTGCCTGACGAAAGCCTGTGGGAGGCCATGCAGTCGGCCCGGCTCGCCATGGGACCGGGATTATCCCGCCGCGACGTAGCGTCGCGGTACCGCTGAAAAGAGCTGCTTTGCGCCAAAAAAAACGGAGGATTTTGTCGATGCACGAGGAAGCGGCGGCGCTGGACGGCCTCGCACAACTGCAGTCCCTGCTCATGGCCGGGCAGCGCCCGCCGATGAACGAGCGGATGAACATCGATCCTGTCGAGGTGACGCGCGGCACCGCCATCTTCGAAGGCGAACCGGACAGCAGCGTCTTCAAGCCGCTCGGCTCCGTCCACGGCGGCTACGCGGCGACGCTGCTCGACAGCGCCTGCGGCGTGGCGGTCCACTCCCAAATGCGCCCCGGCCAGGGCTACACCACGCTCGAACTGAAGATCGCCTATCACCGCGCCCTATCCGACAAGAGCGGCCGAGTGCGGGCGGAGGGCCGTATCGTCTCCTTGGGCCGGCGAGTGGCCTTCGCCGAGGCGACGCTTCACGATGGCCAGAACAAGCTCTGCGCAACCGCTACGTCTACCTTGCTGATTTTTGACCTACCCTGATGATCAGCCGGGAGGTCGGGATCAGCCGCGAACCTGCCCTGCCCCGCGGCCAATCCACTTGTAGGTGGTGAGCCCCTCCAGCGCGACCGGCCCGCGCGCGTGCAATCGCCCTGTGGCAATCCCGATCTCCGCGCCGAGGCCAAATTCGCCGCCATCGGCGAACTGCGTGGAGGCGTTCCACAGGACAATCGCCGAATCCACCTCCGCCAGAAAGCGCTCCGCCACGCCATGATCCTCCGCTACGATCGCATCGGTATGGTGGGAGCCATGCCGGGCAATGTGATCGATCGCGCCGTCCAACCCGTCAACCATGGCGACCGCGCAGATCGCGTCGAGATATTCGGTATCCCAATCAGAATCCGATGCCAGCGCGGCGCCGGTAAGGGCGGAAATCCGTGCGTCTACACGCACTTCGCAGCCGGCTTTAGCAAGCGCTATAACGAGCCGCTCAGGCTGCGCAAAAGCCGCATCGATCAGCAACGTCTCCATCGCACCGCAGATGCCGGTGCGACGCATCTTCGCGTCGACCACGATGCGCTCCGCCATTGCAGGATCGGCCGAGCTATGGACGAAGATATGGTTGATGCCGTCAAGATGCGCGAGCACCGGCACCCGCGCTTCCGCCTGCACGCGCGCGACAAGGCTCTTGCCTCCGCGCGGCACGACGAGGTCGATCGCGCCCTCAGCCGACAGTAGCGCGCCGACCGCGGCACGATCGGTAGTCGCGACGCGCTGCACCGCGTCGGCTGGTAGACCGGCAGACGCCAGCCCCTCGCAAAGCGCCTCATGGATTGCCGCATTGCTCTCCACCGCTTCGGATCCGCCGCGCAGGATTACCGCATTGCCGGACATGACGCAGAGCGCTGCTGCATCCGCAGTCACGTTCGGGCGGCTCTCATAGATGATACCGATGACCCCGATCGGCACGCGGACACGCGATAGCATCAGGCCGTTGGGCCGCGTCACCGTATCGATCACCTGGCCAACCGGATCAGCGAGCGACGCGACAGTCTCGACCCCCGCCGCCATGGCAGCCACTCTGCCGGCATCGAGCCTCAAGCGATCGAGAAGCGCGCCGCTCAGGCCAGCCGCCTCGCCGCGCGCAACATCCACGGCATTGGCGGCAATGATCCTCCCCGCCGCATCACGCAGCGCCGACGCAGCCGAACGGAGTCCCGCGCGGCGCTGCTCCGTGGTCGTGCGGGCAAGTTGCTGCGCGGCGGTGCGTGCACGAGTAGCCATGCCGGCGATCATCGCAGTGGGGAAGACAGTGTCCAGCATGCCGTGTGCTTAGCACGCACGGTGGGTCGGCCGCAGCAAAATCACCTTTGCGCCACTGTCCGCGGCACTTGCGAAGCTTATATTCTGAAGATGGACCATCTGATCGATCGACGCCGCGCCCTGATCGCGATTGGTAGCGGCTCTATCGCGGCCGCACTCAGCGCGTCCGGGGCTGACCCCGCTGAAGCAGCGTCGGAGACGTTTCCGTACACGCTGACGGATGCGCAGTGGCGGTCCAAGCTATCGTCCGCGGCCTATGACGTGCTTCGCAAGGAAGCGACCGAACGCCCCTATTCGAGCGCGCTGAACAACGAGAAGCGAACCGGCACCTTCCTGTGCACGGGCTGTGCGCAGCCGCTGTTCTCATCGCAATCCAAATTCGAAAGCGGCACCGGCTGGCCCAGCTTCTGGGCGCCGCTGGCCAATGCGGTCGCGACCCGCCGCGATAGTTCGTTCGGCATGACAAGGACGGAAGTGCACTGCCGCCGCTGCGGCGGGCACCTGGGCCATGTGTTCGACGATGGGCCCAAGCCCACCGGCAAGCGCTATTGCATGAACGGCGTCGCGATGACCTTCCGCGCCGCCTGAACGCGCTTACGGCTCGATCGTTACGGCGCCCTTCATCGGAACCGACGCCGAGGTGGCGATCGCGAGGTTCGCGATGCGGGTTTCGTCTGCGTCGGATCCGCCGATCGTCGGCGTGCCGGCCGGCGCATGGTCCGAATAGATGAACCCGTTGGTGGGATAGTCGGAGGTGCCGAGCCCGCCCTGCGGCGCGTACCACACCTTCACCATGCTCCAGTCACCGTTAGGCGACACGTCGATCGCACGCACGTCGCGCTCGATGCCGCCGCGGCGCGACCAGTTGGCATGAGTGAGCAGGATTTCGCGATCGCTCACCACGCGGCTGACCATTGCGACGTGGCCGACGCGCATCCGGCGCGTGGGTTGGAACGAGAGGACGGCACCAACCTTCGGCTGGTTACCGCGCTCGTAGCGGCCAGCGGCCTGGCCCCACCAGGTGTTGGCGTTGCCGCGGATCTGGATGCCCGAGATCTCCCGAGCATAAGGCGCGCACTGCCAGAACTGGGCGTTGGCGCCGGTAGCGGTCATCAGGCCGCACGATAGCACCAGCGCTGCACGCGCCGCGAACTTCTTGAACTGCACTGCGACCCCCCGGTCACGAAATTGACTGTTGCAGTGCAGCTACGAAGATCAGGAAAAAATACCAAGCCGCGGGGGAACCGAAACCGGTGAACGGTGTTTTGGCACCGACGAACGGTCGTTTGGCACTTCATCAGCGCATTCCACGCCTGTTTTTCAACTCAGGGAGCGGGTTCGATCCGTTCCGAATCGAGTGCCTGCATCCGCAATGCCTCCAGCCGCGCGGTATGCTCTGCTCGCCCAAACGGGAACGCGCGGTAGGTGAACGCGGCGGCAAGAGCCAAGGTGGTCGCGGCCAGTATGTAAATGATCGTCAGGCGATCGATCACGGCGACCGGAACCTGCCCCGGGATGGCCTTGGCCGGAAAGTTGGCGACGGCAAGAATCAACCCTGTCAGGAAGATGCCGACCCCGCTGGTGCACTTCTGGATGAAGAAGCCGCCGGCGAAAAAGACGCCCTCCGATCGACGCCCGGTGCGCTGTTCCGAATCCTCCACCACGTCCGCCATCATCGACGATCCGAGGATGTGCGCCGTGACGCTTGCAGCCGTGGCGATCGCCAGCATAGCGAACAGGATCGGCAACATCGCAGGGTTCCCCGGTCCAGGGAACATCCCCCCAAGCCGCAGCCAATAAGGTGCGGTGCCGATCACGACCGCCAGGATCGCAGCAGTCGAGGCAACCTTCGGCTTGCTTGCGATCTGTCCTAGACGTGGTGCGACAACGAAGGCGACCAGCACGCCCCCGAACAGCGAGAAGCTAAGCGGGACGAAGGTCGGCACCGTCAGCGCGCCGATCGAGACGGTCGTGAAGCGCCACACATAGGTGTAGAGGTAATTGGAGATCGCATAGGTGATCCCCTGGTTGGTGAAGACGAACAACCCGGCCAGCATCAGGATTAGGAAGGCACGGTTGTGCAGCGTCTCGCGCAGATCCGCGAAATGCTTGCCCAGCGATTGCTTCTCCAGCACCGGCTTGGGGAGGTTCGGGATCTCGCGATGCGTACCGAACGCGGAGGTGAGGATCGCAAACCCCATGAACAGCGCGCCCGCGATGGCGAAGCCCTTGTATCCCGCGCGATTGAGAAGTCCGTTCGGATATTCCGGCGTGGGCGCCAGGAAGATCCAATAAGCAGCAATCAGCATGATGAGGCCGCCCGCCCAGCCGAACAGGAAGCGATAGGCCATGATGCGGGTGCGCTCGTCATAATCGGAACTGAGCTCCGCGGCCATCGCCTGGCTCGGCACCTCATAGGCGCTGACCGCGCTTCGCACGAGCACCGCCATGGCGAACAGCCAGCCAAGCACCATCGCTTGTGAGCCCTCAGGTGGGTTCCACAGCAACACCCAGCCAAGCATGATCGGGAGCGTCGCCCCGTAGAGCCAGGGATGGCGCCGCCCCCACCGCGTCTGCGTGCGATCGGAGAGCATGCCTACCGTCGGATCGATGAAAGCATCAATGATGAGCGCGAGCATGATCACGAAGCCGACAGTCGCCGCCGGCACGCCGATCACCTGGTTGTAGAACAGAAGAAGGAAGGTGCCGAAGCCCGAGTCCTTCACGCCATAGGCTGCTGCGCCGAAGCCATAGCTGGCCATCGTGCGACCACGCAGCCGCCTGGGGCTGGGAGGCACGCTCGTCGGAGTCGCCACCGCGGCTCCGCTTGCGATCGAGGCGCTCACAAGAACGTCTCCAATGCCGCAAAGAGGCCCGGCTGTTCCGGATCCCAACTCGGCCGCGTGCCGATCGTGATCCCGCCGTCCACCACCAGATGCGTGCCGGTCACGAAACCTGCTTCATCGCTCAACAGATAGGCCACGGCAGCGGCGATATCTTCCGGCCTCCCCGCACGGCCAACTGGCTGTGCCTTGGCGGCGACCTGCGCAATCACTTGATTGGCCCGATCGCGCTGCTCCTCCGGCACGTCGAGGTGCCGGGTAAAGATGTTGGTCGTGATGAATCCCGGTATGACCGCGTTTACCCGGACGTTGATCTTGGCGAGATCGGCGGCCGCCATCTTCGAGAGATGCAGGACGCCCGCCTTGGCAGTGGAATATGCGGTCGGCGCGTATCCGGTCCCCAGCGCGGACACCGACGATGTGTTCACGATGGCACCGCCGCCGCGCTTCGCCATCAGCGGCGCGGCATAACGAATGCCGAGCGCGACGGAGCGGAGCAGCAACGACTGGGTGCGATCCCAGTCCTCCGGTGAAATCTCGTCGATCTTCTCCGGGGCACCGCCCGCGCCGGCGTTGTTGAACAGCACGTCGAGGCCCCCGGCCGAGTCGGCCGCCTCCATCAGCGTTCGGATGTCGTCCGCCTCAGTCACGTCGCAGCGGCGGAAGGTGATCTTGCCGTTGGAAGTGGCGGCAAGCTCTTGTCCCGCCGCCTCATCGATATCGCCGATCCACACACCAGCGCCCTCCTCTGCCAAGCGGAGCGCGGTGGCGCGTCCGATGCCAGAGGCGCCGCCAGTGACGACGGCTCGCTTACCCGAAAACCGCATCCTCGATCCTAACATCTGATTTTTTCGGCAGCATAGTATGGCACTTTGCCGCGTCAATCTGTGATGCTTCGAATTTGCGGTAGGGCGGTTGCCCCTTGCCTGAGGCGGCGCTAGGCGCGCGAACGAACGGGAGTGAAATGATGAGCTTCAATAACCTCTTCAGCCTCGAGGGCCGCACCGCCCTCATCACCGGCGGCAGCCGCGGGATCGGCAAGATCATCGCGCGCGGCTTCATCGAACAAGGCGCCAAGGTGTACATTTCGTCGCGCAAGGCGTCAGCGTGTGACGAGACGGCGGCGGAGCTTGGGCCGAACTGCATCCCGCTTCCGCAGGACATCTCGACGGTGGAAGGCTGCCGCGCACTGGCCGCGGCGATCGCGCAGCGCGAGGATCATCTCGACATCCTGGTGAACAACGCAGGCGCCGCCTGGGGCGTGCCCTTCGAGGAGTTTCCGGAAAGCGGCTGGGACAAGGTGATGGACCTGAACGTCAAGTCCCCATTTTTTCTGACCCAGGCACTGCACGGCCTGCTGAAAGCCCAGGCGAGCTATGACAAGCCGTCCAAGGTGATCAACATCACCTCGATCGACGGCTTGCGGCTGAACCCTTGGGATACGTACAGCTATCACGCATCGAAGGCGGCGCTGATCTATCTGACCAAGCGGATGGCCGCGCGGCTGATCAAGGATGCGATCATCGTCACCAGCCTCGCTCCCGGCGCATTCGCCAGCGAGATGAACCGCGCCGCGCGCGATCACGGCGACGAAGTGGCCAAGGGCATCCCGATGCAGCGGATCGGCAATGGAGCCGACATGGCGGGCGCCGCGATCTTCCTCGCGAGCCGAGCCAGCGATTACGTCGTAGGTGATACGCTGGTGGTGGACGGCGGCGTCGTGAATGCGTCGCTTGGCCGCAGCCTGGAAGCCTGACGTCAAAGGGGCGGCGGCCGGTTCCCGCCAGCCACCGCCCCTCCGGACGAACATCGGTTTGTTACGAAACTACCAGAAGATGTCGTTGATCACATCCACCACTTCACCCGAGTAGACATCCACCAGCAACGCATCATTGTAATAGCGCACCCAGCGATAGGGGCCGTCCGCCTCCGGCAGTCGATAGGCCCAGGGATCATTGATCCAGTAATTCTGGGCGAAGAGAACCGACGACAATACCGCGCCTATGCCGAACTGGCGATAGCCGTAGTTCCAGCCATAAGGCGCGTAATAGCGCGGCAGGCGGAAGGCATTACGGTTGGTGGTGCGCCAGCGGTTCCAGTCGTAGCGCGTATCACGCCGCCAATCACGATTCCACCCGCGGCCATCGTTGCGACGCCAATCGGAGTTCCAGCCGCGACGCTCGTCCCGACCGCCATACCGAGGATTGGCGTCGGCCCGGTCGCGGCGGTCCCGATCCCAGCGGCGTTGATCGTTCCAGTCGGCGCCGCTCCGATCCCAGCCGCGCTGCCCGTCAAAGCGACGATCCGGCTGTCGATCAGGGCGCGCGACGCCGCGACCGTAAGCACCACGGTTCCACCCATCCGGTCGCGCGCCGAGCCGCGTGTCCACTCCTTCGTGGGGCAAGCGCGGCTGGGCGGGCGCCACAGCGCCGGGCACTGGTTGCGGCCGATCGAAGCCTCGGCCCCCGCTATCACGGCGTGGCAAGTCGGAGCGCTGCCCCTGGAAGCGCTGCGGCGGCGCTTCATTCTGAGCACGCGGCTGGCGCTGCTCGAAGACGCCGGGGCGCTGCGCGCGCGGCCCGAACGATTGTGGCCGCTCGCCCCGCTGCTGCCAGCCGCCACCCTGCGGCGCCTGACGCTGCGGCGCGCCGAAGCCGCCCGAGGGCCGGCCCTGGCCGCGCTCCATTCGCGGTCCGTCGCGGCCCTGCGCGACGGCTGCTGCGGGCATGATCGACGCCGCAGCGAGCAGTGCCGCCAAGAACTTCCTACCCATTTTGGTTTCACTCCACTGCCGGCGCACTTTGCCGGCCCTGCTGATGAAACCCTTATGGACTAGCGGGGGCGACTGTCGGCTGAACCGACATGTCAGCGTTGCGAAAGAATTGCGCGCCGTCAGGCAACTCCTGCGAGTTGCTTGGCACGCGCATAGTCAGCCTTCCCGTTCGGCGCGCGGAGCGACTGGTCCGTGGTAACGATCAGCTTCGGCAATTTATATCCGGCAAGCCGCGTGCGAAGCGAGTCCCGGGTCACGTCTTCGTCGAAGCCGGCCGATGACTGAACCACAGCCGCAACCGCCTGGCCCCATTTCGGGTCCGGCATGGCAAAGACCAGCGCATCCTCCACCTTCGGGCAAAGTTTCAGCGCTTCTTCGACTTCTTCCGGGAAAATCTTTTCGCCGGCCGAATTGATGCAGGCGGAGCCACGGCCCAGCAGGATGACGCTGCCATCCTCCGCGACCTGCGCATAATCGCCCGACACGGTGTAGCGCACCCCGTCGATCAGCCGGAACGTGCGCGCGCTCTTCTCGGGGTCCTTGTGATATTCCACCGGATTGGGCGGCCCCAGCACGACCTTGCCGGTGACGCCCGACCCCGGCACCACATCCTTATCGTCATCGTCGAGCACGCGGCACCGCGGCCCGACGATGAACTTCGCCGTCTCCACCGTCCCGTCCTTGGTGGTCAGCGACACCCCCATGCCGATCGCCTCGGAGGAGCTGAAATTGTCCTGGCACGTCGCCTCGGGCATGTGCCGGATCAGCCCGTCCTTCACGCCCTGCGTCCACATCACGCCCGACGAGTTGATCAGCCGCATCGCCGACACGTCCCACCGGCCGGGCTCGGCGTCGAGCGCCTCCAGAATCGGCCGTGCAAAGGCGTCGCCCACCACCACCAGACGGTTCGCCTGCCAGCCGTGGATCGCGTCCAGCGCCTCCTCCGGCTGGAAACTGCGGCTCCG
>CAYMIU010000014.1:13427-59867 GCA_964390515.1 uncultured Stakelama sp.
TGCAATAACAATTTTTGATTTTTTAATAGCCAATCCTGATTCTTTAAGCTTCTCGGCCGTAAGCCTAATCATCAGCGGCGGGCCGCAGACGGTGCGCGGATAATCGGGGTTCGCCGCTGCCATCGCGGCCGCCTCCTCGACCGTCGTCGGCACCGGCAGCCCCGCCGCCGCCGCTGCGCCGTGCGCGATCGCGTTCAGGTCGGCATGGCTCCACACCACGCCCTTCGGCATCCCCGTGGTGCCGCCGGTATAGATGAAGAACCGGTCCTGCGGATCGCGCGCGATTTGCACCGGCGCGCCATCGCCGGCGACCAGATCCCCGAACGCCTCGGCAAAGGCCGGCATCCCGCCAGGGTCGCCGCCGATCTCGACATAGCTGCGCACATGCGGCGAGCGGTCCACCACATCGGCGACGCAATCGCGCAGCCGCGCATCATAGACCAGCACCGTCGCATCGCTGTCGGCGAGGATGTACGCCAGCTCCTCCGCCACATAGCGGTAGTTGACATTGACGTGAGTCCCCCGCGCCTTCCAGCACGCCATCAGCGCGACGAGATAATCGGCCGAATTATAGGCGTAGAAGGCGAAGCGGTCGCCCGGCTTCAGCCCGCGGTCGATCAGCGCGCGCGCCAGATTGTTCGACTGGATACGCAGCCCGTCCCAGTCGATCACCTGCTCGCCATGGGCCAGCGCCACCCGGTCACCCGGCACTGCGGCTTCCACCGCCTCGATCAGGTCACCGAAGTTGAAGCTCATGCGGCCTGCTCCGTTGGTGGGGGAGCCACCTCGGCCGGCTTCGCCTTGCCCCAATATTCGTCACGCAACAGCCGCTTGTAGAGCTTGCCCGTGTCATGCCGCGGCAGCTCGGCACGGAAATCCCATTGGCGCGGGCATTTGACATGGCTGAGGTTGGCGCGGGCGAACTCCGCCAGCTCGCTCGCCAGTGCCTCCTCGTCCGCGCCAAGGTCCTTCGGCTGGATCACCGCGACGACCTGCTCGCCCATTTCCTCGTGCGGCGCCCCGATCACCGCGACGTCGGCGACCTTGGGATGGGTGACCAGCAGATTCTCGATCTCGGCCGGATAGATGTTCACCCCGCCCGAAATGATCATGAAGCTCTTGCGGTCGGTGAGGTAGAGATAGCCCTCCTCGTCCATCCAGCCCACATCACCCAGCGTGGTCCAGCCGCGCGCGTTGGTGCTGTCCTTCGTCTTCTCGGGATCGTTGTGATAGCTGAACGGCGCGGCCCCCGTCGGGTTCAGGTCCGTCACCGGCGCCTCGAAATAGATCGTGCCCTCCGTCCGCGGCGGCACTTCATTGCCGTCCTCGTCGCAGATGTGGGTGATCGTGGTCAGGTTGCGACCGACCGATCCCTTATGCGTCAGCCACTCGGGCGACAGAATGTTGTGGAAACCATTGCCCTCGGTCCCGGCATAATATTCGCCGATGATCGGGCCCCACCATTCGATCATCGCTTCCTTCACCGGCACCGGGCACGGTGCGGCGGCATGCCATACCGCCTTCAGCGATGTGACATCATACTTCCGGCGCACGTCCTCGGGCAGTTTCAGCATGCGGATGAAATGCGTCGGCACCCATTGCGCATGGGTCACCTTGTACGTCTCGATCGCTTCCAGCGCCCTTTCGGGATCGAAGCGTTCCATCACCACCACGGTGCCGCCCAGCTGCTGCACCGCCATCGACCAGCGCAGCGGCGCGGCATGATACAGCGGCGCGGGCGACAGATAGACCATGTCGGGATTGAACCCGTACAGCCCCTGCCCGATCATCATCAGCGGGGAGACATTCTCGCCATAGGGCTCTTCGGGCAATGCGAAGCGAACGCCCTTGGGCTTGCCCGTCGTGCCGGAGGAATACAGCATGATCTGCCCCGGCGACGGATCGGCGATCGGCGTGGTCGGCTGGCTGGCGCAGGCCTCTTCCCAGCTCTGATATCCCTCGATCGTGCCGTCGACCATGTAATGGACCAGATCGCCGATCAGCGGCAGCACCGCCTCTGCACAGGCGGCGCATCCCTTGGACGCGATGAACACCCGGCAGTCGCCGTCACGGACGATATATTCCGCTTCGCCGGCCATCAGCTTGGACGAAATGCAGGTGAGATAGACGCCGGCGCGCTCGGCTGCCCAGGCGACCTCGAAATAGCGCGGCGAATTGTCCATCATCATCGCCATCGCGTCGCCCCGCTTCAGGCCAAGCGATCGGATCAGATGCGCACCCTGGTTCGCGCGCGCATCGAGCTGGGCGAAAGTGACCGTCTCGCCGGTCCCCGCCATCACATAGGCGGCTTTGTCGGGCGTGGCGGCGGCATGTTTGTACGGGTGCGTCATCATTCTCTCCGCCGCGGCGGGCACTCTCGGCCCGCTCGCGGTCTTGCTTCTGCTGTGATCAGGCGGCCAGGCGTTCGACGATGATCGCCGGCGCCATGCCACCCGCGGCACACATGGTGACCAGGCCATAGCGCTTGTCCTGACGCTCCAGCTCGTCGACGATGGTGCCGATCAGGATCGATCCGGTCGCGCCGATCGGGTGGCCGAGCGCAATCGACCCGCCGTTCACGTTCACCTTGTCACGCGGCAGTTCCAGGTCGCGGATGAACTTCTCGGAAACCACGGCGAAGGCCTCGTTGATTTCCCACAGGTCGATGTCCTCCTTGGTGAGGCCCGCCTTCTCCAGCACCTTCTTCGCCGCCGGCACCGGCGCGTTCAGCATCAACGTCGGATCATCGCCGATATTGGCCATCGCCACGATCCGCGCGCGCGGCTTCCAGCCCATCTTCTCGGCATATTCCTTGGACGCCAGCAGCACCGCCGCCGCGCCATCGACCACGCCCGACGAATTGCCGGCATGGTGGAAATGCTGGATCTCCAGGTCCGGATACTTGCGGTTGATCTGCTTGCGGAACGTGTCGCCCGCCTTGTTGTACGGCATGTCGGCCAGCGCCGCGAAGGACGGCTTCAGGCTGGCGAGCCCTTCCGCCGTGGTCTGCGGGCGCGGAAATTCGTCATGGTCCAGGACGACGTTGCCGTCGTCGTCCAGCACCGGCACGATCGACTTGTTGAACCGGCCCTCGGCGATCGCCTTGGCCGCCTTCTGCTGGCTTTCGAGGCCCGCATTGTCGAGCTGCTCGCGGGTGAAGCCTTCCATGCTGGCGATCGCGTCGCCGCAAATGCCCTGGTGCGACTGCGGATGGTTGATGTTCAGCCGCTCGTTGCCCGAACCCATGCCCAGCGGCGGCTTGCCGCTTTCCATGTCTTCCTGGCTCATCGCCGCGGTCAGGCTCATCATCTCGGTGCCGCCGGCGATCACGCAATCTTCCATGCCGCTCATGATCTGCGCCGCGGCGAAGTTCACCGCGGTGATGCCGCCGCCGCAGAAGCGATCGAGGGTCGTGCCCGACGCCTTGACGTCATAGTCCGCGTCCAGTGCGGCCATCCGGCCCATGTCGCCGCCCTGCTTGCCGCGCTGCGAACTGGTCGACCAGATGATGTCGTCCACTTCGGCGGTGTTCAGGTTGTTGCGCTCCTTCAGCGCCTTCAGCACGGTGGCGGCGAGATGCTGCGGGTGCATGTGCGCCAGCGCGCCCTTGCCCTGCTTCCCGATCCCGCGCGGCGTACGAACGGCGTCGATGATGTAAGCGTCGGCCATTGCTTCCAAACCTCTCCAAGAATCTCACCCCGACCGGCCCTTTACCGGCGCGGATTTCCGGCATAACCTTCGTTATGGTAGATGGGATGTCAAGCGTGCAGCCAGTTGTTTCCGTCCGGACGCCTTCGGCATCTCGTAGCCCGGACCTTACGCCCCAGGCGTGGTTGGAGGCAGGCCAGTCGCTCCTTCGTCGGGGCGGGTTGCGCGCACTGAAGCTTCGTCCGCTGGCGGAGGAGCTGAAGGTCTCGACCGGCAGCTTCTACCATCATTTCCGCGACTTCGATGATTACCAAGGCAAGCTCGCCGCTTATTTCGCGGAGGACCAGGTGAGTGACCTGATCGCCGCACTGGAACGCGCGACGCCGGACCCGATCGGGCGCATCCGCCTTCTTGGACAGACGGTGAGGCGGCGGGGGTCGTCGCGGCTTGCGGTCGCGATGCGTGCTTGGGCTGAAAGCGATCCGCGAGCGCGCGAAGCGGTGCAGCGTCATGACGCGCTGATGCTCGACTTCCTCGCCCGGAACCTGATGCAGATCGGCTTTACCCGGGAAGAAGCAGAGGTCCGCGCTTATGGCCTCATCACCCTTGGCCTGAGCAAGGTACACGCTCCCCACCTCGACATGGGGACTTTGTTCGACTCGCTGCTCGATATCATGGTCGCAAAGCCAGCGTCGGCATGAAAGCAGTGGTGGTATCGAGCCTGTCGCCGGACCTATCCGGCACTGCACTGGTGGAGGTACGGGATCCTGCGCCCGCGCCGGGGAAGATACTGATCCGCGTGAAGGCTGCGGCGCTCAACTTTCCCGACCTATTGATGACCCGGGGCGAATACCAGCTCAAGCCGCCGCTTCCTTTCTCGCCCGGGATGGAAGTCGCTGGCGAGGTTGTAGCGGGCGAGGGCTTCGAGCCGGGCGCGGCCGTTGTCGCCGGCACACGACTGGGGGGATTTGCAGAACTCGTCTCTGTTGATGCCACCGCGGTGCGGCGCAAGCCGGCGCATCTATCGTTCGGGGAAGCTGCCGGTGTCGGTGCAGCCTATCTTACGGCCTATGTTGCGCTGGTGCGTCTCGCCGAGGTTGAGCCCGGCGAATGGGTGCTGGTGCATGGCGCGACGGGCGGAGTTGGCCTTGCGGCCGTGGATCTTGCGAAGGCGCTTGGCGCGAGGGTGATCGCAACATCCCGGTCAGAGGAGAAGCTGCGGATCCTTCAGCAATTCTATCCCATCGAAGCGACCCTGCCCGCCTCCCGCTTTCGTGAGGCCGTGAAGGAACTGACCGGCGGCGGCGCGGACGTCATCTATGACCCCGTCGGTGGTGACGTGTTCGACGAGTCGGTGCGCACGATCGCGTTCGGCGGCCGGCTATGTGTGGTGGGCTTCACATCGGGCCGGATCGCGACCGTCTCTACCAACATGCCGCTGATCAAGGGCTTTTCGGTCGTTGGTGTTCGAGCGGGCGAATATGGCCGGCAATTTCCCGAAAAAGGACGTGAAAACCAGGATGCGATCTGGCGCCTGGCGGAGGAAGGCCGGATCCATCCTAGGGTTCATGCCACATACCCGCTCGCCGACTGGCAGGTTGCATTCGAAGCGATGAAACACAGCGAGATGGTCGGCAAGATCGTCCTGACGCCATAGAACCCGCCAACTTGTCAGGCTGGCGGAAACGGGCCGATGTCGGTTACCATCAAGGTCATAACAGTTCCCCGGGATCGCGGCGGAATAATAATGCAAAGTGGAGGGGAAGATGCCGGGTTTTGATTATGTCATCATCGGCGGCGGCTCGGCCGGCTGCACGCTTGCGGCTCGCCTGAGCGAGGACCCCGCCGTCAGCGTCTGCTTGCTCGAAGCGGGTGGCGCGAACAAGGAGTTGCTGGTCCGCATGCCGGCTGGCGTTGGCAGCCTCATCAAGGCCAAGGGCAAGCACAATTGGGGCTTCTGGACTGAGCCAGAGCCGCATCTGAACAATCGTCGCTTGTGGTGGCCGCGCGGTCGCGGGCTCGGCGGCTCCTCCTCGATCAATGGCATGGTCTACACCCGCGGCCACCCGCAAGATTTTGACGAGTGGCGCCAGCTTGGGCTCACCGGATGGTCATGGGAGGATGTGCTTCCCTATTTCCGTAAGCTGGAGGGGCACCACCGGATTGACGACCTGCATGGGGCAAACGGGCCGCTGACGATCTCCGGCGGCGAAAGCGACAGCCCCTTTCATGACGCGCTTATCGAGGCTGGGCGCCAGGCCGGCTATCCGGTGTGCGACAACTTCAATGGCGCCGATCAGGAGGGCTTCGGCCGCTACGACCTGACGATCGCCAACGGGCAGCGCTGGTCGACGGCCGCTGCCTATCTGCGGCCCGTCTCCGAGCGCAAGAACCTGACTGTCATCACCGATGCGCGCACCATGGCGGTGGTCACATCGGGCGGCCGGGCCGTGGCAGTGGACTATATCAAGGATAAGTCGATCCAGCGCGTCGAGGTTGGCGGTGAGGCGATTTTGTGCGCGGGTGCGGTGCAGAGCCCGCACATCCTTCAGCTGTCCGGCATCGGCAACGGCGCCGCTCTCCGCGACGTCGGCGTCAAGCCGGTCCATGACCTCCCCGGTGTAGGCGAAAACCTTCAGGACCACCTCGATATCATCATGAGTTGGTACAGCCGCGGGCTCATGACCGCCTTCTCCTCTACCAAGGGCCTCAAGCAGCTGCGCGTCGGGCTCGAATATCTCACCCGCGGCACCGGGCTCGGACGCCAGCAGTTCCTCGAGTCAGGTGCGTTCATCTGCTCGCGCGAGGGCCTGTCCCGCCCGGACGTCCAGATCCATGGCGTGCTCGCGATCATGAAGGATCACGGCAAGACGCGGGTGAAGGCTGACGGCTTCTCGCTTCACCTCTGCCAGCTTCGCCCGGAAAGCCGCGGCCGAATCGCGCTGGGATCCAGTGATCCGATCGGCGATCCGCTGATCTACGCCAATTACTTGGCAAGCGAGGTCGACCGCAGAGTGATGCGCGAGTGCGTCCACATTGGCCGGGAGGTCGCCTATCAGGCAGCGCTCGACCCGTATCGCGGGGACGAGTTCGCGCCAGGCCGCGCCGTCCAGTCGGATGAGGAAATCGACGCTTGGATCCGGGCGAATGCCGAGACCATTTATCATCCGGTGGGTACCTGCAAGATGGGCACCGACGGGGACAAGATGGCGGTGGTGGACGAGCAGCTCCGCGTTCGGGGCTTACAAGGGCTGCGGGTGGTCGACGCGTCCGTCATGCCGACCTTGGTTGGCTCGAACACCAATGCGCCGACCATCATGATCGCGGAAAAGGCAGCAGACATGATCCGCGGCGTTTCGAAGCCAACGGCCCTCGCCGCCTGAACGAAAAAGGCTCCCGTTCCTTTGAGGGAACGGGAGCCGGCATTTAGAGGTCAGTGTTGCCGAGGAGGGGACTTACTTCTGGAGCAGCGCCGCCACGCCCGGAAGCTCGCGGCCTTCCATCCATTCGAGGAAAGCGCCGCCCGCGGTTGAAACGAAGGTAAAATCGTCAGCGACGCCGGCGTGGTTAAGCGCCGCCACCGTGTCGCCGCCGCCGGCGACCGATACCAGGCTGCCGTCAACCGTCAGCGCCGCCGCCGTCTTGGCCAGCGCCACCGTTGCCGCATCGAACGGCGGCGTCTCGAACGCGCCCAGCGGCCCGTTCCACACCAGGGTGCGGCAATTCTTCAGCACGTCGCCCAGCGCCTCGACCGCGGCGGGCCCGACGTCGAGGATCATCTCGTCCGCGGCCACCTCATGCACGTTTACCGTGCGCGTCGGCGGGTTCGGCCTGAACTCGGTCGCCACCACCACGTCATAGGGCAGGTGCACGGTGCAGCCGGCGCGATCGGCCGCTTCCATGATCTCGTCGGCGGTGCCGGTCAGGTCATGCTCGCACAGGCTCTTGCCGACATTGACGCCGCGCGCCGCCAGGAAGGTGTTGGCCATGCCGCCGCCGATGATCAGGTGATCGACCTTGCCGACCAGGTGCTTCAGCACCGCCAGCTTCGTCGACACCTTTGCGCCGCCGACCACTGCGGCAACGGGATGCTCCGGCTCGCCCAGCGCCTTTTGCAGCGCGTCCAGCTCCGCCTCCATCGCCCGCCCGGCATAGGCCGGCAGCTTGTGCGCCAGCCCCTCGGTCGAGGCGTGCGCGCGGTGCGCCGCCGAAAAGGCGTCGTTGACGTAGAGATCGCCCAGCGCGGCAAAGCGATCGACCACCGCCGGATCGTTCTTTTCCTCGCCGCCGAAGAAGCGCGTATTCTCCAGCACCGCGATATCGCCCGGCTGGAGCATCGCGACATTCGCCGCATCGCCTTCCCAGTCGATATAGCGCACCGGGCGGCCCAGCACTGCCTCATAGGGCTTCACGATCTGCGCCAGCGAAAATTCGGGGCTCGGCACGCCCTTGGGCCGGCCGAAGTGCGCCAGGATCAGCACGATCGCGCCCTTGTCGGCCAGCTCGCTGACCGTCGCCACGGTGGCGCGCAGCCGCGTGTCGTCGGTCACCTGACCGTCTGCAAAGGGAACGTTCAGGTCCTCGCGGACGAGTACGCGCTTTCCGCGGATGTCACCGATGTCGTCGAGCGTCCGGAATGACTTGGCCATGATTCCTCGATCCTGATTGCATCACCGACGGCAATATGGCCGCCCTTTATCACCATCGCGCACGCACCGCCGCGCCAATCGGGGGTCAGCGCCGCGCGCAACCCGTCGGCCAGCGCTTCCATCCGCTCGCACGGATCGCATTCGCGCGTGATCTCCAGGATCACGTCCGCGCCGATCCGCACCCGGCAGCCCGCCGTCTGCGGCAGGTCGAACCCGTCGACCAGCAGGTTCGCGCGCCGTTCTTCCCAGCCGATGGCGTGCGCGACATCCGCCATCGCCCGGTCCCAGTCGCCGCGCTCGATCAGGGTGATCTGCCGCTTGTACGGCTTGCCCTTCATCGCGCCGCGAAAATCGCCGACGATGCCGCCCTCGGCCGTCACCTCCGCGCTGGTCAGCACCTCCATTGGCGCTCGCGATCGCGCATGGCGCGCGATTCCGACAAGGATCCCGTTTGCCATGCGCATGTCGCGTGATTGCCCCGGCGTGGTGCCGGGGCAATCGACGTATCAGCCCAGCTTCGCCATCAGGGTCGCGGTGTCGACCATACGGTTCGAGAAGCCCCATTCATTGTCGTACCAGCTGACCACGCGGACCAGCTTGCCGTCGATCACTGCCGTCTCCAGGCTGTCGACGGTCGACGAATAGGGCGTGTGAACGATGTCGATCGACACCAGCGGCTCGTCGGAGAAGTGCAGCACGCCCTCCATCGGGCCTTCCGCCGCCGCCTTCAGCAGCGCGTTGACTTCCTCGACGCTGGTGTCGCGCTTCGGCGTGAAGGTCAGATCGACCAGGCTGCCGTCCGGCACCGGCACGCGGATCGCCGAACCGTCCAGCTTGCCCTTCAGCTCCGGCAGCACCTCGCCCACCGCGCGCGCCGCGCCCGTGGTGGTCGGGATCATGCTCATCGCTGCGGCGCGGGCGCGGCGCAGGTCCGGATGGATCTGGTCGAGGATCTTCTGGTCGTTGGTATAGGCGTGAACCGTGGTCATCAGGCCACGCTCGATGCCGATCGCATCGTTCAGCACCTTGGCGACCGGCGCCAGGCAGTTGGTGGTGCACGATGCGTTGGACACGATCGTGTGGCCGGCCTCCAGCTTGTCATGGTTGACGCCATAGACGACGGTCAAGTCGACATGCTTGCCGGGGGCCGAAATCAGCACCTTCTTGGCGCCTGCCGCAATGTGCTTCTCGCACGATGCGCGATCGGTGAAGAAGCCGGTGCATTCCAGCACCAGGTCGACGCCCAGTTCCTTGTGCGGCAGGTTCGCCGGGTCGCGCTCCGCGGTCACGCGGATGTGCTTGCCGTCGATGACCAGGTCGTTGCCGACCGCCTCGACGGTGCCCGGATACTTGCCGTGAACGCTGTCACGGCTGAACAGCCATGCGTTGGACTTGGCATCGGCGAGATCGTTGATCGCCACCAGCTCGAGATCGCTGCCGCCCCGCTCCAGCATCGCGCGCGCCACCAGGCGGCCGATGCGCCCGAAACCGTTGATCGCAACCTTCGTCATCTCGCCGACTCTCCCTTGGCGCGGAATTCTCGCGCGCCTTTGAGCGCCGGAGGCGCCGCGCGTCAACCAGTGGTGGCCCTCATGGCGCCGTGAGGGCTTGCCGTTGCCCTGGCGCGATCCTAATCCGGGACGATGACAGAAAGTGACGCTGTGACGCGGATCGACGCCGCGATCAGGCGCATCGAGGCTGCGGTCAACCGCCGTGCGCAGGAGGCCGCGGTCCTGCGGCAGCGCCACGAGGTGCTGCGCGAAGAGGTTGCCGCCGCCATCGCTGCAATCGACGATCTGGTCGCGAAGGATGCCGGCTGATGGCGCGCGTGATGCTCGAACTCGGCGGCACTCGCTGGCCGGTGAATTGTCGCGACGGCGAGGAGCCCCAGGTCCAGCGGCTCGGCGCGATGCTGGACGCGCGCTGGGAGCAGGCGCAGCGCGCGGCGGGTGACGGCGGCACCGCGCGCGTTCTGCTGCTGATCGCGCTGATGCTGGCCGACGATCTGGTCGAGACACAGGGGCAGCTTTTGCAAGCACAGGAGCGTGCTGCACAACCGGCGTCGGACGATGCGGTGCTGATCAGCGTTGCCGATATTCTCGAGGAACTTGCCTCGGCTCTTGAGCACGAGCCCACGAGTGACTAGATCGGGTGCGACGGGAACTGCCCGGTGCGAGCCTGAAAATATCCCTGAGGCTATTCATCATCCAAGGGGGCTGTCCCTGCCCGGGCCCTGGCCCGACGTACATGGTCCCCACCTGACGTACTGGGCGTCAGAGGATATCCCGGCAAACGGCCATGGCGGTCCCGTCACCCTCTCCTTCTGACAAGGGCACGATCCGTGCTGCGGCTCGCGCGGCGCGAGACGCGTTGGGTCCGGATCGCCCCGGCCTGTTTGTGCCGGCGGCATTTCGCGCCTTGCTTTCACGTGGCATGGTCGTTGCGAGCTACGTGCCGTTCGGCAGCGAAGCTGATCCCTCGCCGCTCGCCCAGGCAGCACTTGAAGCCGGCTGCACGATTGCCTTGCCTTATGTCGTCGATCGCGCGACGCCGATGCGCTTCCTCTCCTGGTCCGAAGGCGATCTGCTTGCTTCAGGGCCGTACGGGTTGCAGCAGCCGGCAGCCGACGCCGCCGAGGTGGCTCCCGATCTCATCCTCACCCCCCTCGTGGCGTTTGACCGCCAGCTAGGCCGGCTCGGCCAGGGTGCGGGATACTATGATCGCGCCTTCGCGACTTTTCCGGAGGCATATCGCGTCGGAATCGCATATTCTGTACAGGAAGTGGCACAGACCCCGGCCGACCCGTGGGATGTGCCGCTGCACGCCATCATCACCGAAAAGGAATGGATCACGCCATGAACGCCTCCTGGCGCAAGCCTGTCGGCATGCTCATCATCCTGGCACTGATCACCCTGTGGTGTGCGCTGATAATCAGTTTCTCGACTACGGTCGGCGCCTGGCACTGGGCGCTCCAGCTGGTCTTCTACCTCGTGACGGGCATCATCTGGATTACGCCGCTGAAGCCACTGCTGCGCTGGATGGAACTGGGCCGGTGGCGTTGACGCATCAATGATGTTCACCGTATGTTCTGCCTGATGGCGCAGGTTGGCGAAAGAGTCGTGGCGAAAAGGGCGGTACGCGGCGCGACACTGAACGCCGAGAGCACGCGCTTCAACCTCCCGCAAACTGAAGCTGACGCTGACTGGCTGGACATGCGCGAGGCAATCCACGGCGCACCGCCGCCGTTGCGCACGACGGTGACCATCGAACGACCGAAAACCATAATCGCGCGCAACAGCTCGCCCGATATTCCGTTCGATCGCTCGATTAACCCGTATCGGGGGTGTGAGCACGGCTGCATTTACTGCTTTGCTCGGCCAAGCCACGCCTTCCATGATCTCTCTCCGGGGCTGGACTTCGAAACGAAGCTGTTCGCGAAGCCCGACGCGGCTGAGCTGCTACGCGCCGAACTGGGAAAGCGCGGCTACACATGTCAACCGATGGCACTCGGCACGAACACAGATCCCTATCAACCGATCGAGGGCAAGTGGCGGATCACGCGCAGCATCATCGAAGTGCTGGCGCAGTGCGATCACCCGCTGGTGATCACGACCAAGTCGGATCGGGTGATCCGTGATCTCGATCTGCTGGCGCCCATGGCCGAAAAGGGGCTTGCCGGTGTCGCCATATCGGTGACTTCGCTCAACCCTCGGATTGCGATGACCGTGGAGCCGCGCGCGCCGCATCCGGAGCGCCGCCTGCTCGCGGTCCGCCGCCTCGCGGACGCCGGGGTGCCCGTCTATGTAAACATGGCCCCCGTGATCCCTGCGATCACCGGTCATGAAGTGGAGGCGATCATAGCGCGAGCGGTCGAGGCTGGCGCGCGGGACGTGTCGTTCATCCCGATACGGTTGCCATGGGAAGTGGCGCCGCTGTTCCGTGCCTGGCTCGACACGCATTTTCCCGATCGAGCCGGCAAGGTAATGGCAACCATCCAGTCGCTTCGGGGCGGCAAGGACAATGATCCCGGCTTCTTCAGCCGAATGCGCGGCCAGGGCCCGTGGGCGGAACTGCTAAGAACCCGCTTCGCCATCGCGCGGCGCAAACACGGGATCGAGCAGCGCGCTACCCGAATGGCGTTGCGCACCGATCTGTTCAAACCGCCGCCCGGCCCACAAGGCGAACTGTTCTGATCCCACGACCCGCGTCAAAACCTCTTCGATGCACCAACAAATACCGCGGCGCGATCCGCGTCGCCACTGAAACCGATGCGCGTGCCAATATCGAGAGCGAGATCATCCTGCACCTCGAACATCAGGCCCGCTGAGCCCAGCGCCTGATAATGGCTGGCCCGCCCAGCCGGTGCATTGCTTGGGATTGTGCCGACATATTCCACATAGGCGCTGATCGGGCCGGTAACCGGATGCTCAAGGGCGACGCTATGGATCAGGTCCAGACCGTACTCGCCGGACTCGTCGCGATATACGAGGTTGGCTTCGATCATGCCGCCCAAGGTGACGTCTTCAGCCAGATCAACGGCGACGGGCACGACAAGACCTCCCTCGACATGGTGGTTGGAGAGGCCTCCACTGCCGGTCGGCACTTTGACATAGGGGATTACGCCCAGGGCAAGCCCTTCATGATCATTGCCTCGCAGGTTGATCTTGAGACGAAGCCGCGTTTCGTCACCAAATCCGCCGCTGACCTCTCGATCCACTCCCGCCCCTTCCACCCGACGCTGATAGGGTGTGAAAAGCAGCTGCAGATCGACATTGCTCCTAAGACCATATTGGATGCTGACCGGCATCACATCGATGATTCGGGTGCGATCGCGCTCAAGCGTGTACTCCGCGGCGCTGAGCTCGATCTGCAGGCGACCAGTGTCGATCGTATACGGATTGTCGGTGATATCCGGTCGATCCGTCGCGAAGTCGCGGTCGCCGTGTGACTCGGATGTGCCGTTAGAGACCTGCGTACTTAACGGCGCCGGATCGGATGGCCCCCCTTCGCCCGGGATGGTCGGAGCACTTGCCAGCGCTGCAAGCAGGATCAGCATAGTCCCCCTCCCACGCCGCCCGAGTCAGATTGCTCAACCGGCTGACGCCGCGCTGGAGAGCTCCAGCGCCGCCTGCGCCTCAACTGACGAGCGCAAGCCGGGTTTCGGACTGCCGCATCGCCACCTCGCGCACGCCGGCCAAATCCTCGATCCGGTGCACCAGTTCCAGATCTAGCAAGAAGTCGCGTCCCAGCAGCACGGTCGCCTCGCCGCCGTCCACCGGAGCACGAACGATCACCTCTCCGCGCGCGCCCCGCTGGTGCTCGAGTAACGCGGCGAGTGCAGGGAACACGCCTGGCTCGCTAATCGATATCTCGACGACGAAGCGCGCCATCGACGCCAGCGTTTCGAACGGTTGCAGCCGCTTGACAGTCACGCGCGGCGTTTCCTCGCCCGGGCGTCGATCCAGCTCGACGGTCGCCAGACCGCAGCCGCCCGCCCGCGCCGCTTCCTCCAGATCGGCAGCCACCGCGTCGTCAAAACAGGTCGCGAAGAACTGCCCGCTTTGGTCGCTGAGTGTCGCCATCAGATAGCGTTTTCCGCGAGCGGAGGTGCGCCAGCGTGCATCTTCCACCAGTACCGCCATGGTCGCACCGGCGCGCGTTCCGTCATCCGGGATCGCGAGTTCCGCCAGCGCCGTATAGAGACGTGCGCCGTGCGCTTTGGCAAGATGGGCGTGCCGATCCACCGGATGCGCCGAGAAATAGAAGCCGAAGGCCTCCTTCTCCTGCTCCATCCGCTCGGACATGCTCCAGCGCGCGTTTGGCAGCTTGATGGCATCCCCGGCAGGCTCCGCGTCGCCGAACAATCCATGCTGTCCGCTCGTTCGTGCCTCGTGCTGACGCGCTGCAACGGCCAGGATCGTCTCGGCGACAGCGAAGACGCCGGCGCGGTTGGGCTCGATCCCGTCGAAGGCTCCGGCGGCGGCAAGCGTTTCGAGTTGTCGCTTGTTGATAAGCCGCGGATCAACCCGGTGCGCCAGATCGTCCAGTCGCTGAAACGCGCCATTTTCCTGGCGCTCTGCGACCAGCTTCTCCATTGCGCCTTCACCCACCGACTTCAGCGCGGCCAACGCATAGCGTACGGCAGGACCGTCCTCATCCACTTCCACGTCGAAGTCAGCCTGACTGCGATTTATGTCTGGCGGCAGATACTTGACCTGCATTCTTCGCATGTCGTCGCAAAAGATTGCGAGCTTGTCCGTCTGGTGGATGTCGTAGGCCATCGACGCGGCGAAGAACTCGTGCGGGTGATGTGCCTTCAGCCAAGCCGTCTGATAGGCGAGCAGCGCATAGGCAGCGGCGTGGCTCTTGTTGAAGCCATAGCCCGCAAACTTGTCGATCAAGTCGAACAGCGCGTTCGCGCGATCCTTCGGGATCTGATTGTGCTTGGCGCAGCCCTCGACGAAGGTTGCGCGCTGGGCGTCCATTTCCGCCTTGATCTTTTTGCCCATCGCGCGGCGCAGAAGGTCCGCGCCACCCAGTGAATAGCCGGCCAATACTTGGGCGGCCTGCATCACCTGCTCCTGATAGACGAAGATGCCGTAAGTTTCGGCGAGGATCGGCTCCAGCAGCGGGTGCGGGTAATCGATCGGCTCCGTCCCCTGCTTTCGCCGACCAAATGACGGAATATTGTCCATCGGCCCCGGCCGGTAGAGCGAGACGAGCGCGATGATGTCACCGAAATTGGTCGGCCGGACGGCGGAAAGCGTCCGGCGCATGCCTTCCGATTCCAACTGGAAGACGCCAACCGTATCGCCCCTCTGCAGCAAAGCGTAGACCGCCTCATCATCCCAGGAGAGAGCGTCAAGATCCACATGGATGCCGCGCTTCTCAAGAAGTTGAAGGGCGCGCTTCAGAACCGATAATGTCTTCAGTCCGAGGAAGTCGAACTTCACCAGCCCCGCGCCCTCGACATATTTCATGTCGAACTGCGTCACCGGCATGTCGGATCGCGGATCGCGGTAGAGCGGCACCAACTGCGACAGGGGCCGGTCGCCGATCACCACACCTGCTGCGTGCGTTGAAGAGTGCCGCGGCAGCCCTTCGAGCTGCATCGCGAGGTCCAGCAAGTTTCGGACCTGATTGTCGTTGGCATACTCGCGGTGCAACTCCGCCACGCCATCGATCGCTCGCTTCAGCGTCCAGGGGTCGGTCGGATGATTGGGCACGAGCTTCGCCAGGCGATCGACCTGACCGTAGCTCATCTGCAGCACGCGGCCGGTGTCCTTCAGCACCGCCCGCGCCTTCAGCTTACCGAAGGTGATGATCTGCGCCACCTGATCGCGGCCATATTTCTCCTGCACGTAGCGGATCACCTCGCCGCGCCGTGTTTCGCAGAAGTCGATGTCGAAGTCCGGCATCGAGACGCGCTCGGGATTAAGGAACCGCTCGAACAGTAGGCCGAGTTGCAGCGGATCGAGATCGGTGATGGTCAGCGCCCAGGCGACGACGGAACCGGCGCCCGAGCCGCGACCCGGCCCCACCGGGATATCGTGCGTCTTCGCCCATTTGATGAAGTCCGCGACGATCAGGAAATAACCCGGAAAACCCATCTGGATGATGACGTCGAGCTCGAAATCGAGCCGCTTGCGATAGGCTTCCTCCCAGCCGTCGCGGAGCGGTTCGGTGGCAAGTTCCGCGATCCGTTTGAGCCGCGAGTCAAGGCCAGCATGCGCCTCCTCGCGCAGCATCGCCGCCTCACCCTCGCGGTCACCAGCGAGGCTCGGCAGGATCGGCTTTCGCTTGGGTGCTGCCACTGCGCAGCGTTGCGCAACCACCATGGTATTTGTGATCGCTTCCGGCAGGTCCTCGAACAAGGCGCGCATCTCGTCGGCGGGCTTCATCCAGGCGTCCGGCGAGCTCCTCGGCCGGTCTTCGGTCTCGACGTAGGTGGAATTGGCGATGCACAGCATCGCGTCATGTGCCTTGCCAAAGGTCTTCTCGGCGAAACAACATGGATTGGTCGCGACGAGAGGCAGATTCCGCATATAAGCGAGGTCAACGAGCGCCGCCTCTGCGCGCTCCTCAGTGTCGTCGCCGCGACGAGAAAGTTCAATATACAGTCGGTCGGGGAAGAGCCGGCTCAAACGATCGAGATATGTCCCAGCGCGATCTGGCTGGTCCTCCGCAAGCAGCCGCGCGAGTCCGCCTTCCCCGCCGGCCGTCAGGGCAATCAACCCGTTCGTGAACTCACCGAGCGACTCGAAGCTGACATGTGGCGCAAGATCGATCGGCCGATCGAGATGTGCGCGACTGACCAACTCGCACAGATTGTCATAGCCGTTCTCGTCCTGGGCGTAGAGCGCGATCCAGTCGACGATCGGCGCCACGCTTTCCGGCATGTCGGGTCGCGCCAGGCCCAGCATGGTTCCGATGACCGGCTGCACCCCGGCATCGAAGCAAGCATCCGAATAGGCCATCGCCGCATAAAGCCCGTTGCGGTCGGTCAGCGCGGTGGCGGGGAAACCAAGCTGCGCGGCCCGCTTTGCAATCGCCTTCGGTTCGATTGCGCCGTCGAGCATCGTGTACGAGGAGAAGATACGAAGCGGAACGAACCCGGAATGCGCCATCAGTCCACGCTAAGCCGGTGGACGTGATTCGACCAGCGGAACCGCCGCACAGTTCGCTCGTTTTGCCGGCCAGCACAGGAGCATCTGCCATGACCGATATCGGGCGGAGCGAAGCAGGCGGTCGTTTTGTATCATCCTCCGGCCCCGGCTGGGGATGGATGATCGGATACGGCGTCATTTCCATCATATTCGGCGCGTTGGCGCTAATCTGGCCCTTCCCGGCCACCCTCGCGGCGACGCTGCTTATCGGCATCGCCTTTGTCGTATCGGGGATTGTCGCACTGATTGCGGGGATACGTGGCACTGGCGCAGAAAGCCGCGGTTACACCATCATTCTCGGGCTGATCTCGATTGTGGCGGGCGTCATCACGGTGGCCTGGCCACTGACCGGCGCGATCTCCTTAACGCTCGTGCTTGCCGCCTGGCTGTTGGTCCGCGGCATAACCGAAATCGTATATGCCTTTCGCATGCGTCGTCGACTTTGGCTGATGCTGCTCTACGGCGTAGTGAACATTCTGCTTGCTCTGATGGTCGTCGTAACCGTGCCGCTCTCCGCGCTCACCATCCCCGGCTTCATCCTGGGCATGAGCTTCCTGTTCGGCGGTGTGGTGGCGATCATGGCAGGGGTGGACCAGAAGACAGGAACATCGGCTTTTCGTCTCTGACAGAAGGCTCCGCCGCGTCTCGCAAGTCCAGCCGAAAATCCATGCGCGGGCGGCCTACAGCAGTTTCTCGATATCCTTGCGGATGTCCTCGGGCTTGGTCGTCGGCGCGTAGCGTGAGACGACCCTCCCCTCACGGTCGACCAGGAACTTGGTGAAGTTCCACTTGACCGCCTTGGAACCGAGGAGCCCGGGCGCCGCTGCCTTCAACTCTTCGAACAACGGATCGGCCTGCGGGCCGTTTACATCAATCTTGCCGAAGACCGCAAAGGTGACGTCGTAGGTGAGTGAGCAGAAGCTGGCGATCTCCGCGGCGTCGCCGGGCTCCTGCGCACCGAACTGGTTGCACGGGAACGCCAGCACCTCGAAGCCGCGATCACCAAAATCGCGATGCAGCGACTCCAGCCCCTCATACTGCGGGGTGAAGCCGCACTTCGACGCCGTATTTACGATCAGCAGCACCTTGCCGCGATAATTAGCAAGCGACGCGATCCTGCCGTCCGCCGCCTTCACCTCGAAATCGGTGATCACGTTCATCGTCCCTCCCCCTCGTGCCGTGACAACAGATGCTCGAGGTTTTGGCGAACGCCCGGCCATTCGCAAGAGATGATTGAATAAACGACGATGTCGCGAACACGCCCATCCATCACCTGGTGAGAACGCAGAACGCCGTCGCGCTTTGCGCCCAGCCGCTCGATCGCGCGCTGCGAGGCCCGGTTGAACCAGTCGGTACGGATTTGCACCGCGTTGCATTGAAGCACCTCGAATGCGTGCCCAAGCAGCAGCAGCTTCGCCTCGGTATTAACGCCGGTGCGCTGCATCGATTTCGCATAGAAGGTGCCGCCCACCTCGACGCGGCGGTGCGCCTCGTTCATCCGCATATAGCGGGTGAGGCCGACGACCTTGCCATCGGGCAACTCGACGACGCACGGCATGGATCGCCCGAAATCGCGCTCCTTGAACGCCGCCGCCATGAAGCGGTCGGGATCCGCCATGTTCGAAACGTTGGCGTAGAAGAGATCGGTAAGCCCTGCTGCGGCGGCAGCCAGTGCGGCCCGGTGTTCTGGTAGAAGCGGTCGCAGCGTGACGTGCCGGCCGACAAGCACGGGCGGATCACGCCACGGGTTCATTCCAGGATGCCTTCGTGTAGACGGACGACGCGATCCATCTTCGCGGCCAGCCGCTCATTATGGGTCGCGACCAGCGCCGCGGAACCTTCCTCACGCACCAGGCGAAGGAACTCACCGAGCACGCGGTCTGCGGTATTCTCGTCGAGATTGCCGGTCGGCTCGTCGGCGAGGACGAGCGCCGGTCGATTGGCAAGTGCGCGCGCGACCGCAACGCGCTGCTGCTCGCCGCCCGACAACTGGCTCGGCCGGTGCGTCAAACGATGCGACAACCCAAGCGCCGACAGCAGGGTCGTCGCGCGCGCTTCGGCCGGTGCCCGCTGTGCCCCGTGGATCAGCTGCGGCAGCACCACATTCTCCAGCGCGTTGAAGTCCGGCAGCAGGTGATGGAATTGGTACACAAACCCGAGGCGATCACGCCGGACGACCGTGCGGCCATGTGCATCGAGGTTTGCCGCTTCCTCCCCGGCGATGCGGATCGACCCGTCGAAGCCGCCTTCCAGAAGGCCCACCGCCTGAAGCAGCGTTGACTTGCCGGATCCCGATGGGCCGAGCAGCGCCACGATCTCACCCGGACCGACCGAAAGATCCACGCCCCGCAAGACCTCGATTGTCTCGCCGCCCTGCGTGAAACTGCGCGACAGGCCGCGAGTTTCGAGAACCGCCTTACTCATAACGCAGCACCTGAACGGGATCGGTGCTCGCCGCCTTGTACGCCGGATACACGGTGGCCAGCAGGGTCATGAGAGCGGTGATCACCACGATGGCGACGATCTCGACCGGGTCGGGCTTTGACGGCAGTTCCGTGAGGTAGCGGATCGAAGGGTCCCACAAATTTTGCCCGGTTACGAACTGGACGAAGTTCACCACCGCCTGGCGATAGAAGAGGAAGATCGCGCCCAGGACCAGGCCGGCGACGATCCCCAGCACGCCGATCGTGACACCGACGGTCATGAAGATCCGCATCATCGCCCCGCGTGTCGCTCCCATCGTGCGCAGGATCGCAATGTCGCGCGTCTTGGCTCGGACCAGCATGATCAGGGACGAGGCGATATTGAACGCGGCGACGAGGATGATGATGCACAGCACGACGAACATCGCGACTCGTTCCACCGCCAGCGCCTCGAACAGCTGCGCATTCATCTGCCGCCAGTCATTGATAACGCCGACCCGGCTGACCTTGTCGGCAAGCGGCGCGAGGATCTGGCCGACGCGATCGGCATCCACCGTCTCCAGCTCGATCATGCCCACCGCGTCACCGAGGAGCAGCAAGGTCTGCGCGTCCTCCATCGGCATGATCACATAGGCCTTGTCGAAATCGTAAACGCCGATCTCGAAAATGGCGGCGACGGTGTAGTTGACGTAGCGGGGGACCGTGCCGAACGGCGTCGACTGACCCGCAGGATTGATCAGCGTAATCTCCGACCCGACTGTCGCGCCGAGCGATTCCGCCAGCCGCGAGCCTAGCGCGACGCGGTTGGATCCGGGCGTCAGCGAGCTGATTGTGCCCATGATCACCTTGCTGCCGATCGCCGTATTGGACCGGATGTCCTGCACCCGCATGCCGCGCACCAGCACAGCCTCGACCCGCCCGTTGTAAGTGGACATCAGCGGCTGCTCGACCAGCGGCACCGCACTGGTTACACCCGGCGTTGCTTCCGCCGCGCGCACCACCTCGCGCCAGTCGGCCAAGCGGCCGCCGACCCCCTGCACCACAGCATGGCCGTTCAGCCCGACAATCTTGTCGAAAAGTTCGGCCCTGAAGCCATTCATGACGCTCATCACAATCACGAGCGCCGCCACACCCAGCATCACTGCGCCGAGGCTGAAGCCGGCGACGAGAACGATGAACCGCTCGCCGCGCCCGGGAAGAAGATAGCGCCGCGCGATCGTTCGTTCGTAGCGCGACAGGATCATGGGCAGCGCTCTACCGGCGGCGGCGAAGGCTGGCAACGCCGCTGTTGCGGAATCATCACAGGAGGCGGGCAATCTGTTTAGCTGAGGTTCATTTTCGTGGACGCGCCCGGCGCAGACACATAGCCTTACATCACTGGCACACAGGCAAAGGCCGTGGTTCGGGGAAAACGCCCCTCAGTCCCGCCCGAATATGGGCGAGTGGACGAGGGGCGACAAGGGGGCTGACGAGTGATCGTCACGCAGGCGCCCGGGTCGGAAACGATCCGGGCGTTTGCTTGTCCGGCTGAGGCGGTTCGCTGGGTGAGATTGCCGCGTTTGTCTGGATCCCGGCTGCCGCCGGGACCCAGTTCCGTTTCGCTTCGTCAGAAGCTGATGCCGATCGTCAGGCCATAGGTGCGTGGATCACCGACATTGCCCGCAATGAGGCCGGTATTACCCGGCGTCGTAGCCAGCACTTCGAAGTACTTCTTGTCGAACACGTTGCGCATCCAAAGGAAGGCGTTGACCCTGTTGTCGGTGCGAAAGCCGACCCGCGCATTTGCCAAAGTGTAGCCGTCGATATCGGTGTAGATGGAGCGGGAGGCGTTGGACGAGAACTTTGTCCGCGAATTTGCATCGAAGGCGACATAGCCCTCACCCGGTTCGCCGAAGATCGACGCCGGGGCGCTATATTCCGCCCCGTAGGAGAACGCCCATTTTGAGATGCCCGGCAGCCACTGGCCGGAGATGTCGCAGACGACCGGGCTGTTGGTGCCCGGCACGCCGGGCGCACCGATTACCGCCCCGGTACCGCCGCCCGAGAGCTCCGGCGGGCACGGAGCGTTCTTGAAGTCGACATATTCGTGATCGTTGAAGGCGCCGTTGATGTAGAAGCTGAGGCCCGTGGTGGGCTGAACGGACAGATCCGCCTCGATCCCGCGCACCCGCACCTTGCCCGCATTCGCGAGGTAGCCGCGAAGCGTCGAGGTCGAGCTATTGTTGACGATCGCCTGATAGTCTTTGATGTCAGTCCAGAAGCCGGTGACGTTGAAGGTAACGCGGCGATCCCAGAACTGCGATTTCACGCCGATTTCGAAATGGTCGACCTTCTCGGGCGCGATCTGCGCCAACTGGGTCTGCACGACGCCGTTCACCACCGGCACGCCGTTCAGATTGAGGCCGCCCGATTTGAAGGTGTGCGCGTAAGTGCCGTACAACAGCACGTCGGGCGCCAGCTTGTATGAGATCGTTCCGTCGTAGGAAACGTTCCATTCGCGGAACGCCTCGTCGCGGAACGCCTGCGGTTGAATCGCGTCGCGCTGTGCCGCCTGCCGCGCCGTGCCGCCGCTATAGGGCACCAGATTGCCCTGCCCGTCGGTCACAATGCTGACGTAGCTGCCGACCTTGTCGTCATAGTTGAGCCGGACCCCCGGCGATACCGTCAATGCATCTGTGATCTTCCAGTTGAGCTTGCCGAAGATTGCGCCACTGAAATTCTTCAGCCGAATGTCGTTGTTCGCAGTAAGGCCGTTAAGCACCGACGGATCGTTCGACAGGGGATTGGTCGGGTTGATCAGCCAGCGACTGGCGGCCGGCCCCTGCTGCTGAATGCCGGTCGTATGAATGTCCTGGTAGAAGGCGAAGACACCCAGCACATAGTCGAAGCTCTTCCCCTCCCCGGCATAGCGGAGCTCCTGGGTATATTGGTTCTGCTTGGTCGGGTTGTTCGACTTGGTCGTGATCGGCAGTCCCGTGAAGTCGCGGTCGTTCGCCGGTCCCCAATCCCAGAAACGCCATGCCGTCACACTAGTGAGCGTCCCGGATCCGAGGCCGATCTCGCCGCGGAGCGACACGCCGCCGAGCACGTTGAGCGCGTTCAAATCCGCATCCAGATCGGTCAGGCGGTCGAAAGGATTACGGCTCACCGGTTCGTAGCCGAACGCTGCGGCAAGCCCATCGAACTGGCGGTTGAGCGGCCGCTGGGTGGACCCCAGACGAACGAAGATCTGCGCGCAGCATTCCGGATTCTGCCGGCTGTAATCGCCTGACAGCGTGAAGTTCATGTCGTCACCGGCCCGCCACAGCAAGGCGCCGCGAACGCCCAGGTTGTCCTGCTCGTTCACGTAATTGCCCGTCGCCACGTTGAAGATCGTGCCACGGCGGGATGTGACTGCAGTGCCTAGCCGTACCGCGACATTGTCGGTCAGCGGCCCGGAGATGGATGCTTTACCTTGCTTGAACTCGAGATTGCCGACCGAGACCTCGGCACGTCCTTCGAAATCGAAGCTGGGCGCCTTGCTGGTGATGTTGATCGCCCCCGCAACCGTGTTCTTGCCGTAAAGCGTCCCTTGCGGACCGCGAAGCGTTTCGATCTGCTGCACGTCGAGGAAGTCGAGCGTGGCGGCCGCCACGCGGCTTAGGTACACCTGATCGATATAGACGCCCACTCCCTGATCGATGCCATCGTTGGTGAGGCCAAGCGGCGCGCCGAGGCCGCGAATGTTGACCGATGAGTTGCGCGGATTGGTGGAATAGAATTGCAGCGATGGCTGTAATTGCTGAAGTCTCGACACGTTGAAGCTGCCGGTGTTGTCGAGCTCCTTCACGCCGACGACGGAGATCGGGATCGGCACATCCTGCACTTGTTCCTGGCGGCGGCGGGCGGTGACGACGATGTCTGATGCCACCGAGCTGCGCTGCACTGTCTCTTCGGTACGATCGTCGGACCCCGGCGTGGGATCGATCAAGGGTGTGCTAGCCTCCTGCCCGAGCGCCGCGGTGGACGTGCCGGCGAGCAGCAGCAACGAAACGAACCTCAACCTCATGATCCCCCCTTCTACATAGATCCTCACTATGCCTATCTGTTTAGTGGGATATGCCGATGAACGCCACGTAAAGCTGTTCGTGCCGGCCCCTTGAAAAGTCGCTTGACCGCACCAAAGTCCGCTCTGCGCGGTGCCGCTGACGGGCCGTGTGACCGGCAACGTGGCGATTCGCACGTCGTCGGGTTTTCAACTCGCTCACTGGAGGACTTGAAGATGCGTCTCGATCTGACCCCGTATCGCCGCTCGACCATCGGTTTCGATCGGCTGTTCGATATCATCGAAGCCAATTCGCGTACGGCTTCGGAAAACTATCCCCCGTTCAATCTCGAGCGTCTCGCCGAAGATCGCTACCGGATCACGCTGGCAGTAGCTGGCTTCTCGCGCGACGAAATCGAGATCACGGCCCAGCAGAACCTGCTGCTTGTCGCTGGCAAGAAGGATGAGAAGGCGACCGGCCCGAACTTCCTGCATGTCGGCATCGCGACGCGCAGCTTCGAGCGCCGCTTCGAGCTTGCTGACTTCGTGTTCGTCGAGGACGCGCGGATGAACGACGGCCTGTTGGTCATCGATCTGGTCCGCGAAGTGCCCGAGGCGATGAAGCCGAAGAGCATCTCGATCAAGAGCGGCCCGAAGCCGACGGTCGTGGAAGACAAGCGCGACGAGGCTGCGCAGGCCGCGTAACAGGCTTAGCGCCTGACTGTTCGGCGCCTCTTTGCTCCCTTTTCGAGGCGTCGTGGGGCGTCCGGGCCGGAAGGCTCGGGCGCCTTAGTTTTTCTGGTGAGTGGCGGGATTGGCTCGCTCAGATCTTAAAGACGCGCCAGCCATCTCTTGCTGGCCTTGAGACCGCAAGAGGTTCAGCTGATGGCCGCCCAGCGCTCGGGCAACGCCATTGCGAGCGCCGCGACATGCATCGCCTGAATGATGCCCCCGGATCGTGCGAGCGACATAACCTCATTCAGGGGCAGGCGAGCCAGCCGCAGCCGCTCCGTCGGCTCGTCCTGCGGTTCGCCGACCTTGGCCACACCAGCCGCCAGTACCACATGGCAGCGGTTCGACTGGTTCGACGGATTAGGGGCGAGCGTGGCGATCAGCCGCCACTCGCCCCCTCCATAGCCTGTCTCTTCGCGCAGCTCGCGCTTGGCGGCGGCGATCGCATCCCCATCGCCCGGGTCGACCGCACCAGTTGGTAGCTCGCGGGAAACAACGCCCCAGCCATGGCGATATTGGTCGACGAGCAGCAACTGCCCGTCCGCATCCAGCGCGACGACAATCGCCCAATCCGGGTTCTCCGTCACGAAGAAGGGTGCGATCCGCACTCCTTCCGCCGTGACGCAATCGTCTGCACGCACCCGAAGCCAGCGATGATCGAACGCCAGCCGCGAATGCTCGACCCGCCACGCGGGCAGGTCGGGATCGTCAGACAAGGCGGCTCTGCTTCACCGCGGCGCCAATGAAGCTCGCGAACAGCGGATGCGGATCGAACGGCTTGGACTTGAGCTCCGGATGGAACTGAACGCCAACGAACCAGGGATGGTCCGGCCGCTCGACGATCTCCGGCAGCGTCCCGTCCGGCGACATGCCCGAGAATACGAGGCCACCCTTCTCCAGCACTTCCTTGTAATGGGTGTTCACCTCGTAGCGGTGACGATGGCGCTCGAAGATGGTCGTTTCGCCGTAGATTGACGCGACGACGCTATTTCCCGCAAGCTTCGCCTCATAGGCGCCGAGCCGCATCGTGCCGCCAAGATCACCTTCGGCCTCGCGCTTTTCCAGCCCGTCGCGACCCATCCATTCGGTGATGAGACCGACGACCGGCTCCTCGGTAGGCCCGAACTCCGTCGAGGATGCATCGTCGAGACCGCCAAGGTCGCGCGCGCCCTCGATGCACGCCATCTGCATGCCGAAGCAGATGCCGAAATAGGGAATCTCACGCTCGCGTGCGAAGCGCACACTGGCGATCTTTCCTTCCGCGCCGCGCTCACCAAAAGCGCCAGGCACCAGGATCGCATCGCACGGCTCGAGCTGCGAGGCGATCTCTGCGTCGTCATTCTCGAACAGCTCGGCGTCGATCCAGCGGATGTTGACCTTCACCTTGTTGGCGATGCCGCCATGGACAAGCGCCTCGTTGAGCGACTTGTACGCGTCCTGCAGGCCGACGTACTTGCCCACCACGCCAACCGTAACTTCACCTTCGGGATTGGTGAGGCGATCGACGATCTCCTCCCACCGGGTGAGATCGGGGGGCGATGAAGGCGTGATGCCAAAGGCGCGCAGCACCTCCGAATCGAGCCCTTCGGCATGATATTGCAGCGGCACCGCATAGATGCTCTTCGCATCGAGCGCCGGGATGACGGCACCTTCCGGCACGTTGCAGAACAGCGCGATCTTGGCGCGCTCCGACGGCGGCAGCGGCTGTTCGCAGCGGCAGACCAGCACGTCCGGCTGCACGCCGAGCGCCGCCAGTTCGCGCACCGAATGCTGGGTGGGCTTGGTCTTCAACTCGCCCGCAGCGGCAATATACGGCACCAGCGTCACGTGGACGCTGATCGCATTGCCGCGGCCCACTTCGTTCTTGAGCTGACGGATCGCTTCGATGAACGGCAGCGACTCAATATCGCCGACGGTGCCGCCGATCTCGCAAAGGACGAAATCGAGATCGTCCGTCTCGGCGCGGGCAAATGCCTTGATCGCGTCGGTCACATGCGGGATCACCTGGACGGTCGCCCCCAGATAGTCGCCGCGGCGCTCACGCTGGATGATCTGCTGATAGATCCGGCCGGACGTCACGTTGTCGCTCTGGCGTGCTGCCACGCCGGTGAAACGTTCATAATGGCCGAGATCGAGATCGGTCTCCGCCCCGTCGTCAGTCACATAGACTTCGCCATGCTGGTACGGGCTCATCGTGCCCGGATCGACATTCAGGTAAGGATCGAACTTGCGGATCCGCACGCGATAGCCGCGCGCTTGCAGCAGAGCCGCGAGGCTCGCCGCCATGAGACCCTTGCCGAGCGAGGAGACCACGCCGCCGGTGATGAAAATGAACCGCGCCATGGGGATATCGGATTAGCCTCTAACATGCACAATGGACAAGCGCCCGCGTCGCCGCGGGCGCTACGAAACCGGCGAACCGGGTGGATCAGCGGGCGAGCGGAACGCCGTTGTCGGCCGGCGCGGCCTGGTTCGCCGCGGCTGCAGCTGCTGCCGCCTCCGCCGCGGAAAGCGCCGCATCGTCAGCCTGCGGCTGCGGCGCCGGTGTAGTGAACGGAGCAGCTCGCTCGAGGGAGGTGTCGACGCTCGTCGTGCCGCGCGTCGCCGCCAGAACGGCAAGCGTGATCGACAACAGGACGAAGATGCTGGCGAGGACCGACGTCGCGCGCGTCAGGAAATCCGCCGCGCCGCGCGCGGACATCAAGCCGGAAGGGCTGCCGCCGCTGGTGAGCCCGCCCCCTTCCGATCGCTGCATCAGGATCACCGTCACGAGGGCGGCGGCGATGATCGCCTGAACGACGAGAAGGAAGGTGAACATGGCAATCCTGGCTTTACTGGCTGTTCCGGTGGGGGCTGCCCGCCGAACGATACGCGCACATAGGCGCCGCCGATCGCGCGATCAACCGTTGGTCGATTTCGTGACAGTACTGAAACCAGCCGCGGATGACCGCGTTATTCGCTCTGAGTGGTCGGAGACAGCCGGCCCCGGAAACCCGGATGATGCACGTGGCTAGTTACGCACATTCCGAGCTCAGTTCATGGATGAAGACCCTTGTGGATTATGTCCGCTCGGGTGAACCTGATCTGACCAACCGTCAGATGGCCCTGCTGTTGGTCGTCTACCTCAAACCTGGCCCACACACGGTGCGCGGCCTAGCTCGGATCCTCAACGTCTCGAAGCCGGTCGTCACTCGCGCCTTGAACAGGCTCGGGGCGCTCGGCTATCTGCGCCGCCAACGCGACGACAGCGACAAGCGGAATATCTTTGTCGCGCGCACTTCCGAAGGGGCAGATTTTCTTGAGGAGTTCGGGCAGTTCATTGGCGACGGCGAAGAGCCGGAACCCCGCCGCGCCAGCGCGTAAATCATTCGCGCTGGTCGGCCCGTCGCGACATCTTGATCCCACACGCTATGCCGTTCGTGGCGACATCGCCGACGTCCGACTCGCTGAGCACGTTTTCGCCCCGCATTATGCCGCGCCGCTGCGGCGGGTCGTCTCAAAGGAGACCAGCCTCTGCGAAAGCCGCGCTGCCGATTCGGCTGTGCTTGCAACGCTTGCAAAAGGCGAGACGTTCGAAGTGCTGGACGTGACGGGCACGCTGGCCTGGGGCATTGCACCGGCACACGGTCTCGTCGGCTACATCGACGAAGCCAGCTTGGACACTTCCGCATGACAACCAGCGTCTTCATCGATGGTGCTGTCGGTACGACCGGACTTGAAATCGGCGAGCGGCTTGCCGGCCGCGAGGATTTGGCGCTCGTCACCTTGCCCGACGATCGGCGCAAGGATCAGGCCGCACGACGTGAAGCGCTGAACGATGCGGATCTCGTCATCCTGTGCCTACCAGACGACGCAGCGCGCGAAGCCGTAACGCTGATCGACAACCCCCGTACCCGCGTGATCGACGCATCCAGCGCACACCGCGTCGCAGGCGGCTGGACCTATGGCTTCCCGGAGCTCGGTTTCGACGTTGCTGGCGCCGCGCGCGTGTCGAACCCCGGCTGCTATCCCACGGGATTCCTCGCACTGGTGGCCCCACTGGTTCGCGCTGGATTGATCCCGGCGGATTGGCCGCTGACGGTCAACGCGGTGTCGGGGTATTCCGGCGGCGGCAAGGAGCTGATCGAGCGCTTCGATTCTGATCCCGAGCTCGCCTATCGCAGCTACGGCCTGACGATGGGCCACAAACACGTGCCGGAGATGCAGCAGCACGCTGGTCTCACGCACGCACCGCTATTCGCGCCTGCAGTGGTCCGCGCCTTTCGCGGAATGATCGTGGAAGTCCCGCTGCAGCTCGCCGCGCTACCCTCCCCTCCGTCGCGTGCTGCCATGCTTGATGCGCTCGCTTCCACGTTCGAGGGCGCGCCGCTCGTGACCGTGCATCAGGATCAACCCGCGGAGCTGCTGATGGCGCGCGACGCAGCGCCGGATGACCGGCTCGATCTGTGGGTGTTCGCTGACGCTTCCGGGCAGCAGGCCCGGCTCGTCGCGCGGCTCGACAATCTGGGCAAGGGCGCCGCGGGGGCGGCAGTGCAGAACCTCAACCTGATGGTCGGCGCTTCTCCTTTGGCAGGGTTGGTCCTCTGAGACCTTTGGGCGTTATTGTATCCGGCACGGCCACGCGCCGCTCGAAGCGAAAAGAGGAATCCGAATGCAGCGCAATCCGGTAGCCAAGCTTCTGCTGTTCGGCGCGACGGGCGATCTCGCCCAGCGGATGCTGCTGCCCTCGCTCTATGGCCTTCACGCTGATCACCTGCTGCCCACCAGCCTGACGATCACCGGCACGGCGCGCTCGGATCATGACGATGAAAGCTATCGCGCCTTCGCACGAGAGGCACTGGACGAGTTCCTGCCGAAGGACCGGCGCGATTCAGACGAGATCGACAGCTTCCTCAAGCGGCTGAATTACCAGCCTCTCGATGCAACCGACGTCGACCATTACGGCGATCTGGCGAAGAAGGTCGGCGACGTTTCGGGAGGTCTAGCGATCTTTCTCTCGACCGCGCCGTCGCTGTTCAAACAGGTGATCGGCGGGCTCTCCAAGGCTGGCTTGGCGGGCGACACGGTGCGGATCGGGCTCGAGAAGCCGCTCGGCTATGATCTCGCCTCCAGCCGCGAGATCAACGACACCGTCGCCACCGCCTTCCCGGAGGAGCGGATTTTCCGCATCGACCATTATCTCGGCAAGGAGACGGTGCAGAACATCCTCGCGCTGCGCTTCGGTAACTCCTTCTTCGAGCCGGTGTGGAACGCGCAGGGCATCGATAACGTGCAGATCACCGTCAGCGAGACGGTGGGACTGGAAGATCGCGCGGGCTATTATGACGGCGCCGGCGCCCTGCGGGATATGGTGGCGAACCACATCCTGCAGCTCGTTGCGCTGATCGCGATGGAGCCGCCGGCACGCTACGATGTCACCGAAATCCGCGATGAAAAGGCCAAGGTGTTCCGCTCGTTGCGCGAAATCCGCCCTGAGGAAGCACCCACCTGCACCGTCATCGGCCAGTATCTCGGCGGCGCGGTGAAAGGCGAGATCGTCAAGGGTTACGACGAGGAACTCGGCAAGGATTCGAACACCGAAACCTTTGTTGCGATCAAAGCACATGTCGATAACTGGCGCTGGCAGGGCGTCCCCTTCTACCTTCGCACCGGCAAGCGGATGCCCACCCGCCGGAGCGAAATCGCGATCCAGTTCAAGCCGGTCCCGCATTCGATGTTCTCGGGGCGAGGCGGGCTGCTACAGCCCAACATGCTGATCATTCGCCTCCAGCCGGAAGAATATATCCAACTGCTCGTCATGGCGAAGGAGCCCGGGCTCGATCGGGAAGGTATCCGCCTGCGCGAAGTGCCGTTGAACCTCAGCCTCGACGCGGAGTTCGCCGGCACGCGCCGCCGCATCGCCTACGAACGCCTGCTTCTCGATCTGATTGAGGGCGACCAGACCCTGTTCGTTCGCCGCGATGAAGTGGAGGCGCAGTGGACGTGGATCGATGCGATCCGGGCGGGCTGGAAGGCCAATGACATGAAGCCGAAGCATTATGCCGCCGGCACCTGGGGGCCCGCGGCCTCGATCGCGCTGACCGAGCGCGACGGCGTCACCTGGCAGGACGATTGATCGAGGGAGCTTACGCTTCTCCTCACCCGTTCGTGTCAGGCGGAGCCAAGACACGTTTTGCCTTACCCCTGTCCCGCGACATTGATCGGGACTTACGGAAATGGATCTATGAGCGACGAAATCGAATGGTGGGAATATGACGACGCGGCCGAGATGGCGGACGCGGTCGCAGGCGATGTGCAGTTCATCATCGAGAGTGCGATCGACGCCCGCGGAGCGGCCGTCATCGCACTGTCCGGCGGCAGAACGCCGATCCCGATCTACCAGAAGCTGGCGAGCGCCAAGCTCGACTGGAAGCGTGTGACGATCCTGCCAACCGACGAGCGGATCGTGCCGCTGGGCGATCCGCTCAGCAACGTGACGATGATCGGCAAGACCTTCATCCCCAAGGGTGCGCGCGTGATCCCGATCGTGCCGCAGGCGACCGCCGACTATAAGGCCGCAGGCCGTTCGGCCGACGCGCTGATGCAGGATCTGCACTGGCCGCTCGACCTCTGCCTGCTCGGCGTTGGCGCCGACGGTCACACTGCCTCGATCTTCCCGGGGCCGGACTATGACGAAGCGTTGAACGGCCCGCGTGAGCGCCGTGCACTTGGCGTGATGCCGGAACCGCTGCCGCAAGAAGCGCCCGTTGCCCGCGTCACGCTGTCACGCGCCGGCATCATCTCCGCCAAGGCGCTGATGATCGCCATTACCGGCGCCAAGAAGCGCAAGGTACTGGAGGATGCGATCGCCCAAGGCGCTGGCTCGGCCTACCCGATCGGCCGCGTGCTCGCCGACGCCGAGCTTCCCGTAGACATCCACTGGGCGGAATAGCCGCCCCATCCTCCCGTTCGCGGACGGAATGGGGGAGAGGCCTGTCGCCTCATGGCGCTTCGGCGTAGAATGGATGTGCCCCCCCCGACCCTCCTCCATATGGAGGGACTGAGAGACCAAAATGCCCCTGAACCCCATCGTGTCCGCCGTCACTGATCGCGTGATCGCCCGGTCGCGGGACAGCCGCGCGAGCTACCTCGATCTCCTCACGCGCGAGCGGGATCAGTGGATCGGCCGTCCCGCGCTGGGCTGCGCCAACCTCGCGCATGCCTATGCAGGGACGGAGGAAGACCGCCCGGCGATGAAGGCCGGCGATGGGATGAACATCGGCATCGTCACCGCCTACAACGACATGCTCTCGGCCCACGCGGTATATTACCGCTATCCCGAGCAGATGAAGGTCTGGGCGCGCGAGGTCGGCGCCACGGCGCAAGTGGCTGGCGGCGTGCCGGCAATGTGCGACGGCGTGACCCAGGGCTATGCCGGCATGGAGCTGTCGCTGTTCAGCCGCGACACCATCGCGCTCTCAACTGCCATCGCCTTGTCCCACGGCACATTCGAGGGCGCCCTGCTGCTAGGCATCTGTGACAAGATCGTCCCCGGCCTGCTGATGGGCGCGCTTCGCTTCGGACACTTGCCGATGCTGATGGTGCCGGGTGGCCCGATGCCGACAGGCATCTCGAACAAGAGCAAGGCGGCGGTTCGCGAACGATATGCCATGGGAGAGGCTGATCGCGAGGAATTGCTCGACAGCGAAATCGCGGCTTATCACACGCAAGGCACCTGCACCTTCTTCGGCACCGCCAACACGAACCAGATGATGATGGAGGTGATGGGCCTCCACATCCCCAACGCTGCCTTCGTCAATCCCGGCACGAAGCTTCGCCAGGCGCTGACCCGCGCGGCGGTGCACCGCGTTGCCGGTCTCGGCTGGCGCGGCGAGAATTATCGGCCGATCGGCCACTGCGTGGACGAGCGCGCGATCGTGAACGCGGCGGTCGGCCTGCTCGCCACCGGCGGCTCGACCAATCACCTCCTTCACCTGCCCGCGATCGCCCGCGCTGCTGGGATCGTGATCGACTGGGAAGACATGGACCGCCTGTCGCGCGCCGTGCCGCTGATCGCGCGCGTCTATCCTAATGGCGCGGCGGACGTGAACGGCTTCGAGGCTGCAGGCGGCATGGCCTTCGTCATCCGAGAACTGATCGCCAGCGGTCACCTTCATGCCGACATCCTCACTGCTGGCAGCGACACGCTCTCCGATGCTGCGGGGAAGCCCGCGCTCGACGGTGACACGCTCGTATGGCGTGATCCGGGGCCGAGCGGCGACGATACGATCCTGCGCACGCCCGCAGAGCCATTCTCGGCCGACGGCGGGATGCGCATTCTCGCCGGAAACATCGGCCGCGCCTGTATCAAGGTGTCGGCCGTGGATCCCGATCGGTGGATCGTGGAGGCGCCGGCGGCTGTATTCCACGACCAGACCGAGGTGCTCGCCGCCTTCCAGCGTGGCGAACTCGACCGTGACGTCGTGGTCGTCGTCCGCTTCCAGGGCCCACGCGCGAATGGCATGCCGGAGCTTCACAAGCTCACCCCGGCGCTGGGTGTGCTGCAGAACAAGGGCTACCGCGTGGCTTTGGTCACCGACGGCCGCATGTCCGGTGCGTCCGGCAAGGTGCCCGCCGCGATCCACGTGTCGCCAGAGGCGCTGCCAGGACTGAGCGGCGACGGCGGCGCCATCGCGCTGATCCGCGACGGCGACTTGATTCGGATCGATGCGATCGCCGGCACGATTGATGCGTTGGTCGACGCTACCGAATGGGCTGAACGGGCGCCGGCACCCCCGCCACCCGCCGCTGACGGCTTCGGACGCGAGATGTTCGGCATGTTCCGCGGCCTCGCGGATGAAGCGGAAAAAGGCGCGTCGGCCGTACTCGCCGGTGCGCACCTCTAGATCGGGACGAAGGCTGACATGGAACTGGTATCGGTCGACATCGGCGGCACGCATGCGCGCTTCGCCATCGCGGAGGTGGAGGCTGGCCGCGTCGTCTCGATGGAAGAGCCGATCACGCTCAAGACTGCCGATCATGCGAGTCTCCAGACCGCATGGCAGGCGTTCGAGCGCAAGCTCGATCGCTCCATCCCCACGGCAGCGGCGATTGCGGTTGCGTCCCCCATCACCGGCGATGTTATCCGCCTCACAAATAATCCCTGGGTGATCCGCCCGTCATTGATCCCCGAACGGCTGGGCGCCTCCACGTTCACCATCATCAACGATTTCGGCGCGATCGGTCATGCAGTCGCGCAACTTGCCCCAGAGCATTTCGATCACCTCTGCGGGCCAGACATTGCCTTGCCGCAGGATGGCGTGACGACCGTTTGCGGCCCCGGCACGGGGCTCGGTGTCGCCCAGGTCTTCCGCCGCAACGGGAGCTACCACGTGCTGCCGACGGAGGGCGGGCACATCAATTATGCGCCATTGGATGGCATCGAAGACGCGCTGCTAAAGCGGCTACGCGGTACTTTCACCCGTGTATCGGCAGAGCGCATCTGTGCCGGACCGGGCATTGTCGCCATCTACGAGCTGCTTGCCGAGATGGAAGGCCGCCACGTCCCGAGCCGCGACGACAAGGTAATCTGGACCGAGGCGTTGGAAGGCACCGATTCGATCGCGCTCGCCGCGCTCGATCGTTTCTGCCTCGCGCTCGGCGCCACGGCGGGTGATCTCGCACTGGCGCACGGCGCGAACGGCGTGGTGATCGCTGGCGGGCTCGGCTTGCGGATCAAGGACAAGCTGATCCGTTCGGGGTTCGATCAGCGCTTTGTTGCGAAGGGGCGTTTCCAGTCGATGATGGCGAACATCCCGGTCAAACTCATTACCCATCCCCAGCCCGGCCTGTTCGGTGCCGCGGCGGCCTTTGCTCAGGAACATACGGCATGACCGATATTGGCCAGATCATGCGCACCAGCGCGGTCATTCCTGTACTGGTGATTGACGATGCGGCAACCGCCCAACCGCTCGCCGAGGCGCTCGTCGCCGGCGGCCTCAAGGTACTCGAAGTAACGATGCGCACGCCGGCGGCGCTCGATGCGATCCGGGAGATGAGGCAGGTGCCCGGCGCGATCGTCGGCGCCGGCACCGTCGTCTCCACCGGTCAGTTCGAACAGGTCGTCGAGGCCGGCGCCGAATTCATCGTCTCGCCCGGCCTTACCGAGCGGCTCGCACAGCCTATCATCGCGAGCGGCGTCCCCTATCTTCCGGGCGTCGCGACCGCCGGCGACATCATGCGCGGGCTCGATCTCGGGCTCACGCACTTCAAGTTCTTCCCGGCCGAAACTTCGGGAGGGCTGAAGGCGCTAAAGGCGCTTGCAGCCCCATTCTACCAGTGCCGTTTCTGCCCGACCGGCGGCATTTCGGAAGCGAATGCGGCCGGCTGGCTCGCCTTCGATCCGGTGCTCTGCGTCGGCGGCAGCTGGGTCGCATCGGGTTCGCGAGCGGAGATCGAGGCCAAGGCGCGCGCCGCGGCCGCGCTTCGGCGCTAAGCCCGCAGCCCTACTCGGCCGCCTCGCCCACATCAGCGGTAAGCTTGGTCAACGGCCGAGCACTCTGCTCGATAACCGGCGGCGATTCGAGCGTCTTGCCGGCAGTATCGATCTTGAGCGTCTCGAAGCGCCGCGCCTGCGTCAGGACCTGCGATTCTAGGCTGCCGACGAACGCATTGTACGCGCCCATCGCAGTGTCGAGATTCTTGCCCAGCTTCGCCACGTGGCCACCCATGGCCGCGAGCCGGGCATAGAGATCCTTGCCCAGCTGGGCGATATCGCGCGCCTGCTCCGCCAGCTGCTCCTGCCGCCAGACCGCTGCAACCGTGCGGGCAATGGCGATCAGGTTCGTCGGCGTTGCGAGCAGTACGCGCCGCTCGAAGGCATAGTCCCAGAGGGTCGGATCATGCTCCAGCGCTGCCGACAGGAAATGCTCGCCAGGCACGAACATCACCACATAGTCGGGCGCATCGTCGAACTGGTTCCAATAAGCCTTGGCGCCCAATCCGTTGACGTGCGCGCGCATCGCTGCGGCATGCGCCGTCAGGCCCGAAGCACGTTCCGCCTCTTCAATGGCCCCAAATGCATCCTGATAGGCGTTGAGTGATACCTTTGCGTCGATCACGAGCGACTTACCGCCGGGTATCCGCACGATGACATCGGGACGAAACCGCACGCCATCCGCATCGGTCACCGACACTTCGGTGGCAAAATCAGCATGTTCGGACAGGCCGCAGCTTTCCAGTACGTTGCGCAGCTGCTGCTCACCCCAGCGCCCGCGCGCCTTGGGCGCGTTGCGCAACGCATTGACCAGCTTGGCCGCCTCGCTGCGGACCGATTCCTGGCCGATCCGCATTTGCTCGATCTGACCGCGCAGTTCGCCGAAGGCATCGCGGCGTTCCGCCTCCACCTTCTGCACGCCCTCTTCATAGCGTTGCAGGCGCTCACTCACCGGCTGGAGCATCGCGCGCAAGTTTTGCCCGGCCGTTTCTTCGGACTCGCGGAAACGCTCGTTAGCGCGCTGGAGGAATCGATCCTGCGCCTCGGCCAGCAGCTGCTGGCCGACTTGGCTGAACTGCGCCGCCAGCGCATCCTTCGCCTCACGCAGCTCGATCAACCGTGCGTCAAACGCGCGCGCCTCGGCCTGCAACCGCGCAATTTCGGCCCGGCCCACGTCCCGATCGTCACGGATCGCGGCAAGTTCCTGGCGCAGCGCATCCGCCGCCTTGGCGCGCTCTTCGGCGCCGGCAAGATCGACGATCGCCTTCTTGAATTCCTCGGTTCGCGAATCGCGCTCGGCACGAAGCGCCGCCACGCCGCGGCTGGCCAGCCACCATCCCGTCGCCAGCCCGATCAGCAGAGCCGCAAGAATAAACAGGACGACGACCGGCTCCACGCTTCCCCCCGACGAGAACGAAGCGCGAACCTAATCCTCGGCCAGCCCCGAGGCAAGGGGGATCAGGCTGCGTTCTTGCGCGCCTTCGCCAGCTTCTTCAGCAGCATGTCGCGCTTCAGGCGCGTGATATGATCGATGAACAGCACGCCGTTCAGATGGTCGATCTCGTGCTGCATGCACGTCGCCATCAGGCCGTCCATATCCTCCTCGTGGCGCTGGCCATCGAGATCGAGCCACGCCACACGGCAGCGGGCGGGCCGCTCAACCTCGGCATATTGCTCCGGGATGGACAGGCAGCCTTCGTTATACCGCGAGGTCTCCTCGGAAACCGAGATGATCTCCGGGTTGATGTATGCACTTGGGTCGCGGACCGCTTCGGGCTTTTCCTCGTCCTCGGTCTCGCGCTCCTGGAGGTCGATCACGACCACGCGGCGCGCAACGCCCACCTGGATCGCCGCGAGGCCGATGCCACGCGCGTCGTACATCGTCTCGGTCATGTCAGCGACGAGCTGACGCACCTCGTCGTCAATCGTTTCAACAGGCGCGCAGACAAGACGCAGACGCGGATCGGGAACCTCGACAATCGGAAGAATGGCCATGCGCGCGAGATATTGGCGGACGCTCGACGAATCAAGCGACTGGTCGCCGCGCCCTCAACGCCTGGGCCAACGTTCCCTCGTCGAGATAGTCGAGCTCTCCGCCCACCGGCAGGCCGTGCGCCAGCTGGGTGAGCCGAATGGGGAAACGCTCGAGCCGCTCGGCAATGTAGTGCGCCGTCGTTTGCCCCTCGAGCGTCGCGTTCATGGCAAGCACCACCTCGTCGACGCCGCCCGCTTCCACGCGGCGCACAAGCTGGTCGATCGCCAGATCCTCAGGCCGCACACCCTCCAGCGCCGACAATCGCCCTCCGAGCACGTGGAACCGCCCGGGAAAGAGCCGCGACCGATCGAGCGCCCAGAGGTCCGCAACTTCCTCAACCACGCACAACGCGCGCGCATCACGGCGCGGATCGGCGCAGATCGCGCACGGATCAGTCGTATCGACATTGCCGCAGGTCGAGCAGGTCGCCAGCCGCTCCTCCACTGCCTGCAATGCAGCGAGCAGCGGCACGAGCGCGCCTTCGCGCTTCTTGACCAGGTGGAGCACCGCGCGCCGTGCCGATCGCGGGCCGAGCCCAGGAAGCCGCGCCAACGCGCCCGTCAGCGCTTCGATCTCCTGTGATGCCATCGCCGGAACAGATAGGGGGTTGCGCGTAGCTTCGCCAGCGCGTTGAAGCGCCCGCCATGCGGATCGTCTTCATGGGAACGCCCGAGTTCGCGGTGCCAGCGCTCGACGCGCTCGTTGCTGCGGGCCATGACATTGTCGCGGCCTACAGCCAGCCGCCCCGCCCCGGCGGGCGCCGCGGCCGGGCACTCGTCCCCTCACCGGTGCATCAACGTGCCGAAGCGCTCGGGATCGAGGTACGCACCCCCGCCTCGCTGAAGGCAGCGCTGGAGCAGGAAGCTTTCACCGCGCTGAGCGCCGACGTCGCGGTGGTCGCCGCCTACGGCCTCATCCTTCCCCGGCCGATCCTCCAGGCGCCGCGCCACGGCTGCCTCAACATCCATGGGTCGCTCCTCCCGCGCTGGCGCGGCGCAGCGCCGATCCAGCGCGCAATCCTCGCTGGCGACGCGGAAACCGGCGTCGGGATCATGCAGATGGAGGCGGGCCTCGATACCGGCCCCGTCCGCCTGGAGGGCCGCACGCCGATCGCGCGCAAGACAGCGGGCGAACTTACGACCGAACTGGCCGTCATGGGTGCGAAGCTGATGGTCGAGGTCCTGGCTGACATCGATGCCCATCCGCCGGTCTCGCAGCCCGAAGACGGTATCACCTATGCCGCAAAGATCGCGAAGGAGGAGCTTCGGCTCGACTTCACCCAGGGTGCTGAAGCGGCCGAACGGCAAATACGCGCCTTCAATCCGCCGGGGGCATGGTTCGAAATCGGCAGCGAGCGGATTCGCGTGCTCGCCGCGGACGTTGTTGAAGGCATCGGCAAGTGCGGCGAAGTCCTCGACGATCACCTGACGATCGCCTGCGCATCCGCTGCGATCCGGCCGATGTCGGTCCAGCGGGCCGGTCGCGGCGTGATGAGCGTTGACGAACTGCTGCGCGGTTTCGCTATCCCGGCCGGCACACGCCTGTGACCCGCTTCGCGCTCACCGTGGAGTTCGACGGGCGCCCCTTCATGGGCTGGCAGCGGCAGGATCACGGGCCAAGCGTGCAGCAGGCAATCGAAGACGCAGCCTTTGCGGTCACGGGTGAGCGAACCACAGTTCACGCCGCAGGCCGCACCGATGCGGGGGTCCACGGCGTCGCCATGCGCGCGCATCTCGATCTGTCGAAGGAGATCTCGCCGTTCCGTCTGGGCGAGGCACTGAACGCCCGCGTGCGGCCGGCGCCGATTGCGATCCTCGGCTGCGAGATCGTTCCAGAGGATTGGCACGCGCGCTTCTCATGCGTCGGGCGGTCGTACGAATACCGCATCGTGAATCGCCGCGCGCCGCTGACCTGGGAGAAAGGCCTCGCGTGGCAAGTGCCGCGGCCACTGGACGAAGCGGCGATGCACCAGGCGGCGCAATTGCTGGTCGGCCGGCATGATTTCACAACCTTCCGCTCGGCGCATTGTCAGGCGCAAAGCCCGATCAAGTCGATCGACCGCCTCGACGTGACACGGAAGGGAGACCGCCTGATCATCACCGCCGCGGCGCGATCCTTCCTCCACCATCAGGTGCGCTCGATGGTCGGCTGCCTCGCGCTCGTCGGCATGGGTCGCTGGTCGGTCGCCGACATGGGCGATGCGCTGGCCGCCGCGGATCGCACGCGCCTCGGCCTCAACGCCCCGCCGGACGGGCTCTACTTCATGGGCGCACGCTACCCCTGAGAAGCACCTTAAGCGCCGCTCAACGCGTCAGCTGCGCCGCCAATTCAACGTGCGTCGACCAGCGGAACTGACCCACCGGCTGGACCCAGTCGAGCCGCCAGCCGCCTTCAACCATCGTCTTCACGTCGCGTGCGAAGCTGCTGGGATTGCACGAGACATAGGCGAGGCGCGGTACGCGCGCGCCGGCCAATGCCTGCGCCTGCTCACGCGCACCGGCACGCGGCGGATCGATGACGATCGCGCCAAACCGGTCGAGCTCGGCCGGGGTCAACGGGCGGCGGAACAGGTCGCGATGCTCGGTGAACACCGGCAGCTGCGCGCGCGACGCCGCCGCCTTGAGCGACCCGATCGCCTCACGCCCGCCCTCCGCGGCATAGACCCGGCCCTTAAGCGCAAGGGCGAAGGTGCCGAGCCCAGCGAACAGATCCGCGATCACCGCGGCGTCACCCACTGCCTCGCGCACGGCGGAAACCAGTGCGGCCTCACCCTCCGCCGTCGCCTGCAGGAACGCTGCAGGCGGCAGCGGCACCGGCACACCGCCAAGCGTGATCGTAACCGCATCCGGCTCCCACCGCACCTCCGGGCCATAACCTTCGTCAAACTCGATCCGCGCCAGGCTATGGGCCTCGGCAAAACCGCTGATCGCCTCGGCCGCCTTCAACCCCTCCGGCATGATCCCGTTGATGAGGAGGTCCACACCCTGGTCGGCCAGCGTCAGGTGAACGTCCAGCCGCCGCTTGGGGCGCAGCACATGGATCAGCCGGCGAAGCGGCGCGACCAGCGCGAACAGCTCTGGGCGAAGCACGTGGCATTCGGCCAAATCGATGATCGCGTGGCTCTTCTCCACCGCGAAACCGATCCGGCCGGCCGCCTCAGCGTGGAGCGTGGCTCGACGACGCGTCCGCGGCGGAGACAATACGGGCGCTCGGATCTCGGCCGAGAGCCCCTGCGCCGTCAATGCGCCCGCGATCCGGTCGATGATGAAATCGCTCCATGAGGCCTCGTCCAGCTGCTGTAACTGACAGCCGCCGCATTCCGGGAAGTGGCGGCATGGCGGCACCTGATAGTGCGGCCCACGCACGATCGTGCCATCGGCCGTGATGCGGTCGCCGGGCGCGGTCAGCGCCACGTGTCGCCCATCATCCGTAACGCCATCGCCGCGGCCGGCGATGCGCACGATCGTCGCTTCTTCACTCACCAATATATCCAATCGCACTCGGTAGATGCGCCGCCAGATCGTCGGCGACAAAGGCGGGCCCGGCGAGTCGCGCCGCTCGCGCGTGTAGCCATACCCCGTCCGCGGCCGCCTGCAACGGATCGGCTCCGCCGGCAAGCCGCGCCGCAATCACGCCGGCGAGAACGTCGCCCGTCCCCGCAGTCGAAAGCCAGGTCGATGCCCCGGCGTGGATGATCGCGCGACCATCCGGCGATGCGATGACCGTGTCCGCTCCCTTGTACACCACGATCGAGCGAGTGCCGCGCGCCGCGGCAAGCGCGCGATTGATCTTGCTCCCGCCTTGCTCGCCGAACATCGCCGCGAACTCACCGCCATGGGGCGTGAGGATCGTCCGCGGCGGAAGCGCAAGCCCCCCGATGAGGGAGAGGCCATCGCCATCGATCACCAACGGCCGTCCGCATCGCACCGCCGCGTCCAGCTTCCCCGCCGCATCATCATCGCGCCCGAGGCCCGGACCGACGACGACCGCGCCGATCCGCGGGTCCTCCAGTTGCGCGGCGTTGAAGCGGCGGCGGACTACCGCATGTGGCAGCCGATCGGTCGCGCTGCCGAGCAGCAGCACATATCCCGCCCCACCCTTCGCCGCGGCGGTGGCGCACAAGGCCGCGGCCCCCGGCATCGCGCCGGCAATCACCGCGACCATCCCGCGCGAATATTTATGCGCGTCAACAGGCGGCGGCGCGCGGCGCGGCGGCGATGCCACACGCACCATGCTATTCGCAGGGATGCCGATGTCGAGCACGCGCACCGCCCCGCAGCGACTGGCGGCAGGCTCCAACACATGCGCTGGCTTGGCCGCCCCCAGCGTCAGGGTCAGGTCGAACTGCGGCACATCACCAAGACAAGCGCCGTCATCGCTCGCCGCGCCGCTCGGCACGTCCACTGCGATCGACAGGCGAGCGCTGGCAACCAGCTCACACAGAAGCGCGGCCAGTACATCGTCGAGCGCGCGCGTCAGGCCTACGCCGAACAAGGCGTCCACCAGCACCGGGGCAGGGGCGGCATCGCCGATCATCTCGATCGGCCCGCCCCATTGTCGGCGCGCCGCCTGCGCAGCGGGCGTTTTCGGCTCGCCGCTCGCCGCAACTCGAACCGAGAGGCCTGTTCGACGCAACGTTGCCGCGACGACGTAACCGTCACCGCCGTTGTTGCCGGGTCCACACAGCACCAGCACCTCGGCCCCCGCCGCCAGCCGCCGCACCTGCTCCGCCACCGCTTCACCGGCACGCTGCATCAGGCTTTCGACGGTCGCGCCGGCATCGATCGCCCGCTGTTCGGCAGCGCGCATTTCGGCCGCCGTCAGGATCGGCTGTCCGGCGAGCGGGCTCATGGTGCCGCGCCCTTCATCGTTGCCGGGAGACGATAATGATCATCGCCCACCGCCACTTCGATCTCGTCACTCCCGACCAGTGTCACCATCGCCGGCTCGGCCCCGTCGGCCGCAACGACGCCGCGCCCGTCGCTCGCGACAAGCAACCGGCGAAAGCCGCCATCAGGATGCCGCATCGTCAGCACCAGCCCGCGATCGGTCTCCGCCCGCTCGACATCGCAGACGCGCGCGAATGCCTTGGCGTCGCCGCGCCCGCATTGCACCCGGCCGTCTTCCGCGGCGGAAATCGTGTGATCGGCCTCCACCTTCGCCAGCACCTTGGTATCGTCCCTTGGCTCGCCGCACGCGGCAAGCACTAGGATCAGAAAAGCGCTAGATATCCGCGTAGACATGGCGTTCGGCAGCAGCTCCCGGGTGGGTGACCGCTCCCTTGTACGCCGGGCCGACATTCTGCGCATAGCGCCACAACGCGCCTGACCCGTAATCGGACACGCGCGGCTGCCAAGCCGCCTTGCGCGCCGTCAGCACGGTGTGGTCGACCAGTAGGTCAATCGTCCCCGCCTCGGCGTCGATCCGGATGATGTCGCCATCCTCGACCAACGCGATCGGGCCACCCTCGGCTGCCTCAGGTCCAACGTGCCCGATACAGAAGCCGCGCGTCGCACCGGAGAAGCGCCCATCGGTGATCAGCGCCACCTTCTCGCCCATTCCAAGGCCGTAAAGCGCCGCGGTGGTCGACAACATCTCGCGCATGCCGGGGCCGCCCTTGGGGCCTTCGTAGCGGATGATGACGACCTCGCCTTCCTTGATTTGGCGATGCTCGACGGCCTGGAACGCATCCTCCTCGCAGTCGAAGCAGCGCGCCGGCCCCTCGAACTGCAGCCGGTGCATGCCGGCGACCTTCACGATCGCGCCGTTGGGCGCCAGGCTGCCACGCAGGCCAACGACCCCGCCGGTCGGCGTGATCGGCGCCTTCGCGTCGTAGATTACCTTCTGGTCGGGGTTCCAGGTAACCTCGTCGATATTCTCGCCCAGCGTCTTCCCGGTGACGGTCATGCAGTCGCCGTGCAGCAGGCCTTCCGCCAACAGCGACTTCATCAGCATGTATGCGCCGCCCGCCTCGTACATGTCCTTCGCCACATACTGCCCGCCGGGCTTCAGGTCGGCACAATACGGCGTCGACTTGAAGATCTCGGCGACGTCGAACAGGTCGAACTCGATCCCCGCCTCGTGCGCCATAGCCGGCAAGTGGAGCGCCCCGTTCGTCGATCCGCCCGTCGCCGCCACGATCCGCGCGGCATTCTCGAATGCTTCGCGGGTGCAGATATCACGCGGGCGAATGTTGCGTGCCAGCAACTCCATCACCTGCGCACCGGCTGCCACCGCGATCTGCTCGCGCGTGGTGTAAGGCGCGGGCACCATGTTGCTGTTCGGCAGCGACAGGCCGATCGCCTCGGCGACGCAGGCCATGGTGTTCGCGGTATATTGCCCGCCGCACGCGCCGTGGCCGGGACACGCCACCTTCTCCAGCGCGTGGACCTCCTCGATCGGGCAGGTGCCTGCCGCATATTTGCCGACCACCTCGAACACGTCGACGACGGTCACGTCGCGATCCTGGTAACGGCCAGGGAGGATTGACCCGCCATAGACGAAGATCGACGGGATATTCAGGCGCAACATCGCCATCATCATGCCGGGCAGCGACTTGTCGCACCCAGCGAAGCCGACGAGCGCGTCATAGCAATGGCCACGCACCGAAAGCTCGACCGAATCGGCGATCACTTCACGGCTGACGAGGCTGGCCTTCATCCCCTGATGGCCCATGGCGATGCCGTCAGTGACGGTGATGGTGTTGAAGCGCCGCGGCATGCCGCCGCCCTGCTCCACCCCGCGCCGCGCTGCATCGGCCTGCGCATCAAGTGTCGTGTTGCACGGCGCGCTGTCATTGCCGGCGGAGGCAAGCGCGACGAACGGCCGCGCGATCTCCTCCTCGCTCAGCCCCATGGCGTAATAATAGCTACGGTGCGGCGCGCGTTCGGGGCCGACCGACACGTGGCGGCTCGGCAGCCGGTTCTTGTCGAAGCTGTGGGTCATGGCTGCGGTCGCTATGCCGCCCAGCCGTAGCGCGCAACCCGCCTTGCGCAACAACCCGCAGGTTTGATCAGGCTGCGCGCAATTTTAAGATCGTGAAGCGGTCCGCCGCGCGAACCGCTAGCGCATCACAGCTGAGCCAGCGCCTGTTCCACACCGTCCATGGTGAACGGCTTCTGCAGCACGGGCCGACCGCGGAATTCGTCGATCAGCATGTCATCCGCCCCGCCAGTGGCGAAGACGAAGGGTATGCCCTTTTCCGCAAGCGCCGCTGCGATCGGCCAGCTCTTCTCCCCGCCGCGCAGATTGACATCGAGGATCGCGCAGTCAAAGCCTCCAGCCTCGACGAGCGCCAGCGCCGTCTCGACAGAATCGGCGGTGCCGGCACATTGCCGCTCGAGCAGATCGAGAAAGTCCTCGAGCATCATGGCGATAAGCGGCTCGTCTTCGACGAGCAGGACGCGAGTGGTCATGCGTGTTCATTAGGTGGCGCGGAACGAAACCGCAACGGCCGTGTCATTCGGGCAATATTACGTATCAGCCCTGTTGCGCCAAAGCATCACGTGCCGCTTCGGCCAGCTGTTGAACGGAAAACGGCTTGGGGATGAAGGCGACGTTTTCTAGCGATATGGAGCGGCGCAGCTGTTCCTCGGCATAGCCGGACATGAACAGGACGGGCATGTCCGGATACCGTGCGCGTACATGTCGCGCCATTGTCGGACCATCCATCACCGGCATTACCACGTCGGAAACCACCAGATCAGGCCGTGGATTGCTCTCGATTATCTCCAGAGCCGCCTCGCCATTCTCGGCGCTAAGGACGGTGTAACCCTGCCGCGTCAGCGCCCGCTCCGCGACCGCACGTACCATATCCTCGTCCTCCACCAGAAGGACGGTGCCAGTTCCCCACAGCTCGGCCGGACGCGATTTGGCCGCAGTCTTGCGCGGCGTCACCGGCTCACCAGTGGCATGGACGGGCAGATAAATAGTGAAGGTGGCGCCCTGTCCAGGCGGCGAATCCGCGAAGATATAGCCGCCCGATTGCTTCACGATGCCATAGACGGTGGAAAGGCCGAGGCCGGTGCCCTTGCCCACTTCCTTGGTGGTGAAAAACGGCTCGAAGATCTTCGGCAGAACGTCGGGAGGAATGCCGGATCCGGTGTCCGAGATCTCCAGCGCCGTATAGTCGCCAACAGGCATGATGTCTGGCCCACGGCGCCGGATCTCGCCGACGGTGGCAGTACGCGTCTGGATCGTCAGCTTTCCGCCGCCGTGTGGATATTTCGCGATCATCGCGTCGCGCGCGTTGACCGCCAGGTTGACGACCACCTGTTCCAACTGCCCCGGGTCGGCGCGTACCGGTCCCAGATCGCGCCCATGGCGCACCTCCAGCGACACCGTCTCACCCAGCAGCCGCTTCAACAGGTTTGACACTTCAGAAACCACGTCCGGCAACTGCAAAACCTGCGGACGCAACGTCTGCTGGCGGGAGAAGGCGAGCAACTGGCGGGTCAGTGCGGCCGCCCGGTTCGAGTTATTCCGCACCTGCTGAATATCGTCATAATCGCTGTCGCCGGGCGAATGACGCATCAGCATCAAGTCGCAATGCCCGATGATGGCGGTGAGAATGTTGTTGAAGTCATGCGCCACGCCACCAGCCAGCTGGCCGACCGCCTGCATCTTGGTCGCCTGCGCCACCTCCCGCTTCAGGCGGGATTCCTCACTATTGTCCTTGAGGCTCAGCACCACCGCTGCATCGCCGAGCCCGCGTGCGCCAGCGATCGAGAGGATGACGGGTTCCTCCGGATGGTCGCGCAGCCGCACCGCCATGTCTGCGGCATGGGCCGCACCGCCGGCGGCAAAGCGTCGCATCGCATCCGCCACGGCGGCCTTGTCTTCACGCACCACAAGATCGCCCGGGTAGATCGGCGGCGCGGAAGGATCGAGCGATGCAGCGCGCATGAAGGCGTCGTTCATCTCGATGAAGCGGCCGTCGCGATCCACGAGGGCGATCCCGACCGGCATCAGCTGCACGAGCGTGCGGATATGCCCAGCCGTCCCTGCCCCGGAAGTGAGTGCGTTATCCTCCTCGTCGAGCAACGCCACCAGGATCGGCGCATCATCTCCCTTGGTAAAAGGCACTTGCAGCAGCCGGAGCGGATTGCCCTGTGCCCCTTCATGCGCGAAGCGAATTCTGCCGTGTCCATCGGTGATCAGAAAACGAGCGAAATCGGCGCCTTCCACAGCCGCTTCGCTGTGCCCCATGGCGCGGACGCGCAGCACCGGATCGGCCGTCATGACGCGGCCGTCCGGCGTCAACAGCGCCGCCATGATGCCCCCTTCGGCAAGTCGCCGGCCGAGGCCCCCGGAAAGAGCAGCGACCAGCGCTGCGCTGCCGTCGCGATCCGCCAATGATTCGGCGCGCCAGACCAGCAGATCCTGCTGCTGGCCGCTCCGGAGTACGTCAATCTTGATCGTCTTGCCCGCGACTTCGGCCCGGTCGATCCGGGCCCTGCCATCTCGCCACGCGGCGCGACCCGCGGCCGCCAGTGCGGTAATCCCGGCTTCCCCGATCGGCAAGTCCGGCGGAGCCGGAAAATCGGCAAACAGCGCTTCGTACTGATCGTTGGCGTAAACCAGGCGCCCGGCGCGATCAGTTATAGCGATCGCGTCCTCGCTTTGCCCCGCCATGGTGCGTACGAGCTTCCAGTCGATCTCGGCTTCAGGCGCGGGGGGTGCCGGCGCAAGCGCGCGCCAAGCGATCACGCCGCCGCCCACGATGATCGCCGCGGCTAGAAAGCCGGCGGCAACCACAAGGTCGCCGATCACCCAAAGAACCAGCAACGC
>CAYMIU010000014.1:59877-84098 GCA_964390515.1 uncultured Stakelama sp.
CCCGCCGCAACCGCCATCGCGCCGTCCGGCGTCAGTCGTCCGACGTTGAGGCGAGGAAGCGCTGCCATCAGTCGGCCATCGGTGGGTGCCGCGCTGCCGTCAAGCGCCTGCGCGGCACCCGCGCGATCACCAGATGCGAACCCGCTGATCGTCCGTCAGGAACAGCTTCTGGCCGGATTTCGCTCCGAACGCTGCATACCAGGGGTCAAGGTTGCGCACGACGTTTGCACGCTGCGGCCCCGGCGAATGCGGATCGGAGAGCAGCATCTGGCGCAGCATCGGCTCGCGATACTTGGTCCGCCACACCTGCGCCCAGCCAAGATAGAAGCGCTGATCGCCGGTCGTGCCGTCAATCACCGGCGCCTTCTTCCCGCCGAGCGAACGATGATAGGCGTCAAGCGCCACGGTGAGGCCGGCTAGATCGGCAATGTTCTCGCCCAGCGTCAGCGCGCCCTGCACATGCTGCCCCGGCAGCGGCTCATAGGCGTCATATTGCGCCACCAGACGGTCGGTGAACACCTTGAAGCGCTCCACGTCCTGCGGCGTCCACCAGTCGGTCAACTTGCCCGACGCGTCGTACTTGCGGCCCTGATCATCGAAATGGTGGCTGATCTCGTGACCGATGACCGCGCCGATACCGCCATAGTTGATCGCAGGATCGGCCTTCGGGTCAAAGAACGGCGGCTGCAAGATCGCCGCCGGGAAGACGATCTCGTTCATCGTCGGATTGGCATATGCGTTGATCGTCATCGGCGTCATGAACCATTCGCCGCGATCGATCGGCGCACCGATCTTGTTGAGATTGCGCTGGAATTCGAACTCATTAGCCCGCGCCACATTACCGACCAGATCGCCACGCTGCACCGTCAACGCCGAATAGTCGCGCCACTTGTCCGGATAACCGATCTTCGGTGTGAAGGACGCGAGCTTCGCCAGCGCCTTCTGCTTCGTTTCCGGCGCCATCCACTCCAGCTTCTGCAGCCGGTCACCCATTGCGGCGATGACGTTCTTCACCAGTTCGTCCGCAGCCGCCTTCGATTCCGGAGGGAAGTACTTGGCGACATAAGCCTGGCCCACATCCTCGCCCAGCGCGTTGCTGACGAGGTCGACGCCGCGCTTCCAGCGCGCCTGCTGCTCGGGCTGCCCCGACAGGACGGTGCCGTAGAAAGCGAAGCGCGCATCGTCGAAGTCCTTCGACAGGTAGCGGGCGTAGCTCGAAAGCATGCGCAACGTCAGGTAATCGCGCAGTACCGGCAACGGCGTACCCGCCCACACCTTCGCCTCACCAGCGAGCGCTGACGGCTGCGCGAACAGCACCGTTCCGGCCGGCCTCACGCCAAGCGAACCGAGAAATTCGTTCCATTCGAACCCCGCGCCCTGCTTGCGCAGCTCATCGAAGGTCAGGCTGTTATAGGTCTTGTCAGCGTCGCGGCTTTCAACGCGCGTCCAGTGGACGTTCGCGAGTGCCTTTTCGAAGTTGAAGACTGCCGCCGCGCGCGTGGCCGCATCCTTCTCGCCCGCCAGCGTCAGCATCTGCGCCAGATACGCCTGGTAGGCGGTGCGGTTCGCGGCGAGCTTGGGATCGTCCTTCAGATAGTAATCCCGGTCCGGCAGGCCCAGGCCGCCCTGCGACATCTGCAGAACATATTGCTCCGGGTTCTTGTCGTCCTGGCTGACGTACATGCTGAACAGCGTGCCGACGCCACGGCGCTGCAGCTTGCCGGCCTCACCCGCCAGCGCGGCCTTGGTCGGCGCCGCCTTGATTGCGTCAATCCACGGCTTCACCGGCGTCACGCCCTTGGCGTTCACCGCCGCCTCGTCGAGGAAGCTTGCATAGAAATCACCGGCCTTGCTGCCCGGGCTCTTCGCCTGCTCCTCCAGGATCGTGCGCGTCTGCTCACGCGACAGGTCCTGCAGCACGTGGAACATGCCGTAGTTCGCGCGATCCGCGGGGATCTCGGTCGTGCGATCCCAGGTGCCGCTCGCGAAAATGTAAAAATCGTCACCCGGTGCGACGCTCGTGTCACGGCCCGCCATGTCGAATCCGAACGTGCCGATCTGCGGACCAGTCGACGCCGCCGGCTTCACCGGGCCAGTGGCGGACTTCGCGACGGTCGCGGTCTGCTTCGCCTGCTGTGCGGGGGTTACGGCCTTGGTCTGGGCGATCGCGGTAGCGGCGGTGGTGGAAAGAATGGCAACGAGTAACAACGATGAACGCATGGATAAGCGACCTTTGGTGAACATGGTCGCGTGTTCTATCCGCTTAATACGCCTCGTCAATCTCGTTACGACCGTGACGATTTCGCCACTTGCGCGCGATCCATAGCCGCCAACCTAACGCCGATAGACCGTATCCGGAAATCGATAGAACCGCCGTCACGATCAGCAGGCCCAGCGCCGTCGCTGGCGCAGCATCGGACATCAGCCACTGCATCCAACTGGAGTTTGCCGCATCATGCGCGGCATTACGCACGGGATCGCCGGGCAGCGCCTCGTCCAGGTGAAGTGTCCACTTGCCGATATAATAAGCCGCAACCCACAATGGCGGCGTCGTCACCGGATTGGTGACGAAGGTTGTCAGCGCAGCCGCCGGAATGTTGGCGCGTGAGGGCAAGGCTAGGAGTGCGGAAAAGCCGATCTGCGCCACCGGGAATAGGATGCCCGTCACCATGCCAAGCGCCACACCGCGCGGCACGGAGCGGCGGGTCGGCCGCCACAGTTCCGGCGCCAGCACGCGGTGGGCTACCGGGCGCAGCAGCCGGCTCTGCTCCATCGATTCGCGCGTCGGCAGGTTGCGCCGACACCAATCGACGAAGCGCCGCCGGAGCGATGGCGGACGTGCGGCCATCAGCCCCGATCACGCATCAGGCGGCCGGCCTCACGCTTCCACTCGCGCTCCCTGATCGCGTCTCGCTTGTCGTGCGCCTTCCGGCCCTTCGCCAATGCCAGTTCCACCTTTGCGCGGCCCTGGCTGTTGAAATAGATCATCAGCGGGACGAGCGTCATGCCCTCGCGCGCCACGGCGCCGTGCAGCTTGTTGACCTCACGCTCGTGCAGCAACAGCTTCCGCGGCCGCTTGGGCTCATGGTTGTAACGGTTGCCGTGACTGAATTCGGGGATGTTCGAATTGACCAGCCAAACGCCGCCATCAGAAATCTCGGCGTAGCTTTCCGCAATCGAGCCTTCGCCGAAGCGCAGGCTCTTCACCTCGGTGCCGGTCAGGACGATCCCTGCCTCGTACGTGGTGTCGATCGCATAATCGAATCGGGCGCGCCGGTTCTCGGCGACGATCTTCTTCTTGTCGAAGGTGGCGGGCTTTGGGCGTGACATGGACGGCGCGATGTAGGGCGTCGTGCGTCCGCTGGAAAGCCGGCCCGTTCAGCGTTTCTCGCCGCCCAGCGGGAAGCGGAGGCGGATCATCGCTCGGTTGATCGGCGCGCCTTGGGCGTCGGCTCCCTGCTCTGCCTCCGCCGCGATGGAGCCGACGCCAGGAATGCTCGCCTCCGCCTTGGGCGGGGGGCGCTCGACAACGTAGCGTTCTGGAAGGGATTTGAGCCGGAACGCGTCGTTGGGAGGGGCGCATACGACGATGTCCTCGCCCGGCTGCGGCACCGGACATGGTCGGTCGGATGGGCGGCGCGGCGGTGCCGGCGCTGGCGGGCCGGCAACCTGTAACGCGAGCAGAAACCAGGCCGCCACGGCACCTCCCGGGTGATGTTTTTCCCGAAGCCGCTTGGCGATTGCGGCAGGATTATGAGTGACTTGTCCCTCAGGCGAGGCCGGCCCACACCAGCCCTTCGTCCACCGCCGCGCGGCTGGTGGCATTAGGCCAGGTCATGGGCAGACGGAGCCCCGCCGGGAAGCCGGGCCGCACCTTCGTCATCGCGTACTTGATAGGGCCAGGCGAGGCATCGGTGAACAATGATGTGTGAAGTGCGAAGAGCCGATCGTGAAGCGCCAGCGCCTCCGCCCCGGTTCCGGCCGCCTGGAACTCGGCGCACAGCTTCGGCGCGACATTCGCCGTCACCGAGATGCACCCCGCCCCGCCCATCGCATTGAAGGCGAGCGACAAATCATCATTGCCCGAAAGCTGGCAGAAGCCACTGCCGAGCGCGGCGCGATGCTGCGACACACGTTGAAGCACGCCCGACGCATCCTTCACTGCCACGTACACCTTGGGAAATGTCTCGACGATGCGGATCAGCGTCTCAGGCTGGATGTCGGTCACCGTGCGGGCCGGCACGTTGTACAGCACGATGGGCAGCGCCGCCGTTGGCGCCAGCGCGGCGAAGTGCTGGAAGATCCCCTCCTGCGACGGCCGATTGTAATATGGCGGCACCATCAGCGCCGCATCGGCCCCAGCTTCCTTTGCCGCCGCAATGTTGGCCGCCGCCACCCGCGTGTCGTTCGATCCGGCGCCAGCGATCACCGGCACGCGCCCGCGCGCCTGATCGACGCACACTTTCACGATCGCGAACTGCTCTTCCTTGGTCAGCGTCGCCGCCTCGCCGGTCGTCCCGCACGGCACCAGCGCAGACGAGCCTTCCGCGATCTGCCACTCGATCAGGTCGCGATAGGTGGCCTCAACGAACCGGCCGTCGGCGTCAAAAGGCGTGACGAGCGCCGGAATCGAACCGGAAAACATGCAATTGCTCCTGAAATCGGATGAGATGCGTTGATCTGTTCAGGACAGATACGGGTAGCTTCGCTAGTCTGTCCACATGGTGACAGGATTGAAAGCAGGCGCGCTCATCGGAATGGCACTGGGTCTTGGCGGGGCCCTCGTCGTGTCGCAGGATCAGGATGAGGCCGCGCGGACCCGCGCTGCGAACCTCATGGGACAGCAATCGCGCCCGGCGACGGCTCAAGTCTACAGCAACGACGGCGCGATCGCCGCAGCCCTGGCGCAATGGCGCGCGCTGCAGCAGACGGACGCCTTGCCGTTCGACAGCTATGCCGGCTTCCTCCTCGCTCATCCCGGTTGGCCCGGCGAAACCGCCAACCGGCGCGCAGCGGAGCGACAGGCGAGCACCGCCTCTCCAACCAGCGTCGTCGCGTTCTTCCGCCGCTTCCCGCCGCAGAGCGCGGCAGGCGCCGTCGCCTACGCCCGCGCGTTGCAGGCGACCGGTGCGTCCGGCGAAGCGAACGAGGCCGCACGGAATGCCTGGCGCCGCGGCGTGCTGACGCCGACGGATGAGGCGATGCTGGTCACGTCTTTCCCCGGCGCACTTCGTCCCGACGATCATGACGCGCGGATGGATGCGCTGTTGTGGCAGGGATCGAATAATGCAGCCGCGCGCCAGCTTGGCTACACTTCGCCCGCGCGGCGCGGATTGTTCGAGGCACGCCTGGCCTTCCGCACCGGCGCGCAAAACGCCTCTGAACTTGCGGCTGTGAACGACGCGATCGGCGCCCGTGACGCGGGCTATGTCGCCGACAAGGCAACGTGGCTGCGCAACAGCGGTGCCTCGCCCAGCGCGCGCTCCTGGCTTGCCCGCACCCGCCCGGCCGGCATGACGCTGCCGGGCAATGTCGAGAAATTCTACGAGGTGCTGCTCACCAACGCGCGCGCCGCGGCCGCAGATGGTCAGTATCAAGCCGCCTATGATATCGCGCGCCAGATTGACGACGCCTATGCCGCCGGCACGGACGTCTCGAAAAAGCCTTATGGCGAGCGGGACGATTACACGAGCCTCGCCTGGCTCGCCGGTCAGACGGCGCTGCGCCAGCTCAATCGCCCGGCCGACGCGATGACGATGTTCGATCGCTACGGCCGTGGCAGCCAGTCGCCGCAGACGCGCGCCAAGGGCTTCTACTGGGCGGGCCGCGCAGCAGAAGCCGCCGGCCGCCGTGCGGAGGCGACCGCCTTCTTCAACACAGCCGCCGGCTATCGCGATCAATATTACGGCCAGCTCGCGCTCGAGCATCTGCGCCGCCCGCTCACCGCGCCGCCTGCGCTCGTCCAGCGAACGGTCGATCCGGCAGCGCGTCAGGCATTCTATGCGCGAGAAATCGTTCGCGCCGCGCAGTTCCTCGGCTCGATCGGCCAGTATCAGGATCAGACCGCGTTCGTGAAAGTGATCGCGTCCTCGCTCGGCAGCGACGATGATCACTTCCTGGCGGACGAACTATCGCGCAGCATCAGCCGCCCGGACCTTGGCGTGCTCGTTGGGCGCGTGGCAATGCAGAACGGGCTGACGGATTATAGCGCGATCGCTTTTCCGACTGTCTCGGTCCCCTCAGGCTACGAAAGCCAGTGGACAATGATCCACGCGATCGCCCGCCAGGAAAGTCAGTTCGATCGCGCCGCCATCTCCTCGGCGGGTGCGCGCGGGCTGATGCAGTTGATGCCCGGCACCGCGCGTGAGCAGGCGGGCAAGATGGGCCTTCCCTACGACGCCGGCCGCCTGCTCACCGACACCAGCTACAATGCGCAGCTCGGCTCCAGCTATTTCCAACGGGTGTTCGGCAGCTTCGGCAGCTATCCGCTCGCCATCGCTGCGTACAATGCAGGGCCGGGCAACGTGAACAAGTGGCTGCGGGCCAACGGTGATCCGCGCACCGGGGCGATCGACATGGTCGAGTGGATCGAGGCGATCCCCTACGGCGAAACGCGCAACTATGTGCAGCGCGTGCTGGAAAATGCCGTGGTGTACGACCTCATGAACCCGCCGCGCGCCAAGAGCCGTGGCCCTGCCAACCTCAGCTGGTATCTCGGCCGCAATCGCACCGGCTGACGCATCGCGACCTTCCCTCGCCACGCGACGGGAAGGTCGCGGATTCGCTGCGGCTTGGCTAAGACGCCGCGATGGATCGCCCGAACTACATCACCCCCGCCGGCTATGCGACGCTGCGCGCGGAGTACGACCAGCTGTTCGCCAAGGAGCGGCCTGCCCTGGTCGAGACGATCGCCTGGGCCGCTGGCAATGGCGACCGGTCGGAAAACGGCGACTATATCTACGGCCGCAAGCGACTGCGTGAGATCGACCGCCGGCTGGGCTTCCTCTCGCGCCGCATGAAGGCCGCCAAGGTGGTCGATCCCGCGCAAGCGCCCGATCGCAGCCGCGTCTATTTCGGCGCCAGTGTCACCATCGCCGATGAGGATGACAACCACCGCAACCTCACCATCGTCGGCGATGACGAGGCGGACGCCGGCAAGGGGCTGATCGGCTGGAACGCCCCGCTGGCCCGCGCGCTGCGCGGCGCGGCGGTGGGCGACCTGCGCCGCGTGACGCTGCCTGTCGGCGAGAAGGAATATGAAGTGATCACCATCACTTATCCCGACGCCTGACGAAACCTCCGCCCCTGCCGCCTCGTTCTTTCCCGCAGTGAAGGAGAGCAAAATGGCAGAGAACCCCCGCACCACCATCGCCCGCGACAACGACGACAAGGATCTGATCGAGGGCATGATCCCCGCTGGCGAGGCACAGACCGGCACCACTGGCGGCGCGCTTGCCCGCGATCTCGGCTCGCGCGCGGACCTGAAGCAGATCGACGATCCCGACGGCTCCACACCGCTCACCAAACAGGCCGATATTGACGCCAACCAGGCGTTCCGCAGTTCGCGCCCTGTCGGCGGCTGACCGCTCCGCCGATCATCTGGCGGGGCCGATTGACGCGGGCGGATCGAGCGCCGATGGCTGATGCCATGGCGAACGATGACACCCCCACCCGCAACATCGCCCTGCTGATCGACGCGGACAATGCCAGCTGGCACGCGATCGATCCGGTGCTGACCGTCCTTGCCGAATTGGGGACGGTCAACATCCGCCGCGTCTACGGCAATTGGTCGAAACCGGCGCTGAGCGGCTGGCGCGAGATGACGATCAAGCACGGCATCGAGCCGCAGCAGCAGTTCGACATTACCAAGGGCAAGAACGCCACCGACATGAAGATGACCATCGACGCGATGGACCTTCTGTTCCGCGGGCGCGTCGAAGGGTTCGGCATCATGTCGTCGGACAGCGATTTCATGCCGCTTGCCACCCGGCTGCGGCAGGATGGCCTGCCCGTCTATGGCTTTGGCCAGGGCAAGACGCCCGAAGGCTTCAAGCGCGCCTGCACCCGCTTCATCGACGTCGACAAGCTGATGGCAGCCGAGGAGGAGAGCCCCGCGCCTGCGCCGCGCCCCGCTCCGGCCAGGGAAGCGCCGGCGGCGGCCGCAAACGGCAAGGAGCAGGCCGCGCCGGCCTCCGCCCCTGCCCCCACCGACACGGCTGCGGCGGAGGCGACCCCGCTTGAGCCCGCGGCATCGCAGAGCCCGGCACCGATCGACGATGAATTGGTGAAGCTGCTGATCGACGCCTATTCCGCGGTGAAGCGCGATGAAAAGGGCTTCGTCAGCCTGTCCGCCATGGGGCAGCTCGCGGCCAACCGGTCGAGCTTCGACGTGCGCAACTATGGCTACAAGCGCCTGTCGGACCTGATCGCCGCTGTTCCCAATTTCCAGACCGAGCGGCGCGAGGATGGCCGTGTATTCGTGCGAAGGTTGCGTTGATGAAGAACAAGACGATTGCCTGTCTCCTCCCGCTGATCGCCATCGCGGCCGCCGAACCACCAAAAACCGATCCCGCCAAGCTGTCCGAAATGACCAAGGTGCTCGCCTCCGACGCCTTTGGTGGCCGGTCGCCGGGGACGGAGGGCGAGAAGAAGACGATCGACTGGTCGATCGCGCGCTTCAAGGCGCTGGGGCTTGAGCCCGGCGGGCCCGACGGCGCCTGGACGCAGAAGGTGCCGCTGATCCACACCCGGTTGGGCGACGGCCCGGTCAGCTTCGGCGCGACCAGCCTGAAGCAGGGCACCGACGTCGCGCTCACCACCGTCCGCCCCGATCCAGCGGTGTCGATCGAGAACGCGCCGCTTGTCTTCGTCGGCTATGGCGTGAGCGCGCCCGAGGCGAAGTGGGACGATTTCAAGGGCGTGGACCTGAGGGGCAAGGTCGCCGTCTTCCTGGTCAACGATCCCGATTTCGAGGCAGTCGCGGGCGAGGAGGCCAAGGGCCGCTTCGGCGACAAGCGGATGACCTATTACGGCCGCTGGACCTACAAATATGAGGAAGCGGCACGGCGCGGCGCGATCGGTGCGCTGATCGTCCATGACACCGCGGGCGCGGGCTATCCCTGGTCCACCGCCAATGCCTCCAACGGCGAAAATTACGACATCGTCCGTGGGCCGGATGACCCCCGCATCGCCCTCCAGGGCTGGCTGTCGGGCGAGGCCGCAAGCCGCGTCTTCGCTGCCGAGGGCCTCGATCTCGCGACGCTGCGCAAGCACGCGCGCTCCGCCGCCTTCCGCCCGGTGACGATGAAGGCGCGCTTCACCGCGAAGCTGCCTGTCAGCGTCGAGCGGATCGAAAGCGCCAATGTCATCGCCAAGATCCCGGGCAAGGTGAAGCCGGACGAGACGCTCCAGTTCGCCGCGCATTGGGACGCCTATGGCGAGGGCCCGCCCGATGCGCAGGGCCGCACCATCCGTCCCGGCGCCAACGACGATGCGCTCGGCGTTGCCGGCGTGATGGAGCTGGCCCGGCTGTTCAAGGCCGGCCCGGCGCCCGACCGCACGCTCGTTTTCGCGCTGTGGACCGCGGAGGAGCGCGGCCTGCTGGGTTCCGAATGGTATGCCACTCGCCCCACCGCGCCGCTCGAAAAGACCGTCGCGAACCTGACGCTCGACATCCTGCAGACCGCCGGCGAGGCGAAGGACGTGATCCTGGTCGGCGCTGGCCAATCCTCGCTCGAAGACCTGCTGACCGAGGCGGCGCGTGCGCAGAACCGCGTCGTCACGCCGGAGGAGGCCAGCGAGCGCGGGCTATTCTATCGCGCGGATCATTTCTCGGTCGTGCGCCGCGGCGTTCCCGCGCTTCAGCTGATGGCGCTTGGCGGCGCCAGCGACATGCGCGTCGGCGGTCGCGAGGCGGGGCAGAAGTGGCTCGACGGCTATATGGCCTGCTACCATAAGACCTGTGACGCCTGGACGCCCGACTGGAACTTCACCGGCGCCGCGCAGGACGTCGACCTGTTCTACACGATGGGCCAGCGGCTTTCGAAGGCGGGCGTCTGGCCCGAATGGCGGCCGTCATCGGAGTTCCGCGCGATCCGCGCCAAGAGCGCCGACCAGCGCCAATAAGGAAAAAAGGCCCGCCACGGCATCAACCGGGCGGGCCTTTTCCTTGGTCCACGGTCACCCAGGCGATGCGCCAGGGTGACGATCGCATCGGATCAGCGCGTCAGCTTCTTGTAGGCAAGCCGCGTCGGACGATCCGCCGCATCGCCCATGCGGCGACGCTTGTCCTCTTCATAGGCCTCGAAGTTACCCTCGAACCATTCGACATGGCTGTTGCCCTCGAACGCCAGGATGTGCGTGCAGAGGCGATCGAGGAAGAAGCGATCGTGGCTGATCACCACCGCGCAGCCGGCGAAGGTTTCCAGCGCCTCTTCCAGCGCGCGCAGCGTTTCGACGTCGAGGTCGTTGGTCGGTTCGTCGAGCAGCAGGACGTTGCCGCCCTCCTTCAGCATCTTGGCCATGTGGACGCGGTTGCGCTCACCGCCCGACAGCTGGCCGACCTTCTTCTGCTGGTCGGGCCCGCGGAAGTTGAACGCGCCGACATAGGCGCGCGTCCCCATCTCCTGCTTGCCGAAACGGAAGACCTCCAGCTCGTCGGAGATTTCCTGCCAGACGTTCTTGTTCGGATCGAGATGGTCGCGGCTCTGGTCGACATAGCCCAGCTTCACCGTGGAGCCGACCTCGATCGTGCCCGCGTCGGGCTTCTCCTGCCCGGTGATCAGCTTGAACAGCGTCGACTTGCCGGCGCCGTTCGGGCCGATCACGCCCACGATCCCGCCCGGCGGCAGGTTGAAATCGAGGTTCTCGAACAGCAGTTTGTCGCCATAGGACTTGGTCAGCCCCTTGGCCTCGATCACCTTTCCTCCGAGCCGTTCGGGCAGCTGGATCAGGATCGCGGCCTTTGAGGCGACGCGGCTTTCCTGCTTCTCCATCAGCTCGTCAAACGCGCGGATACGTGCCTTGGACTTGGTCTGGCGCGCCTTGGGGGTCTGCCGCATCCAGGCCAGCTCGTCGGCGATCGCCTTCTGCTTGCCCTGCTCCTCGCGCTCCTCCTGCTCGAGGCGCTTGGCCTTCTTCTCGAGATAGCCGGAATAGTTGGATTCGTAGGTGTAATACCGCCCACGATCGAGCTCGAGCACCCAGTTCACGACATTGTCGAGGAAGTAGCGGTCGTGCGTCACCAGGATGACGTTGCCGGTATATTCCTTGAGGTAGTTTTCCAGCCAGCTGACGCTTTCGGCGTCGAGGTGGTTGGTCGGTTCGTCGAGCAGCAGGATGTCCGGCTTCTCGAGCAGCAGGCGGACCAGCGCCACGCGGCGCTTCTCACCACCCGACAGGTTGGTCACCGGGCTGTCCGACGGCGGGCAGCGCATCGCCTCCATCGCCTGCTCCAGCTGCGAATCGAGGCTCCAGCCGTCGGCCGCGTCGATCTTCGCCTGAAGCTCGCCCATCTCCTCCATCAGCGCGTCGAAGTCGGTATCGTCCTTCGGATCGCCCATCTCGGCAGAGATCGCGTTGAACCGGTCGACCATCGCCGCGATCGGGCCGGCGCCAAGGCGCACGTTCTCGATCACCGTCTTGTCAGGGTCGAGCTGCGGCTCCTGCGGCAGATAGCCGACCTTGATCCCGTCGGCGGCCCAGGCCTCCCCGGTGAACTCGGTATCGATGCCGCCCATGATCTTCATGAGCGTCGACTTGCCCGAGCCGTTCGGACCGATGATCGCGATCTTCGCACCCGGGATGAACTGCAGGCTGATGTTGTTGAGCACCGGCTTGTTGGCGCCTGGGAAGGTCTTGGTCAGACCCTTCATGACGTAGGTATACTGGACGGCCATGGGTCGCCTGCTGCTCCGTAACTGGAAATGGCTGGAAAATGTTGCCGCGCATGTAATGATGCGACGGGCCGTTGGCAAACCGGACGCGCCGACTTACGCGGTAGGCATGACCAGCCGTTACGCCCTCGCCGCCCTTCTCCTTGCCACTTCCGCTGCCGTGCCCGCCGTCGCGCAGCGCGCCGCACCGGCCGCGCCCGCAGGTGTCGACCCGCGCGTCGCCGCGCTTCGCGATGCCGCGCTGAAGGACGATGTCGCCTATGACATCGTCGAGGGCATGACGACCGAGGTCGGCCAGCGCCTCGCCGGCACCGAGGCGGAGGCGCGCGCCCGCACCTGGAGCGCGGCGAGGCTGAAGGCGCTGGGCTTCAAGAACGTTCGGATCGAGACGTACCAGATGCCCGTCTGGGTGCGCGGCGAGGAGCGCGGCGAAGTGGTCGCCCCCGTGCCGCAGAAGCTGCATCTGACCGCGCTCGGCAATTCGGGCGCGACGCCCGCGACCGGCATCGAGGCGGAAGTGGTGATCTTCCCTACCTATGCCGATCTCGCCGCCGCGCCTGACGGCAGCCTTGCCGGCAAGATCGCCTATGTCGGCAACACGATGATGAAGACGCAGGACGGGTCGAGCTACGGCCAGGCCGGCGTCGCGCGCTTCGCCGGCCCTGCGCTCGCCGCCAAGAAGGGCGCCGCCGCCATCGTCATCCGCTCGATCGGCACCGACACGCACCGCCTGCCGCACACCGGCACCACTTATTTCCGTGACGGCCCGGCAATCCCAGCCGCCGCGCTCTCCGTGCCCGACGCCAAGCTGATCGAGGCGCTGGCAAAGCGCGGCAAGCCGATCCGCATGAAGCTGGTCCTCACCCCGCGCCAGGTGGGCGAGCAGGAATCGGGCAATGTCATCGCCGAAGTGCCCGGCACTGATCCGAATGCCGGCATCGTCCTCATCGGCGGCCACCTCGACAGCTGGGACCTCGCCACCGGCGCGATCGACGATGCCAGCGGCGTCGCGATCACTGCGGCTGCCGCCAAGCGAATCCTCGACAGCGGCAAGCGCCCACGGCGCACGATCCGCGTCGTCTGGTTCGGCGCGGAGGAAGTCGGCGGCTTCGGCGGGCGGGACTATGCCGCAAAGCACGGCAAGGAACGCCACGCGCTCGCCGCCGAGAGCGATTTTGGCGCAGACAAGATCTGGCGGCTCGGCATGACGCTGCCGGAAACCGCCAAGCCGGTGGGTGATCGTCTCGCCGCCGCGCTCGCCCCGCTCGGCATCGTGCGCGGCAACGGCCCGGGCGGCAGCGGAGCCGACATCGGCCCGACGGTGGCGCTGGGCGTGGCGGGCGTCGACCTCAATCAGTCGGGCCTCGATTACTTCGACGTGCACCATACGCCCGACGACACGCTCGACCGGGTGGACCCCGAAAACCTGCGCCAGAACGTCGCGGCATGGACGGCGATGCTCGTGATCGTGGCCGACGCGCCGGAGGAAATCGGGCCGGTTTCGCGGCCCGCACACTGAATCGGCTCGTCGCGAACCTTGCTGTCAGATGAATTTCGGCATTGACCCACCGAAAAGGTGCGGTATTTGCCGGGGCTCGCAACGGCACAGGGTCGGCTGCGAAACGAATAGATGCTTGGGAGCATTCGAATGAAGAAGATCGTTCTGATCGCTGCCGCCGCCGGCCTGATGTCCGTGGCTGCTTGCTCGAAGTCGCCGGAGGCCGCCGCGGTCGAGAACAACGCCGACATGATGGCCGACAACATGGAAATGATGGCGGACAACCTCGAAGATCTGGCTGACAACTCGTCGAACGCGGTTGCTGCTGCTGGTCTCGAGAACGCAGCTGACAACCTCGAAGACGCTGCTGACAACGTCCGCGACGCCGGCGAGGAAAAGGCCGACAACCTGCAGTAAGTGCGCCGCGGGTCATTCAGGCCTGCCGCTTACTGACAAGGAACGGGGCGCTTCCGCATTGCGGAGGCGCCCTTTTTCTGTTGCTCGCCCCGCCGGCTGCTTTTGCGCCGGGAGTTGTTACGTCGGGCATTGCCGCCGCGCGTTGCAGCTTATAGTCAGGCGCATACGCGGGGGCCTGTAGCTCAATTGGTTAGAGCTGGCCGCTCATAACGGCTAGGTTGCGGGTTCAAGTCCTGCCGGGCCCACCGCGTCAATTTCGTCACCGAGGGATTGCTTGCGCCGGCCGATCAATACGCCTACGCGCACCGGGCGTCGGGGAGTGGCGCAGTCTGGTAGCGCGCCTGCTTTGGGAGCAGGATGTCGCAGGTTCGAATCCTGTCTCCCCGACCAACTCACGCTAAGTTGCTGATTTCACGTCGCCAACCCGGCGATCGGGAACCGTTGTACCCACGGTTGTACCCCTCGCTGTACCCATCGGGGGCCATGACGTGGGATTGCCGAACCTGAAACTGCGCGGCGGCAGCTATCATTGGCGGCGTAAGATCATGGTGGCGGGCCAGCCGCTGCCCCTCTCCATTTCGTTACGTACCGGAAATTTTTACCGGGCCCGCCTTATATCTGACCGACTGAGCGTCGCAGTCGAGGGTTTGCGCATGGCCTATGGTCAGTTCAGCGGCATGAGTCGCGAGCAGATGAAGCAGGTGTTCAGCGACGCCCTGCGCTGGCAGTTGCAGCGGATCGAACAGGATCAGACCGGGAGCCAGGCAGACCCGGGCGCTCACGCCACGGCCAACTCGCTTCACGCCGAGGCTTGGGAGTTCTTCGCCCGCGGCGGAATCGCGGCGCGCTGGACGCTCGGCGAGCATCAGCGCCTCATTGCGAACGGCTGGAGTCCCGCGCAGGCCAAGACCGTCGCGAACATCGTTTTTGACCTGCAACACGGCGGCGTCGTTTCCGGTGAACAGGTGGCGACCTATAGCACGGCCTTCGGCTTCCCCGTCACGACGGACAATGTCGGGCACGTTCAACGCCTGATATGCAAGGCCAGGGCGGCGGCGTGTCGCGAGGCGACAGCGCGGCTTTCCTGGCGCGAAGACGACAGAGGCGTGGATCGACGAAGCACTCGCCGACGACACCCCCTTCGCTTTCGAACGATCCGGGCCCGCCGCCGCGCCAGAGGTCGTCACGGCTGTCCCGCCTGCCCCGGCCGTGGAAGACGAACCGACGCCGCCGCTACCGATCCGTCCGAAGAAGGATCTGATTGAAGCCAGCGAGGAAGCGATCGCCGAGCACCAGAAGGCCGGCGACTGGGACACCGACACGGTCAAGCAGGTGCGAACCGCAATCCGTCTGTTCGATTACGCCTGCGGCACCGGCATCATGATCGAAGACCTCCAGCAGTCGCATGTCCGCGCCTTTACCAAGCTGTGTGCTGCCCTGCCGAACCGCTGGGGCCGAACCCGCGAGGAGCGCGCCGGCGGCTTCGAGGCCAGCCTTGCCCGTGCCGCAACGCTGCCTGTGTCCGAAGTCGGTCTCGGCCAAGTGACCATCAACAAGCATCTGACGTGGGTGACATCGGTCCTGGACCATGCCGCGGGTGAGGATGGCGATGAAACGGGGCATTCGCCTTCGATCCCGCTTCTGTTCAAGACGGCGCGAAAGGGTGCGGGCAAGGGCCCGCGCAAGGACCGCAAGCGCAAGCGTGACAAGCGCGCCAACTGGACGAAGGCCGAGGTCGCGCGTCTGCTGTCCGCGCCGATCTGGACGGGCGCCGAGGGGATCGACCATCGCCTGAAGCCCGGAACCGAGATCATCCATGACGCCTGGTACTGGTTGCCGCTTATGCTGCCCCTGTATGGCGGTCGCAGCTCCGAACTCGCAGGACTGGGCTTGGCCGAGGTGCATGAGCAGGAGCCGATCCCCTACCTCGTCATCGACTACACCGAGGATCGCCCGCTCAAGAATGTCCAGTCGATCCGCAAGCTGCCGATCCATCCCGAACTGATCCGGCTCGGCTTCATCGACTATATCGGTGAACTGCGGCGCGTTGGCTGCACGATGCTCTTCCCGGAAATGGTGTCGGCCGACTCCTCCAGCTTCGCTAGCACCTTCTACAAGACGATCTTCAGTAAGCTGCGGCGTTGGGCGTTCCCAGAAGGCACCGAATGGCGTCGGCGGATCGGCGGGGCCTGGAAGGACAAGGACGTCCACAGCTATCGCGGCCTCGCCACCACCGCACTGAAGGGCCGTGTGAGCGACAGCCTGCGCTGCGACATCTTCGGCCATGAAGGCGAGACTGAAACCGCCATTACCTATGACGACGAAGCAGACCTGCAATTGAAGTTGGACGCGCTGGCGCTGCTGACACCCTTCACCGCGCATATTCAGCCGCATCTGCCGATCAGGATCAGACCACTGGATCGTCTTCGTCACGGTGCGTCGTGGCGGCAATCTCGTCTGAAGAAGGCACGCTCTGGAAGCACGGCAGGTGTGACGGCGACACGTAAGACGTAGATTACGCTATCTCTCCAAGTGTTTGTCCTGTCAGCGTGAAAAGGACCCAATGTCAGTCATTCGCTGCCACTTGGCAGCCCCCAGAAAGCGGCCGTTCGTTCAGCCGACAAGCTTCGGCCGGACGTGGGCCCGTAGCGGAAAGGCGGCTTGTGGCTCGAGAGCCTGGAAAGCCGCCGGTGGCCAGCCGCTTGGACGAAATGACGGCTTACGCCCCGTTTGGGTCGAAAAACTCCTGAGCACCCGGCAGCCAGATCTCATCACGAAACGACATGTCAATGCGACGCCCGTATTACGCAGTTATACTTTGGCGTTGAGGTCTTTGTTGAAACATTACTGCGATGAGTTGTCGAGGTTCGACCCACCTTCTTGTTTTTCGACACAATCTTCCCAAAGTCGGACATTCTTAGAGTATCGTGCGGGTATCTAAACACGAGAGGTAACGCGCGGGGTACAGCTTTCCTGTGCTTCTCGCCGACTGTTGGAGAGGAGTCTCCGCTGTCGTGGGTGCCTTCACGTCCGTTAAACCTTGAATGGGCGACGCCTAGATGGCAGCGCAGCCACTCCCCAAGGAAAGTATGTACATAATGGCTAATATTGCCGAAGACGATCCGAACTTCGACACGATTGATTTTGCGGTGCAACTGACCACCGCTTGGCTGTCTAACCCGAACACTCGAGCATCTGAGACCGACGTTCTCGCCTTTCTGAAGGATATGCACGGAGCTGTGGACCAGCTCTCGCGTGCTGAGCCAGACGTGAAATCAGCAGACGTGACAAATGAATACACGCCAGCGGTTTCGGTCAGGAAGTCTCTCGCTTCCAAGGACCACATCATATCGATGATCGACGGCAAGCCGTACAAGACGCTCCGGCGCCATCTTGCCGGTCACGGTCTCACGCCACAAGAATATCGCGATCGTTACGGTCTGAAATCAGACTATCCGATGGTTGCTGAAAGCTACTCGGAAGCGCGTCGAGCCATGGCCAAGAAGATCGGCCTGGGCCGCAAGCCGGGTATGACGCGGAGCACCGGCGGTGCGAACGGCGCCCCAGCCAAGTCCAAGCGCAAGTCGGCCACTTCCGACGCCTGATTTCCGATTGGTCGGGCCCTTTTCAGCCCGACCGTCTTGCTGGGATGCGACCCAAAGTCGGGCCGACCAATATCGCAACGAGGGTACTTGTCCGCGCCCCCTAAAGCCGCAGAAATGCTAGGCTGCAGAGCACAGCACGACTGCGGCAGCGGCCACGCCGGCGAGGCCCCGAAGCAGAACGACATGCGGGATCATCAATGGCCATCCTTTCACGACGCGTTGAAGCCCAGCCATAGGTCTGCGGGCTCAGATCAGCAGCCACACGACCGCGATGATCATCGTGGCTGCGGTGACGAGAACGCCCGCCTTGGAGAATTCGGCACCGGAGATCTTCACCCCGCGATCCTTCGCCTGTTCGACCATGATGATCCCCGCGAGGCTGCCAAATACAACCAGGTTGCTGGAAAAGTGCGTGCCGAGCGACAGCGCCGCACCGAGATAATTCGCGTCGCCTCCGACACGGAGATAGGGCACGAGCATCATGACGGCGGGGTTGTTTCCCACCAGGTCGCTGACGACGCTGCTGATGAGGAAGAGTACAGTCGGGTTATTGAGGTTGATGCCCTCCGCCGCGAGGTACGTCACGAGCTGCTGCGGCAGACCGGTTGCAGACAGGCCGGCATTGACGACGAACAGCCCCATAATGAGGAGGATGAGTTCGCCATCTACTTCGTGCAGCAGTGACTTGGACGAGACGCGCCTGCTGAGCAGCAGAACTCCCGCCGCGGTAAGAGCGACGGTTTCGCGGGGCCAGTCGCTGAAGACGAATGCCACCACAACTGCGAATGCGGTGACGGCCGCCTTCAGCGTTTCCCCCACGGAGAAAGGAGGAGGCTCCGTCTCGCCCGGCGCGCCGTTCCCATCGGTGGAGGGCATGGCCAGTTTCCACCGATCACGGTAGAGGTAGGTGATGACGAGCCAGATCACTGGCAATGACAGCAGGGCGGGAACGGCGGTGATCTCTGACACGCCCGCGAAGGACAGGTTCAGCTTCTGCGCGGCGATTATGTTCTGCGGGCTGCCGATGATGGTGCCGGCCGCACCGGTATTGGCGGCAAAGCAGAAGCCCAGCAGGAACGGCACAGGGTTCAACCCCCGCGCCATGGTGATCGACAGGAGCAGCGGGCACATCGACACCGCGACGACATCATTGGTAAGAAAGGCCGCCATGACCCCGCCGACAACGATAAGGATAGCCAGCAATGCGCGCTCCGACACGTTGGAGCTTGCGGCCTTTCTCGCCAGCCAGCCGTAAAAGCCCGACACCACAAAGGCGGCGGAGACCACCATCAGGCCGAACAGCATTCCCATCGTGGAATAATCGATGGCGTTCCACGCCTGCTGCGGCGTGATGCTGCCGATCGTCAACATCGCCATGCCGCCGATCACCGCGGCACCGGTGCGTCCTACCCGGAAGAAGGGCAGCGAGCCCAGCCCCATGGCAAGGTAGACGAGGAAGAAGATGAAGAGCGTCAGTTCCATGGCAGAAGCGGTTCACCTCCGACGGAAGAATGGATAGCGCGGTGGGCGGTATCGCCGGACCACCCGCAGATCGTCGCATCAGTCCGGCTTTCCCGCTTTCATGCCCCACAGGCTATAGGCGCTCTCGCCGTAGAACGGCTCGTCCAGGCCCTCGCGCTGGACCTCCACCGGCACGCGCAGCTTGCTCAGCTTGTCGAGCAGGAACAGGATGATGGTGGTGACGATCACGGCGTAGATGACGACGATCGCCACCGCGATTGCTTGAACCGACAGCTGCCGGCCTCCTGCCGCGACGGCATTGATCGCGGGGCTCGCCAGTACGCCGATCAACAGCGAGCCGGTGATTCCGCCAATTCCATGCGCGCGGAACACCTCCAGCGTGTCCTCCGCCTTCAACCACGATTGGATGTACTTGGCGAAATAACAGCAGGTAGCGCCGATCGCGCCGATCAGCAGCGCCGACATTGGCTCAACATATCCCGATGCGGGGGTGATCGTGGCAAGCCCCGTCACTGACCCGACCAGCACACCGGAGAATGTCGGGTGCCCGGCTTCCCGCCACTCCCAGAACATCCACACCAGCATCGCCATCGCTCCGGCAAGCATGGTGTTGGTGAAGGCATAAGCGGCAAGGCCGTCGGCGGCATAGGCGCCGCCCGCATTGAAGCCGAACCATCCGAACCACAACAGACCTGCGCCTAGCGCGACCAACGGCAGGCTGGCCGGAACCGGCCCGCTGTCACCGGTTGGCCGGCGCCCAAGATAGATGGCGGTCACCAGCGCGGACGCGCCGGCCGAGGCATGGATCACGATCCCGCCAGCAAAATCGACGACGCCCAGCTGCGACAGGAAACCGCCGCCCCAGATCCAGTGCGCCACAGGCAGATAGACGAAGATTGTCCACAGCGCGACAAACCACAGGAAGGGGCCGAACCGCATCCGGCCAACGAACGCGCCCGTCATCAGCGCCGGCGTGATGATGGCGAACATCATCTGGTAACCGAACACCAGGATAAACGGGACGTTCGCGGCATAGGTGGGATCTGCTTCCACGCCGATGCCGTGCATGCCGAAATAGGTGCGGAAGTCCCCGATGAAGCCGCCGATCGACGGGCCAAAGGCAAGGCTGAAGCCGCCAAATACCCAGATAATCCCCACCACGCCGATACAGACGAAGTTCTGGATCATGACCGACAGGACGTTCCGTTCCCGAACCAGTCCTCCGTAGAACAGCGCCAGCGCCGGCGTCATCATGAGGACCAGCGCCGTGCAGACTAGCAGAAAGGCGGTATCGCCTGGTTCAATTCCTCTCATCAGCGCTTCCTCTCTATTTTTACATATTCGATCCTGAGGCCCGACTATAGTCGCGTAGCGGATTCTATGACCTGTGAATTCTTCTTACTCTTTGCAGGCTGGGCTATTTTTTACTGAGCTCGAACAGTTGTGTGTCTTCTGTGGCTAACCCGCCGTCCTGATCAGATGAGGCGCCGCAAAAGATCAATGCCGATGCCGATTAGCAGCAGCGCGTAGGTAAGCTGCAATGTTCGCTCGTTCATCTTGTGGCTGACACTCACGCCGATCGGCGCGGCAACCATGACTGTCGGAACCATCACCAGGAATATAATAACGTCGACATAGCCGAGTGAGTAAGACGGAAGCTCCTTGGCATTCCAACCGCTGATGATAGCTCCGATTGAGGCCGCCGTGCCGGTGATCAGACCGGTGGCGGCAGAAATCGCGAGCGCGCGTTCCAGACGCATATTGAAGGCCGAGAGGATCGGTGTTGTTAGCGTGCCGCCGCTGGTGCCGGTCATCGCAGCGACGAAGCCGACGACCGAAGAGAGGCCGACCATCTTTGCGCCCTTTGGCGGCTGCTGGCCGAAAAAAAAGCGCCCGTGATTGAACGCGATGTAGAGACCTACCAGGACGATATAGATCGAAAACAGGGCCTGCAAAATCTCGGTCGACCCGAATGGCAGCAGGATCGATCCGATCACAACGCCGGCAAGAAGGCCGACGGCCCAGGTCTTGAAGAATCCCACATCTAAATCGCCGAGCTTGTAGTGCTTGCGGCTCGAACTGATGGCGCTCGGTATGACGAGTGCCATTGAGGTCGCGGTTGCTACATGCATCATCACCGGATGGGCAACGCCGAGCCAGGGGAACAGGTAGATGAAGATCGGCATGCGGATGGTGCCTCCGCCGATACCGAACAAGCCCGCGAAGAAGCCCGATATCAACCCAACCACTATGAAAATCACAACGCGTAGGAGAACGTCATCCATCCGGTGGTCTCCTCTGCTCTTGCTTTCGAGCGCTGGTGCGGGTGATGCCTGCCGGCCCATGCCGGAACGGGTGCCTTCGCAGAGAGGGGGTAAACCGGCGCGCAGCCATCACCCGCAATCATTGAGCGCCAGATCGGTCGACAAACGCAACCAGCCTCGCCCGCTCTCTGCGCTCGGCTATTCCACGCCCAGGGCCCATACCGCCAACCTCAGCAAGGCGCTCCAGCTTCGAACCGGATTATAGTCGAAGCAACGGCAGAGGCCGCATTCGTCATCGATCTACTCGTCTCTGAAGCATGCGATGTGAAATGACCGGGCCGCAGGCTTACCGCTCACGTCAAATGTATGCACCTGCATCTGACTTGGATCTTGCGTCAGTCCAACGGTTATGAAGCCGGGTTGGACTTCCTCTTCCATCGCGCTGCCGATCGTGCCCGCGAAGTTAGTCTTGGCCTCGCCCTGCAGCGGGATCTTCCAGCTGATCAGATATTCGTTGTCGCCCTTCTTTTCGCACTTGTCGATCATATAGCCACGCGCGATCGTGCCGTCGGATTTGATCACACAAGCCAATCGATTTTCGAACTTTGCCACGGTGCTTCTCCTGTTTTTTCCGCGCCGTCCGATGAGCCGGGGCATCTTCTGCCCTACGTCCTCGGCGCCAAATCACGGTGAGATCATCGTTACGGCGATGGACCTGAGGTTCATTGCCGTAACGATGAAGGGTCAGATCAACTAACGCGCATTCGGCCTGCGTCGCCGGCGGTCACAGCACGCCCGGAAACAGCACGCCTTCGATTTGTCCGACGAACAGCGCCAGCCCCATGCCAGCCACCACGCCGCCCGCTAGGCGCACATTCATTTGGCGAGCAGGGTGGCTGACCATCACCCAGCGGGTTACGAGACCAGCGAACAGGGCGATGGCCAATTGGATAAGGGTGAAGCCAGTGAGATATGCGACGAGCGGCATCTCCTGCGCGCCTAGGATCGACCCGCCGTACGCCCACCCATGAAACAGCCCTGCGCCCGCAAAGAGCGTGCCGAGCATGATAGCGGGAAGCTGGCGATTGGTGGCGATGATCGCGCCGAGCAGCAACACAGTCGCAGCGATGACCAGTTCGGCGACGGGCAAGTTGATGCCGGCGACATGCACCAGGCATCCCCCAACGGCTCCGACGACGAAGGAGACCGCCAGCGGCCACAGGCGGCCAGCCAAGGCGGCTGCAATACCGACGGCGACGACGAAGGCGAAGTGGTCAATACCAATCACCGGGTGCCCCAGACCGGAAAGCAGGCCGTCCCCGAATGTCATCGGAGTCTGACCGCCTGTCGGGTGATGGGCGAATGCCGGGGTGCCCGCCAGAAAGAGAGGCGCTGCCCAGGCGGCACGTATAGCGTGAGAGCGATAGTTTGCCATGATAAGTCTACCTCTTTGGGTCCTACACGGCTTCGAGCCGGTCCCGGACTGTGCGAATTTGGCGGGCGAGTTCTTCCTCGGTCACCAGACCTCGACTGAGCATGATGTGCGCGAGTGAGAGCAGCTGGCGTTCGGGGTTGGGGATCTCGCTGTACACCGTCTCCAGCTCGTCCTCGGCGTGACGGCGCTCAAGCGAATCTAGCGCGCCGACCGCCGACAGAGCGTCGCAGGTCGCATCGAGGCAGACCTTCCATGGCGGTTCCGGGTTGGTCACCGACCAACGCGCCGCCAGCCGGTCCCAGGTTTGATCCTCGTCCTGAAGCGCCTCGAGCAACTCGACAGGCCTCAGGTCAACGTGCTGCCCCTCGCCGTGACCGTGAGCGGCGCCGCTCGCCCCACTCATCGCGCTGCCTCCGCCGGCCTGCCGCCGCTATGCACCGGCCGGCTGGCCTTATGGATCGGCCTGGGCCCGTCCGATGTCCTGCCGGGCTTCGGTTGAGCAATGCCGATCATGCAGTCGCGCGTGACGATTTCGGCGAGTTGATCCTCCGACCAGCCCTCCGTGCCCTCGGGGCGCACGGGCAGGACCATGAAGCGGCTCTTCGCGTTGGAATCCTCCACCCGCACCTCGACTTCGGACGGAATGACCAATCCGAACTCCGCCAGCACCTGGCGTGGCCAGCGAACGATCCTGCGGCGGTAATTGGGCGCGCGGTACCAATAGGGCGAGTGGCCCAGCAGGGGACGTGGATAGCAGGAGCACAGCGTGCAGACGATGACGTGATGCAGCGTCGGCGTGTTTTCCAACACGGTCAGGTGCATATAGTCGCTGGTGGTGCCAAAGCCGCTCGGCTCGGCCCAGTCGACGCCCACTTCCTTGCTGGCATTCAGCGGGTCGGAAAAAACCCGGGCCTTGTATTCGGGGTCCAGCCAGGCCTTTGCGACCATGCGCGAACCTGCGGCTGGCGATCTTGCATCGTTCCATTCGGAAAAAACGCGGTGATCTTCGGCAGTGAACAGGCCTTTCTCGATGGCCAGTTCACGAACGGCTAGCTCCAGAACTTCGAAGTCGGAAATCTCATCGACCATCGGGGCGGCTCCCGGATGGTCGTGACCATCGTCGTGCGAATGGTCGTGGTCGCCATGATTGTGTGTCGTCGCCATATCCTGCTCCTATGACTAGGGCTAAGTCTTCAGTTACTCGACGGGCTCGAGCCACATGTCCGGATATTCGCTTTGAAGCGTGTCGTTTTCGAACGGATATTCCGCCCAAAGCTCCTTCTGTGGAAAGCGGACGATGTAATATTGCTGCTGTGGCTGATCGTAGCGGTCCCAAGCCTCGTCGGCGGGAACAAGGTCCGGATAAGTCAGAGCAGCGATCGTGCCCGTCATGTTCCGGGCATACATCTGTGTCCGGGTGTAGAAGATCGCCGGCAAATCCTTCACGCGTACCTTGTCGCCCACTTTGAAGCGGCCCGGCAGGGTCTCACCCGTGGGCTCCCATGGCGGCTTTGGTCCGTAGTCGGGACGCCCGCCGGTCCGGGCCTGACCGGGGTTTCCGTTATGGGTGGGATTGTGTTGAAGAAGTCGGTTGTGGATGCGGATCAGGGCTGTCGCCGAGTGGCG